>DAOUFJ010000001.1:0-376230 GCA_034429935.1 Dehalococcoidales bacterium
GAGAGACCTCACCGCAGCATTGGCAAAATCCCTCCTTTGCGCTATTATTTGGATAATTTTATATCCCCTAAAAAGTCCAATATGTTATGGACGCTGACAGTATATTGACAAATGTCAAGTGCTACAAGTAATATAGTGAAGCAAATATATATTGCGAATATTGTTTATTGGAAATGGTTAGTGGCGTTTGTTTATTTTAATAATGAAGCTTATACAATATGTCCTCATGCTTTGAAACGTATGGCTCAAAGGGGGATAAAGAAAGATGATATACAAAGCTGTTTAGACTGTCCTTCGGTACAATTTTCTAATAATTGCGGTTATTCTATTTTCCAGTCTGACCATAGTAACGGAAGAACTTTACATGTTGTATTAAACCCGCAGAATAAACAAATAGTTACAGTATTATTTTTAGGAGATTAATTATGATCAAGAAGGCAGAACATGATAAGGCAGCAGATGCAATTTACATATATATTACAGATGCACCCGTTGAATATACTAAGCAAATAGACGAACTTAGATATGTTGACTATGATGCTGATGGAATGCCTGTCGGTGTAGAATTATTATGTGTAAGTAACGGAGTTATTCCAAATGATCTACCCAATAGAACTGAAATTGAGAGGTATTTAGAGAAGGAAGGGATTAAAGTATTCGCATAATAATACTACTTGATACCTATAATTACATGAAATAAAGTTTTATCTTAATCAAGTTATCGGGACAGTTAGATAGCTAATATTAATAGATATTACACAACAAACAATTATAAAACAAAGATTTGTAAAAAGACTTACAGGGATATAAACCGATTAAATCCATCTCCTCCACAGTTAATTCATCCCGACCTGTCATTCTTAGAGAGCACAGCGATCTTATCCCTATATATTTAGACTCTTCGTTTCACTCAGAGTGACAGTCCCTCCCCGACTGCCATTGCGAGACCATTCCCGTCAGGGAAGGCGAAGTCCCGACATGTCGGGACCGCGTCAGTCGCTTACACTCCTTCTTCGCAATGACAATATAAAATCATTTGAATATTTGCATCTCTTGACCTACAATAAAAACCGTTAAGACAAGCAGGCATAAGGTTAAAAATGGAAACACTGAAAATCACGTCGCCGATAGACGAAAAAATAATAAAAGACCTGAAAACGGGAACGAAGGTGCTCATTTCGGGAACTATCTACACCGCGAGAGACGCGGCGCACCTGAGAATGGTGCAGGCGCTGGAAAAAGGCGACAAGCTGCCTTTCGATATCAAGGGGCAAACCATCTATTACATGGGGCCTTCCCCCGCCCGCCCCGGACAGGTCATCGGCTCGGCCGGGCCGACCACATCGAGCCGGATGGACGGATATACCCCCCGACTGCTTTCACAGGGCTTGAGAGCCATAATCGGCAAGGGGAACCGCTCTCCCGATGTAATCCAAGCCCTTAAGAAATACAATGCCGTATACTTCGTCACCTTCGGCGGCGCAGGGGCTTTAATCTCAAAATGCATCAAAAAGGCGGAAGTCATCGCCTATCCAGAGCTTGCCGCAGAAGCCGTCATGAAACTTGAAATAGAAGACCTGCCTGCCATCGTCGCCAACGATATCTACGGAAACGACCTGTACGCAACCGGCAGGGAAGCATACCGCAAAACGGAGGTTAAATAATCATGGAAGATTGCATCTTTTGCAAGATAATAGAAGGAAAGATTCCCGGGAATTTCGTCTACAAAGACGATGAAATCGTCGTTTTTAAAGATATCCACCCTCTCACCCCCACCCACCTGCTGGTAGTGCCGGTAAAGCATATCGCCGCACTGACAGACCTGACTCCCAATGACAATAAACTGATGGGGAACATGATTGAGATTGCCAACAAAGTAGCAAAAGATAGCGGGTTGGATAAAACAGGATACAGGCTGGTCGTCAACAGCGGCAAAGATGCCGGGCAGCTTGTTGCCCACCTGCATATCCATGTTCTCGGCGGCAAACAGATGTCGGGCAATTTCGATTAGGGAACAATATTGCCTTTGTGAGAAGTCCCTCTACACTGTCACTCTGAGTCGAAGACGAATGAATCTCATATAAATCAAAGAGGGAAGACGAAGCAATCTTTTTGCCTCGAATTAATGATTACGTCAGACTAATCTTATACATAGAATAAAAATTCCGCTCGCCCTCTCGTCCTGAAGCGACAGCGTAGGAGAGTTTATCGAAGGGTCAAACGAGCGGATTTAAATTCTCTCTCTCGTAAAGCCGTTATGGATTCGACAAGCTCACCACGAACGGCTTTTTTTGTTTTATCCAAATTAACCAAAACTCTTAGATAATAATAAAACTAGTGTTTTTACTTCATAAACATATAGTAAAGGATGCCGGCGATGCTCTTGGAATCGCAGATCTTGCCGGACTTGATATAATCGGTGATTTTCTTCAGGGGAACCGGCACCACTTCTATGCTGTCGGTATCCTCGGCATGTAATCTGGCGGGAACGAGGTCGGTTGCCAGGTACAGGTACAGGTATTCTTCATTGTAACCCGGCGAGGCGTAAAAACCACCCATCTTCGTTATCTTCTTAGGTAAATAACCGATTTCTTCCTGCATCTCGCGGCAGACCGTATCGTCCGGATTTTCTCCCGGCTCGATTCCGCCTGCCGGAATTTCCAGTAAATCCTTTCTGGCGGCTCTGCGGTACTGTTTGACCAGAAGTATATTCCCTTCCCTGTCGATGGGAACGACAGCCACCGCATCTCCGTGTTCGACGATTTCGCGCGTGCCGACGCTGCCGTCCGTCATGCGTATTTCATCGATGCGCAGGTTCAGTATTTCACCTTTAAAAACAGTCTTGCTGGAAATTACTTCTTCCGGCATGTTATTCCCCTTTCTTGATGTGATAAATAAGTGCGGACTCATCGCAATCAGGAAACTTGGGGCAGCGATAGCACTCGCCCCACACCTTGTGCGGCAGCTCTTTCTTGTCTACCAGTTCAAAGCCGCATTTAGCGAAAAAATCGGGAACGTAGGTCAGGCAAAAAACGGTATCTATCCCCAGTTCCGTAGCCTCATCGATACAGGACTGCACCATTTTCTCCCCGACGCCGTGTTTCTGATATTCCTCCGTTACCGCTATGGATTTCACCTCGGACAGATCTTCCCAGCTGATATGCAACGCAACACAGGCGGCTACTTCATCGTTTTCACGAATGACAAAGTAATCCCTGATGTTTTCATATATCTCGGAAAGCGAGCGAGGCAGCATCTTGCCGTTGGCTGCAAAGTGATTCACCAGTTTATGTATCTGGGTGGCGTCGCTGATTCTTGCCTTTTCTACCATGTATTCCATGTGTCTACCTCTTTAATTTCCTTTCCAGCGTGCTGTAAAATACCTTCGGATTAAGGCGCAGGAAACGGGTTTTCACATCGCTGTGCCTGACCTCGACGGTACTTCCTCCATCAACAGGCAAACTGATATGTCCGTCGACGGTCAAAACGGCTTTATGAATAGCAACAACCTGCAACCGCGCCACGGAGCCGGAAGGAATGATAAGTATCTTATCGAAGCTCATGTGCGCCATTATGGGGGACAGCAGGTAATCGGACGACTGCGGATGCATGATGGGGCCGCCGGTAGCCATCGAGTATCCGGTGCTGCCGGTAGCTGTGGCACAGATTACGCCATCGGATTTATAAGTTGCCAGCGATTCTCCGTCTATGGATACCTGCACATTTATTATGCGGGCGATTTCGCCGCGCGCAATGACGATATCGTTAAGCACATAAAAACTGCGGACTTCTTTGCCCTGATTGTCGAACAACGTCGCTTCGAACATGTCCCGTTCGTCCATCCAGCCGCCACAATCCAGAAGCTCGGTGATTTTTTCTATTGCCGCATCCGGCGCTATCTCGGTCAAAAACCCGATTTTCCCCAGATTGACGCCTATTATCGGAATCGCGTGTGGTACAATGGCCTGTGCAGTCCTCAGAATCGTGCCGTCGCCACCGACGGTTATGGCACAATCCATCTGCGGGAAATTTTGTCTCAGACAATCCCCATCCCAGGCAGAACAGAGCCACGTAGAAAGACCATGCGACGTTAAAAACGCCTCGATTTTACTGGCTACCGATAAAGCGCCTTCGTTCAACGGGTGGTATATAACACCGAATTTATTCATCTATACAACCAATTATAAAACAAGTATT
Organism: Dehalococcoidales bacterium; assembly: GCA_034429935.1. Classification (GTDB taxonomy): domain Bacteria; phylum Chloroflexota; class Dehalococcoidia; order Dehalococcoidales; family UBA5627; genus UBA5627. The sequence continues at coordinate 4,198 of DAOUFJ010000001.1, forward strand.
TTTTAAAAGTGAAAAAGAAGTGTAACATCGACACCGTTTTGTGTCAATACGACAGCCAAATTAACTGCGTCTGGTAAGATATACTATCGCAATGCCGATGACGGCGATAACCACTCCCCATATCCACAGGGGGCTGGTGGCTACCCATTTAACTATGAAAAGAAGGTAAAATACTACCAGGATACCCACACCGATGAGGATATAACCCAGCAGTCTTCCGCGCGTACGCCGTGCTTGCCTGATTCTCTCGTCCTCCGCCTCCTGCGCCGCAAGCATGGCAATCCTCTTCTCCCTTATTGCCGCCTCTTCTTCAGGGGTATATCGTGTCTGCTGCTGGCTGGTATCCTGCCCCAATTTGGAGAGGCGGGTTACACCGTATATAACGAGAATCACAGCAATGATGATGCCGAGTTCTAAAAATCCAAGCTTCATTCAGTCTCCATAAACGGTTAGCTTTTACCGAATTTATATAGCATAGCATATTGTACCAAAAAGGTTAAATAAACGCTGACAATTCCCTCAATTCCAAGACTGAAGAAGATTGTTGTCACATAACCGGAACTGCCAGATTCTTATCCCCTATCAAAAGGCTCTTTCTCAGTCAACCGGCTTATTCTTATCGTCTTCGTTATATTCGATTTTTTCATTATATATTGACGACGCATCCAGCTTCTGCCGCCTGTAATAGATAAAGAACAGCGCCAGCAGCGCAATTCCGATGACAATAAAGACGATAAAGAGGATTTGCAGCGGGAACAGCGAGTCGAAAGTTTTCTGTATCAACCAATCCTGAATTGCAGGATAGGACGAGATTTCCTGCTGTTTTACGAAATCCCGAATCCCCCACAGAGAACCGAAATAAAAAATCAGAAGGCCGAAACCGAAGACAGAGGAAACTATCCCCAGATTGAGAGCAGCCCATTTGGTATTGCGGTAAAGTAAAATGATTCCCGCTGCAAGAAGCAGTATCAATACTACCAGCAGCACAAATGAGACATTGAAGATCCTGATTCCCTCCCTGGAGTCGCTGAGATTCCGTTCGGCTTCCGTCAAATCAACATTCAGTGAAGTCCCGTCTTCATCGGTAAAAAGCCCCTCATCGAAAGTATATGACGATGGAATATCGGCAGATGACACCTCGAATAAAACATCGAATGTTTGTTCCAGTTCGGTCTGGGATAACCCCTGATACAACTGCGGCGGAGACGACAAAAACGATTGTTTAAGATAAATTTTAAGCGTTTCTTTCAAATCATCCAGAGAAACCGTTACATTGAATGTATCGCTGTTACCCAAAACATAATCGAATGCGGGAGGAATAACAATACCCGCCTGTTCTTTCGCCCAGGGTTCGATATCAGCCGCAATATCGTCTATATACTCATCATACGAGATGCCAGCCGGCAAATCTTCATCTGCAATAATATCTTCGATAAAGTCTTCGAGAAGCGGCTTCAAATCCATGCTGTCAACCGTCGATACGGCAAAATCGGCATCGAGAACCGTGTCCCCCAGCAACCGAACCAGGTCGATGTCTTCGCTCTTTGAATTCAGATAGTCATAAACAGCATCGATAAATACGATTATCCGCTGTTTTATCGCCGCTTCATTATCGCTGACGACACCTTTAATTATATCGAATTGTTCAGAATCCTCTATATCCGCCTGTTCCGCAGCTTCCTCTATAATATCCACAACTGGAATATCATCGACCAGCGATGTAACATAAGAAGCGTTTAAAGCAGTCATCTTTACCGTTAAAGCAGCGCTGAAAACACAGAGGGAAATAAAAAGAACAAGGCTGAGCAGAACTGCGCCGATAATTTTAGGAGCGCTCATTTTTTGTGCCTCCTCTAAAAATATTCGATTAGATAAACATGATAGTATGGCAATATATTGCAGATTGTCAATAGGGTAACGATGCCTTCGTTCAAAAAATTAATAAACTTCCCACTACCTTACTGTCTGTGAATTAAGTAAGGTAAGTTAAAAAGGGGGGGTACTAAAAGCATTCTCTTCTCTCCGATCTTATATATAATCGATTACCCAATAACTTATAACGCCAGTGAAAAATAATCGATAGTTTATAAAAAATTATTAAAGTCTCTTGACAAGCAGCCTTAAAAATGATAAATTAAAGTGTCTTTAGCAATCTAAGGCATAGATTGCTAACGGAGGTTGGAGAATTGAACAACAGGACTGCAGCAATACTCAGCTCCATAACCAGACAGTATATCTCCAGAGCGATGCCGGTATCATCGGCAAGCGTGGTTAACGATTGCGGGCTGGATATCAGTTCGGCAACCATACGCAATGAAATGGTAACACTGGAAAACGAGGGATATATAATCCGCCCGCACCATGCCGCAGGCAGTGTACCCTCCGATAAAGGCTACCGCTTTTATGTGGAGAGCCTGAACTATGTAGAGCTGCCTATAGAAGAACAGCGCCTTATCAGCCACCTGTTCCATCAAGTCGAGGAAAACCTGGAGCAATGGCTTTCCCTGGCGGTAACTCTGCTGTCACAACGCGTTCAGAATATAGCCATCATGACCTCGCCCAAGCCGCCGTCATGCCGTTTTAAGCACATGGAACTGGTTTCACTGCAGGAGCATCTGGCACTGGCGGTGCTGGTACTGCGCGGGGCTACCGTACGGCAGCAACTGGTTAACTTCGAACAACCTGTAACGCAGGAAGAACTGAGGGTTATCGCCGACAAGATGGTGAAAAACTGTGCGGGACTCTCTGCTTCGCAGATAGCGGAGAAAAGGCTGCAGCTTTCCCCCGGCGAGCAAAGGGTGGCCGATTGCGTCATCAAGTTGATGAGAACAGAAGACGAGCGCAGCCATGAAAATTCTTATATAGACGGACTGCATTATCTCATGAATCAACCTGAATTCAATACAGGAAACCGGCTGGTCAACCTGATGGGACTGGTCGAACAGAGGAAACTGATAGAAGCGATGATGAACAACAAGCTTAACGAATACGGAGTTCAGGTAATCATAGGAAAAGAGAACAGGTCTGAATCCATACAGAATTTCAGCGTCGTGCTCAGCCATTATGGAATACCCGATGAGGCCGTAGGTACTATCGGAGTGGTTGGCCCTACCCGCATGCATTATGCCAGGACCATTTCGGCCATCGGCTTTATGTCATCGATGATGAGCAAGCTGGTCTCGGACCTTTACGGCAGGGAACCCCAGAACACCAGGAAGAAGATGCAAAACAACTAATATTCCGGAGAGTAGTAATGACTAAAGACAAAAAGCCAGAAGAACTAAATGATGAAGAAAAAACACAGGCAACAGAGAAAGAGCCGATAAACAAGACCGCAGAAACAGAGAAAAACGAAACAGCGGCGTCGGAAGAGAAAAACAAAGCCGAGACATATCTCGACAACTGGAAGAGAACACAGGCCGATTTCGTCAATTACAAGCGGCGCAGCGAGCAGGAAAAGGAAGACACCATCAAGTTCGGCAATACGATGCTGATACTCGGGCTGCTGCCGGTACTCGACGATCTGCAAAGGGCTCTGTCCTCTGTTCCAGAGGATATAAATAAAATACCATGGGTGGAAGGGATAAGGCTGATAGAACGCAAGTTCAACAGCTGCCTGGAATCGCAGGGAGTCACGGCAATCAAAACAGGGGGAGAAAAATTCGACCCCAATGTACATGAAGCAGCGTTACATGTCGATGGTGAAGACGGCATGATAATCGATGAATTGCAGAAAGGTTACAAACTGTATGACAAGGTAATTCGACCGGCCATAGTATCGGTCGGCAACGGGAACAAATAATACATTTTTATATATTAATAAACAGAAAATTTTTTGTATGAGGTAATTTAAGGAGGATTTAAAAAATGGCAAAAGCTATAGGAATCGATTTGGGAACAACTTTCAGCGAAGTAGCCGTGATGCAGGGGGGAGAACCGGTTGTCATTCCTTCATCCGAAGGAGGAAACACCGTTCCTTCATTCGTAGCAATCAGTAAATCCGGCGAAAGGCTGGTCGGGCAGATAGCCAAACGGCAGGCTATCATCAACCCGGAAAATACCATCTACAGCATCAAGCGTTTTATGGGGCGTAAATGGGGTGAACCGGCCGGGCGTGAACTTCCCGTAGAAGAAGACGCCAAGCGAAAGACCTATAAAGTAGTCAAAGGGCCGAACAATGAAGTTAAGGTGGCTATGGGGGGACAGGAATATACTCCTCCCGAAATCTCGGCCATGATTCTGCAAAAACTCAAGGCTGACGCCGAGGCTTATCTGGGAGAAAAAGTTACCGATGCGGTAATCACCGTGCCGGCTTACTTCAACGATGCCCAGAGACAGGCAACCAAAGACGCCGGAAAGATTGCAGGACTGAATGTACTGAGAATCATCAACGAACCGACCGCTGCTTCTCTGGCATACGGACTGGACAAAAAGAAGGATGAGACCATCGCCGTTTACGACCTCGGCGGCGGTACGTTCGATGTATCCATACTCGAAATCGGAGACGGGACCTTCCAGGTTAAATCGACCAACGGAGACACCCATCTGGGCGGCGACGACTTCGACCAGAGAATCATGGACTGGTTAATCGACGAGTTCAAGAAAGACCAGGGCATCGACTTATCGGGCGATAAGACGGCTTTACAGCGTTTGAAGGAAGCCGCAGAAAAGGTAAAAATCGAGCTTTCCAGCGTTCAAAAAGCAGAGGTTAATCTCCCGTTCATCACGGCAGATTCCAGCGGGCCTAAACATTTGAATATAACGTTGACCAGGGCCAAACTGGAACAACTGGTAATGGACCTGGTGGAAAAAACGATGCTTCCCTGCAAACAGGCTCTTACCGATGCCGGTAAAACTGCCGCCCAGATAGACGAGGTAGTGCTGGTCGGCGGTCAAACAAGAATGCCGCTGGTGCAGGAAAAGGTGAAGAAATTCTTCGGGAAAGAACCCAATAAAGGAGTCAACCCGGACGAAGTAGTAGCTGTCGGCGCCGCCATACAGGCCGGCGTATTAAAGGGAGAGGTCAAGGATGTATTACTGCTGGACGTTACTCCGCTGACACTGGGTATCGAGACATTGGGCGGAGTTGCCACACCGTTAATCAACCGCAACACGACCATCCCTACTTCCAAAACACAGGTCTTCAGCACTGCGGCGGATAACCAGCCGAGCGTTGAAATCCATGTCCTGCAGGGCGAACGCCCCATGGCAGCCGATAACAGGACGTTGGGCCGTTTTATGCTGGATGGCATACTGTCGGCCCCGAGAGGCGTACCGCAGATCGAGGTCAGTTTCGATATCGATGCCAACGGCATACTAAGCGTCAAGGCCAAAGACAAGGGCACCGGCAAGGAGCAGAAGATTACCATTACCGCCTCCAGCGGTCTCAGCAAAGAGGATATAGACAAGATGCAGCGCGAGGCCGAGGCCCATGCTTCGGAAGACGTCAAGAGAAAGGAAGAGGTAGAGGCGAAGAACAACGCCGATAACATGGCTTACAGCGCCGAAAAGATGCTGAAAGACAATAAAGACAAGATTCCGGCCGAGACACAGAAAGAAATCGAGGATAAAGTAACGGCTGTACGCACGGCACTTCAGGGTTCGGATATCCAGGATATCAACCAGAAAGCCCAGGAACTTTCCGAAGTCATGCAGAAGGCGGGGGCCTCAGTATACGGGCAACAGGGAGAACAGGCTGCACAGGGCGGTGAAAGCGCCTCAACAGAAGAGCCGCCCAAAAAAGATGACGAAGGCACCGTGGAAGGGGAGTTCCGCGAGGTATAATATCCTCCTTTAAAATTCAAGGGGAGCGGAATTTTAACAGATAAATTAATTCCGCTCCCCTTTTTCCAGCGGACAGTTTCCGCTAGCCCTGAGCCCCGATGTATCGGGAAAGGGGTATAAGAACAGATGCAACCAGGATTGATTAATGTAACAGATCATTTGCTGGAGTATTTGAAGCTATATGATATATAATAGTAAGGTTAACCAGAAAGGGGCGATGCCCCTTTTTTATAACGGGTTATATCTTACTGAATAAGAGGGCAGGGATTATCTAACATGGCATCAAAAAGGGATTATTACGAAGTTCTCGGTATCGACAGAAACGCCAGTGCCGACGAGATAAAAAAAGCCTTTCGAAAATTAGCTTTCCAGTATCACCCGGACCATAACCAGAGCGACGATTCCGAAGCCAAATTCAAGGAATTGAATGAAGCCTACAGCATTCTCTCCGACGATGAAAAACGTGCCACTTACGACCGCTTCGGACATGCAGGCGTCGACGGTTCTTTCGGACAGGGATTCGGCGATTTCGGTTTCGGCGGAGGCTTCGGCAGTATTTTCGAGGACTTTTTCGATGCCTTCAGCGGAGGCGGCGGACAGCGGGGAGTCAGGCGCGGAGCCGACCTGCACCAGAAGATAACGATTACTTTCGAAGAAGCTGCACTCGGCTGCAGCGCAGACATCAGGATAAACCGTTCGGAACAATGCTCGAATTGCAACGGCACCGGAGCCAGACCTGGAAGCCAGCCCAGCCGCTGTACCGAATGCAACGGCAACGGAAAGGTCAAGCGTGTACAGCAAAGTCTTTTCGGACAGTTCACCAATATAACTACCTGTCCGAAGTGTAACGGAGAAGGCAGAGTCATCACCGACCCCTGCCCCAAATGCAAGGGCGGCGGCAGGGAAAGAAACGAACATACCATGAAGCTGAAAGTGCCGGCAGGAATCGATAACGGCACCAATCTGAAACTGAACGGACAGGGCGACATCGGCGAAAAAGGAGCCCCGGCGGGCGACCTTTACGTGGCAATAGAAGTGCAGCCGCACCCGTTTTTCACCAGGGATGAGACAGACGTTATATACGACCTGCAGATCAACTTCGCCCAGGCAGCACTCGGTACAGAAGTAGACATTCCCACCCTTTACGGAAATGAAAAGCTGAAAGTGCCGGCGGGCAGCCAGTCCGGCAAAATATTCACGCTTAAAGGCAAGGGCATTCAACACCTGCGCCGCAACGCTAAAGGCGACCAGCTTGTCAGGCTGTCTGTGGTAACACCGGAAAAGCTTACCAGAGAACAGCGCAAACTATTCGAAGAGCTCGAAAAAAGCTTTGCTTTCGATGATAAGAAATAAACCGGGCTGTTATCAAATCCCTATCGAAAACAGACCAAGTATTATGGTATCGGGGAAGAAGAATTTCAGCTAAAATCCCTCTTTTACAGCCATCAGCAGAGAGAAGGATTTGCCATTCGCTTTGAAATAATCCCTCATCCGTCATCCCGATAAATCGGTCTGCCACCTTCCCCAAGGGGAAGGCAATTAAACGGCTTCCCTCGGGGGAAGCTGTCGAGCAATGCGAGACTGATGAGGGATTTTAATTATCTCTATAATTCCCGACTCTTGGGGAGAACCATAGCAGCTGTGATGATATAGACATGTCAATTCCGCTCGTTTGACCCTTCGATAAACTCTCCTACGCTGTCGCTTCAGGACAAGATGGCTAGCGGAATTTTTCCCCTTTTTACTAAACCAGACTAACGTAGTTATTAATTCAAAGGGATTGCTTCGTTCGCCTATGGCGTCCTCGCAAAGACGTTTGAGTTATTGTCATACTGAATTCGTGGTGGTCGAATGAAGTCCCGATGACTCGGGATTGAATTCCGGCAAGCCGGAATTCAATATCTGGGGCATTAGATTTGATGAAAAATCGGATTGACTGCCATAGACTGCTAATCTGGATTGATATAAAGACTGATAATAAAGAGGATTAATCAGTTACTGACCGTTGGGATGATTATTTCTACCGGGGCGTCTGAAAAACCTCTTGAAGTCCCAGCGCCTTCCGGCAAGCTCATGCCTGCCTTTAGCGCCCAGCAGTTCTGTAATCACCTGTTTGGCATCGGCGCCGTTATACATAACCTGGTACATCTTTTCCGCAATCGGCATTTCGATGTTCAGTTTTTTGGCCATGTCGTTTACGGCAGCCGTCGTGGCAACCCCTTCGGCAACTCCCGCCATAGTAGAAGTAATTTCTTCCAGCTTGCGCCCCTTGGTCAACTCCACGCCGACATAGTGATTGCGGCTCAAAGGACTGGCACAAGTAGCGATAAGGTCCCCCAACCCCGATAAACCGGAAAGCGTCATCGGATTAGCCCCCAGTGCAAGGCTGAGAGCGGCCATTTCCGTCAACCCCCTAGTAATGAACGCCGCCTTGGCGTTATCCCCGTACCCCAATCCGTCGACCATACCAGCTCCGAGCGCTATGACATTTTTCAGTGCCCCCCCTAACTCCACCCCAATGACATCGTTATTCGTATAGATGGGAAAATTGGGAGCGGCAAGCAGTTTTTGCGCTTTCCTGGCGATTGCGGTATCTTCAGCCGCTATAACCGCCGAAGCCGGCAACCCGGCAAGAACTTCCTTATGCAGATTAGGCCCGGAGAGGACACAAATATTACGATGACATTCAACAGGGAGTTCTTCAGCTATAACCTGGGTCATGCGCTTGTTGGAACCGTATTCCAGCCCTTTGGAAGCATTTATAATAAGCATCGTATCGGTTATATGATTTTTTACCGCAAGAAGGTTCTGCCGCATGGTCTGTGAGGGAACGACCAGCAACACGGCAACGACACTCGATAAAGCTTTTTTAGGAGAACTGGTGACAGTTAACTGGGGTGGAAATACAACGTTCGGAAGCTGCCTTGAGTCAGGACCTTTTTTGATTAACCTTTCAGCCTCTTCTTCAGTCCTTGCCCATAACCTGACATCTAACCCCTTACTGGACAACACCATCCCCAGGGTAATTCCCCAGGCGGTAGTCCCTACTATTGCAACTTTCGGCATAATAATTTATTATCGAACGATTTCTAAATATCAATCATGGAATCGCCGGGATTGTGCCCGCTTTTAGGCTCAACATGCTCTGCCTTCTGCCCCAGCTTCCGTTCCTTACCGGAAAGCAATCTCTTGATATTGTCACGATGCATAAAAATAATAAGCAGCGTGCCCAGCAAAACATACATTAAATATTCTATCGGGAAACCATACATTATGGTAAGCGGAATCAGAATGGCATAAGCCCCTACCATACCGATTATGGAGCCCAGCGAGACAAAACCGCTGATGCCGGCCGTAATAATAAGCGCCTCTCCTCCAAAAATGCCCGCGGCAGGACACAGGGCAAGCAGCCCCCCGATAAAAGTGGCGACTCCTCTCCCCCCCCTGAATTTCACGAAAATAGGCCAAATATGACCGACAACTGCGGCAAGACCTGCCAGCGCCTGCGCAAAGACCAATCCAAGGTAGCCATATTCACCGATTGCAATAGAATCGGTGCCGATTATAACACCGCCAATAACTACTGCCAGTGCACCCTTTGCGATATCGAGGGTGGCTACAAGGATGAAAGATTTCCTGCCAAGCGTTCTCAAGACATTGGTGCCGCCGGTTTTCCCGCTACCATAATCCCTGATATCTATCTTGGCCTTGCGCTTACTGACAATCACCCCGGAAGGGATAGAACCCAACAGGTATCCGATAAAAGCTACAAGGATAAACTTGGCTATTAACATTGCTCACCCCTTGGTTTAAATATAAGTTGAATAGGTGTTCCGTCAAAACCAAAAGCTTCACGCAGGTTATTCTCAAGATAGCGTTTATAGGAAAAATGGGCCAGCCTGGCATCGTTGACAAAGAATACGAATGTCGGTGGATTCGTTTCAGCCTGAGTAGCATAAAATAAACTTAACTGCTTGGCACCTTTTCTCGGGGGAGCATGGGTTGCCGCCACACGCTGTATGAAACTGTTCAGTTCACCGGTTGGTATTCTTTTATGTCTCTCTTTATATATTCGTGAGGCTAAGGGAATTATTTTATCCGTTCCCTGTTTCAATTTAGCCGATATCTGAAGAATCGGGGCATAAGATAAAAACTTCATCTTACCCCGGATATATTTCTCACACTCAGCAGCGGTTAAATCCATTGCTAAATCCCACTTGTTGACAAGCACTATTATACCCTTGGCTTCCTGTTGAACGTACCCTGCTATATGCATATCTTGCGCAGCAACCAGTTCTGTGGCATCGAGAACCAGTAAAACGACATCCGCTCTGTCTATCGCCCGAAAAGAGCGCAACACACTATATTGTTCAACACCAGGGTCTATACGGCCTCTCCGCCGTACACCTGCTGTATCAATAATTAACACATTTTGCCCCATAAAGTCAAGTGGCGTATCTACGGCATCGCGGGTTGTGCCCGGAACATCACTGACAATAGCACGCTCCTCTCCCAGAAGCGCGTTCAGCAGCATCGATTTACCGGCATTCGGCCTGCCGACGATAGCTATCTTCAGCACATTCTCAAGAGACACGCTGACTTCAGGCGCATCCGGCAGCATGGAAATGATTTTATCCAGCAGGTCTGAAATACCCAGTCCATGATAAGCACTGATTATCATCGGCTCTCCCAACCCGAGTTGAAAGAAATCGACCGCATTGGAAATCAGTTTATCGTTATCGGCTTTATTGGCCACCAGCATTACAGGTTTTTTAGAGCCGCGCAACAGCTCCGTTATCTCCAGATCGGACGGGATTACCCCGTCTTTGATATCCACGAGGAAGATGATAAGGTCTGCTTCACCCATCGCCGTCGCAACCTGCCGGTTAACGGCCTGTGCCATATCGGAACCGGGGATGGTTTCCAATCCTCCGGTATCCACAACAGTGAATTCCCTGCTCTGCCACGGAACGTTAACGGCTATACGGTCACGCGTAGTTCCGGGCACATCGCTTACTATAGATATCTGCTTGCCTGCCAGACGATTAAGTAGAGTGGATTTTCCTACGTTTTGTCTGCCGACAATCGCCACAACCGGTCTTGTCAAGACCACCTCCAAACATCCCCCGCTCTAAATTCAAACGATTTTATAGGATAAATAGACGGATTAATTATTTTTTATTTTTCAAAGAAGGTTGTTGCACCGGAATTACCGCCAATTCCCTGGCTGTCTTTATGCTGGGCGGCTCGATTTCGGTACGGGCAACCTTCCTCATTTCTGATATCAGTTCACGAAACTGAGCGATAAAAGTATTGTATTCGACCACGAATTTAACGTATTGTTCCTTCGTTTCTTCGGGAACCTCGATTTTTTCAGCAATCTCACAAAACTGTTCTATATATTCATAATACAAATTATTTATCATCCATAGTTCATTGGTATAACTGCGAAGATATATGCTGAACCTGCCGGTCTTGGTATCGGTCTCGAGGCGGGTGATAAGCCCGTTGACCCAGGAGTTAAAAACACGGGCAGACATATCGCAGGCACGCGCCCATTCCCATATTTTGGGATTATCGGTTTTAAACAGGCTGTCTATAATAACGAAAATAGACTGCGAGGAATCAGCCATGAATCTGCGCACAAAATATCCGGCAAGCTCTTTAAGTTTCTGCGATGTGCGCTCCAGTTCCTTTTCCCTGGCACCGACACCGATAGTAACCAGCCCGATAACAAGAATGACACCCATCGTTGTAGCCAGCGCTTCAACAGGCCATTCCAGCAAAATACCCACTACAGCCAGAGCAGTGATAACAACTAAAGGCCAACCGCGGGAGAGTATGGTCGCAAACATATCAACTAACCCCCTCTTATCGATAACCTGACAGCGGTATTTCCATGCCACCGAGCAGATAAAGCAGCAATGCCTTGGCAACATGCATGCGGTTCTCTGCCTGTTCATAAACCACCGAAGCGGCGCTATCCATTACTTCATCGGAAACCTCTTCACCGCGGTGCGCCGGCAGGCAATGCATAAATATTGCTCCCTTTTTAGCCAGTGACATAAGCGCACTGTTTACCTGATAACCTTCGAATGCCCTGCGCCGCTTTTCGGCTTCTTCTTCCTGTCCCATGCTTATCCATGTATCCGTATAGACGACATCGGCACCGGATACCGCCATTCGCGGGTCTTCGGTACAAACAACTTCAACACGGCTCTCCGCCGCATATCCTTGTGCCAGATGCAAAATGCTTTCCTCCACCTTATACCCCTTCGGGGAAGCGACTCTGAAATTCATACCGCACATGGCAGCTACCAGCATCAGGCTGTTGGCAACGTTATTGCCGTCGCCGATATAGGCCACGGTCAAATCCCTGAATTCACCCTTCTTTTCATAGATGGTGAAGACATCGGCAAGCGCCTGGCATGGATGTTCGAAATCGGAAAGAGCGTTTATTACCGGTACGCTGGCATATTCCGCCAGCTCTTCCACGGTTTTATGGCTGAAAGTCCGCGCAGCGATGACATCCACGAAACGGCTGAGCACACAGGCGACATCTTTGATAGACTCACGTTTGCCCAAACCGACCTCGGCAGGAGATAAATATATCGCCTTGCCGCCCAGTTGATGCATGGCCAGTTCAAGGCTGACACGAGTTCTCAACGATGGTTTTTCGAATAAAAGAGCCAGCACCTTGCCGTTGAGAGATGAATTCCATCCCCTGCCCTTCAGTTCTTCCGTATCTGACAGGAGCAGTTGAATATCTTCCTTACTCAGGTCTGTCGCCGATAATAAATCCTTACCCTTCAATAAACACCTTTATTTATCAATATGCTCAAAGTATATCATGAATCCCGCTTCGTGAACAATGACTTTTATCCGCATACAAGACTTCGCTTCTCTATTTTGGGGTTAAGGTGTCAAACCTCATTCCCCTGCCCCCTTCTCCGATTTCAGAGAAGGAGGTATGACTTTTCTCTCTCTGTAAGCGGAGAGGGGTTAGGGATTAGGTAATCAATGCCTATTGACACTGAATATCCGTTCGATTAATATGTTTTAATCGGATTATAACTTAAAGGATTAAAGCTATGAGCAGCGAAAGATTCACGGTATCCGGCGACGAGTTGCTAGCCAAAATCAAGCAGCTTATACACGAAGGCAACATCAGAAAAGTACGCATCATTCACAACGACAAGACTATTCTGGAGATTCCCTTATCCGTAGGAGCTCCCATAGCAGTGGCAGGAATTCTGGCCGCCCCGGTTCTGGCAGCCATCGGAGCCTTTGCCGCACTGATAACCGAATGCACCATCGAGGTTGAAAAAACAGGCGATGCGGAACAGGGGCAGACCTATGAGTACAAAGAAGGACAGGATTAGGAAACTCACATTCCCGGTACTGACAGCAATTTTAGCCATTTCATCTATATCGTGCTATACATATGCAAGTGAAGGATTTATGAATATAAGCGCCGGCGATTCCCATACCCTTGTTCAGGATAACAAAGACAATCCAGATTTCGTCATACTAGATGTACGCACCGAATCAGAATATAACTCGGGGCACATAGAAAATGCCGTCAACATAGACTATTATGCCGACGATTTCGAAGAGACGCTGAACACTTTTGACAAGAACAAGACCTACCTTATATATTGCCGCACCGGCAGCCGCAGCGCAGCAGTGATGAAAATTATGGAAAAGCTGGAATTTACGGAAGTCTATAATATGCAGGGCGGCATCAATAAATGGCAGAGTGAAGACTACCCTGTCGTAAAATAGCCATGTTGTCATAACCGGCAATCCGCATATGCCGTATCAAGATATACGATGTTTATAGACGCTAACTTCCCTCCAAAACAAAAGCTGAACGAGTGCCTCAGCCTGTCGAGCCGCAGCAAAGTGAATGTGCAAACCAATTTCTTCACATCCAATATTAATTAAAGAAGTATCGGTATATTGACTTAGATATACCGATATGCTATTCTTTTAAAGAAACAATGCAGCAGCCGGGTAAAGAATAATGAAAATATTGATTGCCAGCAGCGACATAGAAGAAACCGGATACATCCAGAAGATGCTGAATATTCACCAGCCGGATTGGGAATTATCGATTGCCGGTTCCGGCAAACAATGCCTGGAATCGGTTAAAAACGGCAGTTGCCCTGATATCGTCGTACTCGATATCAACATTTCGGACACCCCCTGCTTTTACTTGATAGACATAATACGAGACGATTCCGACGTGCCGATTATCGTCCTGTCCGACGATAAGGAGATGGATACGCTGGTGCGGGCATTCGATGCAGGCGCCAGCGACTACATAGTAAAGCCGTTCAATAAAGCTGTTTTCATAGCCCGTCTGAATTCGCTTTACAGAAGAAGAAAATGGGATATGCAGGCGGTTGAAAAAAGGCAGAAAGAAATCCCCGTAAACAATGCACCAATGATTCAATAAATCCCCGCTATCTCAAAAAATCGGCAATACCACACAATAAAAACCAAAAACACTCCCCTCCCCACTCTGTTATAATAAGGCTATGAAAAAGATACTGCTTATCGACGGCAATGCCCTGGTGCACCGCGCCTATCATGCCATGCCGCCCCTGACCGTTAAAAAAACCGGCGAGCCGATAAACGCCGTTTACGGCTTCACCAATATGCTACTAAAGATATTGAACGACCTGAAGCCGGGTTACTATGCCATCGCCTTCGACCGCAAGGCTCCCACCTTCCGCAAGGAAATGTTCGAGGACTACAAGGCCAACCGCCCGCCGACGCCGGACGACCTCGTCAGCCAGCTGGCAAGAGCCAGGGAACTGGCAGCCGCTTTTAATATTCCCATATTCGAAATGGATGGATATGAGGCGGACGATGTCATCGGCACGCTCAGCAAAAAGGCAACCGAAAAAGGAATAGAGAGCGTCATCGTTACCGGCGATGCCGATGCCATGCAGCTGGTATCGCCAAGTGTAAAAGTGCTCTATCCGAAACCCCAGCACACCTTCGGGGATACGACACTTTATGAAAAAGAAACCGTCAACGAGAGATATGGAGTACCCCCTGAACATATAGCCGACCTGAAAGCACTGGTAGGAGATAAATCGGATAATATTCCCGGCGTGAACGGCATCGGCGAAAAGACAGCCGTAAAGCTGATTCAGACCTTCGGTGGAGTTGAAGATATCTATAAACACATAGATGAAGTGACCCCTCTTAAACTGCGCGAGAAATTGCAGCAAAACGAGGAAATAGCACATAAATGCAAGGTGCTGGCTACCATTGCCACCGATATGCCGATCGAGCTCGACCTTAATACCTGCGATATCGATAACTTTGACCGTAGTAAAGCTGTGGCTTTCTTCCATGAACTGGATTTTTCGAAGCTGTTATCACGGCTTCCGGGAGCGGAAAGCGCAAAAACAGAGAAAACGGAATGCCCGCAGCTCAGTTTCGACATGTCTGAAAAAGCCGAGATTCAATATAACATAGTATGCTCAGTCGAAGCGCTGGATAAACTTGGAAAAAGGCTTAAAGAAAAAGGTTCTTTCGCTTTCGATACCGAGACTACCGGATTGAATACACTCACGGCACAACTGGTAGGCATCTCCCTCTCTCCCACCACAGGGGAAGCCTATTATATCCCCGTAGGACACCGCTATCTTGAAATAGTTCAGCAGTTGCCAGTGGAACAGGTCATCGAGAAACTGAAACCCGTTTTTGAAAACGATAAGATAGCAAAAATCGCCCACAACGCCAAGTTCGATATGGAAATCTTGGCGGAATACGGAATAACGGTAAACAACCTGGTCTCGGATACGATGATAGCCGCTTACCTTCTGGGAGAGAAATCGCTGGGATTAAAATCTCTGTCTTTCAACCGGCTTGGAATCGAAATGACGGATATCACCGAGCTTATCGGCTCCGGCAAGAAACAGATAAACATGTCGCAGGTGGAGGTATCCGTTGCCGGCAAATATGCCTGCGCCGATGCCGATAATACCGGCAGGCTGGATAGACTCTTAGGCACGGAACTGAAAGAACAGGGTTTGTGGCAGCTCTTTGCCGACGTTGAGATGCCGCTCGTACCTATCCTGATGAAGATGGAAAGAAAAGGGGTCGCTCTGGATGTAAACCTGCTCGGAGATATGTCGAGGAGACTCGGTAAGAGGTTGCTGGAACTGGAAGACGAAATTTACCAGAAAGCAGGACGCCGTTTCAACATCAACTCGACGCAACAGTTAAGCCCCGTCCTCTTCCAGGAACTCAAACTGCCGGCAGCCCGCAAGACCAAAAGCGGATTTTCCACCGACGCCTCGGTTCTGGAGGAACTGAGGGGACAGCACCCCATCATAGAACTGATTCTGGAATACCGCCAGTTGACCAAACTGAAATCGACCTATGTCGATGCCCTGCCGGGTCTGGTCAACCAGAAAACCGGGCGCGTGCACACCAGCTTCAACCAGACGAAAACCACGACTGGAAGGCTTTCATCCAGCGACCCCAACCTGCAAAATATACCCGTGCGCGGCGAGCAGGGTAAGGAAATCAGGCAGGCATTTGTTGCCCCACCCGGTTACGAACTGCTCTCTGCCGACTATTCACAAATCGATTTGAGAGTGCTGGCGCACCTTTCGCAGGACCCCGAGCTTTTAAAGACATTCCACCACGACGGGGACATACATACTGATACAGCTATCAGACTCTTCGGGGTTGAAAAGGATAAGGTCACCCCTGATATGCGGCGGCTGGCCAAGACCGTCAACTTCGGGGTGATTTACGGCATGAGCGGCTACGGGCTGGAACAGGCCACCGAGTTCAGCCGCGAGGAAGCTGAGAAATTCATCACCGCCTACTTCGAGAAATACCCGCACGTCAGAGAATACATGGAAGGAACCAAGAAACAGGCGCGCGAACTGGGATATGTCCAGACGATACTGGGCAGGAGACGCTCCATTCCCGAGATAAATTCCAGCAACCGCAACCTGCGCGAGGCTGCCGAACGCATGGCAATCAACATGCCGGTTCAGGGGACTTCCGCCGATATCATCAAAGTGGCCATGGTCAAGCTGGACCAGGAGATGGCGAAACGCAACCTGAAAAGCTCGATGTTATTGCAGGTGCACGATGAGCTTATTTTCGAAGTCCCGGAAGACGAAATGGACGAGATGCGCACCCTGGCAGCAAAGATAATGTCCGAAGCCATCGAACTCAGCATTCCGCTGAAAGTGGAGACCAAGACCGGCAAGAACTGGGGACAGATGGAGTAATCCTTGAGCATCTACCGTATCGCTTATGCCATGCTCCTTTTCCTGCTGGTATTTATCATTATAACCTTATGTTCAGGGATTAACTTCCCCGCAGATTCGGCGGTTAACGCATGGATAAACGACATACAGTCGCCTTTCCTCGACTGGTCGATGCCGCTTATCTCGTACCTCGGGGCTTTTCCATATTGTATAATATTGAGCCTGACAATCGGATTGATATTCTGGTTGATGAAAAAGCGGTTGCAATCCCTTTTTATCGTCGCCGTACCGTACATCGGGGTATGCATCAGTTATATTCTGAAGTTCCTTATCGACAGGCCGAGACCGGTAGATGATTTGTTGGAAAACAGCTTCCCCAGCGGGCATACCATATTTATTTTTATTTTGATGGGGTTGATCATCTACTTTTTGCCGATGGTTATAAAAAATAAAACATGGCGATGCCTGTTACAAATAGTGGCAGGATTATTGATAGCTCTGGTGGGATTTTCACGCCTCTATCTACAGGCTCACTGGGCAAGCGACGTGGTTTCCAGCATGATAATCGGAACGCTGGTGCTTGTTCCTGCTATAATTCTTTATCAAAAAACAGTTAATGGAGAATTCAAATGCCTGAGCTTCCTGAAGTCGAAACCATAAAAAACGACCTTGCCCCGCATGTTACCGGGCGAACGATTACAGGCGTCACGCTTCTCTGGGAGAAAACACTGCAGCAGCCGTCCAGGGAGGAGTTCGAGCACATTATAAAAAATCAGAAAATAAC
The DNA here is from genome assembly GCA_034429935.1 of Dehalococcoidales bacterium. Lineage (GTDB taxonomy): Bacteria > Chloroflexota > Dehalococcoidia > Dehalococcoidales > UBA5627 > UBA5627. Next base: position 22,018 of record DAOUFJ010000001.1, read on the forward strand.
CGGCATGGACAGGCGTGGAAAGTTCCTCATCTTCGATCTCGAAAGCGGATATAAGCTGATTATGCATATGCGAATGAGCGGTTCGCTGATGCTGGGGCATGATAATCCCCCACCCCACACCCGCACCGTAATTCACCTGGATAACGGCACCAACATCTACTTCAACGACCCGCGCAAGTTCGGCAAGATGCAGCTGGTAAAGAACTGCGAATGCGTCTTCGGCAAACTGGGGGTAGAGCCTTTGAGTCCCGATTTTACAATCCAGTCGTTAACAGGACTTTTAAAAGAACGCAAATCCCCCATCAAATCCATTTTACTGGAGCAGAATTTGATTGCCGGCATCGGCAACATGTACGCCGACGAAGCCCTTTTTGCCTCAAAAATCCATCCTACCAGACCTGCCGATTCGCTGACAAAAGAGGAGATAAAAGCGCTGCATAAAGCGATACAGGATGTGCTAAGACTGGGTATCAAGAACAAAGGCGCCAGCGTTACCAATTATTTCAGGCCGGACGGCGAAACGGGAACCGCCCACAAGCAGTTCAAGGTTGCCCACTGCAAGGATAAGCCCTGCCCTGTCTGCAATACGCCGCTGGAGAGAATCCGCTTACATCAGCGAGGCACCTATTTCTGCCCGAATTGCCAGAAGTAAAAGAAATGTCATCCTGGAGGGAGTGAAACGACCGAAGGATCTGGGGGGGTAGTTATTATATTATTTACCGCTGTTGCCGTAGATACCTTTGTTCTGTTTCTCCCCACTCCCCAGATTCTTCAGTCACCCCTTGTGACTTCCAGAAAGACAGTTTAATCGTAACCCCGTAGGAACAGGCATTGCCCATCCGCCAGATACGGATCCATAAATGCGGACGACCAATGGTCGTCCCTACGTTATTATCTGTCATGCCAAATTCGTGAATGACGAATGAAGTCCCGATGAATTGGGATTTCATTTCGGCAAGCCGGAACTCAATATTCGAGACGGGGAAAGTTTAAAAAAGCCGTTCGTGGAGCCTGTCCTGAGTATATCGAAGGAAGTCTGTCGAACCATAACGGCGAAGATTGACACAGTCATTGTGAATTTTTTCACAGAGAAAACGCCCAATCTCTACCGTTTTTTAGTACTGACATGCAGTCTATTCGAGAAAGCTTGCTTCGCCTTCCCTATCGGGAATGGACTCGCAATGACATGTTATCGCCGACCCATTTGGCTCTATCTCTAAAAACCTGTTATAATTAAACTCTAACTTAAAAAAGAGGGAAGATAATTTAAATGGCCACTAAAAAAGCGACTGCAGCAGAAAAAGAAGAACTCAAGAAGTTCATTGAGAACGTAAATAAAAAAGATACCAAGCGCAACGGTAATAAAATCGAATTTTCCTTTGCCAACCGCAAGAGAAAATAATTAATTAATTCGTCTCTTTTTCATTTTCAAAAGGGTGCCCGGAACGCTCGAAATCAGGCAGGTAGAGCTCCTGGGCTCCCATTTTTTGTACCCAGCCGTTCTCCATTCCCAGTTCATCCAGCAGGTTAAAAACCTCGTCGTATTCCGCCTGCGTGATACTCCGGGAAAGGGACGACAGTTCAAAAGCCCGGTGCACCGGCTGATACTGAGACATCAGGCTGATGGTTACCTCGGGCGAAAGCTCTTTCGCCAGCCATTTCAATACTTCCCTGCTGCCGGATAATCCGTCGGGGAGAATCAGATGGCGCACGATAAGCCCCCTTAAGGCAATATCGTTATCATCCATGACAAGATTACCTACCTGCCAGTACATTTCCTTTATGGCAAACTTAGCAATCTCGACGTAATTTGCGGTGCCGGATAATTCCAGCGCATTTTTATTATCGAAATACTTGAAATCGGGCAGGTAGATATCGATGACGCCATCCAGTTCTTTCAAAGTTTCGAGACTGTCATAGCCATTGGTGTTGTAGACCAATGGAAGATGCAGCCCCAGCGGAACCGCTTCCAAAAGAGCCTCGATTATCTGGGGAACGCAATGGGACGGGGAAACAAGGTTGATGTTATGACAACCGGATTCGTCTTGCAGGTATAGCATATGCTCTGCCAGTTCATGACAGGTTATCTCGTTTGATTTTTGTTTCTGCCAGTCCTGGCTTATCTGGTAGTTCTGGCAGTAAAGGCAGCGCAGATTGCAGTTGGCGAAGAAGATTGTCCCCGACCCCCTGTCGCCGGAAATAGCCGGCTCCTCTCCGTGGTGGTCGCAAAACGACGAGACGATGGGCAATACGCCAGAATGACAGTATCCCATCTCGCCCTGAAGTCGATTGGTAAGGCATTCCCTCGGACAAATATCGCAGGATGCCAGTCGTGCATGCAGACGCTCCGCCCGCTTTGCCAGCTCGCCCGATTCATAAAGGGATAAATAAGAAGGATTCATGAATAAACCTCAAAATAAACGAGATATAGCTAATGCGGGGAGTCCCGACTTGCCATGATGAATCATCAAGAGAAGTGGGAAAAGTAATTCCATCCCCCGGATCCTTCAGTCCCCCATTGTAACTTCAGGATGACGATACCGATACCTGTCATTGCGAGATTTCCCGAAAGGAAACCGAAGCAATCACTACAATGCAACATCATTACCCCGCTTCGCACTCGCCATGAAATAAAATCATCGGTAGAGATTGCTTCATCCTACTGCGTCGTCCTCGAAAAGACATCTGCAAAAGCCTCGAAGACGACTTGAATTCCGCCATACAAACATAGCGATATTTGCCAATTACACCCGCCTGCTATTCCTCGGCGGTTTTATCCTGTGCTCCGTCAAGTAAAACAAGCGCTTCTTTAATTCGCTTTATGCAGCGCTCTTTACCCAGCACCGCCATCGTCTGGAATAACGGTGGAGCAACCTCCCTGCCGGAAGTAGCAGACCTCAGCGTACCGAACAACTGCCCGGTCTTGACCCCCAGCGTTTCCGCCATCGGCCTCAGGACAGCCTCGAGCGATTCCTCCGTAAAAACAGGGATTTCATCGAGACCCTTCAAGGCGGCGTCCAGTATTGTCCTCGTCAGTTCGCGCGTAGTCTTCTTGGCGACAAGAATGTTGGGGTCGTATTTTAACGCATCGGTAAAGAAAAACTCGGTAAGCCCGGATATCTCATCCAGCTTCTTGACCCTCTCCTGCACCAGCGGAGCGATTTGTTTAACGTAATCCAATGAGATCGGCCTTTTTACTTCCTGTGGCAGGTCTCTCTCCAGGAAAGGAATAACCCTTTGCACGAAGTCGTCCAGTTTCAGGTCACGGATATAAACGCCGTTCATCCAGTCCAGCTTTTCGATATTGAAGATGGCTCCGGTGGAATTTACCCGTCCCAGCGAGAAGTTCTTGATTATATCCGCAACGGTCATCAGTTCCGTTTTACCGTCGAGCGACCAGCCCAGAAGCGACAGGAAATTGACCATGGCTTCAGGAAGATATCCTTGCTCCTTGTACTCGATTATAGATACGGAACCATGGCGCTTGCTCAGCTTCGACCTGTCCGTTCCCAGAAGCATCGGCAGATGGGCAAACTCGGGCGGTTTATATCCCATCGCCTTATACATCAACAAATGGCGCGGCGTGCTGGAAAGCCACTCCTCCGCTCTCAAAACATGCGTTATTCCCATTTCATGGTCATCGACGATGCTCGCCAGGTGGTAAGTCGGATAACCGTCCGATTTTAGAATGACGAAATCATCGATAGTGGAATTTTCAAATGTCACATCGCCGCGGATAATATCGCGGAAGGTTGTCCTCCCTGCCAGCGGCGTCCTGAAGCGCACCACCCTCTTCAACCCTGACATCCACTTAAAAGTATTCTCTGGAACCGACAAATCACGGCAATGCCGGTCATAACCGGGAGGCTGCTTGTTTTTCATCTGCTCGTTGCGCATTTCTTCAAGGCGTTCAGGTGTGCAGTAACAGTAATAAGCATCGCCCTGATCTATCAATTTCTTGGCGGCAGCTTTATATTTATCCAGCCTTTGAGATTGCACATAAGGCCCATAATTACCACCGACCTCAGGCCCCTCGTCCCAGTCTATGCCGAGCCAGCGCAACCCGTCGAGAATTGCTTCGACTGCGCCCTCAACCGTGCGGGCGACATCCGTATCTTCGATACGCACGACGAAGCTGCCGCCGTGGTGGCGGGCAAACAGCCAGTTAAAGAGGGCCGTTCTGATATTACCCACATGCGGATAGCCGGTGGGGCTGGGAGCATAGCGTACTCTTACCTTATCACTCATAATTTATTCACACATAAAGGAATAGTTGTTTGTTGATTAAATTCTCTGATTCTCTTCTCGGCCATGGAGACATAATTCTCCTCAATATCATATCCAACATAATGTCTGCTTGTCTTAACTGCTGCAATACAAGTCGAACCACTGCCACAAAAGGGATCAAGAATAATTTCGTCCTTAAAAGTATATAATTGGATTAATCTAAAAGGAAGTTCCACTGGAAATGGTGCTGGATGACCAATTTTACGTGCCGATTCTGCTGAAAATGTCCAAACACTCTTGGTATATTCTAGAAATTGTTCCTTATTTATTGTACTTTCTCTCTCTGATGGACGTTTTCTGCTAAATGTATCTTTGGAAAAAACAAGGATATATTCATGAATATCTCTAAGTATCGGATTAGCAGGAGATAACCACGAACCCCATGCTGTAGAAGGACTCGAACCGGATGCTTTATTCCAGATAATTTCTCCTCTCATAAGAAATCCCAAATTCTGCATATCCTCAATAATGTAAGCATGGAGAGGAATATATGGCTTTCTCCCAAGATTGGCAATGTTTATACAAGCCCTGCCTCCTGGAACAAGCACTCTATAGACTTCCTGCCAAACACTCTTCAGTAAATTCCTGTACTGTTCAAGAGATAAATCTTCATCATAATCCTTACCAACGTTATACGGAGGGGAAGTAACCATAAGATGAATACTGTTATCTGGTAATTCATCCATATGCTCACTCGATTTATGTAATATCTTATCGAAAGCATGAGACGGAATGGGATTTTCTATGTATTCTACTTCGTTCCCTACCGGTAAATCTTCATATAATTTACTAGCATAAAACAGGGACGAATCATGGTTTATTCTACCAGGTGAACCAAAGGAGCTTGTTTTAGTTCCTTTTTTTTCTCCATTAGCATAAAGCTCTCTCATTCCGCACTCCAATAATCAATCCATCTTTTATAAGGAGAATAATCTATTTCCTGTTTAGTCCAATCTATCTTAATAACCCTAGTTTCTTTATCCTCTGATAATTTATTTAGAGCATCTTTTGTAAATTCAGCACCTCTTGGATTAGTTCCTGCTTTGGGAAGCTTAATATACTTTTCTCTCCCTAAATCTTTAAAAACTCTTTTCTGAGCCTCCAAAGGCATATAATAAAACCCCCCGCTTTTATTCCAAACAATCTGTACTAATAATATATCACAGCAAGGATAATAATTCTTTAAGAATTCCTGCGCCTTTTGAGCATCAACTGTCCAAATTAATTTAACACCATTTAAGGTAGCTCCTGTTATAGTTTTAATAGAAATTGGTTTTCCAAATAATTTTACATCTACTTCTGGTTCGGTAATTGGAATATCAGTCTCAACATTCTCTTCTCCATATTTATAAAGTAACAAAGAGACAATAATTTTTTCACGAACAGAGCCAACCTCCATCCCTATTTTTCCAGCCCTTGAACTATCTAATTCAGCTAAATGATAAAGGTAGGGTAATCGCCTTTGTATTTTTGCTACTATTTTATTGTCATTAAACAAATCTAAAATATAATTATTCAAAGCATACACCCCATTACAATTTACTTAAAACTATGCTCCGGCACCTGTCGGGTTGGGATTGGCAACCTTAATCTTGGGCTGCGGCACTATGACCACAAACGTCCCTGCAATTTTATCATGAAACCCCTGCTTTTGTTTATCGAAGGCAATCCAGATAAAACCGACAAACAATAAAGCCGCCGATACAATGTATCCCAGATACCTCAAAAAAGCAATCGCAGGCGTAACGTTCGAACCATCGGGTAGAACAACTTTTATCCCCATCACCATCTTACCGAGAGTCTGCCCGCGCCACACCCAGAAAACAACAAAGTAGACCACCGTCACCAGCACGGATAATACATTACCGAATATCAATTGAGGAAGAATAAACCACTCTGCGGCATTCGGTAAAATATCGGGGTTCCATAACTTCATGAATCCGAAATACTGATAAGGCATACAAATAGAGGATACAATGGACAAAACCACCATATCGATTACAAAAGCAGCCGCCCTGCGCCAGAAACCGGCAAATTCAAGGACAACTCCACCAGATTCTTCCAGCATTATATCCCCCGGTCAGAAAACTATTGCAAACTACCCTTATATTCTATCACCACAAAAGACAACATTCTAGGTAATTTTTTCCAGCGCCAGCTTTAAATCGGGGGGAAGTTCCGATTTAAACTCGACATGTTTACCAGTCGAGGGAAGATTGAAACCGATGCGATGAGCATGCAGGAACTGACGGGATAGAAAAGGCAATTTTACGCCGTACGTTATGTCACCTGCCACAGGGAAACCAATAGCTGCCAGATGCACCCTTATCTGGTGAGTACGTCCCGTCTCCAGCTTTATTTCAAGGAGTGAATAACTGCTGCCATAGTACTTAATTACACAATAGCGCGTGCGGGCTTCCCTGCCGCTATCTACAACCGCCATTTTTTTGCGGTTACCGGGGTCCCGTCCCAGGGGCGCCTCAATCAGGCCGGTTTCCGGCGCTATATGCCCCTTAACCAGCGTCAAATATATCTTTGTCACCGAACGGGACTTGAACTGTTCGGAAAGATTTGCCAGCGCCTCCCTGTTCTTGGCAACCAGCACCAGCCCCGAGGTATCCTTATCCAGCCTGTGCACGATGCCCGGGCGCAGGCGGTCCCCGCCGCTATCCGGCAACTCCGGGAAATGCGAGAGGACGGCATTAACCATGGTATGCTCGGAATGTCCAGGCGCCGGATGCACCGTAAGACCGGCAGGCTTGTCGATAACCATAAGGTCATCGTCTTCATAGAGGATATCAAGGGGAATGGCTTCGGGTTTCAATTCCGTCGTATCGACCGACGGAACACTGATTGAGATACAGTCGCCGGCAGTGAGCTTAAGACTGGCTTTCTCTGTTCGCTTATTGACAGTGACCCTGCCGTCGTCGATAAGTTTCTGAATGTAACTGCGTGAGAGTGACGGGAGTTTTAAAGCTATATATTTATCCAGCCGCTCCCCCCCATCTTCGGCAACCAGTTCGTGGACTTCCTCTAACATAAGCAGTCTCTCGCTAGTCTTTAGCCAGCCTTATATACGTCAATGCCAGCAGTACAGCCCCTATGGTAATCCCCGCATCGGCTATATTGAAGGTAGCGAAGAAATCGAAATCGATAAAATCGACAACATAGCCATAACTAAGCCGATCGATAAGATTACCGATGGTACCCCCCATGATAAGGCCGAGCGATATTCTGGCTGGCAGGCTTCTCAAAAACTCGAAACGGGTGGACAGAAAGAAAACTATATATAAAAGCAGGATGATGCCTGCTATCGAACATATCGACAACAAGTACGTGTGATCGCGGAATATGCTGAAGGCGGCACCGGAATTATGCACATGCGTAAAATGGAAAAATCCCGATTCCGGAAACGACGCTCCCAGCGCAAGCGTAGACTTAACAATATATTTTGTTAACTGGTCAAGTGCTACAACCGGTAAGGAGACCCATAAAAAGACAGAGCCGCGGCTGAAAAACTCCTTCAAGAAGCTATTTACCTTTAACATTCTTTGCTTGATTGGCGTTACATTCCATACAATATAATGCCTGTGGCAAGGCTTCCAATCTTTCAGGATTTATCGGCTTACCGCAAATTTCGCAGATTCCATAAGTCCCTTTTTCAAACTTATCCAAGGCCTTTTCTACTTCGGCCAGCTGATCTTTCGTCCGCTTCTCGAGCGCCATGCGGTTCTCCAGGTCGGCGGTTTCAGTGGCCTCTTCTTCTCTCTTGCCAAAAGGACTGCCTTCACGCCTGTTCTCAGTCGGACGGCTGGCTTTCAATTGCTCCAGCTGGTCTTCCAACCGTTTGCGGTCATTCTCCAGGCGAATTTTTATTAATTTATTATTTGTAGTTTTCACTTGTCCGTCCCCCATATGTTAATAAGTGTTATCTATCTACTTCAAAAATAAATCTGAAGAATAATATATATGTTTCTATACTTATTATGTCTGGGAATATCACAAAAGCGGTAAAAACCTATCTGGGTAATAACAACGTCTGCCGGCATGAAGCTGTAACGCCGCTGCAACGGGGGACTGTCCTCAAAGAGGTAGCAACTGCTTTACAACTCATTATCAAATTCAAACGACAAAATACCCGGCCTCTCATATCCACTAAGTGTAACCTATTTATACCAGTTAATCAATACCCTTATCAAATTATTTTAAAATACGCGCAAAAGCTATTGACACAGGTTCGTGCTTCTGTTAAGATAACTAAATGAAAATTTTTTCAATTACATACCTGATAAATAAAAGGGCAGTTTAAATATGAAGCTCAGCGAAGATAAAATCAAATCGATTTTAAGGCAGAACGGATACAAGGCTACCCCGCAAAGGTTAACAGTAATTAAGGAGTTTGCGCAAAGCGACGAATTTTTAACCCCGGCAGACCTCTACGAAAGGTTGAAAAACAACCATCCTGATATAGGAATGGTAACCGTATACAGGGTACTCGATATGCTGGATAGAATCGGGCTTGTCTGCAAGGTGCACGCCGGAGGAGACTGTCACAGTTACAAAATCAACACGGCAGAACATCATCACCACCTTCTCTGCTCCAATTGCGGAACTGTAATCAACTTTCCCTGTGACGAACCGAATCTGGAAGAACTCAAAAATAAAATCTCAAGGGAAACGGGATTCACAATAAAAACCCACATACTTGAATTCGTCGGCTACTGCCCAAAATGCGGCAAGGAAAGTTAGCCTTACAGTCATGCTGGCGGATAATGAAGAGATAGCGAACGGAAAAATGGAAACGGTTGTCGACGCCGCTTCCTGTCTTTATAGATACAAATTTCAGGAGGACAAAAAAAATTGAAGATAAATAAAATATCCAGAAGAAACTTCTTGGCCGGAACCGGAGCCCTGTTACTGGCAGGCCTGCTGGGAGGATGTAAACCCAATGCGGTAACAACGACTCTCGATAAAACGACCACCGCAACGAAAACCGCCACCGAAACACTGACGCAGGTGAGCACAGTTACAAATACGGGAACCGGAAGCGGTAACCTTAAGATAATCGCTTCCATCACCACTGCCGGAGACTTTGTCAGGCAAATCGGGGGGAATAAGGTCGATGTTACCATCATGGTTCCCCCGGGCTATGAACCGCATACCTATGAACCCACCACCAGCCAGATGATCGAGGTCAGCAACGCCGTAGCCTATGTTAAAGTCGGTTCGGGCATCGAATTCGAAACGACCTGGATGGACAATATACTGGCACAGAACCCGGATATGACTATTATAGACTGCGCACCGGGAATAGAAATTATCAATGAAGACCCTCATATCTGGAACTCCCCGGTAAACGCCCAGCAAATGGCAATGAATATATATAACGGTTTAATCGAGATAGACCCGGCAAATTCGGAGTACTATTCCGCCAACTACGAAAGCTACATAGAAGAACTCGAGGAACTTCACAACTATATAACAGGGCTTTTCGAAGGCTACCAGAACCGCAACTTTCTGATATATCACCCGGCTTTCGGTTATTTTGCATCGGAATACAACCTGATACAGCTATCTGTCGAAGAAGAAGGGAAGGAAACAACTGCCCAGAAAATCCAGGAGTGCATCGATGCTGCCATAGCCAATAACCTGAATTACGTATTTGCATCCCCCTATGAGACCGGCGCTTATGCCGAAACAATTGCAAACGAGATAGGAGGTAGTGTATTATATCTTGACCCGTTACCTTCCTTATATATCGCCAACATGAGGAGCGTAGCGGCATCTATCGCACTGGAACTCGAATAAGTTATGGCCGAAGAAAAAGAAGTAGTCAAATTCGAAGGTGTCTGGGCATACTATAACCATCACCCGGCGCTTCAGGATATCAATCTCGCCATACATGAAAGGGATTTCCTCGGCATAATAGGTCCCAACGGCGGAGGAAAAACCACCCTTTTAAAAATTATACTGGGTCTTATAAAACCCCGGCGCGGTACCGTTACCGTGCTGGGGAAAGACCCTTACGAAAGCCGTTCCCAAATCGGTTACGTCCCCCAGAAATCCTATTTTGACAAGAATTTCCCCATCGACGTCTGGCAGGTAACACTGATGGGGCTTTACAGCCGTACAGGACTCTTTCGCAGGTATTCCCGCGAAGATAAAGAGAAGGCGGAAGAAGCACTGGAAAGGGTCAGCATGCTGGAATACAAAAACCGCCAGATCGGCGAGCTTTCCGGCGGCCAGCAGAAAAGAGTTTTTATTGCGCGTGCGCTGTCGTCCAGTCCCAGGTTACTGCTGCTGGACGAACCGATGGAAAGCGTAGACCCCAAAGTACAGGGCGAGCTTTACAGCCTGCTGAAGGAATTCCAGAAAGAAATGGCTATCGTACTCGTTTCCCACGATGTGACGGCTGTTTCCATCTATGTAGATGAAATCGCCTGTTTAAATCAAACCCTGGTTTACCACGGGCCGAAAGAAATATCGCAAGAAGTGCTGGAAGGTACCTACCAGTGCCCAATTCACCTGATAGCTCACGGCACTATTCCCCACCGCGTTTTAAAGGAGCACCCGTAGTGTTTGAGATATTCGGATATCACTTTATGCAAAATGCCCTGCTGGCAGGGCTGCTGGCATCCGTTGCCTGCGGAATCATCGGCTCCTATGTAGTCTCGAAGAAAATCGTTTTTATCAGCGGCGGTATCGCCCATGCCTCTTTCGGCGGCATCGGGCTGGGCTATTTCATGGGCATCAGTCCGGTTCTCGGGGCAACCGGTTTCAGCCTGATATCGGCAATAGCTATGGGACTGACCACCAGGAGAACCAAACTGCCTGAAGATACGGTTATCGGCATATTATGGGCAACAGGCATGGCGCTGGGAGCCATCTTCATCAGCCTCACCCCGGGATATACGACCAATCTGTTCAGCTACCTGTTCGGCAATATTCTGACCGTTCCGGATTCGGAGTTATTACTGATAATCATTTTAGACGTCGTAATACTGGGAGTTGTCGCACTCCTATATAAAGAATTCCTCGCCATCTCCTTCGATGAAGAATACAGCACCGTCATCGGAATGCCGGCGGAAAAAATATATCTCATCATGCTTTGCCTGATTGCACTGACAATCGTGGTAATGATACGCGTCGTAGGCATCATTCTGGTGATAGCCCTGCTGACCATTCCCGCCTCGCTGGCGCGCCAGTTTACCCACGACATGAAAAAGATGATGGCTCTTTCTGTAATCTTCAGCATTATTTTTACATTCACCGGATTGATATTGTCTTACTGGCTCGACCTGGCGTCGGGGGCAACCATCATAATCACCAGCGTCGTCATTTTTTCAGCCGTTTTACTGGTTCGCAAAATATTATCCTCCAGGAAGTTGCCATCCAAAAAGATGTAGCCTATAATCAGTAAAATATTACTGGGGGAAATTATATTGAACCTATCCGTTCAACTGGCGCCGAAAAACAAGCGCGGGTTGTTATTATCCAATCCGGTCACAACGGCTTCCGGCACGTTCGGTTACGGCACCGAGTACAGCAGCATTATAAACATCCAGAAACTGGGAGCCATCATCTGCAAGGGAACAACCCTCGAACCGAGGGACGGCAATCCCCAACCGAGGGTCTGCGAAACAAGTGGAGGCATGCTGAACGCTATCGGGCTGCAGAACATCGGCGCAGAAGCACTGATAAAAGAAAAAGCACCCGAATGGGCAAAATGGCAGGTGCCGGTCATTGTCAATATTGCCGGAAAGACCATCGACGACTATGCCGGATTAGCCGGAATGCTGGATAACGTAAGGGGCATCAGCGGGCTGGAAGTGAACATAAGCTGCCCCAACGTGAAAGCAGGCGGCGTCGAATTCGGTACCAACCCGGATTCCGCTGCTGCCGTAACATCTGCCGTGCGCAGAGCCACCACCCTTCCCATAATCATCAAGCTGACCCCCAATGTCGGCGATATCAAGAGCATAGCCAAAGCTGTTGCCGCCGCCGGGGCGGACGCTGTATCTCTCATAAATACCCTGAGAGGGATGTCTATCGATATCCATAAAAAGAAGCCCATTTTAGGGAACGTCACCGGAGGGCTTTCGGGTCCTGCCGTAAAACCGGTCGCTTTATCTATGGTATATGAGACGGCAGGCGTTGTAGACATTCCGGTCATCGGCTGCGGGGGTATTGCCACCGCCACGGATGCCATCGAATTCCTGATGGCAGGCGCCACCGCCGTACAGGTAGGAACCGCCACGTTCGTCAATCCGGAAGCACCGATCGATATTCTCGAAGGAATTAAAGACTTTATGAGCAAAAAGGGAATCGATAATATAAATGGACTTATCGGCAGTGCCCGGTAAATCCAAAAATATACACGGACATTTCATATGTCTTTAAATATTTTATTCAATCGAATATATAAAGGGCTCAGTAGCAGCATAGTCTATCTGTTAACCTTTATATTCATTGTTTCCATGCTCTTACAGGGGTGCAGCAGCGCTGCGGAAACACAAACCGGGAGAGCGTCTGGCGCTTATTCCAGCATCGATGCCCGTATCGAGCAGATAATGGAAGAAGAGAATATCCCCGGAATAGCCATCGTAATCGTACAGGGGGATGAAATCCTGTACTGCCAGAGCTACGGGGTTACCAGCGTCGATAGCAATCAGGCGATGACAACCGATACACTTTTCGACCTGGCCTCGCTGACAAAATCGTTTACCGCCCTCGCCGTGCTTCTTCTGGAAGACCAGGGGCTGATCGATATAGACGAACCGCTGCAGAAATACCTCCCGGATTTTCAAATCGCCGACCCTAGGGGAGCCGAAATTACCGTCCGCCAGCTTCTCAACCAGACCAGCGGCATCCCTGGAACGCTCTCGGAGATACTCATCTTCAACGACAGCTATGAAGAAATGCTGGCTTCGCTGGACAACCTGAGATTGAACAACGAACCGGGAACCGTCTTCGAATATGCCGACCTGAACTATTGCCTGCTGGGAGCGCTTATCGAAAAAGTATCCGGCATGACCTACGAGGAATACATGGATATCAACGTGTTCACCCCTCTCGGCATGAACCACACTACGGTTGACCCCGACGAAGCCCAACAAATGGGAAAGGCCGACGGGCATCAGCCGATGTACGGCAAAGTAGTGGTTCGCAATATTCCGTCGATGAAAAGCGCCAGGGCAGCCGGCTGGGTGATGTCCTGTGCCGGGGATATGGGCAAATGGCTGCTGGTTCACCTGAATAACGGCGTTTTGAACGGGGAACAGGTAATACCGGCGGATGACATAGAGGAATTACACTCGATAGCCGTACTCTACGAAGATAACAACGAGGAAATGGCATACGGGATGGGCTGGAGCATCAGCATCAATACCAATATTCTCTACCACTTCCATTGCGGAGACACTCCCAACTTTACCAGCGATATGCTGTTATTGCCCGGCTATGATACGGGAATTGCCGTACTCGTCAACGGACAGGTAAGCAATGTCAGCCACAGCATCGCCACCGAAATCGCCGATTTGCTGCTGGGGCTGAACCTGACATCGATTAACGTCCCCTGGTGGGCGCACTGGAAAGCGCTGGACACACTGGCAACCGGCATCCTTTTTTCGGTAATCGGGCTGTTCCTCATATGGATGCTTTACTTATGGTGGTTGTTCAGGCAATTCCGTTTGAGGAAACGCTGCTTCTTCTGGTCGCACAGCGCCGGGCCGGTTCCGCCGGCATGGCAGATAGTGCTTTATTCGATGCCGATAGTCATTGTTTCCATGATATTTGCCGCCGGAAATGTCGTATTGAATACTCTATACGGATATAACCTGTTCGAAGCGCTCTCGCTGTTCAGTATGGGCGCACCGCCGGGGCTTTACCTTTCGGGGATATTATCCATCGTTATCGTATTGATGTGGGTGTTTTTACTGGTTTTCGTGGGGTTATTTGTCCGCCAGACAAAGAAAGATGTTTAGTACTCCGCAAACCTCTGTCCGAACAGATAAGCCTTTTCCAGCGCTCTGGGTTCCAGGCTGATATTCCCCGCCTTATCTATACCAGAAAATACCAGCTCGCCGGCATATTCGATATTCAGGCTTACAAAGAGCGCCTTGACCGTAGCTATTGCCGGGTGGAACAGGTTCGGCAATCTCTGCCCGCCTACAGAAACGAACAATCCCCTTCGCAACCTTTCGTCTCCCAGGGGAGGGATATGCAATTTATACTTTTTGGCCCACAGGGACTGGCAGCGGTCTACCATCGCCTTCGTCTGTGCCGTCAGCCCCATAAAATGCACGGGTGAAGCCAGGACGATTCTATCCGCCAGCATCAGCTCTTTATAAACGGACTGCATATCGTCATCGATTTTACAGATTCCGGCAGTAAAACAGGCATCGCAGTTCTCACAGGGAGCAATGTTTAACTCGCTGAGAACAATCTTTTTTACCTCTGCCCCCTTATTGGAGGCGCCGCGCAGGACTTCAGCCAGCAACCTGTCGGTATTGCCGTTGCGGCGGGGACTGCCGGCTATCCCTAATACCCTCATTAAAATTCACCTGCTACGGATTCGAGAATGATTTTTTCACGGGCTTCCATCTGTTCCGCTTCTTCGTCTTCGATATGGTCGTAACCTAAAAGATGCAGAACGCCGTGAACGGTAAGAACGGCTGCTTCTTTTTCGACGGAATGATTGTGTTCCTCCGCCTGAATGACCGCCTGCGGATAGCTGATAATAATCTCCCCGAGGTGTTTTATGCCGTCCGGCGGCGCAATAAAAGTTAACTCTTCCCCGTCTTCCGGGGGGAGCTCATCCTGCATGGCAAAAGAAAGGACATCAGTAGGCTTATCCTTTCCCCTGTAATCTTTATTCAATTGATGAATTTTTTCCTGCCCGGTCACCAGCAGGCTCATTTCCACATTATCCCCGGCATTTTCAGCTTTCAGCGCAGCCTCGATTATCTTTCGCAGCCAGCTTTCATCGAGACAATCCTCGAAACCCTCGTCGAAAAGGATATCTATTTCCATAGTGCTCATAATAGCACAGGAATAAGGCATCCACAATCACTTTTGAGAACAAAGTTCAATAAAATGTCACTGTTGAGTTTTACCTATAGGGAACACATCCAGGATTGTCATCCTTCACTATGCACAGGATGACAATTTGTGTAACGTCATTGCGAACATTTCCGAAGGAAAGTGAAGCAATCTCTACCGCATGATTTATACAAAGTATGCGTTTTAAAAAATAAAGGTATTTCATATTATATGCGGGGCGGGGTAATTAAAGAGCATTGCAGGGATTGCTTCGTCGTCCCTCTCTGATTTGTATTAGATTCATTCGTCTGCAACTCAGAATGACAGTGTAGAGGGACTCCTCGCAATGACAGGTAGTGCAATTTTCATGCTGAGTTCGTGATGGGCGAACGAAGCATCTTGGGCGTTTTAATAACAAATCACCACTTCGCGGTTCTCTCCCTTTAGCAAAGGGAGATTAAGAGGGATTTTGCAGGTTATCGAGATAGATGGAGCTATATAGTACTTCCAGCCTGTTGCCGCAGATACCTTTGTTCTGCTTCTCCCCACCCCCCAGATTCTTCAATCACCCCTTGTGATTTCAGAATGACAATTTAATCGTTAACCCCGTAGGGACGGGCAATGCCCGTCCGCCAAATACGGAAACATAAATGCGGACGACCAATGGTCGTCCCTACGTTTTTTATTTGTTTTGATGAGAATAGCAACTCCTTAGCCATTTGTGGTGAAATTGAAAAATAGCCGTTCGTGGTGAGCCTGTCGAACCATAACGGCGATGAACACAAACCGACGTCGCGAGGAGTGAGTGTTGAACGAACGACGCGGCAATCTCTACCATTCAACATTGTCGGGGCTACGTTTTATTAATTACGTATGTGAGGTGGGGCAGTCGCAAAAATATAAAGGCTCCCCGACTAAATAATAACCGGGGAGCCTTCGTTCGGAGATAGAGGAAGCTAAAGCTGTCAATATCTAATTCAACATAGAATGCAGTATCGAAGAAAATCCATCCATGGATAAAGCGCTTACCATTTCCTGCTTTATCTCATCAGAAAAAGCATCGAAATATGCCTGCGGGTCGGCAGCCTTGATTGTATTCACCCATCTATATAAAGCATCGTCAACATCGTCCACTACAACTCCTTCGCCGCTTATTCCATTAGTATCGACATATACATCAAGGTCTATGCCGGTATCGGTGTAATGCAACACGCCATCGTTAAAGCTGTAACTGGTTATTATAGTCGATGTTACTACAGTCATGTTAGAAGACATATTCTCTAAATAATTTATAACAGCCTGCTGCCCTTCTTCCGGCAGGGCATTGAAGAAAATTACCGGGTCGGATGAATAGGTGAATAATCTCATAACTTCTTTGATTACATCTGGATCGCTCCAGTCTTCATCACCGGTAATGGAAGCTATGGCATCTTTTACAGGGATGACATCGAAGCCTAATTCATAGACTTCCTTTTCCCACCCCGATAGCAGGTTGCCTGAGTCGTCCAGTGGAAGTTCTATGGTGATATCCGCATTGAAATTATAGTAACGGGTGATATTGGTCTCGATATATTTTTCACCTTGGACAACCTGTTTTATCTGGCGTATTAAGTAATCGTCTTTCCCTATCCATATTTCAGCGTATGTGGTCATACCAAACTTCAGGTTTCCGATATAGTGCAGGCAGGTTACCCCGTCTATCACCTCGTCATCCAACTGCTCCGGTTCATCCATAAATTCCAGCATTGCCACGGCATGTTCCTTGCTCATAGACCCGCCATTTGCGTAATACAAATAGTACATGTCTCCCCACGACAGAAACTCCTTATCCTCCGGCCGAAAATACTGATATTCCCCGTCACAATAAATCTCAAAGCGCTCTTCTTTCAGGGTTGTAATACCATTATAAGTGGAAGGATAAGAGTGATAATAATTTAAATGTGCAAGGTCAGGCAGGACAAACTCAAATATATTCTCTGTGGCAGCCTGTTCGACATCGGGATTATTGATATCTACTCTCGTAGTAGAGTCGTTGACACAATATGATTGTATATTTTCGCTCGCCTCCTGCACCCTGGCAAGAATAGTGGTGTAACCGTTGTTCCCCGTCCACGGCTGCAAGACAAACAGCATGGCTACCACAGCCACAACCGAAACCGACAATACGACAGGCCGCAGCCAGTTAAACCTTTGGCCTTTGCTGCCTGTTCCATTTATTTTAGACATAACTCCTCCTTTTATATCCGGCCTTTGCTCCATAGCGCTCAAAGCGCCGAGCCGCTGCCGGACGTTTTGAAAACCTGCCAGCGTTTCCCTGCAATCTGCGCATACTGCAAGGTGCTCCTCGATAAACTCCCTCTGTGCACGAGAAAGCTCATCGCCGGCATAAGCCGATAATAATTCTTCATAATCGAAACATCTCATCTCACCTGCCCTCCCCGTATAAAACCTGAAATTGCTTGCTCCCCCTGGCAACCCGTTTACCGACAGCCTCTTTCGTGATGCCCAGGATATCGGCGATTTCCCGGTATTTGAAACCCTCGATATAATGAAGCACCAGGCATATCCGCTGCTCGTACGGGACTTTAGCAAGCGTTTGTTTTACCAGTATATTATCGTCGCTATTCACCGGCGTTTCTGCAAATCTGGAATCATCTTCAGATAAACCGGAAAAAGATACGAAAGATAAAATCCTTTTCCTGCGGTTATGTTGCAGTGCATTGTTGGTGGCGATACGGTAAAGCCACGCCTTGAATGAAAGGTCGGAATCCGTTTTAAAGATTCCGCGGTATGCATCGACGAAAGTGTCCTGCGCCAGGTCTTTAGCCGCTTCATAATCCCCCGTCATCCTGTATAAATACCTGACAATAGCTTGCTGGTAATGCTCAACAATTTCGGTGAAGGCATTGGAATTCCCCTCGCGAACTTGCGCTATTGCCAGTGTTATGGCCTGTACATTTTCCAAATTCCCAATTCCTTTCACCCTCTATATATAAGAATGCTTGAGAAGAACAAAAGTGGACATTTTTTAATATTCGGAAACATTGTACTACTCGAAGCGGAGATTTCAAATACTTTTTTATTCAATATCTTGTTCCGCCCTGCCAGGAATGTATACTCAATTGTCATCCTGAATTTGTGGTTAGGTTAAAAAAACGTTCATAATACAGCCATCCCCAGCCGTTTGTGTCCTTCGTCATGCTCTCCTACGCTGTCGCTTCAGGACGAGAGGATGCACGAAACCTGTCGAACCATAACGGCAAAGCATTTAACCTGATTTCCGTTAAAATCCTTTCCCGATAAATCGGGACTCAGGACGAGCGGAAATCAAATTTCCCCTGTCATCCTGAACGTAGTGAAGGATCTAAATACCATTCGATATTCACCGCCGTTTTCCCGATAAGTCGGAACTCAAAACGAACATCTTCTATTATTTATATGCGGGGCGGGGTAATTAAATGGCATTGTAGGGATTGCTTCGTTCGCCTGCGGCTCCCTCGCAACGACGGTTGGTAAATAAAGGCAAGAACTACCACTCCGCGATTCTCTCACTTTGAAAAAGGGGGGGGTAAGAGGGATTTTGCAGGTTAGCGGAATCGATAGAGCAATCAGTAGAAAATCTCCCTCGCCTGGACTGTCGTTCTAGGCATATATGAATAAAATATTATGTCAACCTGCCCCCGTGTCGATTGAAAACAAGAAATACCACCCCCACCCCTAACCCATGCACAATTTTTGCGTTATATTTATAGACAACAGTTAATCACCGGAGGATACATTATGAAAAAACTGGTATTTTTACTTTTAAGCGCCGTGCTTGTCCTGAGCACGGTCTCCTGCTCTCAAACGCAGGTTTACGGAGCTGAAGCAAAATCGGATAAAGCCTATGATAATTCGCCCGAGGTAAGCGATACTACCCTTGAGACGCTCATCGACGGCAATAACGAGTTCGCTTTCGACCTCTACAAGCAACTCAGCGCCGACAAGGAAGGCAACTTCTTCTATTCACCTTACAGCATATCCCTGGCTCTGGCCATGACCTATGCCGGAGCCAACGGGCAAACCGAAGAGCAGATGGCAAACGTCCTGCACTTCCTGCTGGAAGACGAGGAACTGCATGAAGCTTTCAACAAGCTGGCAATCGAACTCAACAGCCGCAACGAAGTTCCCGAAGACAGCGATATGCAGGGTTTCCAGTTGAACATCGTCAATGCCACCTGGGGGCAGAGAAACTTCGAGTTCATGCAGGCCTTCCTGGATGTCCTGGCTGAAAATTACGATGCCGGAATCAGGCTGCTGGATTATGAAAGCGACCCCGAGACATGTCGACAGACTATCAACGAATGGGTCAGCGAACAGACCAACGGCAAAATCGAAGACCTCATACCCGAAGGCGCAATCGACGAACTGACACGGCTGGTGCTCACCAACGCCATCTATTTCAAAGCTGCCTGGCTGCACCAGTTCAACGAAGAATATACCTACGATGATGTTTTTTATCTTGAAGACGGCAGCACGGTTACCGTTCCCATGATGCACCAGACCGACAGCTTCAGTTATGTAAAAGGTGACGGTTATACGGCTATAGAATTGCCGTACGATACCGGTGATATGTCCATGATTATTATCATGCCTGATGAAGGTACTTTTACCGATTTCGAAAGCTCGCTGACATCCGAGTTAGTAGACAGCATAATTGAAAGCATGTCATCCGGTGAAGTCAACCTTACCATGCCCAAATTCGAGTTCGAATCCGATTTCAACTTAAACGACGCTTTACAGGCAATGGGAATGACCGATGCCTTTTCCGATAACGCCGACTTCTCGGGGATAACGGATAAGACAAACCTCGCCATCAGCGATGTGATTCACAAGGCATTCGTTTCGGTGGATGAAGAAGGCACCGAAGCGGCAGCGGCTACCGCTGTCATCATGTCCGAAACCGCCATGCCGATAGAAATCGGCGATGTAAATATCGACCATTCGTTCATATTTTTAATAAGGGATATCCAGACCGGCACCACCCTGTTTATCGGCAGGGTAATAAACCCGGCAGTTTAAATACATAATAGTAAATAATAAGGAGGCAAACATGAAAAAGGTTATTTTCAGCGTTCTTGCCGCAATACTGGTTTTAAGCACCGTTTCCTGCGGGGAGGCGGCTGTGCAGACCGTAACCAAAACGGAAACGACAACCGAAACTGTTACGAAAACTCAAAACGAGAGTTTGACCACGAAATACGGGCAATACATGAAGTCCGATAAAAGCTATGACAGTTCGCCGGATGTCAGCCGGACCGATATGGAACTTTTGGCAGATGGTAATAATACCTTTGCCTACGAGCTGTATCGACAGATTATAGACGGGGATAGCGGCAACTTCTTCTACTCTCCCTACAGCATCTCGGTAGCGCTGGCGATGACCTACGCCGGAGCCGAAGGCGAAACGTCAGAGCAGATGGCGGAAGTAATGAGCTTCCTGCTGGAGGACGAGGAATTGCACGAGGCCTTCAATAAACTGTCCATAGAACTCAACAGCCGCGACGACGTAGACAGCGAATACGCCAAAGGGTTTCAACTGAGCGTTGTCAACGCCATCTGGGGGCAGGAGGACTTCGAGTTCATACCCGCCTTTCTGGATGTACTGTCTGAAAACTACGATGCAGGGATCAGATTGCTGGATTTTATAAATGAGACCGATGAATCCCGTGTTGCCATCAACGACTGGGTCAGCGAACAGACCAACGACAGGATAAACGATCTGCTCCCCGAAGGGTCTATCGATTCTTTGACCCGGCTCGTTCTCACCAACGCCATCTACTTCAACGCCGCCTGGCTTTACCAGTTCGACGAAGAAAATACCGCCGACGGAACCTTTTACCTGCCGGACGGCAGCAAAGTGACCGTCCCCATGATGAATCAAATCGAAAGCTTCAGGTGTTGTGACGGAGACGGATACGTGGCAGTGGAGCTTCCCTACGATACAGGAGACCTGTCGATGGTCATCATTATGCCGGACAAAGGCAATTTCGAAGAATTCGAGAGCATGCTTACATCCGATTCGATAGAGGGGATACTGAACAACCTTTCATACAAATCCATCGAGCTCACGATGCCCAAATTCGAAATGGAATCCGAGTTCAGCGTCAAGGATGCGCTCCTGGCTATGGGAATGACAGACGCTTTTTCAGATGCCGCCGATTTTTCGGGGATAACCGACCCGACTTCCCTCTGTATAGATGACGTTCTCCATAAGGCATTTGTTTCTGTAGACGAGGAAGGCACCGAGGCTGCCGCCGCAACCGCGGTTATAATGAAAGAATGTGCAATGCCCCCTACCCCGGAGAAAGTTACCATAGACAGTTCTTTCATATTCCTGATCCAGGATATCCAGACCGGCACTACCCTGTTTATCGGCAGAGTGATAAACCCGGCTGTTTAAATAGACGTCTTTGCGAGGAGTACCTCTACCTTGTCATTCTGAGTCGCAGACGAAGAATCTAATACAAATCGAAGAGGGACGACGAAGCAATCTCTTTGTTTCAATTTAATATGTCCATACCATAAATTAAAATATCGATTGCCTTAAAGGAGATGCAAAAATGAAAAAAATTATTTTTACCGTTCTTGCCGCAATACTGGTATTGAGCACGGTCTCATGCTCTCAAACACAAGGCTACGGGCAGGAAGCCAAATCAGACAAAGAGCATGATAACTCGCCGGACGTAAGCGACTCGGCACTCGAAACGCTTGTCAGCGGCAATAACGAGTTTGCTCTCGAACTCTACCGGCAGTTAAGCGCCAATGACGACGGCAACCTGTTCTTCTCACCCTACAGCCTGTCGCTGGCGCTGGCGATGACCTATGCCGGGGCCGAGGGGGCAACTGAGGAGCAGATGGCGGATACACTCAATTTCATACTGGATGAAGAGGATTTGCACGCCGCCTTCAATAAACTGGCTATCGAGCTTGCCAGCCGCGGTGAAGGCGACAGCAGCAAAGACGAGGAAGGCTTCAAGCTCAACATCGTTAATGCCATCTGGGGGCAGGTAGAATATGAATTCCTTTCGGACTACCTCGACACACTGGCTGTAAATTATGGCGCCGGATTGAGATTATTAGATTACGCCAGCGACCCGGAAGCCTGCCGCCAGACCATCAACGAATGGGTCAGCCAGCAGACCGAGGGTAAAATCGAAGACCTGATTAAAGAAGGAATCATATCGGAAGTGACCCGCCTCGTTTTAACCAACGCTATCTATTTCAATGCCGCCTGGGAGTATCCTTTCGATGAGGATAACACCGCCGACGGCACTTTCTACCTTGCAGACGGCAGCACGGTTACCGTTCCCATGATGCACCAGACCGAGGATTTTAATTATGCCGAAGGCGATGGCTACCAGGCAGTCGAACTGAACTACGACGGCAATGAGCTTTCTATGGTAATCATTCTCCCTGAAGAAGGTACGTTCGAACAGTTTGAAGCGGCACTGGATTCCCAGAAACTGGATGAAATTATCGACAGCCTGCATACCACCAGCGTTACCCTGACGATGCCCAAATTCGAATACAGCTCCCAGTTCAGCGTCAAAGAGGCGCTGGAAGCCATGGGAATGACGGATGCCTTTAGTATGAATGCAGACTTCTCCGGAATCGACGGAACTTATGACCTGTATATCGAAGATGTCGTTCATAAAGCCTTCGTATCCGTAGATGAAGCCGGCACCGAAGCGGCAGCTGCATCGGCAGTCGTCATGAATCTGAAAGCGGTGATGGAACACGCCGAAGTTAATCTGGACCATTCGTTCATATACCTGATTCGTGATATAGAAACCGGTACTATTCTCTTTATCGGAAGTATTGTAAACCCGGCGGTATAGTGTTATATTGTGTTCGATTATCCTGCAGGATAATTGACAACAGAAGAGGAACGCTATGATATGAACAAAGAGATTATCGGGATTATTGCGGGGGCACTGGCACTGGGCGCACTGTCATGTAACCGGAAAGAAGAATACGGAGCAATCGCAAAATCGAATAAAAAATACGATAAATCACCGGATATAAGTGCATCCGTTATGGAAAAGCAGGTCGAAGGCAATTCGAAATTCGCCTTCGACCTGTACCACCGTCTCGCCGAAAATAATAACGATAACCTGTTCTATTCCCCCTACAGTCTATCGGTGATAATGGCAATGATATATGCGGGAGCTGCCGGAGATACCAGGGAACAAATAGCGAATGTCCTGAATTTTTCGCCCGATGACGAAGAAATCCACGCTGCATTCAATTATCTATCTATCGAACTTGCCAGCCGGAGTGAATCCAAAAACAACAAAGAAGCAGGGGGCTTCCGGCTGAACATTATCAACGACATCTGGGGACAGAAAGATTACGAGTATGTCCAGGACTTTCTGGATGTCATGTCGGAAAACTACGATGCGGGGATAAACCTGCTGGACTTTATCGATGCCCCTGAAGAATCCCGCATCGCCATCAATAACTGGGTCAGCGAACAAACGGAAGAGCATATACAAGACCTTGTTCCGCAGGATACCATCTCCAAACTGACACGGCTGGTACTGACGAACGCCATCTACTTCAAGGCTGCCTGGTTGAACCGGTTCAAGGAAAATAGTACCCGCGACGATATTTTCCACCTTCCGGACGGCAGCGAGGTTACCGTGCCGATGATGTGCCAATCAGAAGAACTCGGATATACCGAAGGCAACGGCTACCAGGCAGTCGAACTGCCCTACGATACCGAAGAACTATCGATGGTCATCATTCTTCCCCGGGAACATTATTTCAACGATTTCGAAAACGGACTTACATCGGAGCTGATAAATGAAATAGTCGCTGATATCGAATATCAGGAAGTGCTTCTCACCATGCCCAAATTCGCGTTCGGTTCGAAGGCCAGACTTAAGGAAACACTTCAATCGATGGGAATAACCGATGCATTTATAGAAGGGGAAGCGGATTTCTCCGGAATAACTACCTCAGAGCGTCTGTATGTAAAGGATATAATACATCAGGCAAATATTTCGGTCGATGAAGAAGGCAGCGAAGCTGCAGCAGCTTCCGCCGGTGTGGTATGGGCGGGAATTACACTTCCGGACGCTGAAATCACAGTAGACAGACCGTTTATCTTCCTCATTCGCGACATTGAGACCAATACTATTTTATTTACAGGGAGAGTTATGAATCCCGTAATATAAACAAAACAATATGCCTCAAATGGAGGACCAGAAATGAAAAAGGTAGTTTTTACTATTCTTGCCATTATTCTGACGTTGAGTTTGGTATCATGCGGACCGGCCGGTACGGTAACAGTCACGCAGACGGAAACCCAGACCGTAACGGAGACGCAAACCCATGAAGTTACACAGACAAAAACCGAGACACCGGTTGAAAAATACGGGCAGCTGTTAAAATCGTCCAAAGCCTACGACTCCTCCCCCGACGTAAGCGATGCCGACATCGAAATACTTGTTAACGGCAATAACGAATTCGCTTTCGACCTTTACAGTCAGATTATCTCGACTGAAGACGGAAACCTTTTCTATTCTCCCTACAGCATATCTATGGCATTCGCCATGCTGTATGCGGGAGCCGAGGGAGAAACCAAAGAGCAAATGGCTGATGTCTTTCACTTTGACCTCGACGATGAGGAACTGCATGCCGCTTTTAACAAACTGGCTATCGAGCTTGCCAGCCGGGGAGATGATGAAGATAATTTCAGCTTAAATATCGCCAACGCCATCTGGGAACAAGAAGGTTTCAATATTCTGCCCGAATTTTTAGACACCCTTTCTGAAAACTATGACGCCGGTTTAAGGCTGTTAGACTTCAGTGAACAGGTCGAAGAAGCCCGGCAGATAATAAACAATTGGGTTAGCGACCGGACGGAAGGAAGAATCGATGAACTGATTGCAGAGGGAGACCTCGACCCGTCAACGCTTCTTGTATTGACAAATGCAATTTATTTTAAAGCCGAATGGTTCGCCCCCTTCTTTGAATCCCAAACACATGATGCCGATTTTACATTGCTGGACGGCAGTACCGTTACTGTGTCCATGATGGAGCAGGACATGTCGTTCAACTGCACCGAGGGCAGCAATTACCAGGCTATCGAACTAAAATATAAAGGATATGATTTTTCCATGGTGATACTGCTTCCCGGTTACGGCGAATTTGAAGAATTCGAAGCCTCACTCGACGCACAAAAAGTAAACGAAATAATCAATAACATGGACGGGGATGCTGTTACCTTATCGATGCCTAAATTTAATTATGATTCGGATATCAGGCTTGAACAAATCTTGTCGGATATGGGAATGCCGAACGCCTTCGGCGCTGCCGATTTCTCCGGAATAGCTGATGCCGACCTGTATATAACAGATGCCGCCCATAAAGCCTTTATATCCGTAGACGAGCTTGGCACAGAGGCAGCGGCAGCTTCATGGGTAGCTATTGCTGGGTTAACATCCAACGAGTTTACCATGGACAGGCCTTTTATATATTTAATCAGGGATATCGAGACGAATACCATCCTGTTCGTAGGGAGGGTAATGAATCCGGCAGAATAAAATAATTCCTGTAGGGACGACCAATGGTCGTCCGCCTTGTGTGTCGGTTTTAGCGGACGGGCATTGCCCGTCCCTACATCCCTGACGAACTTACAATCTCTTTTTTTGAGCTATCCTGCGGATTATGCTATATTATCTATGTTAAAATATGCTTCTCGTGGAGGGGTCGCATAGTGGTCTAGTGCGGGCGCCTGCTAAGCGCTTACCCCGGGAAACTGGGGTCGAGGGTTCAAATCCCTCCCCCTCCGCCACGTTAAAAGTTACGCATTTCAGCCCTCTATACGTATATAATTATTACTATTATGCCCCTATATCATATTTGGACTATAGGCTGCCAGATGAACAAGGCAGAATCCGAGAGGCTGGGCAGTCTGTTCGAACAGATCGGCTACAATCCGGCTGCGTCTATAGAAGAGGCCGACCTTATACTTTTAAACAGTTGCGTTATCCGCCAGAGCGCCGAGAATAAAGTCGTCAGTAAAATCGGTGCGCTTAAATCGTTAAAGAAAAACAACACTGACCTGAAGATTGCACTGACAGGTTGCCTGGTCGATTCAAATATCGATAAGCTCAAGAAGAGATTCCCGATTGTGGACTATTTCTTTGCCGCCGGAGAGATGCCACCCTGGATAGATAAATGCCTGACTTCAAACATCATACCTGTAAAACCCTCCGCCAGCACCTTCATAAATATCATACAGGGCTGTAACAACTTCTGCTCTTACTGCATCGTCCCCTACCGCAGAGGCAGGGAAAAGAGCCGCACGGTGGATGAAATAGTCTGCGAGGCCAAAACACTGGTAGAAAGAGGAGCAAAGGAAATAATTCTCGTCGGACAGAACGTAGATTCATACGGGCACGACCTGCCCGGGAAACCCGACCTTGCCGCACTCCTTACAGAAATTAATGATATAGACGGATTGAAAAGACTGCGCTTTCTGACCAATCACCCCAAGGATATGAGCGACAGGCTGATAGATGCCATCGCTAACCTGGACAAGGTATGCGAGGAAATCAACCTGCCGGTGCAGGCCGGAGACGACGTTATTTTAAAAGCGATGCGGCGCGGCTATACATCCGGACACTATAGAGAACTGGTCAAGCGCATACGCTCCAAAGTGCCGGATATCGCCATCAGCACCGATGTTATCGTCGGCTTCCCGGGAGAAACAGAAGAACAGTTCCGGGCAACGGTGAATTTGCTTGAAGAACTGCGGTTCGACAATGTGCATATAGCCGCCTATTCGCCCAGAACGGGAACGATTGCATCGAGGGAATATATCGATGACATACCGCCGGAAGTGAAAAAAGAGCGCGTCGATATCGTCGAAAAATTACAGGAAGAGGTAGCCACGGAGATAAACGCCGGATTGCTCGATAAGACAATCGAGGTTTTGGTGGAAGGCAAAAAGAAGGGGAAGTGGCACGGAAGAAGCCGAAGTGGTAAACTGGTATTCTTCAACGATAAGAAAGACCTGCTCGGGCAGGTGGTATATGTTAAAATCGAAAAGACAAGCCCCTGGTCGCTGCAGGGGAGTATTATATCCGGAGAACAGAACTTGGATTAAGGAGTTAAAAAATGGCAAAGAAAATCATAGCTTCAATATTAGGACTCACCTCTATTCTCAGCATAGGGCTGCTCTCAAGCTGCACAACCGCTACGGGCGAATCCGACACCACCAGTTCCATCTACATGATCGTCTTCATGGTGCTGCTCTTCGGCATCTTCTATTTCCTGATTATCCGCCCTCAAAGCAAAAAACAGAAAGAGCACATGAATCTCTTAAACAATCTCCAGGTCGGGGATAGAATCATCACTATCGGCGGCATCTACGGCAGAATCGAAAGCATCAGGGAAGACAGCTACGTCATCAAGGTCGAATCCGGGGAACTTATCAGGATGGCGAAAAATGCCATCTCCGGCAAACAACCGGATGAAACCAACTAGAACTTCCGGGGTGTGCTTCTACAGTCGGATATCGGAGGTGGCTGCATTAATACTTACGATTACATCATAATCGGCAGCGGTATTGCGGGGTTATATTGCGCTTTGCTTGCGCAAAAGCAGGGCAGCGTCCTCATGATCACCAAGGGCAGCATCGAAGACTGCAATACCCGCCATGCACAGGGAGGAATTGCCGCCGCCATCGGTATCAACGATTCCCCGGAACTGCACTACAGGGATACCATACTGGCCGGGGACGGACTGTGCAACGAGGAGATAGTCCATATTCTGGCAGATGAAGGGCCCGATAGAATCGCCGACCTCGTCAACCTTGGAGTGCCCTTCGATACCGTAGACGGCGAAATAGCGCTCACTCTGGAAGCCGCTCACAGCATGCCGCGCATTCTGCATGCCGGCGGCGATGCCACCGGCGAACATATAGAGGTAACGCTCAGCAAAAGAGCGCGCGCTGCCGACCTTCCGGTACTGGAACACCACCTGGCAACCAAGATTGTTATCGAGAAGAACAGGGTAAGCGGCGTCAAGGTTTTCGACTGCGAAACGGGAGCGGAGAAGGAGTTCGCCTGCCGCTACCTGATACTGGCAACCGGCGGAGCGGGACAGCTTTTTAAGCTCACCACCAACCCGTCCGTGGCCACAGGAGACGGCATTGCGCTGGCCCTGAAAGCCGGGGCAGAAGTAACCGATATGGAGTTCTTCCAGTTCCATCCCACCGCACTGCATATGCCGGGAGTCGCTCCCTTCCTGATTTCGGAAGCGGTGCGCGGTGAAGGCGGAATACTCAGAAACATAGACGGCGAACGTTTTATGCCGGCATATACACCCCTCGCCGAGCTGGCTCCCAGGGATGTGGTAGCCCGCAGCATCTTAAGCGAGATGAAAAAAACACAGCAGACCAACGTATTCCTCGATGTTACCCACCTGGCTCCCCACCGCATCACGACCCGCTTCCCGCACATATATCAATTCTGCATGGACCACGGGCTGGATATAACCAGCGATCTGATACCGGTAGCCCCGGCCGCCCATTACATGATAGGCGGCATACGCACCAACAGCTGGGGGGAAACATCGGTATCAGGGCTTTTTGCCGCCGGGGAATGCGCCGGGACGGGAGCGCACGGAGCCAACCGCCTGGCCTCCAATTCCATGCTGGAAGTGCTCATTTTCGGTAAAAGAATCTTTCAAAGAATAGAACAGGGCATAGACGAAAAAGGCAGCAGAGAGCACAGCGACAACCTGCCGAACGGCAATATTCACCACAAGCTGAAGGATAGGCCGCCCGTGTCGAATGCACCTTTGCTCAGCCATGAAGCGCTGCAAAACCTGCTCTGGGATAACGTGGGTATCGTGCGCAACAGGAAAGGGCTGACCGAAGCCGTAGATATACTGGGGGCATGGCAGCATTTCCTGCCCGCACCCGTCGATAGACAATCGCATGAGCTGGCGAATATGATAATTACAGGGCGATTAATCGCCGAGGCCGCCCTTTTAAGAGAGGAAAGCCGCGGCGCTCACTTCCGCTCCGACTTCCCGGAGCGTTCACAAGCATGGCTGAGACATATAGTGACGACCATAGAGAACCGGGAGTAATTTCATGTACAGGCTGCCTCAGGAACAGATAGAGAGCATCATCAGGCTGGCGCTGGAAGAGGATGCCTTCGAAAACGATATAACCAGCAAAGCTCTTATTACCCCGGAGCAAAAAGGCATCGCTTTTATCACAGCCAAAGAAGAGGGTATTTTAGCCTGTGTAAACATAGTCCCCCCGATATTTCACATGGTCGACCATTCGCTGAAAGTAGATATTCTGCAAAAAGAAGGACAGAGAGTAAAACCGTGCGACCGCGTCGCCAAAATCTCTGGGAAGCTGCAAAGCATCCTCGCCGCCGAGAGAACCGCTCTCAACTTTTTAAGCCACCTGAGCGGAATCGCCACACAAACGGCAAGATATGCGGAAAAGATTAAGGGAACAAAAGCCGTTATCAGGGATACCCGCAAGACCCTGCCGGGGATGCGCCTGCTGGAAAAATATGCGGTAACCGTCGGCGGAGGCGAGAATCACCGCCTGAACCTGGCAGACGGAATTTTGATTAAAGACAATCATATCTCTTCTTTAAGAAAAGACGGCTTCACCCTGAAAGAGATAATCAGCAAGGCCAGGCAGAACAACACCGGGAATACGATTATAGAGATTGAAGTCAACACCGTTGAAGAAGCGACCGAGGCTATGGATACCGATGTCGATATAATAATGCTGGACAATATGAATATCGAAGACATGAAGACCGTCGCAGCTATGCCTCATAAAAGGATGAAGCTCGAAGCCTCCGGCGGCATTAATCTGGAGAACATCAGGGATGTGGCAACGACCGGCGTGGACTATATTTCCATCGGGGCACTGACACACTCGGCAAAAGCGCTGGATTTCAGCCTCGAAATCGAATTCTGAAAACTACAGGGAAATGCGGAACAAGACCGAAAACCATTCTGAAAAAAAGTGCACTGAAATAAAAAGCTGGTTGAGATTTGTTCTCATCTGTATCGGTACAATATCCGTCGGGCTCGGTTTACTGGGAATATTCCTGCCTATCCTCCCCACTACCCCCTTCCTCCTCCTGGCGGCTGCCTGTTACACCAGGAGTTCACAAAAATTCTACTGCCGGCTGATAAACAACCGATGGCTGGGCAAGTATATCAAAAACTACCGGGAGAAAAAGGGGATGCCCTTAAAACTCAAAGTCTATATTATTTCCCTCCTCTGGATAACAATCCTTGCCTCGGCAATCTTCTTCGTCGACCTTTTGGTAATCAGGATACTTTTGATTCTGATTGCTATTGGTGTTACGATACATATCTCGAGAATAAAGACGCTGAAATAAGCCCTCTGTTATTAGGAATCTCGACAAATCATTGTAAAGCATCCGCGATTCGGGAAGAATATAGTAACAAATACCCCCTCCCACCGGATTCTTCGTCCACCTGCGGTGTCCTCACATATAGAGAATTGTTTTACTGAGTTCGTTAAGAACGAAGTATTCGCCGTAGGGAATCAAACCCAAAGCCGCCCGTGTCCTTCGTCATGCTCAGGATGACAATTTGTGTAACGTCATTGCGAACATTTCCGAAGGAAAGTGAAGCAATCTCTACCGCATGATTTATGCAAGGTATGCGTTTTAAAAAATAAAGGTATTTCATATTATATGCGAGGAGGGGTAATTATGTTGTATTGTAGGGATTGCTTCGCCCCAACAAGTCGGGGCTCGCAATGACGATTTGTGTACTCAATAATTGTCTTATCAGCTTCGTCAGGGTATAATCAGACTCAAACATAAATACTAAAGGTAAAAGACTTGCAAATCAAGAGGGCTGAAGGAATCGGGTTTTGCCTGGGTGTTAAACGCGCCGTAGAAATCGTCGAACGTGTGGCTGCCGAACGCGGCGATGTAGAAACACTGGGAGCCATCGTTCACAACCAGCCGGTGCTGCGCAAACTGGCGGAAAAAGGTGTTTCGGTGGTTAAAAACATTGCGGACGTAAAAGGGAAAGTGCTTGTCACCAGCTCTCACGGCGTCAGCCCGGAAGTAGCCGAAGAGATAAAAAAACGCCAAATCGAACCTGTCGATACCACCTGCCCTTTCGTAAAGCGTGCCCAGGTTACCGCTGAAAGGTTCGCCAAAGACGGCTTTTATACCATTGTTTTCGGCGATGCCGCACACCCGGAAGTAAAAGGAATACTGGGCAGGACAGGTGGCAAGGGAATAGCCACTACTGACATAGACTCCTTGATGAAAGGCGATTCGTTACCGCGCAGGCTGGGAATACTCTCACAGACAACGCAGATTCCTGCCTGCTTTGCCGATTTTATAAGAAATTTAATGATATCCCCGCTTTTTAAAGACGCCGAACTGAGAGTGATGGATACCATCTGCCATGATATCCGCCAGAGACAGATCAATGCCTATCAACTGGCAACGGAATCCGATATCGTACTGGTAGTCGGCGGACACACCAGCGCCAATAGCCGCCACCTCGTGGAATTGTGCTCCACGGTAACCCCGACCTACCTCGTGGAAATAGCAGATGAAATCCGGCCCGACTGGCTTGAAGGGAATGAACGTATCGGCGTAACATCCGGCGCCTCAACGGATGAAACCACTATCGATGAAGTGGTATCGAGGCTGGAAGAGTTATCCGGCTAAAGCCTGTCCCCCTACTCGTAGCG
The DNA here is from genome assembly GCA_034429935.1 of Dehalococcoidales bacterium. GTDB lineage: Bacteria > Chloroflexota > Dehalococcoidia > Dehalococcoidales > UBA5627 > UBA5627. The sequence continues at coordinate 54,128 of DAOUFJ010000001.1, forward strand.
CAAAGCTTCGACCGCATCCATTTTTGCCGCGCGGTTTGCCGGATATAATCCGGCAACAAGACTGATAACGGTCGTTACGGCAATCACCAGAAGCACCATTTGTATGGAAAATACCGACATTTCGAAAGTGGGATAATCGCTTAAAAAGGTATGGCTGCCGATTATGTTCAGCAATTTGCCGGCAAGATAACCGATGGCAACACCAACGACTCCGCCGATAAATCCCAGCACCGCGCCTTCCATGGTAAACAGCAAACGGATGGTCCCCCTGGTAGCCCCTACCGCCTTCATCACCCCGATTTCACGGGTACGCTCGTAGATGGACATCATCAGGGTATTGATGATACCGATGCTGGCAACAATAAGGGCAATTACACCGAAGGCGCTCAGGCCTATCTGTATAATCGAAAAAATACTGTTGATTTCAGCCAGTATCTCGGCAGGCGTAGTAGTACTGTACCCCTCGTCCCTGATGGACTGTGCCACACTGTCTATTTCCTCAATGCCAGTGACTTTTACCTGCAGAGACGTTCCCGGCTGCTCCGGGGTATACAGTTCGGGATTATCGCGGTAATAGCGCGCCATCTCCATGGTATCACCCATCGGCAGCACTATCTGCGTGGAGTTCATCGTTTTCAGAATGACGCCAGATATGATAAAGCTGTAATCCCTGGTTTCGATATCGTAGGCATTGGATTTACCAACCGTAATCGTAATTTCCTTCCCGATGGCATCTTCTGCTTTTTCCCATCCGAAAGCCTCCAGGTAATCATAGCTGATAAGGCACTCGCCGCCGGTATCCTCAGCAAAATAGTCGCCGGCCACCAGCGTCATCATCTTTATTTCGTAATCCGGAGCCGAATTAATCGATATGGAATACTTCTTATCGCTGCCTTCGGAGCTGACATACAGCGCCGTAACCCCGACGGAATAATCGACGCGTTCCACACCAGTAATCGAGAGCAGCTTCTCCAAATCCTCTTGCGTAAAGGCACGAACAACAACATCCGATGTGTCGCTAATCTCATAAGGGGTATCGCTGTAGGTATAACTCCTGTCGCTGGCATATACCGTCAGGGCATCCTGCGGCACCATCAATCCGAACTGGTCGACGATAAAACCCTGCAAGCCGGTACCGATGGATGTCATCAGCGCAATCAACACGGCGCCGATAACCACCGCCAGCACCGTCAGGAAGGTGCGGAACTTCTTGCGCCACAGGTTATAAAATGCGGTCTTGATAACGTCACCGAATCTCATAAATCATCCTCGATAATATGACCGTCTCTCATCTTTATCATGCGTCCGGCGATACTTGCTATTTCCATATCGTGAGTAACGATAACCAGTGTAATGCCTTTTTCCTTATTCAGCCGCGACAACAGTTCCATCACGTGCTTTCCGTTCTTGCTGTCGAGATTCCCCGTCGGTTCATCGGCCAGTATGATTTTCGGTTGTGTTACCAGCGCGCGGGCAATGCTGACACGCTGTCTCTCTCCGCCGGAAAGCTGATTGGGACGGTGCATTGCTCTTTCTGACATCCCGACTGTCTCAAGCGCTTCGGCAGCCAGTTTCATACGCCTGCTGCGCGGTATCCCGGAGAAAACAAGGGGTAAAGCCACGTTTTCCGTAGCGGTATAGTTCGGGTGCAGGTTGAACGCCTGAAAAACGAACCCAACCTTTTTATTACGATAGCGGGAAAGTTCTTTATCGCTGGCGCGTGTCAAATCCTGTCCGTCGACGATTACCCTGCCGGTCGTCGGCGTATCCAGTCCACCGATAATATGCATCGTGGTCGATTTACCGGAACCGGAAGGCCCGACCAGCGCTACGAATTCGCCTTCCTTTATCTCCAGGCTGACACCGGAAACGGCATGAATGACATCGTCACCCATGCGATATTCCTTGGTTATATTCTCCAGTTTTATCATAAACAGCACCATTATACGTTAATCAATCTATCATTGCATTATTAATATACCACAAATAGAAAGCATACAATTTGTCGTAAACTCGATATTTGTGCTAAACTTTTTTAATTATCGAAGGAGTGATATGAAACACCGTATTTTTTCAGGGGCGCGTCCTACCGGACGTTTACATATAGGAAATTACCTCGGCGCATTGCAGAACTGGGTTAAACTTCAGGATGAATATGAATGTGTTTATTGTATCGTGGATATTCATGCCCTGACTTCAATGGAAGATACAACCAATTTGCAGACTAATGTTCACGAGATGCTTTTAGACTGGCTGGCAGTAGGCCTCGACCCGAAAAAGAGCATCCTTTTCGTTCAGTCTCATGTTCCCGAAGTGACGGAACTGAATACTTATCTCGGCATGATAACTCCCTTGAGCTGGTTATTAAGGGTGCCCACATTCAAGGAAAAAGTGAAGCTTCAGAAAGAAAATGTGAACTACGGTTTGGTAGGATATCCGGTGCTGATGGCATCCGATATTTTATTATACAAAGCGGATACCGTGCCTGTCGGAGAAGACCAGTTACCTCACCTGGAGCTGACGAGGGAAATCGTGCGGCGGTTCAATGGTCTTTTCGGTGAAACGCTTATCGAGCCGAAAGCCAAGTTAACGGATTTTCCGAATGTTCCCGGACTCGACGGCAAGGGGAAGATGAGCAAACAGGCAGGCAACCACATCGAAATCGCCATGACCGAAAAAGAAACCACCGACAAAATCAAGACCGCCTTCACCGACCCCGCCCGCCTGCGCCGCTCCGACCCGGGGCACCCCGAGATATGCAATATCTATAAACTGCTGGGGCAGTTCGATGCGCAGGGGAGAAACGGCATCGATGAGAAATGCCGCAATGCCGAAATCGGCTGCGTGGAATGCAAGAATATGCTGGCAACGGCTATCAACAACGCTATGAGACCCATCCGTGAACGCCGCAAGGAGCTTGAAGCCAATCCGAAAGCGCTGGAAGGGATACTGGCGGAAGGCGCCGAACGCGCGCGCGTCATCGCCCAGGACACCATGAAATTGGTTCGTAAAAACATGAAGCTGGTTTAAAAACCGGCTTCTTTCGTTATATCCTTATCCTGCACATATACTTCATCATGATACATCGTGACTGAAGCATGATGATTCCTTTCCCGTCATTTGTTATACTGGCGTACGGCCGATGGTCGTCCCTGCGTTTTTTTAATACTGCCACGCGTTCTATTCGGTAAAGATTGCTTCGTCCGCCTGCGGCTTCCTCGCAAAGACAGTTAAAGTAAATTGTCATGCTGAACGTAGTGAAGCATCTAAATGCAATTCGATATTCGCCGCCGTTATGGTTCAACAGGCTCACCACGAACGGATTGGTTAATATTGTTCACTCCCCATCGTCGAAAATGAACAGTTCATCTATACCGGCATGCAAAGCTTTAGATATGTTGTAAGCCAGCCTCAATGAAGGATTGTACTTCCCCTTCTCCAAAAAGATTATCGTTTCCCGCCTGACATCAACCATCTCGGCCAGTTTTTCCTGCGTTATATTGAGTTTAGCCCTGTATTCCTTTATTCTCGTTCTCATATCTTTAAACCAATCTCTTATTTATGAAGCCCTGACCAATAATCCTTTTATAAATATGACTGAACTGCCGATAATCCCCAGAGAAAATACAACAGGAGAAATATAAAGCATGAGCCTGTGCAATGTAAATATTTCATCCGTTATTACAGGGAAGATTATCTTCACAAACATGGCGTTGAGAATAAATACAACCAGTGAAGCCGCTTCGAATACAGCGAGTACCTTCAATGCCTTAATATCCCTTTTCCCTAAATTAGCCTCGATCTTGTCATAAAATAAATAAGATATCACATATACCAATTCGACAAACAATATCAAGACAACAAGAAAATACTCCAAATCTATCCGCGCAAATTCCTCGACAACATAAAATAATAAGGTTATCAAAGAAACTATAATGAAAGCCAGGAAGCTGTTACGTATCGATTTATTAACGTTATCATGTACTCTTTCATCGTTCGGCGGCATTTTCCGGTATCTTATCAATGACCAGATTTCACGATGTCCGGCAATTAAAGCTCCTATAACAATTACAGCAGCAAGGGAATAAAATTTTAAAGCTATAAATACTATCGTAATTATAAGAGCAGTAACAGAAAAGATCCAAAATGTTTTCTTATTCTTCATATTCTTTCCCCCATGTTATATAATTCTAACGTTATTTATTTCTAACATACACCTTTATAGACGGTTTGTCAATACCCTTACGGAAGAATATATATTCACAAATATCATATTAGATATTGACAGGGCGCTTCATCGCGACTAAAATGCAAATTGATTAAAAAATTAATTTCATCAGCCCGAAATCTAAATAAGGCTCGTTCTACATGAAAAAAACAGCCGCAGCACAAATAATACTGGGAATATTGAGCGCACTGGCTATTTACCAGACATATCAAACGTACTCTCATCTAAGCGTAAGGATAATGCCTGGCGGCGGGCCCTATATTGAAATAATTCCACTGATTTTAGGCTTTATCATACTCCGGTTAAGTGCGATACAATGGGAAAAGCAGGCAAGATTCGTGCCTCTTCAAATTGTATGCGGCTTGGTTATACTGATACTTCCCGTTGTATATAGCGCAGTCCGTGCGGACTGGATTATCGTCATATTGATAGCAGCGGCGTTTACAGTCATTGTCAGCGGCTTTATTCAACTGTTCGACTTCAGAAGCACTTCCCGGAATACCGAAAAGAACACGAGAAAGACGTAAACCGGCTTCGCTGTTAATTATCCTTATCCTGTACATATACTTCGTCACAACACATAGGGATTAGAGCATAACGATACCCTATATATCATGGATACTACAGGCGGACGGGCATTGCCCGTCCCTACTTTTTTTTATTTGTCATGCTGAGCATAGCGAAGCATCTCAATGCAATTCGATATTCGTCGCCGTTATGGTTCGACAAGCTCACCACGAACGGCTTTTATTATGTGTCATTGCGAGTTTTTCCGAAGGAAAAGCGCGGTCACGATTCATCGTGATTTCATCGTCCCTCTCTGATTTGTATTAGATTCATTCGTCTTCGACTCAGAAAGACAATGTGGAGGGACTCCTAGCAACGTCGTGAAAGAACGAATCAATTAACTCTCATACGGCAATTCCAAAATGTTGGAATAGATAGGCAATAAAAAATCCCCTTCTCAAAACGAAAAGGGGATTTCAAAACAATTACTAAAAAGACGGGCGATTAAGTCTTGTGCCGCTCCAAAAATCTCTTTATTCTATCAAGAGCTTCTTCGATTTCCTTAAGCGAAGTGGCATAGCAGCAGCGGACATAACCCTCGCCGCATTTACCGAAGGCCGTTCCGGGTACAACCGCCACTTTTTCTTCCATCAGCAGCTTTTCGGCGAATTCCTCGGAGCTCATACCGGTGCTTTTTATACTGGGAAAGGCATAGAATGCCCCTTTAGGTTCGAAGCAGGACAAACCGATCTTGCGCAAACCGTTCACCATCACCAGCCTGCGGCGGTTATAATCCTCGACCATCTCCGTAACATCATCCTGCCCGGATTTCAAGGCTTCGATAGCCGCCACCTGCGCCATCGTGGGAGCGCACATAATGGTGTATTGATGTATTTTGGTCATCGCTGCAATGATATCCTTACTGGCGGCGGCATAACCCACGCGCCATCCGGTCATGGCATACGACTTGGAAAAACCTCCCAGCAGTATCGTGTTGTACTGCATATCCGGCAGAGTTGCCATGCATGTATGCTGCATACCATAAACAAGATGCGAATAGATTTCGTCTACAATCATAAGAATATCATGCTTGCGGGCGACTTCGGCTATTTTCACCAGTTTTTCACGCGGCATTACCGCTCCCGTCGGGTTGGACGGATATCCAAGCAGGATGGCTTTTGTCTTTTTGGTAATTCTCGATTCGACTTCAGAAGCGTCCAGCTCGAATGATTTCTCTTCGACGGTGGGAACCCGTACCGGAACTCCGCCCGCCAGAACAACGGAAGCGTCATAGGCTACATAGGCCGGGTCGGTCATGATGACCTCGTCCCCGGGATTGATAACCGCCCTCATCGTCAGGTCGAGCGCTTCGCTGACACCGACGGTGATAAGAAGTTCCGTTTGCCAGTCGTATTCCAGTTTACACCTGTTTTTAAGCTCGTCTGCCAGCCTTTGACGCAATTCGGGCATGCCGGAGTTGGAGGTATACATGGTATAGCCCTTTTCTATGGAATAGATAGACGATTCACGTATATGCCACGGCGTAGAGTAATCCGGTTCGCCGACACCCAGCGATATGACCCCCTCGATGGACCCGAGCAGGTCGAAAAACTTGCGTATCCCTGAAGGAGAAATCGAGTTCGCTCTATCCGATATCAGTCTGCTGTTCTTATCATTATCCATAACTGCCCTGCCAAAAAATATTTATATCATGATTACAAAATAACCGGCTGCCTTTTGACCTCTTCCGGCCCGTCCATGATGACACCGTCTTCCTTGTAACGCTTCATTATGAAGTGAGTGGCGGCGGCGCGTACGCCCTCGATGGGCGATAGTTTCTGACCGACGAAATCGGCAATCTCGTGCATCGATTTTCCCATCACAAGTACCGCCAGGTCGTACGCCCCCGACATCAGGTAAACGCTGCGCGCCTGCGGAAAGCGGTATATTTTTTCGGCAATGGCATCGTATCCGGTATCCCTCTGAGGGGAAACCTGAACCTCGATTAAAGCCCAGACATGCTCATCGTTGACCTTATCCCAGTTGATAAGCGTCTTGTACTTGAGTATTTTCCCGTCGGCCTCCGCTTTCCTGATGGCTTCGGCAACCTCCTCTTCGGACAGCCCCAGCATGGTAGCTATCTGCCCGGAAGTGGCATGGGAATCTTCTTCCAGTATTTTCAAAATTCTTTTCAGCATATCCTTGCTCCTTGTGTGGAAAGTAATATTACGTTTTATTATAGCAGAGTTTAAATATTTTGTTAGTATTTATTTTGAGAGGAGTCTTATCAATCTGGGGAAACGGATTGCTTAAATCCGGCTGCGTCCTTAAATTATAACGGTTATATGCTATAATCTTCATATTGCACTTACGATTTTTCAGAACAAAGGCGGATATTATTCAGTGAGCGAATTCTGGCATAACTTTATACTGACTTTTGTGCCCCTGTTCATCGTTATCGATGCGTTGGGCACGCTTCCGGTCGTCATCTCCTTAAGCGAAGGCATGACTTTAAAGGAACGCAACAAGATGATAAACCTGGCAACCGTAACCGCCATTATCGTCGGGCTGGCTTTCCTGTTCTTCGGACAGTTCATCCTGAACGTGATGGGAATATCTGTAGGAGCCTTCGCCATCGCCGGCGGACTTATTCTGCTTATTCTTTCGATTAAATTGATAATAACCGGGCACATGGTGGACGTTGTCAAGGAAGAAATGGTGGCCGTGGTTCCCATCGGCACACCACTTACGGCAGGCCCGGCAACCATCACGACACTGCTATTACTGGCAATGCAATATCCGCTGTATATCGTGCTCATATCCTTTGCTCTCAACATACTGATTACATGGGTGATTTTCCTGCTGGGTAACAGGCTAAGCCATTTCCTGGGAAAGGGAGGGCTTAATGCCATATCCAAGGTATTCAGCCTGTTGCTGGCGGCAATAGCCGTGAGTATGATTATCAACGGGCTTGAAATGCTGGAACTGGTATGATAAACGTTGTTAAATGACAATTTTTCCACTTATTAATATTGACTCTTTTCTTTTCAGATATTAAACTGAAAAGGTCGGTAAAATGAAGATAATAGGGTTAACAGGCGGTATCGGAAGCGGCAAGAGCACAGTAGCCGGATTTCTGGCTGAAATGGGCGCTGTCATTCTTGATGCCGATAAAATCGGGCACGAAGTTCTCGAATCCGACCAGGAAGTAAAAAACAAAATCGTCGCAACATTCGGCGAAGAGGTCATGAATTCCGCAGGTAATATAGACCGCAGGAAGCTGGCGGATATTGTTTTCAAAGACCATGAATCCCTGATACAATTAAACCTGATAACCCACCCTTTCATTTACCGCCGCATGCTGAATATTATCGAAAACTACCAGCGCCAGGGAGTGGGCGTATTGATAATCGATGCACCGCTGCTTATCGAAGCGGGCTGGGCAACTAAAGTAGACGAAATATGGGTAACGATTGCACCGAAAGAAGTAATCATAGAGCGGCTCGAAAAAAAGGGCATGACCAGAGAAGATATTCAGTCCCGCATGAACCTGCAGATAACACCGGAGAACAGGATGAAAGCGGCAAATCTGGCAATCAATACCGATGTGCCGCTGCCCGAACTGAAAAAAGCTATCGCAGATTTGTGGAATAAAATCAGAGTTGACACCAATCGTCGCTAGCTGCTAGAATAAAGTGTTTTATTGATGGAGGTTCACTGAGATTTACGCAATTATTGAAACCGGCGGAAAACAGTATAAAGTAGCTCCCGGTCAGAACATCAAGGTAGAGCGTCTGGCTGCTGCCGAAGGCGATACTGTAGAGCTGGATAAGGTGTTACTCATTGCTGATGAAAACCAGCAGATAGTCGGCAAACCCACTATCGAGGGAGCAAAAGTGGTTGCTACAGTCAAGGGCGAAGGTAAAGAGAAGAAAATCGTTATCTTCAAGTACAAGAACAAGACGCGAAGCAGCAAGAAGACAGGGCATCGCCAGATATACACCGCACTGTCTATCGATGAAATAGTTCAACCGGGGGTGTCTTAAATGGCTCATAAGAAGGGTGGCGGTTCTACACATAACGGGCGCGACAGCAAGCCTAAAATGCTGGGCGTCAAGAGATATGCGGATGAGAAGGTAAATGCCGGAACGATTCTGGTCAGGCAGAAGGGTACGCATATAAAACCGGGAAATAACGTCGGCGTCGGCAGGGATTATACGATTTACGCTCTTATCGACGGAGTCGTTAAATACGAACCGACGACCAATAACAGAAGAAAGGTCAGCGTTTACGCTGGTTAGTTGATATGAAGGAAAAAATACATCCCGTTTATTATTCCGATGCCAAGGTAATCTGTTCCTGCGGCAATGTCATTACGCTGGGGTCGACCAAGAAAGAAATGAAGGTCGAGCTTTGCAGCAAGTGCCATCCGTTCTTTACCGGGGAACGCAGAATCATCGATACTGCCGGGCGTGTCGAACGCTTCAAGCAGCGCTACAGTATCAAAGATTAGCAGTCTTTTATCTTCAACGAATCAGGGCGGTTTTCACCGCCCTTTTTTATTATGGACAAGGTTTTCATGAGGACTTCGATGGCTCCGGAATTGTGTTTACAGGAATTGACTGCCGGAGAACCCGATAATAGCCGGCAAAAGGAAGAGGAGTATCGGCTAATATCAGGAACAGTTTTTAGAAGATTCTTCGGGAGATGTTAAAACGCAGTATCGATCTGCGTGAAGAAGCAGGTTCTGTTGCCGGTGTGACAGACGGGACCCAGCGGTTTGGCTTTCACCAGCACGGTGTCGTTATCACAGTCTATCCACATCTCTTTCACTATCAGCCTGTTGCCGGAGGTTGCACCCTTGTTCCATAATTCCTGGCGGCTGCGGCTGTAAAACCAGACCTCGCCCTTGGTGCGGGTAAGCTCCAGTGATTCGGGGTTCATATAACCAAGCATCAACACCTCGTTGGTATCGACGTCCTGGATAACTGCCGGAAGCAAGCCCTGCGAATCGAGTTTAAGATTGTCTACCAAAATATTGTTCTCCTTATATTTATTATTTCTAATTTTCTATTACTTCCATTGCTTGTTTCAGATTTATATCCCCGGTATACAGAGCCTTGCCGATGATAGCGCCCGAGGCTCCGATTTTTTTAAGCAGCTTCAGGTGAGTCAGCGTCGTAACACCACCGGAAGCTATGATAGCAGCCTTGGTGGAATCGATAAGCTCGAAAAGAGCGGTAAAATTGGGTTCCGTCAAGGTGCCGTCGCGCCGGATATCGGTAAAAACAAAACTCCTGACCCCCAGTGCCATCATGGAACGGGCGAATTCCAGCGGTTCGCGTTCGGTATCCAGTTTCCATCCCCTTGTCGACACCTTGCCGTCCCTGGCATCAATGCCCACTACGATAGACTTGTTGAAGCAACGGCAGGCCTCTTTCACCATTTCGGGGTCTTCGACAGCCGATGTACCGAGGATAGCGCGGTCTACTCCGCACTTGAACAGCCTGCCGATGGTTTCCATGTCACGGACTCCCCCACCCACCTCGATGGGTATCAATACGGAATTGGCTATCTCGGAAATTATTTCGAAATTTTCCAGTTCGCCGGAAGCCGCCCCGTCGAGGTCGACGATATGCAAGCGCAGAGCTCCCATGGATTGCCAGTTCATGGCCACCCCTACCGGGTCATCGGAAAAAACGGTTTCTATGCCGTAATCGCCCTGATAAAGACGAACGCACTTGCCACCGCGTATGTCTATCGCAGGAATGATTTCCATCTTTTAGCCCCCGCCTTCTGTAAAATACCTGAAAAGAATTATAACATAATATACGTACTTTACGACAATAATCCGCAAGAAAGCAGGAACATTTTGGGGTAGTACTACTCTAGCTCACCAGATATGCTGTTATCACAGCGCACAACCATCAGTTTGATTCCGGAATGCCCCGTAACTATGATTTCCTCTCCGGTATCGATATTTTCATCGGACTCCGCCCCCCACAGCTCCCCGCTTATCTTTACCTGGCCTTTTGGATTCAAAGCCTGTACCACAATCCCCTTTTTACCGATAATGGAATCGGGGCCGTCGATGGGTTTCCTGTCGAGAGCACGAATGCCAACCACGTATAAAAAGGCTGACATCACGAACCAGCCGACCATGATTAAAACAAGAGCGACAGCGGGTATTTTTATATCGAATCGAGGCAAGACCAGAAGAGCGACCACCACAATGGCAGCCTCTTCCAGGATAACGCTTATTATCGCCCAGACAAGCCTGAATTTCATCGCAAACCATTATAGCACGCAGGACTCATCATCGCTTTTCAATTTTCCCTTTCGCCAGGTAGATAGACCATGCAATTCGACACGGCGTTGGACATTTTACTGTTCTTTAGCTAATATAAAGGGAACAAAGTATATATATAAAAAGAGGCATTAAATGAAGGTAACGGAATATCTTTTCAACGAGTACAAAGACCTGACTACCAAATATGTCTCGGCCAGCCAGAGGCTGAGAGAGCTTTTACCCAGATTTACCGCTCTTAACCAATCAGGGGAACTTCCCGGTTCGACATCGGCCAAGAATCTCATACAAGAACTGGATAAAATCGAGGAAGACCTCGAAGACGCTTCCTACAAGGTGCGCTGTATCAAGCACACGCTGATCGGCATACTCTAAATCACAGCCATTTCAACACGGGTTGCATTGATATCCCCTCTTATCGAGGGGATATTTTTATTCCTGAACGGAGACTTTCCGTATTTATTTTCTCTTTATCTCAGATATATCGAGCAAGCTGTTTTTTTACTGGCATTGCGAGTTTTCCTGAAAGGAAAGCGAAGTAATCTCTACCGATGAATGCAGCCATGGTTGCGTCTTTTTGATCAATAATAAATGTTGTTCTGTAAAATAAGTTGCGGGGTAATTAAATGGTATTGTAGAGGTTGCTTCGTCCGGATTCATCGGTACTCGCAATGACGAGGTTGTCTTGCTGAATTCGTGAAGGACGAATAATTCATCCAGCGCACATGTCACTCTGAGCGTAGCGAAGAGTCTAAAGACCAATCGTCAGTACTTATCCCGATACATCGAGTACATGATGACAATAAGATAAAAGCCGCTCGTGGTAAGTCCCGACATGTCGGGATCGAACCATAGCGGCGACGATGAGACGACAACTATTTTTAATAATACTAGCTTCTCAGCCCCTCCACCTCATCCCGCCTTAACTCCCTGACCTTCCCTACCGCCAGCGAACCCAGTTGCAGATTGCCCATTCTGATACGCTTTAATGACTTGACGGTATATCCCATCGCCTCGAACATACGGCGCACCTGGTGTTTCCGGCCTTCGTGTATGGTGATACTGTAATCCCCGCCCTTGAGGCGGTTTATCTTCGCCGGATAGGTCATCCCGTCTTCCAGCATGATTCCCTTTTCCAATTTACGCATTTCCGCCGCTTTCATGGGAAGATTGATGCCGACGGCATACTCCTTCTCATGCTCAAAACGCGGATGAGTGAGTTTATTAGCCAGTTCGCCGTCGTTGGTCAGCAGGAGCAGGCCGGTGCTGTCCTTATCCAGCCTGCCCACAGGATACAGGCGATACTTCTTATACTCCTGCGGCAACAGGTCTAATACCGTACGCCTGCCAAACTCGTCGTTTACGGTGGTAACGATACCTGCAGGTTTATTCATCATTATGTAAATCAACTTTTGGGATTGAATGGAAACATTCTTTCCGTCCACGATGATTCTATCTTTTTGAGAATCGACAGGATGATTGAAGCCCGTGACTGCTTCGCCGTTGACCGTCACCCTGCCAGACTTGATGGCTTCGGATATCTTGCGGCGCGAGCCGATGCCCGCCTGAGCGAGAACTTTAAGCAAAGATTGATTATCCATAATCTATTATATCCTGTATTCATAGGAAGTAGCCAATATTAACCTGCAATTGTCATGCTGAGTACGTAACGCAGGAACACCTATGTAAGCAGGCAAAATAAATTAAAAATGCCGCTCGTGGAGCCTGTCCTGAGGCTCTCGAAGGAAGCTTGTCGAATCCATAGCGGCATCGAATTCTTATTCTTAACAACCATTATTGATAAGAACCAAACTTTTTTTATCACAAAAAATGTGACAAAAGTTGTTGACTTGCCCTGTTTCCGGTTGTAAAGTTAAACCTGCATAACAATACATCACAAAGGAGGAAAAAATGGAAGAATATCAGTCAAAACCTATCAGTCTACCGAGGTTAGGAGAAAAAGCCCCGGACTTTCAGGCGCCTACCACTAATGGAATACTCAAACTGGATGATTACAAGGGCAGCTGGCTCATCCTCTTTTCGCACCCGGCCGATTTTACACCGGTATGCACTACGGAGTTCATAGCCTTTTCCGAAATCTATCCCGAGCTGCAAAAACGCGGCGTGGAACTGCTCGGACTCAGCGTGGACAGCATTTCCTCTCACATCGCCTGGGCGCGTAACATCGAAGAAAAAACCGGCATAAAGATTCCATTCCCCATCATCGCCGACCTCAGCAAGGAGGTTTCCCTGGCTTATGGTATGGTGCACCCGGGACAGAGCAAAACGGAAACGGTCAGGTGCGTCTTTATCATTGACCCGAAACAGATTATCAGAACTATCTTATATTATCCGTTAAGCACCGGCAGGAACATGCAGGAAATACTCAGAATCGTCGATGCGCTGCAAACCACCGACGCCAACGGAGTAGCCACTCCCGCCAACTGGAAAACCGGGGATAAGGTAATCGTACCTTCACCCAACACCCAGGAAGGAGCGGAAGAAAGAGTCAAGCAGGGATACGAGTGTGTGGACTGGTATCTGTGCAAGAAGAAATTATAGACAATTTTTATAGGAGGATGCCATGCCTTGTGTAAATCCCGATGGAAAACCTACTGAAACCGGCAAAAAAGTTCTGCGCGCCTTACGAGACGGCAGATTATCATCGGCTGAAAAAATAGCGGAAGCAACAGGTGTCGCCCTCTTTCGCGTAAGGAGCGGGCTGCGCGATATGATAGAAATAGAACTGGTTGAAATGGCCGGAGATAAATACAATATTACCGAAAAAGGCACACAGCTTATAGAATAACTTTTCATCGAAAAGAACAGGCTCCGGGCTATTGCGCTGCTCCCTGCCTTATCGCCACCAGCAATACCCCGGGGCCGCCGTGCACTCCCAATCCGGCCCCCATGTGCAATATAGATATCTTGTTCTCATCTATAAAACCGGAGATGCGGCTTTTAAGCTCCCGGGCTTTATCGGGAACCATGCTGTGAACTATAAGCAATTCTTCTATATTCTTTGCACCTCTTACATAGTCGTATAGTTTACCCATTCCCCTGTCGAAAGAGCGTGCCAGCCCCGCCTGCACTATTTCCCCGTCACGAAATTTTAATAACAACCTGATTTTCAATATGGAAGCTGCCGCCAGTATAATTCTCTTTACGCGCCCACTCATGGACAGGTATTTGACCGTATCGAACATCCCCAGCATATCTACCCTGCCGATGGTTTTATAAGTATTTTCGATTATCTCATCCATTTTCATACCTGCCTGCGCCATCCTGGCAGCCTCCATAACCACAAGCGCCAGACCGCCGGAATTGAATTTGGAATCGATGATTTTGATACGGCACCTGCTGTCGACCTTGGTACTGGCAAGAAGAGCCGAATTGTAAGTTCCGCTTATCTTCGAAGAGATATGAATTGAAATAATCCCCTCAGTTTCTCCGGCGCATTCCGTAAATATCCGGGCGAAGTCCTCCGGCGTAGGCTGCGAGGTTGCCGGATGCACGGGCGATGTCTCCAGCATTTTATAAAAATCTTCGGCAGCCAGGTCGACCCCGTCATGATAGACTCTGTTACCGAAGCGAATGTATATGGGAACGACAGTAATACCCAGCGACCGGGCTACTTCCTGTCCTATATCCGAAGTGCTGTCTGTTACGATTTTTACTTTCATTTTTCACCCTGAGCGGAAAAATCTAAAAGTGCATCGCAAACTGTACATACGGCTCTACAGAAAACTGTTTTTACGAGCCGTTTCAGGTAAGGAAATTCTAAAACCGTCGCATCTAACTGTCAATAGGTTTTTAGCATAAAAAGATTATTTTCCCGAATTTTTCAATATACCGACTCTCCAGTTCAGGTTCAATATAAATATCGATGCTGTTTAATACCATCTGCAAGCAGCAAGCACTACTGCCTGCCGTATCTGATTTTGGCAAAAAGCATACTGCTGACCAGTACCAGCGTGATACCGTTCCACAAAATAACCGCTGCTAAACCCAGGGCAATTCCATATGCCAGCCAGAAGACGACCCCCAGGGCAAAGAATATATTAAAAGCCAGACTGATTTCCTTTGCGCTTTTAAGCCGGTATAACCTCCATACCTGAGGTATTAAAGATGTAGTAGTAAAGAAACCGCCTACCAACCCCAACATTTCCTGCCAGTTCAAATCTTTATCCTCCCGAAACCACCCGAATCATTCCAATAATTATATCGATATTCTCATACTATTTACAGTGACGAAGAGAAATGCGAAAAACACATTAACAACATCATTCCTCCATAATTTCTCCACATTGAGTTTATATAATGTGAATAAGTCGGAGAAAACCGGCTAATAAAAAGGAGGATTACAATGAACAGGAAAATTAAAATCACACTGGGAGCGGCACTGGCAGCGGGTCTGCTGGTTGCTTCTGTCGGAGGAATGACACTGGCCGCCAGCCCGGCAAACGATACCGGAACTTATGCCGGCGGCAATGGCACAGGCATCTGTTCCTCGACAGGCACATGCGCCGGCATCGGCTACGATACCTCATCCGATGGTTGCGAAGCCGTCTGCGATCTGCTGGGCATTACACAGGATGAATTACAATCCCTGCGTCAGGACGGATTGAGCCTGGTGGAAATTGCAGCCAGCTACGGGGTTACCGAAGATGAACTCGTGGAAGCTATTATGGCCGTTAAAACCGCCTATGTGCAGGAACAGGTAGTTAACGGCACCATCACTCAGGAACAGGCCGATTTAATGCTTCAAAACATGCTGGCACGGACTTACGAGATGGTCAACGCTACAGGCGTCGGGCATTTCGGTGGTAATCAGAACGGGAACCAGAATGGAGCCGGCAACAGCTGGGGTGAATGCAGCGACGGAACCGGCCCCGGCGATGCTCACCAATGGGGAAAGAACGCCCATTAATTCGATAACAAACAATAGAAATAGAGGCGGATGTAACTCCGCTTCTATTTCTATACTTGTTCTATACTTGCTAAACCGATGATATGTGAAGTAAGATTAGTTCCAGATAAAACAGGAGAAAGCCGAAACGATGGGCAAGAGAATCCTGGTTGTAGATGACGAGAAAAAGATAACTGAAATTATCAAGGCTTATCTGGAGAGAGACAATTTCTCCGTCATCGTTGCCTATGACGGAAATGCGGCACTCGATGCGGTAAAAAAACATTCCCCTGATTTGATAGTTCTCGACCTGATGCTTCCCGAGATTTCGGGGTGGGAGGTCTGCCGCACACTGCGGAAAGACTCCAACATCCCCATCATAATGTTGACCGCCCGCGACGAAACTACCGATAAAATCGTCGGACTCGAACTGGGAGCCGATGATTATGTTACCAAACCCTTCGATGCCAAGGAACTGGTCTCACGCGTAAAAGCAGTACTGCGCCGTTATGAAGGCAATTCAACCGGCGCATCGAAGAAAATACAAGCAGGAGATTTGACCATCGACATCGAACGACGGCTGGTAAGCCGCGGAGAGCAAAACATCGAGCTGACCCCCATCGAATTTGACCTGCTGCTGTTGCTGGCCAGGCACCCGGGACGGGTATTCAGCCGCCTGCAACTGCTGGACAGCATACAGGGAGATGCCTATGAAGGCTACGAACGCACCATCGACAGCCATATCAAGAACCTGAGAAAGAAAATCGAGCCGGAACCGGAAAAACCTGCATATATCATTACCGTTTACGGAGTGGGATATAAAATGGAGGATGCCGGGTGAACAAACTTGGCTGGAAGCTGACAGGAACGATTCTGCTGGTGGTTGCCGTCTGCATCAGCCTGATGGCAGTCATGGTCAATCTTATCACGACCAGTGAGTTCAACAGGTATATCAACCAGAGCAACATGTCACGCACACAGGATATAGCGGACAGCATCGGCGATTTTTACAGCAGTGAACAGGAGTGGACAGGCATCGATAGCGTTATCGGTGCACTGCTTTGGTCTGGAAATTCCCGTATAGTGGTAGCGGACAATGCCGGGCTGATTATAGGAGATACCGAAAACGACTGGCTGGGAGAATATGCCAACGATGTCGGACTCGGAAACGGGACTGCTATTATCTCCTCGGGGAATCCGGTAGGAGAAGTCTTCGTCCTGACAGCAATGCAGGGACAGGGACAGGGAACGGGACACATGGGAGGACAGGGGTGGGCTCAACTTACCGATACTTCCGATACAGGTCTCGACACAACCCAGCAGGATTTTCTAAACCAGGTAAACAGGGCAATCTGGATATCCGCTATAATCGGCATTGCCGTCGCTCTCATTCTCGGTTTACTGCTGACGCAATACCTGATTAAACCCATCAAGGCTCTTACAGGCGGCGCCAGGCATATCGCCGGCGGAGACCTTAAGTACAGGGTCAAGGTAAATTCAGGGGACGAAATCGGAGATTTGACGCAAACTTTCAACTCCATGGCCTCCCGCCTCGAGAAGAGCGAGCAGATGCGGCAACAACTGATGGCCGATATTGCACATGAATTGAGAACTCCCCTGACAGTCATCGGGGGCACCGTAGACGGCATGATGGACGGTGTTTTCAAGCCGGATTCGGAACACCTGGGAACAATTAAAGAACAAACCGCTTTGCTGACACGGCTTATCGCAGACCTGCGTGATATCTCTCTGGCAGAAACAGGACAACTCAAGCTGGAAAAGACTCCATCCGATATCGTCGAGCTGGTCAGGCAGGTTCTCCTGCAATTCGAAACTGCTGCCGGAGAAAAGGGGATTAACCTGCAAATAAGCGGTACACCGACTTTGCCTGCACTGTTAATTGACCCCTACCGTATAAAACAGGTTATCAACAACCTGCTGACCAATGCCATACGCCATACGCCTGCAAACGGTATCGTCTCAATCTCGATGGGACTCAGGGATAAGAGCAAACAATTCAATCAAAGACATGTTCTCATATGCGTCACCGATACCGGCGAGGGGATTCCATCGGAGCATCTACCTCACATCTTCGACCGCTTTTACCGTGCCAAATCCGCCCGCTCCCGGAACGACGGCGGCACCGGCCTGGGACTGGCAATTGCCAGCCAGATGGTACAGGCACACGGCGGGGGTTTATGGGTGGAAAGCGAGCAGGGCAAAGGCAGCGCTTTCTTCATCGCGCTTCCCATCGATAATAACCGGACGTCTTAAATTAAACTACAGGCAACGCCATGATCCAGTCATTGTTCCCCGCTGCAAATAATGGTATGATTCTATGCAATAAAATCGAATGTTAACTATATATTTATTGTTTCCCTGATATACTATATTCTGATTTTAAAAGATTACTGATTCCCTTGAAGATGCCTGGGGGGACGATTTATTGACTGTATCGCTGATTATCGTATTGCTGTTGGTTCTCTTAGCTGAGTTCGTAAATGGCTGGAACGATGCCCCCAATGCAATTGCCACAGTTGTTTCCACACGCGTGCTGCGTCCATTTCATGCCCTGATTATGGCTTCCATATTAAACGTACTCGGGGCAGCAGTCACCGGCACGGCTGTTGCCGCAACCATCGGCTCCGGGATTGTCAGCCCGGATTCCATAGGATTATCGGTTATCGCAGCCGCAGTGCTGGCAGTCGCAGCGTGGGGCGCTGTTGCCACAATGATTGGGATACCCATCAGCATTTCTCACGGCCTGGTATCGGGGCTTGCCGGAGCGGCGCTGGTAGTCGCAGGCTCGGAGGCACTTATATGGTCAGGCTGGCAGAAAATATTCGTCGGCCTGGGTTTTTCTACCCTTCTGGGATTCTCCCTGGCTTTTATTATAATGACCATTCTCTACTGGATACTGCGCAGGGTAAGCCCGAGCACGGTACGCAGCATCTTCGGTAAATTACAGGTTTTTTCGGCGGCGTTCATGGCCTTCAGCCATGGAAGCAACGACGGCCAAAAATTCATGGGGATTTTTGCGCTCGCCCTTGTCCTGGGAGGAGTCATGCCCGAATTCCACGTTCCGTTATGGATAATACTACTCTGCGGCGTAGTCATGGGAACAGGCACCGCCGTCGGCGGATGGAGCGTAATCAAAACCATGGGATGCAGATTGACCAAGCTCGAGCCGGTACACGGGTTTGCAGCAGAAACCGCAGCGGCAACGGCCATACAACTGGCATCTTTCATGGGTATTCCGCTGAGTACCACCCATACCATAAGTACTGCCATCATGGGCGTAGGCGCTACCAAACGTTTATCGGCGGTAAGATGGGGCGTAGCCGGTAATATCGTGGCTGCCTGGCTCATCACCTTTCCCGTATGCGGGGCGCTGGGCGCTCTCTTTGCGCTTCTCTTCAACTGGATTTTTTAATAAAGCTCCCTTCCGACTTAAACCCCCGATTTATCCTTTCGAATCACCGGATAAAAGATTCATTATCGATAACATATCAATCTTTCCTGTAATTTATAATCCATCCGGTTTTCATTTTTATTGGCTGCGACCTAACCTTCACGCCAGCTTAACGTTATATATATTGGAGAACAGAATCAATAACGTAATTTCAAAATTCAAGGAGGAATAAATATGAGCAACAAATTGATATCTGTAGTTGGAATTGTCATGGCATCCCTGGTACTACTGGCTGTAGGAGCTTTCGGCTTTACCCTTTCTGCCGACAAAACAACGGCCGGCAGTGAAATAGTCAGCCAGCAAAATGTCGGAATATGGGTAACCGGCACCGGCGAAGTGTCCGTGGTTCCCGATATTGCCGTTGTCAATCTCGGGGTTTATGTCCAGATGGAGACACTGGAAGCAGCTCAGGCACAGGCAGCAGATTCCATGGCCGCAGTTATGGCCGTGCTCGAAAGCTACAATATAGACGAGAAAGACATTCAAACCAGCAACTATAATGTCTCCCCCGTCTGGAACTGGACTGATGAAGGCGAAAGAGTCCTGGTCGGTTATTCAGTCTCCAACACGGTTACCGTCAAGGTCAGGAATACCGACAATACCGGCAGCCTCATCGATGATGTAGTAGCCGCCGGCGGCGAATATACCGTTATCAACGGCATCAGCTTCACCGTAGATGACTCCGAAAGCTATTACACACAGGCACGCGCTTTAGCCATAGCCAATGCTGTAGCCAAAGCCACACAGATTGCCGAATTAACCGGAGTTACCCTGGGAGAGCCGACCTATATCGTTGACAACAGCGGTTATAGTTCCATTTACTACTATCCGGCTTATGACGTTTCCACTATAAAAGCAGAGGGAGCGTCCGTTACCTCCATCAGTACCGGCGAAGTCACAATATCCACCAGCATCCAGATAGTTTACGATATCGCATAAAAGATGAAAAAATAAAAAGAATAATACTTGTATGGGGAAAAGAGGCGGGCATATATTCAGCCCGCCTCTTTTTATTCAAATGCAACCAGGTAATTACTGCAATCCGGCCTTTTCAAAGATGAGATTGAGCACCGCCTCGGCAGTCGCCAGGTTGGTTGCCAGGGCGACATTGTGTACATCGCAGACACGCATGAGAGCCGAGATGTCCGGCTCGTGCGGCTGTGCCGTTAAGGGGTCTCTCAGGAAGATGACTGCCGTAAGCTCGCCGTTGGCCACCATCGCCCCGATCTGCTGGTCGCCTCCCATCGGGCCGCTTTGTAAAAGGGTTACCGGAATTCCCGCTTTTTCCTTAATATTCTGACCGGTGGTTCTGGTCGCCACCAGATTCAGCATGGAAAGCTTCTCCCTGTTCTTTTTCGCCAGTTCGACGATAACTTCCTTTTTGGCATCGTGCGCTACCATTGCAATAGTATATTTCTTCATACCTCACCTTTATCGCATTATTTATTCGACTTTCAAAATCTACTATAAAACAGGGAAACGGTCAAGAAGCCTGCAGGATATGTCACCGCCCTCCGCCGTGGTAAATCATCCTGCCTGCCATTATCGCGGCTACGATATATTGACTGAAATATATCGAATGTATTAAAATAGTCAGGCCTGTAAAAAATATTCCCGGAAATAAGGGGGAAAGCAAATGGGAAAAAAGCAAAAAGATACAAGACCTTCACCTGGAAACAAGAAACAACAATTCAAAAACATAGCCAGACAGGATTTTTTCATCGGTTCCGGGGCAGTCGTCATTGGTGAGGCGATTTATCTCATGAACGACCATAAATCAAGCTCCGCTATTTCGGTGAGCAGGACAATTCCCGAATCCACTGCTAAAAATTATGCATTTTCAATGCCGGCAACCTGAAACAGCCATCATATACACACTGCCATTCACCAACGATTAACTCCGAACTCGCGGCCTCCTTTCTTTTTACAGCTGCTACTTCTTGTAAATTACGTGAACAATCCCCGGTAGAAATGCCACGCAATATTGACATCGATATATGGCATATGTTATAAGTTACTGTCCGGCGTTTTAGATACGCCGCATAAGTAATCCGAATCTGCCAAAGATAATCCGGTTAAGCGTTTAACCATACAATAACACTGACTGAAAGCAGGTATAAGCTGTCTTGAAATTCGCAATTGTTGCAGGAACCCCGTCTTCCGGAAAAACATCCGTTATGCTGCATACGATCCGCCACCTTCTTTCGGATAACATCAGGGTGGCAGCCTGTAAAATCGACTGCCTGGAGACTACAGACGACAGGCGCTACCGGCGGCTCGGAATACCGATTGCCGTCGGATTAAGCGACTATGTGTGTCCGGACCACTTCTATGTAGCCAATCTCGAAGAGATATGGCGCTGGGCGGAACAACAAAAAGCCGAACTGGTCATTCTGGAAACAGCAGGCTTATGTCACCGCTGCGCTCCGGCTCTGTACGGCTGCCTGTCAGTATGCATCATCGATAACCTGAGCGGGCTGGATACCCCCAGAAAGGTAGGCCCGATGCTGAGTACGGCGGATGTCATCGTCATAACCAAAGGCGATATGGTCTCCCAGGCCGAAAGAGAAGTTTTTCACCAGCAGGTACAGGCCGTCAATCCCGGCGCCAGAGTCATTGAAATCAACGGATTGACCGGCAGAGGCTCCTTACGGCTCAAAAATGAAATAATGAAAAGCGAGCCGCTGCAGGAAATCACTGGACGGCAGTTGAGATGCCCCATGCCGGCAGCAGTCTGTTCCTACTGCGCAGGAGAAACCACCGTCGGCAGTACCTACCAGATGGGCAACGTTAAAAAGGTAGATTTCGGGAGGCCGGAATGATGCTGCATAAAATAAGCGTACTCGGCGGAAACGACAAGGCCGGATGCCCAGAAACCATCCGGCATCTGGATATTCAAACTGGAGAGGTGCTGGCCATCGTAGGCCCCACCGGCTCGGGGAAAACCCAGTTGATATCGGATATCGAGCAGTACGCAAATGCCGATACGCCGACCTGCCGTTCGATTTTAATCAACAACCGGCAGGTAGACATTGACGACGAAGAGTTAATCTCTCGCCACCTGGTAGCGGAAGTATCGCAGAAAATGAACTTTATAATCGACTCATCCGTCGAAGAATTCATATCGAGGCATTCACAAATCCGGGCTATCGAAAATACTGAAAAAGTAAAAACAGAAATACTGAAAGTCACCAACGAACTGACAGGAGAACCCGTATATCCGTCGGACAACCTGATGCAACTCAGCGGCGGACAGGCACGCGCCCTGATGGTAGCCGATGTAGCGTTAATCAGCAACGCCCCGGTGGTGTTGATAGATGAAATCGAGAATGCCGGCATCGACCGCCTCAAGGCGCTGGAGATTCTGACAGGGCATGGCAAGGCGGTTTTAATAGTAACCCACGACCCTGCGCTGGCGCTGCTGGCCGAACGCAGACTTGTTATGAAAAACGGAGGCATGTACAGGCTCCATCAAACCAACGAGGAGGAAAAGGGTATCATGGACAGGCTGCTGTCCATCGAAAAGGATACATCCCGTTTGCGGAATTATATAAGAAGCGGCGGGAGCATCGATAAAAACAACGACGACGAGGAAGGGAAAAGCATATGGCAAGAATTTTTATACACACCCCGCTAAATATAAGCCGAACGCTCGTGAAAATGCTGGAGGAGTTCTGCCGGCAACTGCAGGAAAGACAGGGACTCGAGATAGCTATAGAAACACAGCCGCACCGCCCCGACGAGGACAGCAGATTCTCGTCATACCTGGAGAAAAACGAATTGCCTGACTTAACTATCGGGCATGTCAACGACTTCGCCGATTTGACGAAGGAATATCTGGAAGAGCACCTTCGCACGTTACCGGGGAGGTTCCCTGTCAGAAAAGAGCTGGCGGAACTGGGCTTTACAGACAGCAGAGCTTATTTTCATCCATTCGTTGTTATTCCGTTCGCCATGTTCTACAACCCGGAGCTTCTCGATGAAAAAGATGTGCCCAAACGCTGGAGCGATATACTCGACCCGCAATGGGACAATAGAATCATCATGCCGGACGAGTACCGGATGGCATCTGTGATAGTCAGGACATTCATGGCGGCCGACTTCCCCGACAAATTCGAAAACTTCAAAAACAATGTTACCTATGCCGGAAGCCCGCTGGAAGTCGTTAACGCCGTAGACGAGGGAAAATACACGATAGGTCTTACCAACATTGCCTTCGCACACATATCCAGCCAGAAAAACACCCGCATAATATGGCCGCAGGACGGGCTCTTCTGCATGCCGCAGGTTATGGCATGGAGCAATAAAGCCCCGGAAGCTATGCTGGAGATAGGAGATTTTCTCCTGTCGAAACAGGTACAGGAATACCTTTTATTGCAGAGTTTCGTACCGGTATCCCCGGAGGTGCCGCTGCCTCAGCTGATGCAGGAAAACCATTGCAGTTTAAGATGGAAGGGATGGGAGTATTTCCTCAAGGTAATCAGGGGGAGAAAGGCTCAATAATAAATTTAAATAAGCGGACTGTATCATTGTCAGCGAAAAAAAGTTAGAAAAGGAAAAATAATATGTTACCCGAAGGATTTCTTAAATTATTACCAGTATATCCGTTGATTGCACAGCAGATAATCGATGATTATCACCTGGATACAGGGATTTGTATCGATATCGGTACGGGACCGGGGTATATGGGACTGGAGCTGGCCAAGATTACCAATCTTGAAATGTACTTCTTAGACGTAGACTCAAAATCACTGGAAAAGGCTAAAAAAAACGTTGCCGAATGTGAACTGGATAATACTGTCCACTTTGTCGAAGCCGACGTTACGGCTCTTCCGTTCGATGATAATTTCGCAGATTTCATTGTCAGCCGGGGCTCTCTATGGTTCTGGAAAAACCAGGCAAAGGGAATCCGCGAAATACACCGCATTCTGAAAAAAGGCGGTATTGCCTTCATAGGCGGAGGGCTCGGACGTTATACGCCGGCTACCATGCGGGAGAGGCTGAAAGGAAGAAGACGCATAATCCAGGAAAAAAACAAGGACGTCAAATTTCTGGATGAAAACGGGCTTAAAGAACTGTTGGACGAATCAGGGATTACAGGATGCAGGGTCGTTTCCGACGGTGAAGAAGGCGCCGGCACCTGGATAGAAATCCGCAAATAAAAAACGTTCACCTGGAGCATCCTGCGATAATCTCCATATCCCCTGATTAAAAAGACAGGCATAGCGATATATCTATTTAAATACTGCTAATAAGCAGTTAAAAAATTTATTGGCTAATTTGGCCTGTTTTTAATCCTATTATACCCACCAGTCGAAATATTGACATCGATATAACAGCGATGTTATCATGACCGAAGTATTCTTAATGATATTCAGGAAGGGTTATGAGTCTACTGGAAACAAAAAACCTGGATTTCTCATACGGGCAGACGAGGGTTCTGAACGGCATTAATTTCGAGCTCGAACAGGGACAAATATGGGCATTCGTGGGGCCCAACGGCTCCGGAAAATCCACCCTCCTGCGCTGTCTATGCGGGTTGTTGAAACCTTGTAACGGGGAAATATACCTGCAAGGCAACAACTTAAAAAAAATCGGACGGAAAAAAATCGCCCGCAAAATATGCATGCTGCCGCAGAATCATGTAGCCCTGCAGTATATGAGCGTCTATGAACTGGTGACGATGGGAAGAAGCCCCTATCAGAATATGGGGTGGTGCCTCTGTAACGAAGACAGGGAGAAAATTCGCTGGGCGATAGATTATATGAACCTGTCGCATCTTCAAAACCGTTCAGTGGATTCGCTTTCCGGAGGGGAAAGACAGAGGGTCTGGATTGCCATGATACTTGCACAGGATACGCCGATAGTGCTGCTGGATGAACCCGTCACCTTTCTGGACATGAAGTATCAGTGGTATCTCATCGAAAAAATCCTGGATATCCGCGATACCCTGCAGAAAAGCTTCATTATCGT
Organism: Dehalococcoidales bacterium; assembly: GCA_034429935.1. Taxonomy (GTDB): domain Bacteria; phylum Chloroflexota; class Dehalococcoidia; order Dehalococcoidales; family UBA5627; genus UBA5627. The sequence continues at coordinate 79,524 of DAOUFJ010000001.1, forward strand.
TCTACACGATATCAATCATGCCCTGGCCCTGGCGGACAGCGTCCTGGTACTTAAAGACGGCATGAAATATTGCTCCGGTAACCCGTCGCGGATAATTACCTCTCAATTATTACAGGAAGTATACGATATCGAGGCCAGCATAATAACAGATGAAAAATATACGCGCCCCGTCATTATTCCCCAGTCCATATGCCGCTGCAACAGAAAAAGAGGAGGTGAAAACCGTAGAAATAAGGTGGAAGTAATATAGATGCGAAATATAGCTGAATCTTTCAGGTTTTCCCACCGATAAATACCGGGGAACCTTTCATCGATAAATACCTGTGAACACACATAAGCAAGCTTTAGCCCATTATTCAATTAATGTCAAGGAGAAAAAAATGCAAGAAAAAAATAAGCTCACCAGAAGGGACTTTCTGGCAGGTTCGGGAGCCCTGGTTCTCACAGGGCTGCTGGGTGGATGCACAGCCGAAACTGTTACATCAACAGTCAACACCACCAAAACAAGCACCATGATAAGTACCATAACAGAAGGTTTGATTGCAACCGAGACCAGGACGGAGACCAGTACGGTTACGGATACTGCTACGGAAACCTCTACGGTTACGGAAACAGTCACCTCTTCCGCCCAACCGGCAGCAAGAACCATCATCGATGACCTCGAAAGAGAAGTCACTCTTCCGGATACAATGGATAGAGTGCTGGTACTGACCAAGGGCATGATGGACGAGGTGTACGAGCTGGGCGTCGTAGTCGTTGGAAAAGTCGAAGAGTACAAAAACAGGCAGGAATTGATAGACCTGCCCAGCGTAGGGGCACAGGCGACACCGGATATCGAGGCGATTTATGCCCTGCAGCCCGATATCATTATCGCCAATAGCCGTCAGCATACCGCCATGGAAGAAAGCCTCGAATCTACAGGGGCTACGGTAGTATTTGTTAACCCCAATCTTTATGACGTCAATCCGCTGCTGGGAAGAACTTCATTCGTAGCCGAGGTGCTGAACCGTCAGGCGGAATATGAGGCCTATGCAAACCGGATAGAGACCCTGTGCACGGAGCTGGCAGCTAAAATAGCCCCTGCTGGATATGCAACCAGCCTGGTCATAATGGGCGGCTCGGAAAATATTCAGGTCGCTAATCCGGGAGGAACGTTCGGTGCGCTGTTCCCATCGCTTGGTATTGAAAACATCATCGGCTGGGACCTGCCCGGCTCCAGTGAATCCACATGGATATCCTACGATGCCGAGACTATAATCCAGGAAGACCCCGATGTAATCCTGTTAAAAACTTCTTCCAATAAAGCCGCTGACAACCAGACGATTCTGGATGAATTCCTTGCCAGTTCCGTATGGCAGCCATTGTCTGCAGTCGCCAACGGCAAGGTATTTATACTGCCAGGGAAGGCATCACCCGGGAATATGAGCCTCTCGGATATGCTGCAAACTGTCGCCGAGACTGTTTATGCTGAAGGTTTTTAATTTCGGGTAACCAGCTAATGGCAGAGAAAAACGCCAATGTAATAGCTCATAATAACCGGAGACGTATCGGCATAATCCTGCTCTTCACACTATTACTGGGTATATCCGTTGTGTTAAGCATCATCAACGGCACTACTACTCTGGAATTTCAGAATGTTGTCGATATAATCCGGGGGAACGGGGATGAACTGATTATCTACCAGATTATCCAGAACATTCGTCTGCCCCGGATTCTGACCGGCATGCTGGTGGGAATGAACCTGGCGATAGCCGGAGCGTTGTTGCAGGGGATTTTGCGTAATCCTCTGGCAGCACCGCATATAATCGGCGTCAATTCCGGCGCCGCTTTCATGGCGGTAGTGGTTATGGTTCTGGCTCCGCACATGATAAATATGTTGCCGCTGGCTGCCTTTCTGGGAGCGCTGGGAGCCACCCTGCTGGTATATTCGCTCACTTACTTCGGTAAGGGAAACGTCACTACAAATATAATACTCGGCGGAGTAGCCATATCTGCCCTGCTGAGCGCTTTTACTTCGGCCATAATGCTTATTTTCAGCGACGAACTGGAAGTGACGTATACATGGCTGCTGGGAAGCCTTTCAGGGAGAAGCTGGGACTATTTCTTCACGATATTGCCCTACAGTGCAGCCGGAATTGTACTGGCCGTATTACTGAGCCCGAAGGTCAACCTGTTCAATCTGGGGGATGAGGTAAGCCGCAGCCTTGGACTGGAAGTAAAACTGTACCGCGCTTTTATAATAATAACCGCAGCAGTCCTGGCAGGCAGTGCCGTCAGCGTTTCGGGAACAATCGGCTTCATCGGGCTCATTGCTCCGCACCTGTCGCGCATGCTGGTGGGAAACGACTACCGCTTCCTGGTTATTCTCAGTTCCATTATCGGAGCATTGCTGCTTATTACAGCGGATCTGCTTGCCCGCACGGTATTCCAGCCGGTGGAACTGCCGGTAGGCCTTTTCACAGCCGCCCTGGGAGCACCCTTCTTCTTCTACCTGATATATCGAAACAAGAATAAAACAGTACCTGATTAAAATACAGATAAAGGAGAAACATATGTCATATAACTCTATTGAAGGAGCAGACATGGTGGCACTGATGCCATGCCCCCTCAAAGTACCGTTCGAGGAACTGTTCAATTCCTTCATGAAATACTACCAGGAACAAAAAAGCATTGAATACTCCTGCTTTATAGAATCCAATGCCAATAACGATTTGGATTTTTTCAACTGGGTCAGGAACTGCAATGACATCGATAAACTACCCAACATCATGATAGCCCCCGGCTTCAGCTACTTTTTCCACCGCGAATTCAGGGAAAAATTCGGAGATGCCTTCGCAGGAGGAGATAGCGGACAAACCGGTATGGAGTTACAGAAAACCGGCCTGCCCGACCCGCAAAACCGTTACTACATCCCCTGCTTCAACCCGACGGTAATGGTCGTAGACCGCACGGTTTACAGCGATTTACCAATTCCCCGTCGCTGGGTCGACCTGCTGAAACCGGAGTATACGAGGCAGGTTGCGTTGCGCGGACACCAGGGCGGTCAATTCTGCGAAGGGCTGTTTATGAATATCTACCGTGAAAAGGGGGAAGAAGGGGTTATCAAACTGGGGAAAGCCGCCAAAACGGGATTGCATCCTTCACAGATGGTCAAATTCGCCGGCAGCGGCAAAAAGGATGCCCCCGCCATAAGCACCCTGCCGTATTCTTTCTCGAAAATGGTCAGAACAAACGAAAAAGTTTCCATTGTATGGCCCGAAGACGGAGCCATCATCAATCCTTTCGTTATGATAGTCAAAAAATCGGCCATGGACAGGGTCAAGGATATAGTCGATTTCATAACCGGAAAAGAAGTCGGACAGGCTTTTGCCTCGGCTTATTTCCCGGCTTCCCACCGTGATGCGCAGATAGATTTGCCGCAAGGGGCGACTTTCAAATGGCTGGGGTGGGACTTTATAAACGAAAATGACCTGGGGGCGTTGGTTCCACAACTGGAGAGTTTGCTGGTCAAATCATATTTAGAGGATAACTGATGAAAGTAGTTACGGTAGCCGGACCGCCTTCGTCAGGCAAAACAGCCGTCATATTAAAGGCCGTCCAGTCGATGAAAGCCGATAATGTAAAGGTGGGAGTAGTCAAACTGGATTGTCTGGCAACCAGCGACGACCTGGTTTACCGCAATGCAGGCATAGAGGTGATGGTCGGTTTATCCGGAAACCTATGCCCCGACCACTTTTTTATCAGCAATATCGAGGAGTGCCTGAACTGGGGAGAGAGCAAAAACCTCGACCTTTTAATCAGCGAAAGCGCCGGTCTCTGCAACCGCTGTTCTCCGCATATCAAGGATATACCTGCTGTCTGTATCATCGATAACCTGATGGGCATCAACACCCCTCAAAAAATCGGGCCCATGCTGAAAATGGCCGATGTAGTGGTTATCACCAAGGGGGACATCGTTTCCCAGGCCGAAAGGGAGGTTTTTGCCTTCCGTGTTAAGCAGGTCAATCCCAAATGCCTGATTTACCAGGTTAACGGCATCACCGGACAGGGATCCTATGAACTGAGCAGACTATTCCTGGATACGCCAGAACTGGTCACGCTCAACGGAAAGGAACTGCGTTTCACCATGCCTTCCGCATTGTGCTCGTATTGCCTGGGTGAAAGAAGAATCGGCAAGGATTTTCAGATGGGCAATGTCAGGAAAATCCGTTTCGGACAGGAGAGCAATAAATGAAAAATAACCAGTTTAAAGGCCTGAAATTATCGCAGATACTGCAGGAACACCCTTATGCCGAAGATTTCTTCAATGCTATGGTACTGCCGGTTACCGAAAAAGACATCTCTCTGCAGGATTATTTTTCAGGCCTGGACGAAGATATTTTAGAGGATATGGGGATGAACCGGGATGAACTGATGGAGCGTTTCGACCTTTTCATGTCTCATATGAACGAAGTACGCGAGGGGTCACCTTATCGCATCAACTCCATTACCATTATCGGGGGCTTCGATAAATTCAAGGCGAAAGAAGATATCTCGCTGACCATGACCAGGGGGGATATCATCTGCGTGGTCGGGCCTACCGGTTCGGGAAAAAGCCGGCTGCTGGCCGATATAGAATGGATGGCGCAAAAAGACACCCCCACAGGCAGACAGATACTGGTCAATGACCAGGTTCCTCCCGGAGAATGGAGATTTTCCCTGGAACATAAACTGGTAGCCCAGCTATCCCAGAACATGAATTTCGTCGTCGATATGACGGTATACGATTTTATACGCATGCATGCCGAAAGCCGCATGGTCGCAGACCCGACCGAGACGACGCAAACGATTATACAGCAGGCCAATCAACTGGCCGGCGAGGAATTTATGACGGATACGCCGGTGACGGCGCTCAGCGGGGGGCAGTCAAGGGCACTGATGATTGCCGACACCGCCTTCCTGAGCACCTCCCCGATAGTATTAATCGATGAAATCGAGAATGCCGGCATCGACCGCGAAAAAGCCCTGAATCTGCTGGTGAGAGAGGAAAAAATCGTGCTGATAGCCACTCATGACCCGTTGCTGGCGCTGATGGGGAATAAAAGAATCGTTATCAAAAACGGAGGCATAAAGGAAATTATCACCACCAGCCCTGCCGAAAGGAACAACCTGTCGGCCCTGAAAAATATCGACCGCAAGATGATGGATTTGCGCAACAGGATACGCTCCGGAAGTAAAATCGATTTCGATATAGACTCATATTTCTGATACTACAATACGTAAATAATTCAGATAAATCTACCCGCAGCAATACAAATACCGAACTGCCATGCAAACCGAGCCGTCCGAGATTTACTTACAAGCAGCCCTTGTTGACAATACCATATAACTCTGCTAATATTCCGCTAGCATATTCCTGAAACCGCAATAACTCTCCGATGAAGAGCTATGTATACCTGCAATTTCAGAATAAGCGACGCTGAGACCTAAAAATGTATATGTTATGCAATCTTTTACCGGAATCAAAATATTATATTTAATATATGGATAACGACAATGGAGTGGAAAATGAGAACATTCGAAGAAGACATGCAACTGGCTGTCGCTTATCACGGGCATTTATGCTCGGGGCAATGTATCGGCGTCAAAATGGCGCATTACGCCATGAACCTGCTCGGACTGGATAACGAATCCGAACAGACAAAAATGAAAGTCTTCGTGGAGTGCGACCGCTGCCCCGCCGATTCCATCGGAATTGCTACCGGCTGCAGAATCGGCAGGCGCAGCTACAGCTTCTATGACTATGGAATAATCGCCGCCAGTTTTCTCGATATGAACACCGGCAAAGCCGTACGCATCTATCACAAAAAACGTTTACATCCGAAAGACGGCGAGGATATGATCGCCTTCTATAAAAATCTGCCGTTCGAGGAGCTGTTGTCTTACCGGAATGTAAAAATCGAATTAAAACCCTGCGATCTGGCGGGGCCGCCTGTCGAAGATATATATTGCGAAAGCTGCGGGGAGAATGTAATCGATTCCAGGCACGTGGTCAGAGACGGGAAGAAGCTCTGCCGGACATGCGCCGACGGGGGATATTACACCATCTTATAGCAATTCAAGAGATGAAGGGTATTTGATACCGGCATGGAAGAAGAAAAAAGAAAAATCCCCTACTCCGTGATAGTACTGGGACTGGGTATTATCCTGATTCTTGCAATCGTTATCTCCTTTTTCCTCGGGCGTTATCCGATAAATCCCGGGGAACTCTTTGGAATCCTCTTCTCAAAGATTTTTCCCATCGACCAATTCTGGACGGACCAGATGGAAACCATCTTATTCAATGTGCGGCTGCCGAGAATACTGCTGGCCTGCTTGATAGGATGCAGTCTGGCTGCTGCCGGCGCATCTTACCAGGGAATCTTCCAGAATCCGATGGCAGCCCCGGATATACTGGGTGCTACTTCCGGTGCGGCATTCGGAGCGGCACTGGCTATTATAAATGAGGGGAATAATCTGACAATTACGCTCTCTGCCTTTGCCTTCAGCTTGCTCACCGTTACCGTCGTCTATCTTATCAGCAAAAGGGCTCAGGGCAAGAAGGTGCTGGGACTGGTTTTATGCGGCATTATGGTGAGTTCCCTGTTTACGGCAGCCACTTCCTATCTCAAGCTGGTGGCAGACCCGAACGACGAACTGCAAGCTATCACCTACTGGCTCATGGGCAGCCTGTCCGGTGCGACCCAAAAAACCGTTCTCATGGCTTTCATACCTATGGCTATCGGGTTGATTCCTCTCTTTTTTCTACGATGGAGAATAAATGTGCTGACATTGGGCGACGAAGAAGCGCGTACGATGGGTATCAATGCCACACATCTGAGATTGATAATTATTTTATGCGCAACGCTGGTGACTGCCGCCAGTGTATCGGTCAGCGGCATGATAGGCTGGGTAGGATTGGTGATTCCGCATCTGGCGAGAATGCTGGTGGGGAATAATTATAAACACCTGATGCCGGCGACTATGCTCTTCGGAGCGGTATTCATGCTTATCGTGGACAATGTATCCAGAAACCTGCTACAGACGGAAATCCCTATCGGTATTCTAACCGCTTTTATCGGCGCTCCTTTCTTTGTCTACCTTATCACAAGAAAGGGGGAAGCATATTGAGCATTACGGTTTCAAATCTCAGCTTCAGCTACGGTGAGAGACAGGTTCTGGATGATATCAACGTTACGGCGGAAAACGGTCAATTGTTATCTATAGTCGGGCCAAACGGCGTAGGTAAAAGCACCCTCTTCTATTGCATACTCGGCATACTGAACAACTATAAGGGCAAAATAGCAATCGAAGGCAGGGATATAAAGGGGCTCGATATCAAGGAAATGGCAAAGCTGATAGCCTACGTTCCACAGAGCCACTACCCTTCGTTCAACTTCAGCGTCTTCGACATGGTACTCATGGGAACATCCATCCAGGTTTCATCCGTATCGACACCGGGTAAAGCACAGGTTGAGCTGGTGTATTCGGCGCTGGAAAGGCTCGGCATCCTGCACCTTAAAAACCGCGGCTATACGAAAATCAGCGGCGGTGAACGCCAGCTGGCACTGATTGCCAGGGCACTGGTGCAGCAGACCAAAGTCCTGATACTGGACGAGCCGACTGCGAACCTGGACTTCGGGAACCAGGTACGGGTACTGACGCAGATCAAATCCCTGGCAAAAGAGGGATATACCATAGTCCAATCCACACACAATCCCGACCAGACGTTCATGTTCTCGGACCACGTGCTGGCCATGCTCAGCGGCAAAGTTCTCGCCGACGGCGCCCCATGCGATGTTTTAACGGAAGGCCTGATACACGATTTATATGTCGTGGATGTCGATGTTCAAAGTCTTTACCGTGATAGAGTGCGCGTTTGCGTTCCGAAGAGCGTTATTAATGACGATAAATAACACTGGTACCATATTTATATATTGAAAATTGTCATACTTTTACTTGACACATCGTTATATTAGTGCTAGCATATCGCATGAGAAAAAATATAATTGTTTCGATGGAGGTGTGATATGTAAACCAACCGTAAATATGCCGGATTGATGTATGGATGGCAATGTCACAGCATTGCCATAATAAGTACTCATCGATATATCTTATTTAATATAATGTAACTTCAAGAGAATTCTCCCCCATCTTCTGATACACATATTAAAATTGGAGTAGTTATAAGATGAAAATAAAAAAATTTACCAGCATTGTACTTGCTATAGCCGTCTCCGCTGCACTGCTTTTCTCTATGGCAGGATGCCAGGAGGCGGAGACAACAACACTGACCAATACCACCACCAAAACCACAACTCAACTCAGCACCATAACCAATAATTCGACACTGACCGAGACCGTAACAGAAACCAGCACGATAACCAATACGGCTACCGAAACATCAACAGTAACCGAAACTGTTACAGCCGAACCGGCAACCAGGAGTTTCACCGATTCGCTGGGGCGCACGGTCGAAATTCCAACCAATATTACCAAGGTAGCTCTCTCAGGCCCGCTGACCCAGATAGTCCTGTTCGCCTTGTGTCCGGACAAACTGGTAGGGCTTGCTACCGCCTTCGATACTTCTGCCGAAGAGTTTATAGACTCCAAATACTATAACCTTCCCATACTCGGACAGCTTTACGGTGGTAAGGGTACTCTCAACCTGGAAGTAATCGCTGCCACAGGCGCTGAAATCATCATCGATGTAGGCGAACAGAAAGACAATATGACGGAAGACCTGGATACTCTTCAGGAACAGTTGGGCATTCCGTTCGTTCATATCGATGCCTATACCGAAGGTATGGGAGACTGCTACAGGATACTAGGTGACCTCCTTGGCATGGAAGAAGAGGCAGAGGTTATCGCAGATTATTGCGACGAGGTATATGCCAAGACCCTTGCTATAGTGGAAGCCGTCGGCGAGGGCAATAAAGTTAGGATGCTCTATTGCACCGGCGACGCCGGACTCAACGTCATAGCTAAAGGTTCTTACCATGCCGAGATCATCGATTTACTCTGCGACAATCTGGCGGTTGTAGATAATCCTTCCAGCAAGGGTACCGGTAATGAGACAGACCTGGAAGAGATTATGCTCTGGGATCCCGACGTAATCATCTTCAGCACCAACAGCATTTACAGCACAGTGGGAGAAAATGCCGATTGGGCAACGGTTACAGCCATTGCCAACGGCGATTACTACGAAGTCCCGTACGGCCCCTATAACTGGATGGGCTTCCCGCCGTCGGTACAACGATACCTGGGGATGATTTGGCTGGCAGAGCTTCTCTACCCGGATGTTGCCCAGTATGACGTATATGCAGAGGTATCGGAATATTTCAACCTCTTCTACCACTGCGACATCACCCAGGAACAATACGACAGGCTGGTAGCCAATTCACTGGGTAAACAGGTTTAAAAATCAGCCTTCAACTGCCGGAAGCCAACACCGCCCCAACATTTCCGGCGGTGAGAGCCCCCTGTCCGCTACCGAGTTCTCTTTCGCCTAGGGATTTCGGTAGCGGACTTTTTACATCGCAACATCGCAAAATAATATACGAAGCTCGCATAGCGGTATGTTGACATTGATATACTGCCATGCTATAATATATTTGTTTTAAATGATACAGGTATAGGTAATTTTCTTTTTCAATCAATTCTCTTTCAGGCTACCGGAGTCGCTGTCAATTGAGGCAGCTATTCCGGTAGCTGTCTTTTATCCGGTGGAGAAGCTCCTTGGTAATATTAAAAAGCGGTATGTTGACATTGATATACTGCTATGTTATAATAAAACCGTTTTAGAGAATGTTGAGTTATAAGTTTCTGTTTCTTTTTTCAATTATTCGCCTGCAGTTATCGGAATTACCGGAGGGTCGTGGTAATTCCGATAATTGTTTTTAAACACACTGCCCTTCCGGCAACAACAAGTCATGGATTTTCAACATCCTTGACCGCCCTGAAGCTCAGGTAATCCTGTGAGTCTGTTTTCAGCTTGTTATAGACACCGCCGTGATAGACAACGATATAAGCCCTGCTCTCATCACCTGCATACGTTTCAGATGTCCAGTAATAGATTACCTTCGAATGCACATCCCACAAAGGCGATTCTTTGTCGGGAGTTATGTCATATACCGCCTTTCCTTCCTCCGCATACCATATTCCACCGGCATTCTCCCCGTGCAGCATCATCGAACGGACTGCTTCGTCAACAGTCGGCAACCGCCAGATATTCTGTTCTTCTTCCATAATGGTCGTGCCATCCTCGGAAAGGTGTTTGCAGATTTCGTTGGCTTCTTCCCAGGAAACCCCCTCATCCGGCCAACCGGGGCCTCTCGGCGCCCAAACCAGGGACACACCGTTTCCCTCGACAATCACTGTACCATAATTCCCGTCATCGACCCTTTGCGATACTTTTATCCCTTCGCTTACGGAAATACCCAGAACGATAACCAGCGGGATAACGATGATAGAAATATACGCCCATTTTCGCGGCGACGGCTCTCCGAAATAATACATCAGCCCCAAAACAATGAACGGGATTACGATGAGCAGCCCCAGTACGCTAAAATTGGCCCCGTTAAAAAACCAGACACAAAAACCGGCGGCAATAAAATGCAGCAGCAACCCGGCCTTCTTCCATTTTAATATCACCAGCGCCAGAGTAATAAAAACAATCGGGAAAAGAAGATACTGAAAAAGAAACATCCCCATATTTTCCCAAAAAGTCGAGTACCATCCCTCATGGAAATTCTCGATAGTACCCCAGTATGCCCATATGCTTGAAAGCAATACTGTTATGGAAACCGCTATCCACCCCGTTATTAATTTTATCTTTTCCACCTGACCCTCCTGTCATTCTGTACTGAATCTATAACCCCTTCAGGAAGATTCATGAAACAGGGCATCCAATCACGGGACTACTTGCTGCGATTCTTTTTAGGATTAGCCGGAAACCAGCCTTTATCTACTCTTTCCTCCTGCTTGATAACCTCATGAATACTCCATAATGAGGCAAAACCGGTTAATCCCACTACGGCCGAGATTATGTGATTATCGATAAAAAGAGAAACGGCAACAAATATAATGCCGGCAACCAGGAATGCAGGCCATATTTTTTTACCGACGTAGTATTCGGCCCTTATAACAACCGGATGAAACAACCCTATTATTAAAAACGAGGCCAACCCGATTATTATCCCGTCATAGTTCATAAGAAGCATCTCCTCTCTTATCGGGGAATAGCTAAGTATAACGAATTATTACACCAAATAAAAATTAAAATTTAATCAGGTATTGACAATATTGTTTTCTTTATATAAACTGTTACTGTATTGTTAACTGTTTATCGTACATGATTATTATACGCGACGAGGATTATGCCTTATGAATAGAACAGAGCTGATATCGAAAGCTGTTAATTTACAAAAAGAATTCAATCGCCTGATAATGAGATATAAACCCGAAAAATGGATGGCTCTGGATATCACGATATCCCAGCTTAAGAGCGTAATTTACATACACAGCAAAGGAAAAGTCAGCTTTAAAGAACTTGCCAAAGCGCTCAATGTATCGCCGCCTGTAGTAACAGGTATTGTGGATAGATTGACATCGCAGAACATTATCAGCCATACAGACGGCACGGATGACCGCCGCGTAAAATGGCTGGTAATAACCGAAAAAGGGAAGCGGCTTCTTAACGATATCCGGCAGGATACGACCAGTGAAATGTCTAAAATGCTGGAAATTCTAAGCGACGAAGACATTGCGGCACTGGTACAGGGATTCACTGCCCTCGCAAAAACCGCTGAAAACTATTTTGTCAGCAACGACCGTATTGCTGTCGCAACCAACAGTTGAGCTGTTTGAAATTACATTACAATTAATAACCGCTAATTAAAAAAGGAGAGGTGAAGGTTATGGCAATAAAAATCGTAACCGACAGTAGTGCAGACATCCCTCCGCAGCTATTGAAAGAGCTGGGAATTACCGTGGTTCCCCTGTATGTAAGGTTCGGAAATGATGTTTTCAGAGATAACGTGGATATTTCGAATGAAGAGTATTACAGAAGGCTGGTAAATGACAACGTTTTCCCCAACACCTCCCAGCCGTCACCGGCGGATTTCAAACAGGTATATGAAGAACTGGCAAAGGACGCCGACGGCATCGTTTCCCTGCATCTCTCGGCAAAACTCAGCGGCACAATCCCATCGGCGCTGCAGGCCCGCGAGACCATGCAAAACTCCTGCCCTATCGAAATAATCGATACCCTATCCATCACCATCGGACAGGGAATGGTATGTCTGGCTGCCGCTAAAGCAGCCAAAGCCGGAGCAACGATGGATGAAGTGGTAAAGATTGCCAGAGAAGCCGTCCCCGAAATCCATTTCATGGTATTGTTCGACTCACTAAAATACCTTGCCAAGGGCGGGCGCATCGGAAAGGCAAAGGGACTGATGGGAGCTATGTTGAATATAAAACCGCTGATCGGTATGAAAGACGGCGAAGTCATTCCCCTGGGAAAAGCGCGCAGCTACTCCAAAGGGCTGGAGCAGCAATACGAGTTCATAGAAAAGGCAATCGATGAAGGCGAAGTAAAAGAACTGGCTATTATGTATAACACCAAAAAGGATGAGGCAGAGGCGCTTGCCGACCGTGTAGCACCGATGTATCCGCGTGATAAAATAATCATGGGGGAAATAGGACCGATACTGGGAACCCACAGCGGGCCTAATATAACGGCAGTCTGCCTGCTCGGCAAATTAACCGGATAAAAAAACCTGAACTCTTTCTGGTGAGGACAACTGGTTGGCAGATACAGGAACCGTACTGACTGAGATTTGCCGAGATATACCGGAATCAGTACATTCTATTGGACAAAACTAGAATAAAAAATTTACGATAAATCCTATAAATCACCGTTATGCAGCTCCTCTATGAACGGTTTATATGCCAGGCTGGCAGGGTCTTCATCCGGAAGGTTACCGGCGATGACGATATTGTAGTAATCCTGTGCGATCTGACCCTGCTGTTCACGGTTAAAGTCACGGAAATGTTTGCCGCCGTTCCAATCCGCCACCAGCTGCTGCCACCCCCCGTAGCTATAACCTTCCTTCCACTGGGCTTTCAACGCCTGCACTATATAAACGCTGCCGACTTTCTCGAACTGCAAAACGTGAACCAGTTCGTGCACAATTATATCCAGGCGTTTCCTCGAACACCCGTTCCCCCCTGGGAAATTGATGGTATGAAAAGTGGCAAACGCCCTGTTCCCGTTAAGCCTGAAAATAATGTTGAGAAGCTTCCCTTCGGCAACCCTTACGTCATCGTACCTGATAGCATTTGCACCCAGTACCGCCGAAGCAGCCGCTACCTCGTCCCGACTTAAAATACTGGCATTGGTGAGGATACGCCAGAATATTTCGAATATTCCGGGGCCGCGCAGGGCATCAAAGACCTTACAAATAGCTGTCATGCCGCTCTGCCATTTTAAACAACCGGTATAATATACGTATTAAATACGCTAATACTAATATCCACGGCATTCGCTGTCAAGATAAAACACGTTCACCCATATTTTCATCAATTTCATAACACTGAAAATTACCAGACATGTAATATATTTAATTTCTTCGATGAATAAACGATATTGCTATAAGAATGAAATATAGAATATAATCAAAAAATAGTCATATAGTACTGGGGGGAATAATGGAAATAAAAAACAATCCGCCGCGCCGCACGGCTGTGGTCTGGATGGGGATTGCGGTTCTGGGAATAATTATCATCTTTATCCCCGGGATGGTCGGGCTTGACGGCTTCGACGGTGGTTACGCACTTTCGACCGGCGGTTTATTTGTTGCCCTGACCGGGTTGATTGCGGCATTCCTCTATTTCAGATTGGCCGGAAATGTCGATTCCATAATACGCAGTGAAAATGTTCTGGCGCACTGGACATACTCACCCGAGGAATGGCGACAGTACACAGATGAAGAACATAAAGAAGACGCCGCTGCCAAGAGAGGGCTTTTTATGCTGATTGCGGTCATCGCTGTAATCGTAGGCATAATAATGGCTATCGCTATCGGGGAGGATTTTTTTATAATTGCATTGATAATCCTCGGAATAATCGCCGTTGCCGGGCTGGCGGCCTTTTTTTCGACAATCGCCTCTTACCGATATAACAGGAAACATCACGGGGGAGTCTATATCACCCCCGACGGGGTTTACTTCAACCGCCAGATGCATATCTGGAAAGGGATGGGAAACAGACTGGAGGGAATTTCCCTCGGCAACGACGGGACAGGGCTTGTCCGGCTTACTATCGTATATTCCGCTTTGGCAGCATATAAACGCAATTCCTATACCATAAGGATTCCGGTTCCGCCCGGGCAGGAGGAAACAGCAAAAAACATCGTTAAACAGATAGCGGGAGAACATCTGCAAACAAATGACACCGATATCTAAGCTACGAACAATACCAATACCGAATTCGCTCTGTGTTATAATAACCGGCAGAGTATATTAATCTGCCGGCTTTTTACAGTATCGGCACTTTTCTGCCTTACCGGATAATGAAGGGAGATTATTTATGGGGACAACCAAAAAATTCACGATTTTGCATTCCAACGATATGCACGGGGACTTTTTAACCGAGGTAAAAGCAGGTTCAAACAACTTGATCGGAGGGCTGGCACTCTTATCCGGATACGTCAATAAGGTACGGCGGGAAGAGCAGAATGTTCTTTATGTAATCTCAGGAGACATGCTGCAGGGCTCGTTGATAGACTCGGAATACATGGGAATCTCAACGATGGAAATCATGAATTATCTCGCCCCAGACGCCGTTTCACTGGGCAACCATGAATTCGATTACGGCCTGCCGCAACTACTGTTCCTGGAGAAAATGGCGAATTTTCCTATCGTCACAGCCAATATTTACATAGAAAAATACGGTAAACGGCTGATGAGACCCTACCTGATACTCTCCTTGGACGGATTCGATATAATGCTCATCGGCATCCTGACCGAAAAAGTTCTCGATGCTGTCAGGAAGGACAAACTGGTGGGAAGCTTCATTTCACTGGAAGATGCCGCCCACGAGGTAGGCATTATCACAGATGCCTACAAGAACGATGACATAGACCTGACGATACTTCTCACGCACATCGGATATGAATCGGATATCGAACTGGCAAAACTCCTGAAACCCGAATGGGGGGTCGATATGATAATCGGCGGGCACTCGCATACTGTCCTGCAACAGCCGACAACAATCAATAACGTACTCATAGCACAGGCAGGCGTCGGCACCAACCAGATAGGCAGATTCGACATCACAGTCGACGACGACACAAACAGTATTGTCGACTGGAAGTGGCAGCTCATACCAATCGAAGAAGGTATAGCCGAACCGGATATAAAGTTAAAGCAATATATCGACAGTTTTGCAGCAGAAATCGACCGCAAATACAACACCATCATCTGCAAGTTTACCGATGTAATGACCCACCCGAGAAGAGAAGTCGAAACATCCCTGGGCAACCTTTTTGCCGATGCACTGGCTGAAATTGCGGAATGCGACGTAATGCTGGTCGGGTCCGGCTCCATCAGAAGCAAAGAACTCGGACCGGCCGTCACTCTGAAAGATTACCGCACCTGCTTCCCGTTTAAAGACTACCTGTCACGCTTCGTTATCACAGGTGCACAGTTGAAACGCATTTTCAGCCATATCATGCGTCCAGAGAATCGCAACAGCGAAGGTGAATGCTACCAGGTTAACGGGAGAATCCGTGCCGTTTACGACAATACGGCACATAACCTGGTTTCTTTAAGCTTCGACGGCGCACCGGTGGATGATGAGAGCACATATTACATCGGCCTTATCGGCTACCACATCGCCAATTCAACAGCCTACCTCGATATCACAAATGACGAATTGATGATACACAGCAAGCCGAGAGTAGTGGCAACATCCGTACCGGAAGTGCTCGAGGAATATCTGAAGAATCATCAGAATATAGGGAAGCAGGTAGAAGGAAGACTTATTTATCAATAAATATCTTCCTGAAGTTCTTCGCAGCAAACACCATGTGATATTCAGAGTTTCATTTCGCGCGCGATAGATTGTGTGCATCATTCATTTTTGAAAGTACTCCTTTTGATATAAACTAAATTGCGGTTTGAGAACAGCAAAGAAGTAAAATCAAAAGGAGTTTTTCCAGTCTCATCGCTGGAAGCTCTTTTGAACACCATGTCTAACGCAGGGTTCCTGTACAAAATACCCCGACCTGCATGGTCGGGGTATCAAAATGACTAAAACAAGCTGCCTTGTACCAGCAGATTAAAACGGTTATCTTATCAACCCTGCCTTCTTTAATATCTCGGCAGTCTGCTGCTGATTCATATCGTTGATTTCAAATTTATATTTACCGGCAACGGTCTCGATTTCCAGTGGCCTGGTATTTTTATCATCGTCATCGTCGACGCCGACACCCATCTTTAACCCGACACTGAACGCCCCTTTGTTGAACAATACTTTATCCGGTTTATATTTTACCCTGTGTATCTGGTTCATATATATTGCAAAGTTCTCGGGGTTTTCCTGGAGTGCCAGCTCAGGCGGCATCTGTAAATAGCGCTGCCACAAAGTATAGCCGCTTCCCATCGCTTTAAAGAAGCCTCCTATACCTTCCCCTCTATGACTGGCAGCTTCATCTTTTATCATCTTGGAAGTCACCAGTGCACAAATCATACGGTGACTCGTGACGATAATATTAAAGGTATCCGATAAGACCAGGTTTTTCCTCTTACTGGCATTGGGAATTACCCCGATAATCAATTCACCGGGAATCCCTGTAGCCGGGGACTGATATCCATAAACAGGAGCGGCTGGCTGAGGTGCATAATAAGCCTGTTGAGGAGGATAATACGACTGCTGATAAACAGGCGGCGGAGTCTCTTGAAATGATTGAGCAACCGGGGGGTGGGTATCAACCGGCGGAGTTTGATATGCAGCAGGAGGAGCAATTTCCTGAGTACCTGCCGGAGGTACTTCGGTACCACAACCACCACAAAACCGCGTCTTTGCACCCAGAGGCTGCCCACAATTTGTACAAAAATTACTCGCAGGGTTCATGTTACACCTCATATACTAAAGTACTTATTGATTTATTATTGCATATAATATTCGGGTAATCAATCAAATTCCACATATTCAATACAACAAACGGCATTCAATCCCCTGCTCCTCAAAAGCAGCGGCAAGTTCCTTCCCGCTATCATTAAAAAATGAGGCATCCATATACTTTTCCAAACCGTACCTTTTATATACCCAATCCCCATGATGATAGTTCATTCTATCGACCAGTATATAATCGACCTTTCCTCCAAGCATCTGTACCAGACCTTCGGCACCGGGGAGCATCGGAGCAATCATTGCAAAAGTCTTCACACCAGACAGATGAAGCTGCTCCAGCGCCATGATTCGCTCATTTACAGAAGGGGCACAGGGTTCGAAAAGCCGCCTGATACTGTCATCCGCCGTGGTAATCGAAAACCCCGCCTCGACATCCTTCCCCCGTTTAAGCAACCCGATATCCCGCAAAACGAGCGGGGATTTCGTCTGTATGGTCAGCGGCCAACCGTTCTGAATCAATATCTCCAGGCATTTTCTTGTAAGTTCATACTTCTCTTCCAGCGGCTGATAGCAATCGCAAACGCCGGCAATCCATACCCTGCCTTTGGGCTTCCTGCCGATTTCTTTTTGCAGGAGTTCGGAAGTGTTGATTTTTACGTCGACAAATTCGCCCCAGGGTTCCTTGTGCCCCGTAAACCTTTTCATGAAACGCGCATAGCAGTAGCTGCAATTATGCTGGCAGCCGACATACGGATTGATGGTATAATCGTATACCTTGGAATTGGACAGGATGTTTTTTGCCGGAACCTCTTTTATCCTGATGCTATCCATGAAATTGCTTTTGTCTGCGACACCGAAACAGTTTTAAGTGGACTTTAATATAAAATAGCAAAACTACCGATTTGAATTTCTTCAATTTTATATCAACTGAAATCTAATTCCAAAGTAACAATTCCAAATTATCGCAAATTTATGATATTTGATTATTGACATTCTTATTTAGTATCGTTTAAAATGTATTAAACGATACTAAATACAGGAGGATGCCATGATGGATACATATCAACAAGCAACGGAAAACCTCGTTCAATCGTTCGGTCTGCTTACGGAATCCGCCGGTTTCAGTCGCATGACGGGCCAGATTTACGCCCTGCTCTACTTAAGCCCCTCCCAGCTCTCACTCGGAGAAATCGCCGAAAAACTCGGCGCAAGTAAAGGAACCATCAGCTTAAACACCACCAGCATGGAGCGCTGGGGCATGATAAAACGCTTCAACCGCCCCGCCGACCGCCGCGACTATTACGAAGCGGATACTGATTTCTGGAAGGTAATCCGCAGTATCCTTCGCAACCGTGAGAAAAAACTGATAAACGATTTTAAAAGCTCTCTGTCAGGCAGCCTTAAAGAACTAAAAAAATGCAGTAACGATGAAGAGAGCCGGTTTTATATTACGCGACTCCAGCATATGCAGGATTTTACCAATACCTTTATACGCATGCTCAACGCCTACCTGGCAATGGAGAAGCTCAATCCCGGCAGACTTGCTATGGCTGGCAGCACAAAACCGGGGGACGAAGATGAAGACTGAAGAGACAATGCTGCTCGATAAGTATTTACCAAAATATGATTTCACGGAAGTTCATACTATCGAAATCAAGTCTACCGCAGAGGTTGCTTATGAAGCCATGCAGGATACTACAATGAAGGAAATCCACTGGTTCGTCAATGTGCTCTTTAACCTGCGCGCACTACCAGAAAAACTCGCCGGCAGAAAGGAAAATCCCCTCTCTTCTGCAGCTTTTCCTGACAATAAATCTTTACTGGATCAAATGCTGAACAGTACCTTCGTGAAAATAGAGGAGCAGCCTCCACGGGAAATCGTCTTCGGTTTAATAGTACCGAGTAGCATCGGCCGTGTATGGAAGAAATCCAGCGGACAAATACTGAAAATGGCTGATGCCGCAGAGCTTACCGCTTTTAACAATCCGGATTTCTTAGATGTTATTGCCAACTTTACCATCAAAGATGAGTCGGAGTCCGGTTGTGTAATCGTTCGCACGGAAAGCCGAGTAAAAGGCTTGAGCGAAAAAGCGCGTAAAAACTTCCGCCCCTACTGGCTTATAATCCGTCCATGGAGCGGATTGATTCGCAGGCTATGGCTCAAGGCAATAAAGCGCCGGGCGGAAAGAATAATGAACGGCAGACGACAATAGCCCCACTCTATGGCTACAAAAACTTTTTAGAATAACGCTTCTTCATAAAAGTTCCTTATTCCCGGCCCCTTTGATTGTCTTCACTTCTCTTATAGAATCTCCTGGGGACAGATAATCAACAGCCCTGTCCCTTATCCTTGCCAACTGGGCAATCAACATACGCAGGTCTTCCTCGGGAATTCCACTCAACATATCATCGATAATCTGCCATCCCAGGGCATCGGCTTTCTGGAACAACTCTTCACCCTTATCGGTAAAGACCACCTGTACTTCCCTGCGGTCACGTGTATTCTCAACTTTTTGCACAAGCCCGTCTCTTTGCATGCGGTCAATCAGCGTACTGACAGAATTATTATTCCTATCGAGCCATTTGGCAATATCGGAAATCGTCACCGTGCCACTGGTATACTTCATTGCCATAAGAACCCCGTTATACTGGGGCGTCAATCCTAATCTAGCAAATGCAGTTTCCTCGACCTTCAACACCATGTCATAAGCCTGATGTAAAAGAAGCCACGCATTTAACATCGGATTATCGAATCCAAACTTTACCGGCATATTTCCCCCCTTTTACGCTAGATTTTTACATTATTGAAGATATAAAAATCCTATCGATAAGCAATATCGAATTATTGTTAAAGAAGCCGGAAAAAGTATATCACTTAACGATACAAGACACCATACTTAACAGCACCGTAATAATTGACAAAAATCGACGCTGGTAATAGAATTGAATTCTATTTAGTTCGTATACGAAATACTTGCATACAGTTTATATCACGAATTAATCAATTTTAATAATTTTAGCCGTTATGGATATACATTGAGCCACGAAACAGAACATCAGAATCGATGAAAACTAAAAATGATAAATTAGTTCAAGGAATATATAATATTCAGCCGGCCAGTGGCAGAATCCTGGTTATGGATGATGAGGAAATAGTTCTCAAGCTGCTCGACAGGATGCTGGTTAACTCTGGATATGACGTATCTCTCACCAGAAACGGGGCGGAAGCAATCGAATTATACGCCGAAGCACAAAAATCAGAAAATCCGTTTGATGCCGTTATTTTAGACCTGATAATGCCCGACGAAACGGGAGGCAAAGAAGTTATGGAAAAGATGCTCGAAATAAACCCCAAAGTAAAAGCTATCGTTTCCAGCGGTTATGTCAATGAGTATGCCATGCCCGATTTCAAGGATTACGGATTTATAGCGATGGTCGCTAAACCTTACGACGTCAATAAAATGCTGGGAACGCTACATGATATATTGACGAAGAATGACTGACTGGATTTCCATATAAGACTATAGAATCGAAAATCCTACTTAATCATCAACTGCCAACGGTAGCGATTCAGCCGTGACCCCGATAAACACTACCAGTTGAAATGGCACTTTATCCCTTACAGATCCCCGATATTAAGCTGAAATTTAAACCACATACTTCTATGACGCAGAATTTGGAAGCATTATTGTAAATGTGCTCCCCTCGTTTTCAGCGCTTCTGACCTCTATTGTTCCGCCACAAAGTTCTGTTATACGCTTTACTATAGAAAGCCCGAGTCCCAACCCATGGTTAACCTGTCCTTCATGCCCTTGATAATATTTCTCGAAGAGGTGAGACATTACTTCTTCTCCCATACCTATTCCAGTATCCGATATTTGTACAACAACGGCACTACCTTCGCTCTCTGTCAAAGACATAGTTATTTCCCCGTATTCCGGTGTAAATTTAATTGCATTATTCAATAAGTTGAGCCATAAATGCTCCATCAATTCTGCATCGCCCTGATAGGTAACCGGATCAAATTCACAAGAGAATGCGATTTCCTTTTTACTCCATTGCGAGGACAGCAAAATAGCACATTTTTTAAGCTGCTCATCAAGAGCATACGGCTTCTTATTTGAAATAATTTGCTGAGACTCAAGTTTTGACAGGAGCAGCGTGCTGTTAGCCAGTTCAGCCAGTCTTGAAGATTCATCGACAATTATTTTCAGGTACTGCTTCTGCTCTTCTTCTGACACTTCTGTCTCAAGTAGCAACGTAGCAAACCCGTTTATGGATGTGATCGGCGTTTTGAATTCGTGTGAGTAACTGTTAATGAAATCTTTTCGAAGCACCTGAACATTTTTCAATTCTATTTCCATTTTGTTAAAGTTTTCATATACATGGGAAAGCGGACCTGCTGTTTCGGGGTCAAGGCGCATGTCAAAATCACCGTCTGCAGCTTTATTGATTCCACCTGAAAGGGCTGAAACATAGCGATAAACAGATTTGAAAAGATAATAGTTCAATACAGCCAGAATCACACACATCGGGATTATTGTTCCAAGCGCATGGAAAATAAAATTAGGGTTGCTGGTGTCATGCCACACAAAATATGCAACAAGCTCAACAAACAAAAAAGAGAAAACCGAAGCAGCAATAATAATATAAGTTTGCGTAGTTAACCACATGATTATTTCTTTGTTCGTATCTATCTTCGTCTTCATTTTTCCACTTCTAATCCCTTTTTCTTTATTTCAGCTTTATAGCCAAGCCCCTTAATTGTAATGATTTCAAACTCCGTACAATTTACAAACCTGTTGCGAAGCCTGTTGATATGTGTTTTGATCGTGTCTTCTCCACTTTCGGAATCAAAGCCCCAGATTTCATCGAGCAACTGAGTCCTTGTAAAAATAACACCGGGATAGGAAAGCAATTTATACAGCAACTCAAACTCTTTTTTGGGAAGTACGGTTGACTCACCACCGGAAATGACCGAATATGTTGCCGAGTCGATTGTAATCGAATCCAACACTATTTTTTTCTCGTTTGCTATTTTTGCCCTTCTGAGCAAGGCATTGACCCTCCATAGCAATTCCTCATAATCAACAGGTTTTATCATATAATCATCCGTTCCGGATGAAAAGCCCTTACGCTTGTCTTCAAACGAATGCCTGGCGGTAAGAAGTAATACAGGCGTATCGATTTTTTCACTTCGCAGCGTTTTTAAAAGGGTATAGCCGTCCATTTCAGGCATCATTATATCCGCGACAATAAGGTCGACGTGGGTTTTATATATTATATCCAGCGCTTCCTGTCCATTATTGGCACAGACTAAATTGAAATAGGGTTTCAAACGTGCAGTCGTTAAAAGCTGCGTATTTTTATCATCCTCTACTATAAGAACCGTGGCCATTTTTACCTCCACATCGTGTCTCTTTTTTACTATATCAATCTATAGCCCCATCGGCAAATTACACGGAACTGCCGCTTTATAAACTATAGTAAGTTTTCCAAATAAACTAAATGTAAACAAAAAACTATTTAAAAAGTTTACTTTCATGTTACACCGAGGGAATATACTGACTTCATCAAACAAAAAATAAGAAAGGAGTTTTACAATGCCAATCTCAGGAGAACAATTTGAAAAAGGACTGGACGACAGTAATAGTATTAAAGGGAGAATATTCGAATTTCTGAAAAATAATTCGGATAATGCTTACACCTTCGATGAAATAGTTAAAGGAACCGGCATCGCAGAGAAGGCAAACCTGAAAACACTTATGTATCAATTGATGCTTGAAAACATGGTAGTGGATGGTGCCGTAGAAAAAAAGGTAATCGATGTGCATAGTTATTACCGAATGATATAGATAAAATAAGCTTTATCAAAATAACTTTCCTATACCTGCTCTTGTCAGATAATACCAGAATTATATTGAAATCCAGGAATTCAAACGATAAACAAAAATAAAGGAGTTTTACAATGCCAATTTCAGGAGAACAATTTGATAGTGATTCAGATAATACTACAGGCATCAATGCCAGGATGTATGATTTTCTGAAAAATAACTCGGACAAGGCTTATACCTTCGAGGAAATAGCTCAGGAAACCGGCATCGCAGAAAAAGCTAAACTCGAAACGCTGATGTATCAATTAATATTGGAAAACATGTTCGTAGAAGGAGTCGTAGACAAAAAAATAATCGATGTACACAGTTATTATCGGGCGATATAGATGAAACAAAAGGTATCAACAGATGAGTGTTTTTACTCCAATTAGAACAGCACGCGGTAAACCTGAAAAGTCTTTACAAAAATAATTCACAAAGTTTACTTTTATGTTACATGAGAGAAATATACTGAAATTATCGAAGAAATTTATCAGACATCCTTTTTAAGGATGAGAAAGAAACGAAAGATATGAACAGTAATGCAACCACTAATGAAGCTGAAAATACATGCTCCAGCACCAAAAGGCTAGCAGCTATTATATTCCGAACTACATTTACGCCACTGATAATAATCTCCGCTATATTATTCATTGGTTGTGGATGTCTACTTGTAGCTACGACATTTTCTGCTGCGGCT
The DNA here is from genome assembly GCA_034429935.1 of Dehalococcoidales bacterium. Taxonomy (GTDB): domain Bacteria; phylum Chloroflexota; class Dehalococcoidia; order Dehalococcoidales; family UBA5627; genus UBA5627. Next base: position 103,252 of record DAOUFJ010000001.1, read on the forward strand.
GCCTTTGCAGCTGTTGGTATTTCAGGAATCATCGGTGCATTTGTAAACTCCGTTAATGGAATAGGTGCCATCATGATTACAATCGGGGGAAGCCTTTTCGCATTCGGCTTAACACTACCAATATTCAATGTCGCCAGAGCACTTTCCAGAAGTTTTTCGGTTTTCAGAAGAGATGCTTTGAAGAAGATCAAAGAAATTCACACCTTAGGAGAAAATTGATGAACAAAAAAGTAGCAAAATGGAGCTCTCTGATTTTAGTTATCAGCGGACTCATTGTCGGAAGTATCGGCGTTGCCTGCGATGGACTGAGCAACGTTAATTACTTATTCTGGATATAAGGTACTAAAAGGGAAAACGATGATTGATGAAACAAATATAGATAAGGGATCAAAATTCATTGCATATGAATACATGTCAATATATGTCAAGCAGGAAAACGAACCGCTTTACAGTGATTGCTATGCAAATTTTGGCTGGCAACCCATTGAAAGCCGTGAAATAGCAGGAATACAGCAAATAACGCCATATTATTCAAGCTACACCGGCAACAGTTTGGTAAATTTGAAGTTCAAAAGAGATAGGAAAATTAAAGAAAGAAGCCAACTAAATCTGCTTCAAAAGAAATGCGAAAGTGCTTTAACAACAATTGATTCGCTAGAAAAGAGCCCCGAATCTTTTTCTTTAGCGATAGCACTAACTTTCGGAATAACAGGGCTGTTATTCCTTGTCGGTGCAGTTTTAAGTTTCATAGCAAACATTATTCCGTTATTTATTGTTACCGTCATTGTCGGACTTGCAGGCTGCGCACTGGCGCTCTTCAACCATAAACGTCTAAAGAATAGCAAGGCTTCACAGGTCGCACCGAAGATAGAGGAACAATACGCAATAATCGATAAAATATGTGAACAAGCCCAAAATATCTGGAAATAAATAACTATGTGCGTGAAAGAAAACTCTTTCCCCGATTGGAATAACCAAAATACATGGATATTACCTAATATTTAAAAAGGAGAAAAACAATGAGCAGCATACTCTGGTACATTTTAATCGGTTTGGTTCTTGGCATTTTAGCCAAGCTGATATTCCCCGGAAGAAAAAATCTGAATATCATTGTCACTATCTTTCTCGGCATGCTAGGCGCATTCCTGCCCGGACAAGGCGGGGTGTGGCTCAACTGGTGGACATTCCCAATTGGACAAGATTGGGTATGGCTTGATAATTGGGCAACATTCCCATCTTTACTTGGAATTGTTGTACCGGTTGTCATTGCGATGGTCTTTATCGGGATTTACGCAGTTGCAAAAGGTCTGAAAGGCAATAAATAGAAACCTGCAGTGTATCTGAAAAAAATATGAAGCTTGAATATTCACTAAAAATAATACAAAGGAGCATAACGAAATAAATCATGCCTGCTGTTCTTAGCCTGATTGCCGCTTATCTGATAGGTTCGATATCTTCTGCATGGATAATAGTAAAGATATTCGGTAATCGTGATATGCGCAAAGAGCCTGACGGCACCATTAGCGCCGCATCGGTGTACCACAAAATAGGCATATTACCATACCTGCTTACGGTCTTTATGGATATAGTATTGGGGGCGTTGGCTGTTATACTCGCCCATGTTATTACCAACTCCCCTGTTATAGCTATGTTGGCAGGATTAGCGGCTATGGCCGGGCATAACTGGTCGATATTCCTGCGTTTAAAAGGCGGCCAAGGAGCCACCACCATGGCTGGAGCCATAGGGGCTGTCATGCTTATACCTCTGGGGTACGGACTATTGGCTGCGGCACTTACGGTACTGATGACACACCGCTCATGGTTAAGTACAATTATAGGAGTTTTTACAATGGCATTCGTAGCACTTGTTGATAACGCCGCAGGAACGCCGGCAATCTATCCGCTAAGTCTTTTATTGCTGATGACTATAAAACGCCTGCAATTATCCAGAACTAACAGGCATAACGCACTGAATTCAACCGAGCGGACAGACAACACAACCTTACCCAAGAGTTATGCACGCAAATTATATTTTTCATACAATCAGCGACGACTTCATCCCCCTCAGTCAAAGATAAATTCAAACGGTGATGCCGGATTGTAGTGAAGCGATGGACACACACATTGACATCACCAGACTTGCAAACATGCAAGCGCTTCCAATAAGGAACGTTAGCTCCAAAGCATCGCACCCATCCAATGTCAAAGATAGATTTTTATCATCAGGGTGAAGCCGTCGCCACCTTGGCACTGAATAATTTTAAATTTGCATTAAGTTAGGAATATCAAAGACGAGAGTTAATTCACAAATAAAAATTAAAACGTTATTGAGATAAAGGAGAATATAAAAATGAATCAAAATCCTGTAACAGAAAACCTGAAAACTTATGGAGCTAAACAGATTGTTTCTTTCGTAGATTCAGACCCGGATAAACATATTGCCATGCTCCTGGATTGGGCTGATAAATTCGACACCCAAAAAACTGCTACCCCGGTTATAAACGCTATCAGGGAATCGATGAATGACCATGACAGTAACTGGTATAAGCTAGTCCATGATATTTATACGAATATCGACGAAGGGATGAGGAAGACCTTCCTTCAGAACTTTGTTGCCAGTATAGTAGTAAAAGGCGGACCGCGTAAGAAGACAGCGCAACAGGAACATCAGTGTAATGTCCCTTGGGCAATACTGATGGACCCTACGTCGGCATGTAACCTGAAGTGCACCGGGTGCTGGGCGGCAGAGTATGGGAACAAGATGTCAATGAGCTATGAAACGCTCGACGAGATAATTCAACAGGGGAAAAAACTGGGGACATACGCATACCTTTATTCCGGGGGAGAGCCGCTGATGAGAAAGGAAGATATTATTCGCTTATGTAAAAAACATAAGGATTGCCTGTTTCTGGCATTTACCAACGGAACATTAATCGATGAGAAGTTTGCCGATGATATGCTTGAAGCGAAAAATTTTGTTCCTGCAATAAGCGTTGAGGGATTCGAAGAAGCCACAGACGATCGCCGCGGTAAAGGCACCTATAAAAGGGTTATCAAAGCCATGGAGATATTGCGTGAAAGGAAAGCGATGTTCGGTATCTCGTGCTGTTATACCCGTAAAAACGCCGAAATTATAGGCAGCGAAGAATATTTCGATGACATGATAAGCAAAGGCGCCAAATTTGGCTGGTTCTTCACTTATATTCCCCTGGGAGTCAATGCATCACCGGAACTCATAGCAACTGCAGAACAGCGGGAGTACATGTATCATCAACTGAGAAAATTCAGGAAAACAAAACCCTTTTTTACGATAGATTTCTGGAATGACGGCGAACCTGTAGAGGGGTGTATTGCGGGCGCTAAGTCTTATCTTCATATAAATGCAAACGGAGATATAGAACCCTGTGCGTTCATTCACTATTCCGATTCCAGTATCTATACCAGTACGCTGTTAGAGGCTTATAAGTCACCGTTATTTATGCAGTACCACAAAAATCAACCCTTCAATAATAACCACTTGAGGCCATGTCCTTTACTGGACAATCCTGAAAAACTCGAAAGTATGGTTATAGAATCCGGAGCCAGGTCGACCGAAGTTTTGCATACTGAAGATGTACAGGATCTATGCAGGAAATGCCATAAAGCCTCTGAAAATTGGGCCGGTCCCGCCGCTAAACTATGGAAGGAATCGGGGCATGGCGAAACAAACGGTAACAAAAACAACGAAAAAGAATGCCCTGTCCTGAACGAGGATTAATCCGGTTTACGGGGCATATCTATAAAAGAATCCTCAGGAGAACCTCCGGGAAACCCACTGCCTGAAACAATGCATGGCAAAGAGTTCGATCGTGTTATTTTGCCTGAAGTACCAGCGAGTAAGCATATAGTTAAGGGGAAAAAGATAATTTTGGATAATATTTCTACAGATAACAGGGAATACGACACATGCATTACCGATGCAAAGTCTTCAGAGCCGAAACCTGCCGGGAACAAACGAATCCTGAAACAATGGAAATTCTGGATTGGAATAATTACAGTATTTTTAACATTGTGGCTGGCCATCTCAGTCGTTTTACACGTTGACCGATTTCAGGAACAGGCCAATCTCAGTTATCTCGGAGCCTTCCTCATCTGCATAATCGGGGGCATAGGCGTTATTCCGGTACCGTCACCGGCAGTGCAATTCGCTATGGGCGCAATATTGAATCCGCTTATAGTAGGAATAGTATCCGGCATCGGTTCCGGAATAGGAGGAAATTTGATTTTTCTCTTGGGACGGGGCGGCTGCAAACTTTTTCCCCAGGCAAATTTATCTTATAGCGATTCGGACAAGGCTGTTATCAGATGGATGGGGCGTATTATGCACTGGGCGAGTAACCGCGGTTCGATAGCTGTCTTTTTAATATCCGCCATTTTTAATCCCGTCTTCGTCCCGATAGCCATGGCGATAGGCACCAGCAGTTATAAAACGTGGAAATTTCTTGTTTTGTGCTGTGCAGGAAACATCGTGAAAAGCCTTTTTATCGCTTATATGGGATATTTCGGACTGGGGACGATATTGACAGCAATCGGTATTGAAGTTTAAAGGAATAAAAGAGAGCGTTTGTAAATACCAGTTACAATCCTAAAAATAACATCGCATTAAAAACAATCTATAAACAGATTGTCTCAAAATCCATATACTGCTTCAGCAGCATAGTGCCGCCGCCTTCGGAAACAACCTTTTCAATTGCTGCCGCATTACGCACCCGTGCCCCGGCAATATGGGTTACCGGCGTTCCCTCAAATATTTGGGGACACATGACAGCCGAAGGCCCAAGCATAATAACCGCCCGCGGCTTGCCGAGCACGGACACCAATTCATCAAATGTACCTGTAACAATGGAAGTGGCAGTGATGATAGCCACAGTACATGAAGCAAGCGCTTCCCTTCCATCCTCCGGCGATACAGTGCCTGGCCGGTCGGTTTCCAGTTCCAGAATATCAAGCTTGCACTTTGTCTGCCTCAATCCGGGAACCAGAGGACCGAAAAATCCTACCATTGCCACGCGGTCGCCGGCGTCAACATCAACGATATCCAATATTTCCCTCTGCGTAGTCTTCGGACGCGGAAGGCCGGCAATCAGGGCATTGGCAGTCGCGAGCCCTATGGTTCGCGGCAAGGCTTTCAATTCGCTGGCAAGCATCTCCAGAAGCTCCGATGCAGGGCTTCCGGCAAGAGTCCCCGCTCTATTTTCATGAGTGCAGCTTCCGGTACTTTCATGGGTTGTCCAGGCAAGGCCGACATTACCATTATCGAGCCGCACACTGGTATATCCAAGCCCTATCCGAACATCTGCAACGTGAAGACCTTCAGAGGAAGGTTTAAGATAATCTATTATTTTTCGCTGGATTGTGTTATTCATAAAACACTACCTGTTCCTTTTTGAAATTATTATTTTGCAAAGATTCCGAATTCCGAGTACAAATACTCTATTTAAATTGACTCAACGGACAAAAATATCACCTGGTAACTTATAGCATATGCCATATATTGATGTCAATATTTCGGAATACAAAACTAAATAATATACAAACGGCAGGAAATAATTCGAACGAAAGAGGAAATTCTAATAAACTAAAAAAGAGGATTCAGTTAGATACAGGTAAACAATTGCACAGAAATTATTGCCAGTACTATTGCTTTTGACTAAACATCAGTATTAAATAAATCCATAAGCTAATCTATAAACTCTACCTTTTCCAGTGCCGCTTCCCTCACTGTATCCACTATTGCCCGGGAACTTACAGTTGCTCCGGTTATACCATCCACCTTTCCCTCACTCTCACCGAATCTTCTCTTAAGCTTACAGTCGTCAATTTTCAAATCTTCAAATTGCTCGGTAAAAGGAGTGAAATCCAGGTCTACAACGTCACTCTCCCCTATCCACAATCCATCGTCAATAGATATTATATGTATCCCCTTTATCGTTTCTTTATCCTCGAGACCTACAAGTATCTCCATCTTGCCGCTAAAACCTATGCCTTCAGCATAAAAGGCGTAGCCAATCACCTTTTTGGTACTGTCATAAACTGTATATATAGACTCTGCATCATCATAAGAATAATAATCTATCAAAGGGAAAATCACCTGAATCTGATATAGTATTCCCTGCTCTTGCTCCCCTGCAATTTCTTGATAAGTTATTTTTTCCACAAACGTTGATAATATTACAGCGATGACAGCTATTGTTAAAAGGAAAAATACTGGGTGAAGCCTGTTTAGTTTATAGATATTTATCATAATTATTTTATTACGCAAAACAAACTTCCAATGGATGGAAAGTCACGATACTAAATTTGCCAAGCTAAAATCTAATTAAAAGTCAAGGATTGAAGATAGTTAACCATCTTGGCTTTATACCCATATCGATCGCATATTTCTAATTTAGGATTAAAAACAGAATCAATAACTTCCCGTAGAGCAACCAACCGTGATTCCTGCTCTTCTCCATTTTGTAAACTTAATATGCCCTCAACCTCATTAACTGCAAATCTATCGATCTCATTCCTGATTCTTTCAACAGCGGCTTTATGCCTGTCATATACACCATATTTTTCTCTTTGTTGAATGGAAAATACGAAAGATTCATAGATAAATTTTATAATAGCACCATTATCCAACTGGTCAGTCTCATAGTTCAACCATTGATGCCATGACGGGTTGGTTCTTCCTTCAATGATTTCTTCAAGGGTTTGAAATTTCAATTTATATCTGTATTCTTCCGGAGAATCGAAAGCAGGAGACCCGGGATCAAGGAATATATAGCTGATTATCGGGCCTCCTATCGGAACATTAGCCCCATTTTTAGAGAACTTACCTTCCAATAACGAAGAACGGTCCATCTGATAAAGTCGTTCACACAAATCCATGGTTTCTTTTATTGTCTCAGGAGTTTCCCCAGGTAATCCAACCGAAAAAAACGTAGTAACCGGTATATGGTATTTATGGCAGAGCTTAACAGTTTTAAGCAAGTCATCATTGGAGTAGTATCTTCCCTGCGCCCTGCGGATATTATAGTCACCCGAATCCGGACAAATATACAGAGTGACCTGTTTTCCTATGGTTGCTACTTCTCTTACAAATTCCTCATCAACCGGGGAGAAAATATCAAGCGTTAAAAGTTCTATGTCCAGTTTTTCCTTGCGCAACCCAGCCATCAAGGTTTTCCAGTATTCCTTTCCACCCATTCTCGGATCCTGATAAAGCCCGATTATGTGAATACCCTGCTCATTAAGTTTATGCATGTCTGTTATGATTTTTTCAGGGCTTCTAAAAGCAGGTTTTCCCATTCCTAAATAGGTCTTATAGGTATATGCCGACCCTCCGCAAATAGGACAATTATAAAGACAACCACGGCAAACCAGTAAACTACCCCTCGGCTTGGTATCGAATCCGCTGATAGACTTCTCGGGAGATAGTAAGTCTAACCTTGTATATTCGAACTCATCAAGGTTATCACTGGCTTCCATAAGAGGAGTAACACAAATCTCTCCCGAATCCGACCTGTAAGTTAAATTAGGAGTATCTTTAATATTTTTATTCGTTTTTATATCCTCTATGAATTTGAGAAAAGGTCTTTCCGCCTCACCACGAATAATAGCATCCACAAAAGCATACTTCTTTATAATTTCTTCATGGAAACAGGTAGATGTAAGACCACCCAGAATAACCAGCGATTCGGGGTGCAATTTCTTGCATAATCGTGCTATTTCGATAGCTCCCTGGGCATGATGATGCCAATGCAAACCAATTGCAAAGACCTCGGCAGATAACTGCCCGATATATTTCTCAATATCAAGCTCTTTATCTTCAACCATTCTATATCCCAGATTGTCGATTATGACTTTGTATCCGTGCCTGTCAAGATAATCGGCGATACTCAGCATACCTACAGGAACTTTGACCAGTTGAATACTGTCGCCGGTATCCCCTAACGCCCCTGTAAATAAAGGTGTACGCCGGAAGTCATAAATAACAGGCGGGTGCAACAGAATTACGTCGTATTTCATAAAATCTCTCAGGTATTTATAATATTTTATTCCCTACAATATAACGTCATTCGAAGCTGAAATGCGCTTGTAACTACAATTCATTACTGTTCCAGAATAGAATGCAACCTGTTATTCAGATCTTCATCAAAGTCTTTCAATCGTTTCAATTTCTCTTCTTCGTCCTGAATATCGGTTAATCTATTTACCTCATTTATTGCCAATCTGCTGGCAGTAACGAAGCGAAAATTTTGTTTGAGAGCCATTTTCTCACTGTACAATCCATACTTCTCCCTGAGTTTGGTAGAGCATTCTATAGAATCGATAATGAGTTTCGTGATCTCGTCTCTGTTCAGGAACATTGTTTCAAATGATATCCATTGATGCCACGATGGAAGAGACATACCCTGGATATAATCTTCAAGATTATTGAATAATAGATGATAACCATACTTCTCCGGTGAGTTGAAAGCAAGGGATCCCGGATCAAGCAGAATCATTTGTCCGAAAACATAGTGAAGAGGCGATACAGGCGAATTACCTTTAGCTTTCTCTCCCATTGAACATATCTTTTCCCACAGTTTCCAGTTATCCTTTATCGTCTCAGCAGTATCGGTTACCAGCGGAATCATGGTATATACTCCCAACGGAATATTGTATTTATTACATATTTCTATAGTCTTAAAAAGACCATCATTGTTATAAGGACGACCATGATCATGCCTAACAGTATCCGAACACGATTCAGGAGAGATATTAAAAGCTACCGGAGTATCTATTTTCGAAATCTCTTTTCCTTCGCTTTCATCCAATGGTCTGAACAGATCCATAGATAGGTGTACATTTCTAAAACGGGCTTTCTGCAACATCCTTACAAGTTTTTCCCAGTAATCTTTTCCGCCCATACGCGGATCTTGGCAAAGAAAAACATACTGAATTCCTTGCTTGATAAGTTTGCGGATATCGTCCGCTATCTTCTCAGGGCTTCTGAAGGCTGGCTTTTTCATTCCAAGATAAGTTTTATAACAACTAGCCGAACCTCCACAAGCCACACAATTGTATGAACAACCACGGCAAACAGGAATTATCCAGTGCGCAGGCCACCCCGGGCCGAATACTGCTCTTTTCGGCTCGAGTAAATCAAGTCTGGTAAACTCGAATTCATCTAAATCAGTAGAAGGCTCCATCAGAGGCATACTTATTACTTTACCTTCTTCCCGGAAGGTCAGGTTAGCAACATTATTAAGTTTTTCATGGCAATCCAATGCCCTCATAAGCTGCAGAAACGGCTTCTCGGCTTCAGCTCGAATAACTGCATCTACAAATTCATATTTTTCAATAATCTCCTGGTGAAAGACTGTAGAGGTAAGACCGCCAAGAATAACCATAGCATCAGGATGCAATTCCTTACAAAGTCTGGCTATCTCAATCGCCCCCTGACAATGAACACACCAGTGCAGCCCGACAGCATACACTCTAGCCGAAAGATTTCTTATATGCTCCCTGACATCGAAATCCTCACTGTCTACCATCCTCTCACCCAGATTATCCACGATCACCCTGTATCCATTTCTGTCAAGATAATCGGCGATACTTAGTATACCGATAGATGGGATGATAAACTGTTCTGTACTCTCAGCAGCAGTATATGCTATCGGCCCGGAGAATATTACCTTTTCCCTGAAATCATAAATCGCAGGGGGATGTATAAGTACAGCATCGTATTCCATAGTTCCTCATCAATTGATAGCATATCCAAAGTACGTCAAATTTACTGAACAGAAGTTTTTTATGTACTTCTCTGGGAATACTATCACCCATATAAAACAACTCTTATTCCAAAGATTAATTTTGGACTTTGCCTGTAATCTTATTTCTTAACAATGCCAAAACAAGCAACAGAGGACCGGCACTGCAAGCCATCCAATAGCCTGGTTTAATAGCGGTATCTACATAAGATTCCCAGGGGCTTACTATTACCACATATGTATGACCCTGCAACGGCAAATCAAAGTAATGTCCGCACTGGACTGCAATTATACTCATCGCACATACTACAGCAACTATATAAGAGAACCCAACAACACCTATTATGGTTTGCGGCATTGCAAAACTAAATTTCCCCAATTTTACTACTTTATCTTTGGCGAATAAGCTGTATAACAACAAAAGCATACATATACCGAAATATGCCCACATAACAGGAGTGAACCATGAAGGTATTTTAGCATCCGCTATATACTGACTCAGTTCAGCATCCAGATTAGCAACAAAAGCGTACGGATATATAGCAATTGCATCCGTACCACCTGCAATTGCCTCAATACTACCTGACCACCACATCTGGGTAAATGTAAACGCCATCCAGCCACCGGCAATGATTAAAATAATACGAAATAACCAGACTCTAAAATTACTTGCCTTATTTTCATTCATATATTAATAATTCTCTCCCTTTTATATTTAGTAATTACTTATCGCTTGAGTGGGAGCTTAGAAAACTAAGCTCCCACTTATACAGCTAATTACACACTTTCACTAAGCTAAATCAATATCTCCCAAGCTTATACTTTCTTCTTTCGTGCTGATAGATGATACTGTTTTGGAGGTATATCCATTTGCCGCTATTTCCAGAGAGAAGTCATCTTCGGCAAGCCCTTCGAAAAAGAAATCACCGAAACCGTCTGTCGTAATGGTCGAGGTTCCGCTGCCAGTCCCGGTTAGGGTACAGGTAGCACCAATGACAACCTCATCCTTGATCGAATCAAAAACAGTACCAGCGACAAATTTCTTCGGGAAGTTCTTATAGTGCACCCTAGTAGTCAAACCGTAATTAGGACAAAGGGTTTCAGTTCCGTTGAGATCCAATTCGGATTCTTCCCCAAAAACAAGTCCTTCCGTTGGGCAGGCATCTGAACACCTGGTAGCAGTCCACCCGTTATCCAGTAAGTGGGCACAGCCTGTGCATTTTTGTGCGATGTTAAGACCGGTATTGAAATATATTGATCCGTACGGACATGCATCAACACAATTTTGACAACCAGTACATTTATCCGGTGCAATAATTACAAGACCGTCATCTCTTTTATATATACCACCTTCTACAGGGCAGGCATCTATACAGGGAGCATTCTCACAATGCTGACAAATTACGGGCAGGTAATAAACCCTGACATTGGGAATAGTTCCGGTAATAGATTCGTTCATTTTCATCCAGAACTGCCCTGAATCCGGTTGCGGTTTAGCATACGGGGTCCAATCATTCCCGCAATGTTCATCTTTGCAGACTATCTGGCAGTTATAACAACCGTTGCATCTTGCAAGATTAATAACAAAAGCCTTCATTAATCAATACCTCCTTCAATCCAGCTATTGAAGAGCGTGCCATAAGCCGGATCATAATCCCTGTTGAATGCGTCAGGATATTGTTTTCTCCACTCATCCATTTGGTCCAGAGTAACCTTCTCGATTTCAACAAGGAAACTACCAGTTGCCTGACCGGCTGCATTCGGGGAGGTAGTATTCAGAGGGCTGATCAAATTATTCGAACCGCCTCTATCAAGCTCTCCGGGAATTATCTCGTCAAGCCTTGCGCCATGATCCTGATATACCGCACCTGGGATTATTCTATCCCAGACTATCGCACCGCCAAGGACGGCTCCGCGCTCATTGTAAATTTTGACGATATCGCCGTTCTCTATCCCTCTGGCTGTAGCATCCACTGGATTGATCCACAAAGGTTCATACATATAGCCATCGAACCCCTTGACCTTACAAGTCGGAATTTCTCTTAACCATGGGATATCGTCATGTTCGGAATGCACCCTCCATTTAGGATGGTTGGAGACAATAAGCAACGGGTAATTTTTAGCTCTTTCGCCTGTTACTCTTTCATCATGGAACCACTCAGGACCACCTTCTATCCAATGTGGAACAGGAGGCCGTTCCTTGTCATCGGGGAAGTTTTCAAGCAAACCTGAGGCCTCAATTTCTATCAAACCGGAAGGTGAACCCACTGGCTTGTTTGCCGGATCCAGATAGAATTGATACCATCCAGCTCCCTCTTCCTTCCATTTTGTCTTCCACTCAGGACTTACAGGGACAACATAATATCCTTTTTCATTAAAGTCTTCCCAGGTAATAAGATTCGCTATGCCTGATCCCTCATAGGCTTCCTTGACCATTTCATCTACGGTTATCCCGTTTCTGGAGAAGGTGTTGTATACATCATCACCAAGCTTTTTGGCAATTTCCAAGTTCAATTCCATATCGCTCATGGATTCGCCAATATGCTCGATACATTGTTTCTCGGGATAGCATAAGAAATACTGTCCGGTGTATATATCGGTAGATATATCATCAATCTCAAAAATAGTACTCACCGGCAGAATCATGTCGGCATAAAGAGCATCATCTTCCATCCAGATAGTCGGAACCAGAAAGAATTCTATTTCGGAGCCGTGGAGCGCTTCAATCAGTTTATTTCCTCCGTTCCAAGAGCTTAAATTGGAGGGATGTCTATTCCACATCATGTGTACTCGAGAGTATCCCTCGGCAGGATATGTATACTTATTAAACTGATCGGAAGCAGCATTCGTTTTAAGGCCGTACCACTCTACAGTTTCTCCCAGAAGTGCTTGAGGTAACCTTGTTTTAGCAATCAACTGGTTTGCACTAGCTGCTTTTTGGCCTCTTTGAAGACCAAATCCCATCACCGATGGAATCGCTATACTTCCTTCGAACGGGCTATTGTTACGCATACCAAGTTCAATATGAGTAATTTGATGTGCCCCAGGCTTACCTACCGCCTGTAGCGCCAAATTGGTTATTTCCAATCTGGCAGGTTCAGTAGCATATGGGCCTCTTTGCATGGAACCGCCATTACAATGTGATATTGACGTTATTTTGGAAGCCCATTCTCTTGCTAGAGCCTTAATTGTATACGATGGGACGTGACACTTCCCAGATGCCCACGCAGGTGTTTTGGGAATACCGTCTTCCTCCCCCATTACATATGCTTTGTATTTATCCATGCCGACTGTATGAGACTCTACGTAGTCTTTATCATAAGTATCTTCGGTAAACCAAACGTATGATATTGCAAGGTGCAACGCAGCATCGGTATTAGGTAATACTGGTATCCATTTGTCAGGATGAGCAGCATTAGCATAGTTTAAATCCGGAGATATATGTACAAATTTAATACCGGCATCCTTCATCCAATAAGCCCAAAGACTATTAATCTGCCCAGTCCATCCCCATGTGGTAGTCTCGATATCGCATCCCCAGAAAAGAACCATCTCCGAGTGTTCCAGAACATCAGGCAGACACCAGTAGGTATCGGACATTTTCCCATGTCCCTGGATCATTCCCCACATATGTTCCCCCCCCCAGGCCCAGCCTTCCCAGCTGTCGGGATTGGGAGCTTCTTTTGTCCAGCCGCCTTCATTCATTGCCTCGAGAATTAACTGATGACCGTCACGATCATGTATAGCTTTACTCTCGCCATGCGGCCCCCACTGAACCAATATAGATTCAGGCCCGTAAGTTGACTGGATCCTTTTTACCTCATCGGCTATTATGGTCGTTGCATCATCCCATGAAATCCTTTTGTATTTGCTCTTGCCTCGACTTTGCGGGTTTACGTTATCACCGCCACCGGGTGCCCAATCAACCCTTTGTAATGGATATCTAATTCTATTTGGTGAATAAACACGTTTCTTATAACTTAAACCCAAAGGCGGTAAAAGTGTCTGCAATGGAAATGAATAGGATTTTCCTCTTGCTTCAAAGCCGCTGGCATTATCAGGATTGAATTCTTCAGTACTATACTTCCAATCATAATGAAGCGGCCTTATCCTGACTATTTTCCCGTTCTTACAATCGACTGCAGCTGTATTTGCACGAGGTAAACCCAGCTGACTGACTTCTATTATAGAAGTCCTAACAGGTTCAGATGCAGGAGTACTCCCTACTGTAACAGTTGATGTAGTGGTTACAGTTTGTCCTGAGCCCACAGTTTCAGTTGCGGTTACAGTAACCGCACCATCCCCACCAATTGTAGTCGTCTTTTCAACCGTTTTGGTCTTTTCGACTGTTGTAGTAACAGTTTCTCCACCATTACAACTGGATAGTAATCCTGCACCGATAGCCCCCCCAACAACTACAGTTCCGGCACCAACTAAAAAGTCTCTTCTCGTTACTTCTCCGGATTGTTCCTTTTTTTCAACTTCAGAGGATTTTTTTTGTTCCTTTTTCAATTATTTCTCCTTTCTTAGATTATGTTTCCTTTTCATTAAAATGCTTAATAGGCATCACCTCCATTCAATAATCCAAATTACGAGTTAATAGTATTTCGCAATTAATTTCAATTTATTACTTTCTTCAATCTATCCTGCATCACCTGAATATCCCAGTTTCTTCTTCTGCTTAAAGCTTGTATACGAGCTATAAATATTGCCCTATTAAATGGATAAACAATATAGTCGTTAGCTCCTGCATCAAGATTTTTTACCAGCGTTTCTAAAGATTCATCACGTGAGATTACAATTACAGGTATATCCGAATCGTTGCGTATTTGCTCAATTAAAACCACTCCGGACATATCAGTTATCTGGGTGCCAAGAATGATAGTATCCGGGCAGGCCCCGTTATTGATCATATCAAGACATTGCTTCCCAGTACTGATAATAGATAACTTCCAATCTGGCTGATACTGATTTAAAGTTAAATAGATATCATTAGTTGAGCCAGAATCAGCATCTATGACGAGAATATCCAACACAGCCTCCTCTTCAACTATTACGGTTTTGACTTCCATAATTAGAAAACTCCGGTTATGATTAGAATAGACTCGTGATATAAAAAACGGCATAACAAAATAGGGAGAGATATTACAAAATAGTTATCTCTAAAAACGTAACGCCTGATGTTAAAATTTATGGTAAATATATATTCAGGGATAAATATAGAGATTTCGAGATAATATCATATTATGAAATCCAGTCATGATTAGAAAGATAGAAATACAAAATTTAGTCTTGAATAGATTAATAATAACCAGAGGAACTGCAACTATAATACTCTTGAGTTGCAACAGAAATATGAGACTGGTGACAAAGTTTGAATCATAAAGCAACAGGGGCTGATTGATATCTATGCCTTGGGAGAAAGATTGAGAACGTACCCGAGATTTACCTTGGTTTCTAAAATTTTATGATGGTCACTGGGAGTTTCTTCAATTTTCTGCCGCAGACGTTGCACATAAACTCTTATAGCCTCTACTGAACCCGGATATTCCTCACCCCATAATTCCTGAGCAATACTCGAATATGTAACAACTCTATTAGCATTAATAAGCAATTTGTAGAATATCAATGATTCGGATTTGGTTAGAGTGATTTTATTATCTTTGTAATAAAGCGTGTGGTTTAAAATATCAAGTCTGTATGGACCCTTTTGTAATATATCCCCGCCATATAATGCACCCTGTCGACGAACGAGAGATTTGACACGGGCGAGAAATTCCATCTTTCTAAAAGGTTTTACAATATAATCATTGGCCCCCATTTCCAACCCTTTGACTATATCATCTTCGTCTCCCAGCACGGTCAATATTATTATCGGAACCTCAGAAAAAAGACGCACTTGCCTCAGGGTTTCAAATCCATTAATATCAGGAAGCCCAAGATCCAGAATAACGATATCAGGGCAAGTTGTTTCTACCAAGAATAAACCCTCTTCCCCCAAACGTGATGAAATTAGCTCCGCTTCAGGCCAGCGCATATGCAGAACCAGATTCAGTGAATCCACAATATTTTCATCGTCTTCTACAATAAGTATTTTCATAATTTATTCCGATGTTTCTATTCAATTAGCATTTGATTTTTAACTACGCCGGATTGGTATAGTAAATGTAAAGATACTACCCTTTCCTCGTTCACTGTCAACCCAAATCTGTCCATCATGAAGAGTAATAATCATTTTTGATAATACTAAACCAACACCAAGTCCACTAAAACGTTGAGCATAACCATCAACAGTCGACACGTTATTTTTACTTCGTTCAAAAATAGTGCTCTGATGCTCTTTAGATATACCACGACCTGTATCGCTTACTGATACTTTCAAGTTGTCATCCTCTGTTATAACAGAAAAGTATATTCTATCTTTCCTTGTAGTGAATTTGAACGCATTGTCAATTAGATTTTGTATGACCTGAGATATACGTCCGTCATCAAATATAACATCAGGAAGGTCTATCTGTATATTACATTCCAAGTTTTTGCCCTTATCTCTCGCCAGTATTTCGATTTCGTTCTCGATATCTTTAAAAAATTCATTTAAGTTTACTTTACGTTTCTTTAATTTTAATAAACCGATTTCACCGCGGCTGATATCTAATAACTCATTAGTTCTCTGGCTAAGCTTATTAACACTGTGGTCAATAATACTGGCTATTTTAAAGAAATTAGAGTATCCCCTAGATTCCTCAATAAACAGGTCATTTGCTACCTGTAGCGATGTTAACGGCGTTTTCAACTCATGAACCAGCGCTCTGGTAAATTCAGCACGGCGATTCAATTCACCTTCAAGCTGTGCAGATTTTTGAGCTAATTGCGAGGTTCTTCTGGCAACTTGCATTTCAAGCTCTTGAGTATGTCTGGTCAAAGAATGGGTTCTCATTTTTATTACTAAAAATACTGCCAGCAAAGCCACAGCAATTAAAAGCAATAAAAACCACCACTCCTGCCAGAATGGTGTAGATATAGTAATCCTTAAAGAAACCCCTTTATCATTCCAAACACCATCGCTACTGGCAGCTTTAACTTTGAAAGTATACTGCCCGCTTGGTATATTGGTGTATTTCGTAAAGCTCTCGCCAGCGCTGCAATAATTCCAGTTCTCATCGAAGCCATCCAGTATATAAGCATACTGTATCTGGTCCGGTGCACTATAATTCAGAGCAACAAAATCTATTTCAAAAGAGTTATCCGAATAGGGAAGAGTTATATCTTCTACATCCTCTATCGATTCCTCAAAGAATATTTCCCCACCTATTACACTGAAACCATCAATCACCAACGTTGGGCTAGTTAAATCCTTAACTATATCATCAGGATAGAAAGATATTAGCCCCCCCATGGTACCAAAGAACAACTCTCCATCTTCAGCTTTATAAATTGCGCCCTTATAAAAAATATCACTCTCCAGCCCATCTTCTAGTCCATACCTTTTCAGAGTGTTATCTTCCGGAAAGAATCTCCAGAGCCCCTGACGAGTAGTAATCCAGACATCCCCGTCACTATCTTCGATGGTTCCCAGCACCAGATCATGCGGCATAGAGTCTGCATCGTAATACGAAATAAGTTCATCTTTCTCAATATCATAACAATAAAGTCCATAACCCTTTCCAATCCACAGCAGCCCACTACTGTCCCGATAGATGGTATATATCCTGTATTCGTCAGGACTGCTATCAAAATCCAATTCAGATACAACAACTTCTATCTGTCCGGTTTCATTATCCATCATAAGAACATCAGAGTCCATCCCAAACCATATATTGTGATCGGGATCCTCATACAGAGCATGTATTAAATTGTTCTTAATCAAATCCGGATATCCCAGCGCATTCTTATACTGGGTAAATTCCTGCGTTTCAGAATCGTAACTGCACAATCCGCTTTGAGTACCAACCCAGAGAATTCCCTTATAATCTAGGCAGAGTGAAGTTATATAATTGCTTAAGAGGCTTTTTTCATTGCCCGGCTCATTTACATAAACAGTCAATTTATTTGTTATAGGATTAAAATTTCTAAGGCCAGAATTGAAAGTTCCAATCCATATACTCCCATCTGCTCCCAAACATATATTATTCATTGTAGAACCGTAATTTTGCCCGCCAATATCTGAATATGTATCCAATATTTCCCCTGATGCAATATTGAATAGGACCAGATCTTCGCCTATCTGTAACCACAGATTACCATCCCCTGCGTTCAAAACACCAGATACAGGACTACTGAGAAGAACGCCTCCATAATACTTAAAAGCCTGCTCATTTAAATTGAGCTTATTTATACCACAAGCCGTTCCAATCCAAATTATACCATCAGCATCCTTGCACAGTGATAATATACTATCGCTGTTGATACCGTTCGAATTACTCGCATCAAATCTATAAATATCAAATGTCATTGTTTCAATGTCCAGCCTGTCCAATCCCTTCCGTGTACCTATCCACAGGTTCCCACAGTTATCCTCACAAATACTGGTAACGTAGTTGTCGCTGATACTATCGGGACTCTCAGAGTTATACCGATAAGCAATAAAAGTATCCGTTTCAGTATCATAAACATTTAACCCGTCACCAGTACCTATCCATAACATACCTCGACTGTCTTCGTATATTACCATGATAAAATTATCACTGATACTATCTGGATTCTCAGAATTATACTTATAAGCAGTAAAAGTATCCGTTTCGGGATGATATACGTTCAATCCGTTGTCAGTACCTATCCATAACCTGCCCTGGCTGTCTTCATATATCGCCCTTACAGAATTGTCACTGATACTGTCAGGATCATTAGAATCATGCCGATAACTGGTGAAAGTATCCATTTCGGGATGATATATACTTAATCCATAATCGGTACCGACCCATACCTTCCCCTGGCTATCTTCATATATTGCCCTTACAGAATTATCATGACTGATCATATTATTGAAGTAATCTTCATAGTTGGTTAATGCCCCTGTTGCAGGATAATATACATTCAACCCATAATCAGTTCCTATCCATATACATCCATCACTGGCCTCACATAAGGAAAGAATATGAGAACTGTAATTATAATTCGCATTTAGAGGTTCATTCAGGAACGTCTCAAAATCGATACCATCGTACTTATTAAGGCCGACCATTGTACCGAACCACATGTATCCATAATGATCCTGAATAATGCAGCTGACTATATTTTGGGATAACCCGTCCTGAGAAGTAATACTCTCAAAGCTCAACGTTTCATTTGAAACAGCATCTACATGTATTTGAGAAGGTGTTAAAAAAAACGCAGCCAAAAACACAATTATTACGATAATAAATACTTTATTGTAGATATTCATCATTAATCATCTAAATAACTTAAAGAATAATAACTGATATATTATTACTATATAATAAATATGGCAAATTACAAGCTGCGTCTACAATAAATTCACACAACCACAATAACTTCTCAATACTCTTTAAAGTATTGATGAAAGACCATTAAATTGTAGATAAATATATTTACCAGTGTTTTTTAAGGTGTACTGTTATTAAAATAATAATATGGAATCTTTGCAGAAGAACTTCGTTTTCTCTGTAGTCATCACCTACGAACGTCAACATACGAAGCCTTCCATAGTCATAAGGAACAATTCTAAAGAAGGGAGATTTGATTTGCTATGAGGTGATAAAAAGAACTGATTAATCTAATTTGAATGGTGGGCCACTCTGGACTCGAACCAGAGACCCCAGTCTTATCAGGACTGTGCTCTAACCAACTGAGCTAGTGGCCCCTTTACTCTATAACAGGCTTAGACCCGAACCAGAAACTCTCCCGATATTATCGGGATGCTCTAACCAGCTGAGCTAATAGCCGTTAATTGCAAGGCTTATTCTAACGCAAAATATTGAGATAAATCAAGTTTTGTACTAGTTCAATTGTAGAATTCCCCCCTACTTAGGGGCAAGTTATTTGTTTTTTTATTCACCAGATACTTGATTTCTTTAAAAGCGAAGCTACTTTATTGCGGTTAATTGTATTTTCAATGACTAACAAGTTATACTTACCCCGTGATTTTAAATAGGCTTCAGAAGCGCTCGAATATGGAGCGCTTCCAAGCACAATGTGATCTCTAGCAGAAAAACAAATCATTGGTATATATGTCCATCAAAGGTCTCTTCTGTAAATCTTAGCTATCCACCAGACCAAGTCGGTTAAGCATATTTTGTGCCCCCTCTGCAGATAAGTCATAATTATAAAATGTCTTGTAGAAATACTGAATCTCGGCAATAATATCCAAATCCTCAAAGAGTTCCGGATGAATAGTCTTAGCTAGATACATGATCGATAGAGGGCTCTCTGCCGTATAATCCCAGCAGGTACTTGTCAGAGAGCAGGGCGTCATATAGACATTACCATTCTTGGCAGCCGTAATTTCAGCCCACTGTTCATTCTCAGTGATGTAACTGGTGGAATCAACCCAACCCGCAAATATGTACTCAGGATCCCATTCAGCAACCTGTTCCATAGTAACTGTAGTGAAACCTCTGGTAGTCTCAACACCATCAGAAACCAATCTACCACCCGCAATTTGAACCGTAATCAATGGATAAGAATCCTGAGCAAAACATTCTAGACAATCTGTGGAGCTACGGTTAAAGTACACCCGTTTAATATCATCTCCAGTAAGATTAGCAGTTTTTTGGGAAACATAATCTACTTTCTCTTTGACGTAGTCCAGCCATTTCTCAGCCTTTGTGACGGCATTTTGTCCAAGAACATCGGCATACATCATCACCTCTCTTTCGATGAGATCAAGCCACTCTTCGGTCGTGCTGAATTCAGTGATGGTTGAATTAGAGATTACAACGGGGATGCCTACATTGTTCATGCTTTCAACTTGAGTTGGAAGATCTCCCCAATAGAAAACGACATCAACTCCGAGAGCAACAAGTTCCTCAACATTAGGATCCCTTGCATTGGAATAGTACTCTGTGTCATAAGAATCTAACTCTGGACAAATTTCTTTAGTCCATGCATTATCCTTCGAAAATTTGAGCGCCACCCGATCGGCTCCACCTAGAAAAAGAATTTGAGGGAAGGCTCCACCATAGAGAGCTCCGATATGTTGAGGATCAGCAGGGACAGTAACAACATTGCCGACAAAGTCAGTTATATTAACCGTTGACTGTTGTACCGTCACAGTAGTCGTCAGCGTATCAGTAACAGTTGCAAACTTGGTAATAGTATCTGTTTTTGTCAAAGTTTCTACTTTGGAAGAACAAGCGCCTAAAAGCGATATGATACTGATTCCTCCAAAGGCCAGCCCTGCATTCTTTAAAAATTCACGACGTGAAATAATATTTTTCCCTGTGGGCATTTTTTCTCCTTATTAAAAAAATGATTTTTATATTACCTGAAGGTGTATACACCTTATCGCAGTTAACTGCGCTTCCCATAATTAATCAATCATAATTACCTCCTAAAATTCTTAACAAAGTCCAAAGAATATCAAGTTTTATATACTTTAATATAATCTTTACACGACTAATTTGTTCCAGCGGATGCATTCTTACGAGCGCAGCGAAGATTCCCAGCAACACATGCCTTACGTCCAATTTCATCAATATAAACCATATGCAGTTCTGCCCTGTAGATTTTCTTCAAATTCTCTTCATTTATTATCACGTCGGCATCTCCGATATTCATATGCCCTTCGCGATCCAAAATTCCCACCATGCCACCAAGTAGTATGGCATGGTCTGGCATATGGCTAGTTAAAATAACAAGCATATCCTCTTCGGACAAATGCACAATCATCTCCAGAATTTTCAATTGATTACCATAATCTAAGTGGTTTGTAGGCTCATCAAGCATGATAATCTGTGGTTCCTGTACTAGAACACGTGCAATCTGTACCTGCTGTCGTTCACCACCACTTATTTGAAAAAGCGACTTATCAGATAAATAGCTTATCTTGAGTTGGTCCATAACACGCTCGACAATTTCATATTCTTTTTCACCTGGTGTTTGAAAAGATCCGATATGTGGAGCGCGACCAAGTACTATGTAATCTCTAACCGAGAAATCTAAGGCTTGAGGCTGCAACTGAGGGACATACCCTATGCTAAGAGCGCGATCGTTAGATGAAAGGTTTTTTAAATCCGTACCTGAGATGCAAATAGAACCCGAAATCAATGGCAAGTAGCCACTAATGCAGTTTAGAAGCGTTGTCTTCCCAGCGCCGTTGGGGCCTAGAATAGTGAAGATATCACCAGGCTGAAAAGAGAGGGCAATATCAGAAAAGACATAGTGTGTCTTATCGTAGCTGAAACAGGCACCCTGTACTTCCAAAAGCGGAGATTGTTTTCCTTCTATCAACTGATCCTCGTTTTCTGAATAGAGATAAGCCAGATGAAGAGAGGTACTCCAATCATACCGGTGAGAATGCTAAGTGGAATCTCGGAGCCGGTAATATTACGAGCCAGTGTATCTATCACAAGCATAAAACAACCACCGAAGAGAACCGATGTCGGCATAAGATAACGGTTGTCTTGTCCAACCAAAATGCGCCCCATATGTGGCACAATCAAACCCACCCAACCAATAGTACCGCTTATACAAACTGCGGTCGCAGTAAGCACCGTCGAACAGACAATGACTATACCACGCATTCTTTTAACGTTCATCCCCAAAGAATAAGCATCATGCTCTCCCACCGCCAAGATATTGATTCGCCAGCGAAGCAGCAGCAGCACGACTATGAAAATGAGAATGATAGGGCCGAAAACAGCCAAATCACGCCATCTTACTGAAGCTAAACTGCCCATCGTCCAGTATACAATCGTTGCAAGTTCATTATCTGGATCAGCAATATATTTAAGGACACCCATGATGGAATTCATAAAGCCACTCATTAGCACTCCTGCCAGAACTAACATCAACGTTGATTTATTCCTGAAGAAGCGCGGTATAGTTACAGTCATAAGTACAGTGATGAAGCCAAAAACCAAAGCCGAAATTTCAATCCCCCAAGACCCCATACCCAATAATATAGCAATTGCCGCTCCCACACATGCACCAGCAGAAACACCTAGCAGGTCTGGAGAAACCAATGGATTCCGAAATAACCCCTGATAGGAAACACCAGAAATAGACAATGCAGAACCAATCAAGATAGCCCCCAAGATACGAGGCAGACGAACATTAATAACGATATTCTCCATCTGGTCTGTCCATGTGGGAGTAAGTGAAATCAACTGGTTAACCAAAATTTTGACTGTTTGCGATATGGGGACATTGAAACGTCCAATCGACAATGAGATGATGAAAGTCAATAGCAAGAGAATAACCAAAATGACTATCGACTTCCTGATCTTTTTATCTATAATCAATTGTTGGAGCACTACTTTTTGCATTTCGTGTTGGTTAGCGTCCATTCAATCTGTAGTCTTTAATCTAAACTGCGTTATATTATACCAGATATAGTGCCATTGTCAAAAACAAGGTATTGGGCTCTCAAAGACATTCAATTATTTGACAAAATCAGTATATTAAATGTAATATATTGTTATTATTTCGTTGATAGGAATGCTATCTCTAACCATACTAGACTTCATAATAATGACGATACTAACACAAAATCAGACCATGACTTCACTACCCCTCGTTTCATTTCTTAATCAAATCGAATCTCAGAGTTCCAGACGACTCGAGATGCTCGTCGATCTTCCATGGATAGTTCCCGAAAACTTCAAGCGTAAATATGCCGAACTATCCTATGAACACCTTAGAGCAACCGGGGATTCCATCTGTTCCTATATACCATCAATAAGCGGTCGGCATTGGCTGCCACCAATCACTGATGAAACCACCCTTGATGACCTACCGGATCTTATAGTCTCTACAAATTGTAGGGTCTTCATGGGGAAGACTTTCAGGGACAGATTTATTGGAAAAGGTTTTTTTGAAGAGATCTGCACCGAGTACTTCAATCCAGCCTTTACTCTTATGGATATTAACGCCATTCCTGAAATACGCATATTTGCGGCAATCTTACCAAATATTTTTATGATAGATGAAGTACAACTGGGGAATTTGCCTGTTCCATCCAAGTGGGAGGATTTGCTAGACCCTATCTATAAGGGAAAAATCTGTTTCCATTTTAACGTCATGGGGCCAGATCTTAACATTATCATGTATATTTTCAAGAGGTTCGGCTATGATGGACTCTTGCGTTTTCGTGACAATGTGGGAGACACTATGAACGGAATAACGATGGCGAAATATGCTTCAGTAAGACATAACAACGGGCTCTCTATATATTTAATCCACAAATTTTGTACTATTGCGAGCGGTCCACCCGATGGCTTCAGTATAATTTATCCGGAAGATGGAATTTTGAGTACTCCAGCATTTATGCTCCTCAAGAAGGGTATGAAAAACAGATTTGACCACATAATTGATTATTTGATAGGCCCCGAATTTGGGCATGAACTTGTTAAAACCGCCGATGTACCAGTATGTCTGGAAGTGGAAAATGATCTCTGGACGAAGAAGAAATTGACATGGTTGGGTTGGGACTGGTTCAAAAATAACGATATTCCTTCTCTTACCGAAAAGCTTCACAAACCATTCAGGATATTTTTTGAAAAGAACGGAATACCGTTCGTAAGCAGAGAGGTGAAGTAAAAATGAAAGTTGTTACGGTAGTTGGGCCTCCATCATCTGGCAAAACTTCGGTAATTCTCAAAACCATTGAGCACCTGAAAGAGACAGGGGAAAAAATCGGGGTTATCAAATTCGATTGTCTAACTTCCACCGACGGCAAAATATACGAGAAGAACAACGTGCTTGTCAAAACAGGAATCTCGGGCAACCTGTGCCCAGATCATTACTTCGTCACTAATATAGAAGACTGTGTGCAGTGGGGCATAAGGTATAAACTAGATATATTAATCGCTGAGAGCGCCGGCCTTTGTAACCGCTGCTCACCCCATATCAAAGATGTGTTGGGTATATGTATAATCGACAACCTTTCCGGTACTGAGACTCCCAAAAAGATCGGGCCTATGCTCAAATATGCAGATATTGTCGTCATCACCAAGGGTGACGTTGTATCCCAAGCTGAACGCGAGGTATTCAACCATAACGTAAAGACCACTAATCCCAAAGCAACAGTGCTGTTCGTAAACGGCATCACAGGACAAGGCTCTTTTATGCTCAGCCGCCATTTACAAAACGCTTCCAATAAAGATTCTCTAGAGGAGTCTCGTCTACGCTTTACCATGCCAGCTTCATTGTGTTCCTATTGTCTAGGACAGACCAAAATCGGACAGAGGCATCAACTCGGCAACATCCGCAAGATTGAATTGGGAGATTAAATGTGAATAATAAAGCATTTGAAATTATTAAGAACAAAAACCTCGGAGAACTTTCTAGCCTATATCCAGCAACAGACCATATATTACTTGGACTCCGGCTGGCACAGATCGACAAAAGAATGACGCTCATGGAGGCTTTGGATGGCATCCATGAAAGGTATCTTGAAGATTTTGGCATGAACCGTGAAACAGTGATCCAGTATTTTATAGACCTTATTGACACGGCCTCTACAGCAGAAGGTAGCCAGGATATGTCGATCGACACGATAACAATCATCGGCGGACACGACAAGGATGGAAATCCAGAGAATGCGAAGCTGGTTCTGAAACGAGGGCAAATCACCTGCGTCGTGGGGATGACCGGTTCCGGTAAGAGCCGCCTCCTAGCCGATATAGAATGCCTGGCGCAGAAAGATACACCCACCGGACGGCAGATACTTCTCAACGGCAAAGTTCCTACAATGGATATGCGTTTCTCGCTGGAAAGCCGCCTTGTCGCTCAGCTTTCTCAGAATATGAATTTTATAATGGATCTTAGCGTATGTGAATTCGTGCATATTCATGCCGAGAGCCGGACTCATGATACGGATACCGATAAATTGGTTGGCGAGGTTATAGACTGTGCCAACAACCTTTCTGGAGAGCAGTTCTCTCCAGATGCATCACTGACCCAACTCAGCGGAGGACAGTCGAGAGCACTCATGATCGCTGACAATGCCATTATCAGCGCTTCTCCTATAATTCTAATAGATGAAATAGAAAATGCCGGAATAGACCGTAAGAAAGCTCTCGATTTGCTCATTAAACATGATAAATTAACAATTATGTCAACACACGATCCTTTGCTCGCACTCAGTGGCAATCAACGTATCATCATAGAAAATGGCGGCATTAGTAAAATAATTGAAGCGAATCAAACGGAGACAGGAAGTGCCAAAGTATTATCCAAAATTGACGCACATTTAGAGGAGATCCGCAACCACATTCGTAACGGTGAGGAGATCAATATTCATATAGAAGATTTTGTAAGATAAAACATCATATAATATCAAGAATTGAACAGAGCATCATAAAGTAACCAGGTTAAAGCTGCAATAATTGTTAAACCAGCGGATGTTTATGTAATTCGTAATATGCTAGTTCAGTTTTAGATAAACAATAAATATCCCCCGGCCTAGCCGGGGGTATTTCATTAACGCCTATAAGGCTTGACTACTAGCCACGCCTAAAGGGCGTTGGTACGGTCTGATACTTGCGATTATCTACTTTCTGAACGGAGATGCTTCTTCCATTGTTAGTTGCTCTCCTAACTGGTCCTCTTTCAATTGCTTCTGTATGTATTCCTGTATCTTCTTTGCATCTTTCCCTGCGGTATCTACATAATATCCTCTACACCAAAATTCCCTATTCCTATACTTATACTTCATATTTCCAAACTTCTCATATATCATCAGACTGCTTTTTCCTTGTAGAAATCCCATAAAGCTCGATACGCTTATCTTCGGCGGTATCTCCAATAACATATGTATATGGTCGGGACATACCTCCGCCTCTATTATGTTTACCCCTTTCCACTTACATAACTCCCTCAATATATCCCCTAATTCTATTCTCTTTTCTTCATAAAATACTTTCCGTCGGTACTTCGGTGCAAATACTATGTGATATTTACAGTTCCATTTTGTGTGTGATAGACTGTGCGCATCATTCATTCTTGAATGTACTCCTTTTGATTTTCCTTCTTTGCTGGTGTCAGACCGCAATTTAGTTTATATCAAAAGGAGTTTTTTCTGCCTCACCGCTAAAAGCTCTTTTGAACCCCACGTCTAACGTGGGGTTTTCCTATACAAAAAAAGCGTAGCTTTTGGCTGCTACGCTTCGATTACACTGTTTAATCCTGCTCTTCTTTCTTTTCCCGGTTATCGGCTATGCGGTTTAAATCGTCTTCTATATCTATGAACAGGGAGATCAACTTCGAAGCCGCCATGAAGATCATGCCGAAGACCGCGGTGCCGACAAACCCGCCGAGCAGGAACCCGATTTTAGCGACCGCCGTAGCCGCCCCTACTCCGATGATAATGGAAACAACGACGCCAACGGCAATAACCACCCAAGATAATATCCACAGGCAGGAGGCTATTATTCGCAGTGTCTGATATTTCATTTTTATCTTCAATAAAAAACCTTAACAACTGGATAGCGAAAGGAAGGAGAGTGACTTTGAATAATCAAAGTTCCGACCTAGGAGTCTTAGACGTTCGGATCTAAGTCAATCTCCCTAGAAAGGAGGTGATCCAGCCGCAGCTTCCGCTACGGCTACCTTGTTACGACTTCGTCCCAATCATTAACCCCACCCTCGGCGACTGCCCCTCCCGAAGGAGTTAGCCCATCGACTTCAGGTGTTGCCAACTTTCATGACGTGACGGGCGGTGTGTACAAGGCCCGAGAACGTATTCACCGCAGTATGCTGACCTGCGGTTACTAGCAACTCCGGCTTCATGCAGGCGAGTTGCAGCCTGCAATCCGAACTGAGGATGGCTTTACAGATTAGCTCCAGATCGCTCTGTCGCAACCAATTGTACCACCCATTGTAGCGTGTGTGTGGCCCAGGGTATAAGGGCCATGCTGACTTGACGTCATCCCCACCTTCCTCCCCGTTTTGCGGGGCGGTCTGGCTAGAGAAATTCAACTAGCCACGAGGGTTGCGCTCGTTGCAGGACTTAACCGAACACCTCACGGCACGAGCTGACGACAGCCATGCAGCACCTGTTCTAGCTACTGACTTAACAGTTTGTTACCCTTTCGGGCTCCTACTTCTAGTATGTCAAACCCTGGTAAGGTTCTTCGTGTTGCATCGAATTAAACCACACGCTCCGCTGCTTGTGCGGGCCCCCGTCAATTCCTTTGAGTTTTAGCCTTGCGGCCGTAGTTCCCAGGCGGGATACTTAAAGCGTTAGCTTCGGCACAGAGAGGGTCGAAACTCCCTATACCAAGTATCCATAGTTTAAGGTGTGGACTACCAGGGTATCTAATCCTGTTCGCTCCCCACACTTTAGGGCCTCAGCGTCAGAAACAGCCTAGAAAGCCGCCTTCGCCACTGGTGTTCCTCCCGATATCTACGCATTTCACCACTACACCGGGAATTCCGCTTTCTCCTGCTGCCCTCCAGCCTAGCAGTATTGGATGACCCCTCCCAGTTAAGCCAGGAGATTTCACATCCAACTTGAAAGGCCGCCTACGCCCACTTTACGCCCAGTAAATTCGGATAACGCTCGCTTCCTACGTATTACCGCGGCTGCTGGCACGTAGTTAGCCGAAGCTTATTCCTCAGGTACCGTCATTATTCTTCCCTGAGAAAAGAGGTTTACAACCCGAAGGCCTTCATCCCTCACGCGGCGTTGCTGTGTCAGGCTTTCGCCCATTGCACAAAATTCCTTGCTGCTGCCTCCCGTAGGAGTCTGGGCCGTGTCTCAGTCCCAGTGTGGCTGATCATCCTCTCAGACCAGCTATCGATCGTTGCCTTGGTAGGCCGTTACCCTACCAACTAGCTAATCGAACGCAAGCCCCTCCCCAAGCGCCCGAAGGCTTTAATAACAATGCTTTACCACTGCTATCACATGCAGTATTAGCCTCAGTTTCCCGAAGTTATTCTCCACTTAGGGGCAGGTTACTTACGTGTTACTCACCCGTTCGCCACTATTCCGATAAATCGGAACCGTTCGACTTGCATGCATAAAGCACGCCGCCAGCGTTTATCCTGAGCCAGGATCAAACTCTCCAAAAATTAACTTAATTTTTAGAATTTATTGAACCTTCCTCTCGCTATCCAATTGTTAAGGTACTCTGTAACAGGGATTATAATACCACACTCAAAACGCCCTGTCAATTTGCTTTTTGAGCTTTTTCACACACGATTATTAAGCATGGTTTTTAGATGTAAATCGCGGGAACCATACCCTTATTACTTTTTTTATTATACCACAAAAATATTTTTTGTAAAAAGCTTTTTAGAGGAAAATTTTGGAGGGCACTAGTATACCCTGCTACCGACACAATCGACCTGAATATTTTCTGAATATCATTGTCATACAGGATATAAGAATATAATATATAGGCTATGAGAATACTTCTTATAGAAGATGACAAGCACCTGATCTGGTCGGTAAAGTCGAAGCTGGAAAAGAACGGCTATTCGGTAGACTTCGAAACCGACGGTATAAGCGGACAGGAAAGCGCCGTTGCCGTTTCGTATGATTTGATAATTCTCGATATCATGCTGCCGAAAGCCGACGGCTTTGCAGTATGTGAATATATCCGCAAAAAAGGGGTAAACTCCCCTGTTTTGATGCTTACCGCGCGCGATTTCATTGGAGATAAAGTACACGGTCTGGACTGCGGGGCGGACGATTACCTGCCTAAACCCTTCAGCTATCCCGAACTGTATGCCAGGATACGCGCCTTGATAAGAAGGGCTAACGGACACCCGGGAGCAGAAATAATTATCAAAGACCTCTGCATAAATACCTCCAAAAAGACCATAGTATACAAAGGGAAAGAGGTAACACTGACATATAAGGAATACGGAATACTCGAATACCTGGCAGTAAACAAAAACGGCATAGTTACACAGGAGATGCTGGAAGAACACGTTTGGGGCTCCGATAACCATATATTCTCTAATGTGCTGGAGGTTTTTATCAGCCGCATACGCAAGAAGTTAAACCCGGACGACAGGGAAGCGGTCATCAAGACCGTGAATGGATTGGGATATGTTATCAAAGATTAAAAGCCTTAGCGTCAGGTTAGCCGTTTATTATATTATTTCAGTACTTGTAATTCTGGTAGTAGTAATCGCTTATATAGATTATCAAGATTATAAGCACGCTACATACATGGCATTGTGGAATTCAGAAATCGGGTTGGGGTACCTGAACGGGGCTACTCCCGAACAAATAGACGCTGAGATGAAACAGAAAGGGGACACTTTTAACGATATATTTATGCCATTAAATTACGAGGCTATCAGGAATAATTTCATTCCATTTATAGACCCGTATATCGAAGGCGGAGTAGGATACAGCCAGCATATTACCAAATCCGACTTGGGCGATAAATACTACGAACTGACTTTCGATGCAACGAATATCAAATCCGGGTTCGAGTATACGGTAGGACCGATAGTCATTTCTAATGATTTATTCCCTGATACAGTATTTGAATACACTACACCGGGACAATCCCGTCTACGGATATTTTTATATTTGCCTGTAGATGGTTATGACAATCTCGTGCTGGTAGCTTCTATGGACAGATACACTTATCCGGTCAGAGCATGGTGGCTTAATTTAAGAGCCGACTTGTTAAAGGGAATCCCTCTGATATTGATATTCACCTTGATTTTAGGGGGCTGGATAATCTGGAAAACCACCGCTCCGCTTCGAAGAATTACCAGGACGGCCGAAGTTATCAGCCAATCGGACTTCGGGAAAAGAGTCAATATCAACTCAGATGATGAAATAGGCAGTTTGGCAAAATCATTCAACCGTATGGCAGACAGTGTTCAAAACACGATAGAATCGCAGAAAAGGTTCATCTCAGATGCGGCGCACGAGCTGAAAACCCCGTTGGCCTCGATGAAAACCACGGTTACCGGAGCAATGGACAGCGAAAAGAGCCCACAGGAATGCCAGGAACTGCTTACTTTCCTCTCAGGACGTATCAATACACAGGAGGAATTAATCGGCAGCCTGCTATTTTTGGCGCGGGCGGACGAAGGGCGGCTGCCGCTGGATATGAAAGTAATCAACCTGCCGGATGTGATACACGAAGCGGAAGATGCCTTCAGGTACCTGTACGAAGATAAGGGAGTCGAGCTACAAACGGATATGGAAGCAGAAATCACGCTGATGGCGGACTCTAAAATGCTGTTCCAGCTTTTCTCCAACCTGCTGGACAACGCCTTAAAACATACCTCTTCGGGAGGCTCGGTCTATATTAAAGCTGCCAATAAAAAAGACAGCGTTTCAATCGAGATAAAAGATACAGGAGAGGGCATACCGGAAGAACACCTGCCACATATCTTCGAGCGTTTCTACAGGATCGAGGAAAATAACGATAACGGCTTCGGGCTGGGAATGGCGATATGCAAAAGCATAGTCGAGGCACACGAAGGCGATATCAACGTAGAGAGCGAACTGGGAAAAGGAACCGTTTTTAAGACAAGGCTGCCTTTAATTTTACGATAAAATACCTGTCTTACTAAAAATAAATGTGTTCTTCCCCCGCCAACTCAACGGTAAACCATTCCATAGCATCACTGTAAGCACTTTCACACGAATCTTCGTTCCCTGCCATTCCACTGAAGGAATCAGGAATTTGATTCGCGTAAGCCGCATAACAGTAAACTACCAACCTGACTTCATCAGAGATTTCTGGATAGCTGGTTGCTGTCGGACCGTCCGGCTTATAAACAGTGTCCAACAGACTTTCTGTATATTCTTTTATATATTGGATATCCTCTAAGGTCAGTGCACTATCATATGTTCTCATTACAAGAGTAATAACGCCATTACCATCAACTGTTCTTGCCGTTACCCAATCGACAGGCGGCATATCCAAACCTGCTTTTACGGATTGACTTGCACATCCGGAAAAGAACGTTGCTATTATCACTACCGAAGATACGAGCACGAATAATATCTTTTTCATCATATTCTCCTTTACCCGGTTCTTGAAAGATAATAGCACAAAAAAATGAATAAATTCTTAAAAAAACAGGGGGTTTTAGAAATATTTTTTCAAATGCAGTAACAGTCTGTGGACACTTTAAACCGCATTCTTCGAATGCGATTGACTGTAATATATATTTCGCTTAAACTGATATATACACATTTATGCGAACAACAAAATAATCCCCATGGAGAAGAGCATTGTCTCATATTGAAACTATTGCTAAAGAAGCATCGGAAATTATCAAGAAATACGACGCCGACTACATCGAAGCACGCCTCGAAGAATCCACTTCCAGCCATATATCCTATCGCGGGAAAAAACTGGATTCGATAGACTCCAGCCGCAGCATCGGCGGCAGCATCCGCGCCAAGGTCAAGGGAGGCTGGGGTTTCACCAGCTTCAACAATCTCGACGACCTTCACCTGAGAATAGAACAGGCAATCAGCCAGGCCAGGCTGGTATCCCGCGGCGATATCGAACTGACCCCGGCAGAGCCGGTAACGGATAAAGTCACCATAGATGCCGGTAAGAATCCGTTTCAAATCCCGCTGGCTGAAAAGAAAGAACTGGCAAACGAATACAACGACATCATCTGGCAGACCCCCGGACTGCAAACATCGGTGGTAAGCTACGGAGACAGCCTCAAGAGAACCATCTTCTTGAATTCTTCAGGCAGTTTCATAGACCAGGAAAGGTCGGATATAACCATCTATATGATGGCTGTGGCTACCGACGGAAAAGATGTCCAGCAATCGAGCATCAGCATGGGCAGCCGCGGTGATTTCAGCCGTATCAAGGCCCTAAAACCGATGGTGAAAGAGATGGCCGATAAATCGGTAGAGCTCCTGGCGGCACCGCAGGCCAAAGGCGGCGAATATACTGTCGTGTTAGACCCGGTGCTGGCCGGTGTTTTCGTCCACGAGGCTTTCGGACACCTTTCGGAAGCCGATTTCGTCTATGAAAACGAAAACCTGCGCCGGCTGATGACCATCGGGAAGCAATTCGGCAATCCGGAACTCAACATCGTAGACGGAGCGGCAGTCCCCGGTTTGCGCGGCAGCTTCAAATACGATGACGAAGGGACACCTTCAACTAAAACCTTTCTCATAAAGGAAGGGAAACTGACAGGCAGGCTCCATTCGAGAGAAACAGCCGCCAAAATGGGCGAACAGGCAACCGGCAATGCACGCGCCATCAACTACCGTTTCCCTCCGATTGTCCGCATGACCAATACCTTTATCGAACCCGGCACGACCACCTTCGAGGAGATGATAGCCGATATCAAGGAAGGGGTTTATGCCAGAAACTGGTACGGCGGCACCACCAGCATGGAGATGTTCACTTTTTCAGCCGGGGAAGCCTACATGATAAGAAACGGGAAAATAGCGGAGTTGATACGGCCGGTAGTGCTTACCGGCAACGTCTTCGAAACATTGAAAAATATTGATGCCATCGGCAATGACCTGGATATGAACGAAGGGGGCGGCTGCGGCAAGGGGGGACAATCTCCCCTGCCTGTTTCCAACGGCAGCCCGCATATCCGCATCCGTCACTGCCTCGTGGGAGGCGCATAATGGAAAGAATACTGGAACAGGCAAAAAAGGTGGCCGAAGCCGCCGAGGTTTTCATGATAGCTACAGAGCAGACGCCGGTTAAGTTCGAGAACAACCGCCTGAAGCATATCCTCAGCAAGCAGAGCCAGACCGTAGCCTTGAGAATCATCAAAAACGGCAGGATCGGCTACAGCGTTACCAACGATACCGACGATATTTCGATACTGGTAAATGCCGCCGTAGAGACCGCCCAGTTCGGCACACCGGCAAAATTCGAATTTCCCGGTGAATCGGCTTACCCGACGGTTGAGATATACGACCCGGCAATCGAAGCCGTTTCAATGGAACAGATGACAAAACTCGGGGAAGAGATGATCGAAACCGTAACAAAGCATACTCCCGATATAACCTGCGAAGGCGGCGTCACCAAAAGCACCACTTCGATAAAAATACTCAACTCCGCAGGAGGATGCTCTGATTACCGTAAAAGCGCTTTCAGTATGGGGCTCGAAGGAACGGTTATACACGGCACTGATATGTTATTCGTCGGAGAAGACGACAGTTCGTGCCATCCGCTAACCGATACCAAAACGGTAACCTCAGAAGTTATCAGGCAACTGGAATGGGCCAAGGAGCAGGCCGAGGCTCCGGACAGGTCCTTGCCTGTTATCTTTACCCCCAACGGAGTAGCCAGCGCCCTGATATCTCCGCTAATATCGGCATTCAACGGAAAGACCGTTTTCGAAGGCGCATCGCCTATCGGCAACAAATTAGGGCAGCCGATTTTCGACAGTAAATTCTGCCTCCGGGATGACGCATCGATTCCCTTTTGTCCCGGAAGCCGCCCGTTTGATGACGAAGGAGTAGCCACAAGGCAAACGACTCTGGTTGAAAACGGAGTGCCAATCAGCTTTTATTACGATTTGCAAACGGCGGCTCTGGCAAATACCAGGAGCACCGGAAACGGCGAACGCCACGGGGGTAACCTCCCCTCCCCCTCTGCCGGAGTTTTCGTAATAAAAGCAGGCAAGACATCCTTCAACGAAATGCTTGCCGATATCAAGGAAGGACTGGTCATAGAATATGTAATGGGAGCGGAACAGGGAAACGTGCTGGGAGGCGACTTTGCCGGCAACGTGCTTTTGGGGTATAAGATAGAACATGGTAAAATAACAGGGAGGGTTAAAAACACCATGGTTTCCGGCAATGTTTATCAGGTATTGAAAAATATTGCCGCTATCGGAAGCGATTCAAAATGGATAGGAGGCTCATTCAGTACGCCTTCGTTTTATATTCCGAATTTATCCATATCCTCCAAGAAATAACCCTGCAAAACATGACATGGCATTATAAATGCGGAGGTAGAATTATATGGTAACCGACCTTGTAAAGATAATTGCCAGACCAAAGCTGAATACACCCAATATGCTGGCTGCCTGGCCCGGAATCAGCAATGTGGCAATGATAGTGGCTACCTATTTTGCGCGTAAACTGGAATTCAAGGACCTGGCAGAGGTCAGACCGGCTAACTTCTTCGACCCTATCGGAGTACTGGTCAAGGACAACCTTATAGAAGACCCTCAGTTCCCCCAGAGCAGGTTCTATTACTGGAAGAACAAAAGCGGCGGAAACGACCTGATACTTTTCATAGGGGATGCACAGCCATCTGCCAAGGGATACGAACTGGCAAACTGCGTCCTCGATGTCGCAGCAAGATTCAAGGCGAAAAGAATTTATACCTGTGCCGCAGCACTCACCCGTATACACCATACCGAGCAACCACGCGTATGGGGGGTGGGAACCAACCAGAACATCGCCCAGGAACTGGCGGAATACAACCTGTTAAAGGGGGGGAATCTGCAGATATCCGGATTGAACGGGCTGCTTTTGGGTGTCGCCAAAGAGCGTGATATGGAGGGCGTCTGCCTGCTGGGAGAAGTGCCTTCATACGCATCGAGGCTGCAAAACCCGATGGCGGCACTGTCAATCATCAATTCGCTCAAGCAGCTGTTGGGTATAGATATCAATACCGATGAACTTTCAAATTTTGCAAAAGAAGCCAGGGAACAGATGAAACAGGTTGCCGCAGAGGCAATGGAAGAATACATAGATTACTTTACCGAACCTATCTGGGAAAAAGACGAGGAAGAGAACGAGGACATGGATTAATATGTCGCCGGATACAGGAAAGTCATCTATCATCAGACAAATAATAGCGGGGATTGCAGGCGAGAATAAACCGCTCTTGAACAAAGAACTGGTCGAGCTGACCGATATCAAAGCCGAAGACCTCTCTTTCTTCGACCAGGTATGGAAGCAGTTGAATTCCAAACGGCAATTGCAGTTGATAAGCCGGCTGATAGAGATGTCAGAGGATGCGGCGGAGCTGAATTTCGATGCCATTTTCAAGCGCCGCCTGCATGACCCGGATGAAGACATCCGCAGCAAGGCAATCGAAGGATTGTGGGAAAACGAAGACTCTTCACTCATCACCCCCCTGATTGAAATAATGCAAAACGACCCGTCGTTGAAAGTCAGGCGGGATTCTGCTATGGCACTGGGCAGATTTGCCATGCTGGCGGAACATAAAAAGATTAATCCCGAATATATGCCTCTGCTGTGCAAAGCCTTGCTGGAAACAGTCAACGACACCGAAGATACAGAGGTAAAAAGGCGGGCGCTCGAAGCCGTATCCCCTCTCAGCCTGCCGCGTGTGGAACAGGCGATAATACAGGCTTACGAAAGCAGCGACACCAGCCTTAAAGCCAGCGCCATCTATGCCATGGGAAGAAATTGCAGCCCCGACTGGATTAATTATTTAATCGGTGAGCTTTCCAGCCCGCTGGCCGAATTGCGTTATGAAGCTGCCGGAGCCTGCGGAGAACTGGGA
Organism: Dehalococcoidales bacterium; assembly: GCA_034429935.1. Taxonomy (GTDB): domain Bacteria; phylum Chloroflexota; class Dehalococcoidia; order Dehalococcoidales; family UBA5627; genus UBA5627. The sequence continues at coordinate 139,616 of DAOUFJ010000001.1, forward strand.
GAAGAAGCCGCCGTCCCCTTCCTGATGGAACTGGTGGACGATGATGACATGGATGTCAGAATTGCCGTCATACAGGCACTCGGAAAAATCGGCGGCGATGAAGCGAAAGAACGGCTCGAGGCATGCCTGGAGGACGATAGCGAAGCCATACGGGAGGCTGTCCAGCAGGCTTTAGACGATATAGATACGATAGCAGACCCGGGGTCGATACCCTGGTTCGATTTACGGAGACCAGAACGATGATAATAAACAACCGGATAAGATTATGCAGTAAACAGGTAGACGATGCGGCAAACGATTACACATGGAAAACAGACCCTGAACTGGCAAGGCTGGATGCCTGCCTGCCGCTGGATATGACTTTTAATGAATACCTGTTCATTTATATCAACGAATTGCAGACACCGACGCCAACGAATCACGAGTTTTCCATCGAGACGTTGAACGGGGAACACATCGGGAATTGCGCTTATTTTAACATCAACCGTTTTAAAGCCGAAACCGAGGTCGGTATCATGCTGGGAAACAGGCACTATTGGGATAAAGGATACGGTACAGAGGCCATGATATCCCTGGTCGATTATATTTTCAACAGGCATAATTTCAAGCGAATTCACTTAAAAACGCTCGACTATAACGCCAGGGCGCAGAATTGCTTTTCAAAATGCGGTTTCATCCCCTGCGGAAATAAAAAGCTGGGCGGGTACAGCTTTATCCTGATGGAATTGCCACGCGAAAAATGGCAGGCTATCAGTGCCGGTTCAACACCCGCCGCACAGGAAAGTAATCCGCAATAAGGAATATCCACGTTCAATCTAATCCGCTTTTAACAGGCCGTTAACCCCCTCTTAACCAAATATTCCTGTAAATATGTTATAATTCAACCAGCTTATAAAGGAGGGGTAAAGACGGTCATGGAAAACCCTTTGTCTGACAGAAAACCGGATGAGTCTTTTGCCATACAGACATTCGACCTGACCCGTATATTCGGCAAGCTCGTAGCGGTAGACGGTATCAACCTGGATATAAAAAAAGGCGAGCTCTTTGCCTTCCTGGGGCCTAACGGAGCCGGAAAAACCACCACCATAAGTATGCTCTGCTGTCTGCTCAAACCGTCGAGCGGAACAGCACTGGTGATGGGGCACGATATCAATAAAGAACCCTACGAAGTCAAGGCCTCGCTGGGAATCTCTCCGCAGGAAACTACGCTTTCCGACCATCTCAACCCGGTAGAAAACCTGGAACTTTTCGGCAATCTGCACAAATTACCCCCGAAAATAGTTAAACAAAGAGCCAGAGAACTCGTCGAAACGATGGGGCTATCGGACAGAGCGAAAGACCAGGTAAGAAAATTCTCAGGCGGCATGAAGCGCCGGCTAAATATCGCCATGGCGCTGATTAACGACCCGCAGATAATCATACTGGACGAACCGACGCTGGGCTTAGACCCTCAATCGAGACGCGTGGTCTGGAAATATATTGCAAGATTGAAAAGAGACAAAACCATCCTTTTGACCACACACTATCTGGAGGAGGCCGACTTTCTGGCCGACCGCATCGGGATTATCGATGAAGGGAAAATAGCCACACTGGGCACCGTACTGGAATTGAAAACCGGCATGATAGATACGCACACAATAATAATCAAGGCATGGAACCTGACCCAGAAAGTAATCATGGAAATGAAGGATAAATATGAAGACGTCCAGATAAGTGACGGAACGATGACCATCACCGACAAGTGCGTCGATTTCAAAGAAATCGTAAATTATCTGCAGGATGCGGGAACGACCATCCGCTCGGCATATATAAAGGAACCTACCCTTGACGATGTCTTTATCAAGATTACGGGAAAGGAGTTAAGGGAATGAGATTCTGGAGCCTTTTTAAAAGAAATATAAAAGAGACCTGCCGTGATGCTTTAGCACTGGGTTTCCTGCTGGCTTTCCCGCTTCTGTTTATGCTCCTTTTCGGGGTTGCCTTCGGAGATAATTCGTCGGTCAGCTACGGGATAGGTGTCGTCGATAACGATAATACCGAGGTATCGACGAGCTTTATCGACGACGCTCTCGGCGCAACAGACGTTCTCCATGTAAATGTTTACAGCAATAACGACGACGCCTTCGAAGACCTGAAGCTGGGAAATATCTCCTCCTATATCGTTATTCCCGAGGGCTTCGGCGAACAGGTCGCCATGATATGGCAACACGCATCGGGTAATATAGAACTCGATATTACCTACGATGAAAGCAATCTATCCGTATCTTCCAATGTCATTTCTATAATAAATTCCGTGACGCGCTCTTTTGCAGGTATCGAAATACCCATCACCATCAACACCAATCCGATTAACATCGAATCGAAGATAACCAACATGGACTTCACCGCACCGGGGATTATTGTATTCGGACTGCTTATCATGATACCGACTGCCGGACGCATCATGCTGCGCGACAAGGAAACACGCTTCATGCAACGCATGTTGACCACGCCTGCCCGCCCCTGTGAGTTCATTACCAGCTACGCCTCAAGCATGGCCATAATTGCCATTATCCAGATAATATTATTTATACTGCTCGGCTGGCTGTTCGGCATGGATATCATCGGCAATATCTGGCTGGCATTCGCTATCTTCGTGCTGACAGGTATATGCAGCATCGGTATCGGTATGGTTGTAGCCTCGCTTGCCAAATCGGAAAACCAGGGCGAGCCTTTAAGCTGGCTGTTCTCTATGCCGCTTGCCATGGTTTCAGGGGTCTGGTTTTCCAGCGAATTCCTGCCGTCCTACATACGTGTATTCGCCGATATATTCCCGTACTCCCATGCCGTTGAGGCCGCACGCGCCGTCATCACGAGAGGGGCCGGCATGGAAGCCGTCAGCGGAGACTTCTTATTCCTGGTCGGCTGGGCGATTATCATTTTTATCATCGGTACTTTTTTATTCCAGCGAACGATGAGAAGCTAGGAAATAATGGCCAGCCGCAGCTCGCAAGAGGAACTGTGGCTGGTTTTGTCGTTTTCAAAACACAATCACTTACAGAAAGAGGGAAACAAGCAGAATCAAGACTATGTATATCGTTTTTAATATATTGAGTTGGATCAAGTGGGTCGGCCTGATAGGTATCCTGGGACCGATAACAGGCAACGATACTTTAACTCTTTTCTTTTTGTTCTTTTTACTGGGCTTCGTCGAGATATTCCGCAATCTACCGGTATTCTTGCAAAGCCTGCACCAGGCTTTTGCCATTCCCCTGATATATTTCAAATACCGATTTCATCTGCCGACAAAAGAGAGCTACCTTCCCAAAACGGAATATATGCTGCCTTTCGACGGTCAATGGTTCGTGGTTAACGGAGGAACGGACAGAAAAGCATCTCATTCATGGGGGATACCAACCCAGAGATACGCCTACGATTTCCTGATAGTCGACACAGAAGAAAAGAGTTTTTCAGGCGACGAAAAAGTGCTTGAAAGTTATTATTGCTACGGAAAAGACATACTGGCTCCCGCCGACGGTGTAGTCGTAAGCGTTGCGACCAAACACCCCAACAGCCGGGTATACGGCAACGGGATTGTCGAATGTAAAGCCCATGACATCAGGGGAAACTATATAACCATCAAGCATAACGGGAACGAATACAGCACCATCGCACACATCAAGCCGAACAGCGTAACCGTCAAAAAGGGGCAAAAAGTAACACAGGGGCAAATCATTGCCAGGTGCGGCAACTCGGGCAACACCAGCGAGCCGCATGTTCATTTCCAGGTCAGCAGCGGCAAAAGTTTTTTTACCTCGGCGGGGCTGCCGATAAAATTCAAGAATGTGATTGTTACGGAAAACGGAAAAAACCTCCCTGCCGGATATATCAGCAAGGGGCAGTTGGTAGAGAACGGGGGATAATGTGAAATTAGTTCCTGTTATGCTGGAAACACGGCTTGTCGGGATGACGCGGCAATCTCTACCAATGAACAAACAATACTATGTTTATATGCTAACCAACGATAATAATACAGTAATTTATACAGGCAGAACCAATGACCTGAAAAGAAGAGTTTACGAACATAAAGAAAAACTGGTCAAAGGGTTTACAAAGAGATATAACATCCATAAGTTGATTTATTATGAAATAGCTTATGACCCTATAAGTGCAATATCCAGAGAAAAACAGATTAAAGCCGGTTCAAGGTTAAAAAAGATAGCCTTGATAGAATCTATGAATGGAGATTGGCAAGACTTATACTACGAGATATAGAGATTGCTTCGTCGTTTCGATTATATCGAAACTTCTCGCAAAGACAGTGACGATTCAAATGCTCTTTGGTATTAATCCCGATAAACCGGAAATCCAGAATGACGGTAGACCGAATAACCAATTATGATAAAATAGATAAATCAATATTTTTTTGAGGAGAACATCATGCCATATTGCGGACAATGCGGAAACGAGTTAAAAGAAACCGATTCTTTCTGCGGAGCCTGCGGAGCAAAGCAGGTACAAACACAACCGCAAACATCGGCAACAATACCGCCGCCCAGGAAACCGATTCCCTCTCAACCGATGCCTCCGCAAAAAAGAAGCGGCAAAACGAATTGGGGAATCATCGTTATGGGAGTGCTGGCAGCCGGGCTGGTCACTTTCGGCATTCTTTACGGAATAGGAAACAGCGAACTCAGCAAGGCTAAGGCAAACATAGCAGCCCTCGAAAATAATGTTACGGCACTGGAAACCCAGCTGGCAGCGGAGCAAACCCATGCCGCCGGCCTGCAAACCCAATTGACGGCTGCTATCAACGACCTGAATTCCTCGCAGGCACAGGTTACCCAATTACAGGCAGACCTGAATGCTTCCGAGTTACGCATAACAACTCTCCAGTCAGAACTGGACGAAGCGAGCTTGGAACTGGCGAGCTTGACAGCAATCAATGCAGAACTGACAGGGGAATTGACCCTGCTAAAAGACCCGAGGCATTTCAACTCGCTGCAGGAACTGCAAACATGGCTTGAAAATGATGATACCGATACGAATTCCGCATATTCTTCGCTGACGCCACAGGCCAAAGCATATGTACTGGAGATAAAAGCCCTCAGAGACGGATATATCCTATCCGCCTGCATCGACTGGGATTCCAACTTCATTTATACATGGAACGTAGCGGTTATCGGAGATGCCGTTTATTCGGTAAACGCGGCCACGGACGTGATAACACCGGGACCGTCTTTCAGCGATGCTTTACCCCTTCACCCGCTGCCCCTGTCCTGATAGACAAAAAAAGAGGGGGCGAATGCCCCCTCTTTTCGACAATATCTCATGACATCCGGCATGCTACCACCCGGCCGGAGTAACAACCTTCGGATTGATAAAATCCGAGTTTTCAGATGCTTCCTCGATTCCCTGTTGAATCGCTCCCAGATAGGTGGGGTCGATAGTTCCCCATTGCGTATTATAGGAGCTATCGGAATCGGCGGCATCGTAATCATAATACATGGAGACCCTGAATAACCCGTTGGGCCTTCCCGGATTATTACCCCAGCTGTTCAGCATAATCCAGTAATGGTTTGCCGGGTCGGGGTCGCTGTCGTCATATCCTACACAGAGAACGGCATGACCGGCGCCTTCTTCATCATCCCAATCCTCTCCATCGGAAAAACCGTAATTCCAGATGAAGTCCTCGGATTCTTCATCCCAGAAATCATAAAATTGATTCCAATCGTTATCGTTAGCCAGGTAAAATGAAAAAAAGACGCCCTTGTCCTGGTTCAGGATATTCTTGATATTCATAATGGACGTCTGCTGCCCGACCCCGTGTGTTTTTATTTGAGCATAATCGACGCTTTCGAGCAGATAGCCCGAATTGGTCGCAATTTCACCGGCGTCTATAGCGGCGCTGTCATCGCTGTTATAATCCTGGTAATATGCGTTTATATTGTCCCACGATATTATCATTTGCTGTTCATCGTAAAAATCGGCAAAGGAACTGGCATAACCGCCGTTGCCTGCCCATTCATCGCCCGAACCGCCGTTGTAAAGGGAGTCGAGATATTGAATGGACAGCCTGTCCGTGATACCCAGTTGAACGTTCAAGGCAATCTCCATGACCCCCGTCCCGGCCCAGACCCAGCAGTTTCCCACATGTCCCTGGTTACGTTCCTCGGGAATGTAGTAAATACGAGAGAGAAGACTGAAAGAGCTTCCCTGTTGATAGGATTCTAAATCCTGCTGGATTTGCTCGTCGACAACAGCTTCCGGAGCCGCTAAAAGTATTTCATTTTGCAGCGCCCGCTCTTCCGAGGTAAATTTCATTACGGGATATACAGCATCCGGGGCGGCATCTACATAAGCAGGAGACGAAACAAGCGAACTGAAGACAAAAAGGCATGAGAGAACAATCCCCAAAAACCTGTTAAAACGTGTATCTTTCATTATATTTGATGTCCCTTTACGAATATTCCCGCCTTGCAAGCGGCTATCCGGATGGCATTTTCTCATAACTCTTCTCCTCCAGTTGACCGTTCTTAATCTGCCCAGTCCACAATATCTCGCCGCTGTTATAATCGGCTTTTATCTTATAGATTCTGTCACGCGTTACCGTGTGACCGATAGTGATTTTCCATCTGTCTGCGGTAAAAACAGCATTACTGTACCCGGGCGGTTTTTTACCGGACGAATTATTAACAAAATGTGTATAATCTATCAGCATCCCGGCATCGGAATGGTTCTCCCTGATATATTCGATTACCGATTTCAGAATATCCATCTTTCAAGCTGCGATAAAAATATAATCTTCAACCAGCCGGACTATCGTAATATCTCATTATAACATGCAATCTTTTTTTCAACGAATACGGGCTGGTATATCATCCAGATAATTTACGGAAGGGCGCATAAAAAATAGCAATGTGTGGTAAAATAGACTCATCTATGTTTAAGGAGACCACTTGATGAACCAGATTAAAATCGGCGTTATCGGCGGCACCGGGATATACAAGATGGAGGATTTGAAGGAGATCGAGGAAATCGATATCGATACCCCCTTCGGCAAACCGAGCGATAGCATCTTTACCGGAACACTGGACGGTATAAAAGTTGCTTTTCTGCCGCGCCACGGCAGAGGGCATACTCTTTTACCCTCCGAAATACCTTCACGTGCCAACATCTATGCCATGAAATCTCTGGGCGTAGAACATATAATTGCCGTCGCTTCCGTCGGCAGCCTGCAGGAAGAAATACACCACGGGGAACTGGTTATCGTCGACCAGTTGATAGACTGTACCGCAGGCAGGCCGAACACCTTCATGGGAAACGGAATCGTTGCCCATATCCAATTCGATGTACCCTTCTGCCCGGTTTTGAGACAAACCCTTTATGACGCCGCACTGGAACTCGGAATAAATGATATCCACGGAAAAGGAACATACGTGGCTATGGAAGGCCCCGCTTTTTCCGCACGCGCCGAATCCATCCTGCACCAATCGTGGGGCGGGGATGTTATCGGCATGACCGCATTACCCGAAGCCAAACTGGCACGCGAAGCGGAGATTTGTTACGCCGTTATCGCCTGCCCCAGCAACTACGATGCCTGGCACGAGTATAAGGAACCGGTATCGATAGAAATGATCACCGAGACACATGACCGCAATATCGAGCTGTCCAAGAAAATCATCAAGCTGGCGGTCACGCGCATATCAACGGAAAGGAAATGCGTATGCCCTACCGCAATGCGCGGGGCAATCCTTACCAAACCGGATTATATAACCGGAGAACAGAAGAAAAGGCTTAATCTGATTATAGGGAAGTACGTTTAAGATGAAAGATACCGGTTTTAACTGCCTGCCTACAATGATTGGCAGTATGCCTCACAAAGACGCAAAAGAGGCCTGCACAACAGTAGCACGCTTTCTAAAGGACATCCCCTGCTGGCCGCAACTGCCGAACCGCTCTCCCAAAGAGGGAATGGCCGTACAGTTCAGCACCGGCTTTCCGGGAATAACCGAAAAGGGGAATGACCTTTCCATAGACGGGACAAAAGACCACAGCAATGCGCTTGAGCAGCTTTATATGGCCTACCTTGAAAACGATACGGATAAATTCCCGGTTACAGAGGAGTATGCCTCCGGACTTTACGGGCTTTTGAAGCAACCCGGTTTGTCGCCGCTTGCCGTAAAGGGACAGGTAACCGGCCCGATAAGCTGGGGTTTAAGCGTAAAGGATAACAGCGGAAAAGTTATCCTCTACGACGAGATACTCTCCGATGCCGCCGCCAAGCTGTTGAGGCTGAAGGCCGGCTGGCAGGAAAAGATGCTGTCGCAGATTTCCAAAAATACCATTATTTTCGTTGACGAGCCGGCGATGACATCTTACGGCTCCGCCTTCTTCTCTCTCCCTAAGGAGAGGATTATCGCCCTGCTGCAAGAAGTTATGGACGGCATACAGGGATTGAAAGGAATTCACTGCTGCGGCAATACGGACTGGTCGATTATCCTGAATACCAGTATCGACATCCTTAATTTCGACGCCTATAACTTTGCCGAAAGCCTGGCGCTGTACCCGTCCGATGTCAAATCGTTCCTCGACAGAAACGGCGCCATCGCTTGGGGAATCGTACCGACAGACGAAACCAATATCCAGAAAGAAACTGCCGCCAGTTTGAAAGACCGGCTGGAAGAAGCAATGGCTCCCTTTACAAGGAAAGGAATCGCCTTCAAACAACTGGTGGAGCACGGACTGCTTACCCCGAGCTGCGGACTGGCAGGTGTCAGAGAAGAAGTAGCAGTACTGGCGCTGGAACTGCTGACAGGACTGTCCCGAGAGATGAGAAAGAGTTACGGATAAAAGACCGTCACATGGATTGTAATATAAAGTCAAACATGGCAAAGTGCAACTGCACCTATGAGCCCTGCCCGAGAAAAGGCAGGTGCTGCGAATGCATAGCCTATCATAAGCAGTTCGACGAGCTGCCCGCCTGCTTTTTCCCCGATGAGATAGAAAAGACCGGCGAACGCTCGTACAAACGCTTTGCCGAATGGGTTTTAAAAGGGAAACAGGATTCTCATTAATTCTGTAGTGATAGATTCCACTCCACTCTTCGACAAGGACGAGAGGATTAGCGAAAACCAAACTGTCATGCTGGAGTCCCGACAGGTCGGGACGAAGCATCTGGGGATGTGGGGAATCCCCCCCAAGATTCTTCGGTCGCCTTGCTCCCTCCAGCATGACAGGCGAGGACGAACAGATTTATTATTTAGAGGGCATCGAAACCGATATATTCATAAAGTGTTTTAAGTGGTACAATCTATAGATATTTTCTAAATAACAACCGAAAGGACTTTTATAAAACCGATGAGCAAACTTCCGGAAATGGTGCAGGCGCTTTTGAAACCGGAGATTTACCCCGAGCCGACAAAAACAGTGCGGCTTGAACAAACCCAGATGTCCTTTGTTTTCATTACCGATAAGTACGTCTATAAAACCAAGAAAGCGGTCAACCTGGGATACCTGGACTACACTTCTCTGGAACAGCGCAGGTTCTTCTGCGATAAAGAGGTGGAATTAAACAAGAGGCTTTCCCCGGATACCTACATCGGGGTGATACCGATTACAAGAAAAGGTAACGAATACACTCTCGGCAGAGACGGAGAAGTTGTAGATTATGCCGTAAAAATGAAGGTGCTTCCCTCAAACCGCATGCTGGATGTGCTGCTGAAGGAAAACAAGGTTACCGACGGCATGATGCCGAGAGTTGCCGTAAAAATGGCGGCTTTCCACAGCAGAGCGGCAACCGGTGACGGGATAAACGACTTCGGGAAAATAGAATTAATCGACCACAACAACGAGGAAAACCTGAGCCAGATGGCACCGTACATCAGCAGAACGCTATCCCGGCAGAAGCACCGAAAGATTGCCGATTTCGTGCGCAATTTTTCGAAAGAAAATGCCGCACTGCTTGAAAAGAGAATCGAAGAGAACAGAATCAGGGATTGCCACGGCGATTTGCACACCTCTCATATCTGTTTCGAAGACGGGTTGATAATCTACGACTGTATCGAGTTCAACGACCGCTTCAGATACTGCGATGTCGCTTCGGAGGTGGCTTTCCTGGCGATGGACTTAGACCACAACGGACGGGCAGACCTTGCCCGCAGCTTTGTTAACAGCTATATCGAAAGCAGCAAAGATACCGACCTGAAAAAGCTGCTCAATTTCTATAAATGCTACCGCGCCTGCGTCAGGGGAAAAGTGGCCTGCTTCAAGCTGGACGACCCGTACGTATCCGATGAGCACAAGAAAGAGGCGCAGTACAATGCCGAAAGCTACTTCGACCTGGCGTGTTCCTACACCGATTCCACCCCTACCCTGTTCATAACCACAGGTCTCACCGGCTGCGGAAAATCGGTGCTGGCGGAGGCGCTGGCAAAGAGGCTGGGTTTGGTTGTTCTTTCCTCGGACGTCACACGTAAAAAACTGGCGGATATTCAGGCAAAGGAACATTGTTTCGAATGTTTCGACAGCGGAATCTATTCCCCGGAATTCACAAGGCAAACCTACGATAAACTGTTTGCCGAAGCTGAAAAGGTCTTGAGCGACGGCGAATCCGCTATCATCGATGCCACATTTATTAAAGCTGCGGAAAGGGAAACCGCCCTAAAACTGGCGGATAAGATGAAAGCGAATTTCTTTGTCATCGAATGCAAACTGGACGAAGAAAATACACGCCGACGGCTCGAAAAAAGGCTGAGCGAAGGTTCGGTGTCAGACGGCCGCTGGGAGGTTTATCTGGCGCAGAAAAACGTCATGGAACCCGCGGTGGAAGTACCCCCCCATAAACGTGTTATAATTGACACTGTCAATCCGGTAGAAATAAATGTAAAGCGGGTACTTGATGCAACTGGCAATATCGGTAGTGATAGTCAGGCTCAAACCGGTAGCTTGCGTTTATCATAAAGCAGGGATATCGGGATAAACAAAAAAGGATGGATTGTAAATGAACAGCGAATCATACGATGTAAAAGATATTGCGCTTGCCGAAGACGGCAGGCAAAGAATCGAATGGGCGGCCCGCGAAATGCCGGTTCTGAAGCTCATCAGGCAGAGATTTGAAAAAGAAAAACCTTTCAATGGTATTCGTATTTCGGCCTGCCTGCATGTTACGACGGAAACCGCCAACCTCGCTCTGACGCTCAAAGCGGGCGGGGCAGACCTGATGGTGTGCGCATCCAACCCCTTAAGCACCCAGGATGCTACCGCCGCCGCACTGGTGGAATACGGAATACCCACCAACGCCATCAAGGGAGAGGATGACGGCACCTATTACAAGCATATCAAGACGGCGCTCGACCACAAGCCGCAGCTTACGGTGGATGACGGTGCCGACCTGGTAAGTACGCTTCACAAGGAGAGAACCGACCTCCTGAAAGATATCATCGGCGGTACCGAAGAAACGACCACGGGAGTCATCCGCCTGCGCAGCATGGAAAGGGACGGCAAATTGAAATACCCGATAGTTGCCGTTAACGATGCCCAGACCAAATACCTTTTCGATAACAGATACGGCACAGGTCAAAGCACGATAGACGGCGTTATCCGCGCCACCAATGTCCTCTTCGCCGGAAAAAACGTGGTAATCGTCGGCTACGGCTGGTGCGGTCACGGCGCAGCCATGAGGGCCAAGGGATTGGGTGCACAGGTCATCGTTACGGAAGTCAAACCGCTGCGGGCGCTGGAGGCCGTTATGGACGGCTTCAAAGTGATGCCAATGAACGACGCTGCTAAAATCGGCGATATTTTCATTACAGTAACAGGAGACAAGCACGTTATCGCCAGGGAACACTTCGGCATGATGAAAGACGGCGCTATCGTCTGCAACAGCGGGCACTTCAACGTGGAAATCGATATCCCCAGCCTGGAATCACTATCCATCGGAAAGAGACGCATCAGAACTTTTGTGGACGAGTACACCCTGAAAGACAGGCGCAGGATATTCCTCCTCGGCGAGGGCAGATTGATCAACCTGGCGGCAGCCGAAGGCCATCCTTCCAGCGTCATGGACATGAGCTTTGCCAACCAGGCGCTCTGCCTGGAATACCTGGTCAAGAACAAGGGAAAACTGGAGCCGAAGGTTTATGTGGCTCCCGAAGAAATAGATTTGGAAGTCGCCCGACTGAAACTGGAATCTATGGGCGTTAAAATAGATAAACTGACCCCTGAACAGGAGAAATACCTGAACAGCTGGGAAGAAGGGACTTAAAGAAGGAGAAATTTATGAGTAATTGTTTCGAAAGCTCCCCCAAATTCATGTTCACATCGGAATCCGTAACCGAAGGTCACCCGGATAAGCTCTGTGACCAGATATCGGATGCCATACTGGATGCCATCATGGAAAAAGACCCCAACGGCAGGGTAGCCTGCGAGGTAGCCACGACTACGGGTCTGGTGGTAGTAATGGGGGAAATCACCACAAAATGCTATGTTGATATGCCTCATATAGTCAGAAGTGTTGTTCGTGATATAGGCTACACCAAACCGGAATACGGTTTCGATAGCAATTCGATAGGCGTCGTCGTATCGGTCAAGGAACAATCAACCGATATCGATATGGGCGTCAGCAAATCGGCCGAAGCAAAAGGCAGTTCTGCCGACGATTTCGATAAAACCGGCGCCGGAGACCAGGGGATGATGGTCGGTTACGCCTGCAACGAAACCCCGGAACTGATGCCGTTCTCTATCTTGCTGGCGCATAACCTGTGCCGCAGGCTGGCTAAGGTCAGAAAAGACGGGATTCTCCCCTACCTGCGTCCCGACGGCAAATCGCAGGTTACCGTCGAATACTCCAACGGGAAAGCGAAGAGAATCGACAGCGTTGTCATCGGCGCCCAGCATGACGACAATATCAGCCACGACAGAATCGAAAAAGACATCATCGAACATGTTATCAGGGAAGTCGTGCCGGCAAACCTGGTAGACAGCAATACCAAATATTATGTCAATGCCACCGGACGCTTCGTTATCGGCGGCCCGGTATCCGATACCGGCTTTACCGGACGCAAGATTATAGTCGATACTTACGGAGGAGTCGCCCGACATGGAGGCGGCGCTTTCTCGGGTAAAGACCCCACCAAGGTCGACCGCTCGGCAAGTTACATGGCACGTTACATCGCCAAGAACCTGGTTGCCGCAGGACTCGCCGACAGAATCGAGATACAGGTATCATATGTCATCGGCGTCGCCAAACCGCTATCCGTTTGTGTCGAAACATACGGCACCGAAAAAATAGATAAACAGAAAATAAAAGACCTGGTAGATAAGCATTTCGACCTGAGGCCGGCAGCTATCATCAAGCATCTCGACCTGCGCCGCCCGATTTACCGCCAGACAGCAGCTTACGGGCACTTCGGCAGAACGGATATCGACCTGCCCTGGGAAAAGACGGATAAGGCCGAGATACTGAGAAAAGAAGCTTTCGGGAAGTAACTTTAGAGAAGATTGCACTTTATCAGTATTGGGTGCTTCCGCCCTTAGCCCCTTCGACAGGTTCAGGACGAGCGGAATAGAAATAATATAGTCCCGATGAAATCGGGATGAGCTTGTCGAATCCGTAGCGGCGTTGAATTGTTATCTACGGGAACATCTGATAAGAATCGAGGAAAATATTTTTATCGAAAATAAGCAGGATTAAATAAAAAAAATGATAAATAATCCCATCAAATTCGGAACGGACGGCTGGCGTGGCATTATCGCCGAGGACTTTACATTCGATAATGTGCGTATATGCGCCCAGGGTGTTGCCCTGTATATGTATAAGGCAAAGCTGGCAAAGCGCGGGCTGGTTATCGGCTACGATACCCGTTTCGCTTCGAAGGAATTTGCATCCGCCGCTGCCGAGGTAATCGCCGGTAACGGAATAAAGGTTTATCTCTGCAAAAACCCCGCCCCTACTCCCGTTATAAGCTACGGAGTAGTGGCAAAAAAGGCAGGCGGGGCAATCGTCATAACCGCCAGCCACAATCCGGGTAAATGGAACGGTTTCAAGGTCAAATCGGAGGACGGCGCCAGCGCCCCGACCGAAGTCGTTGTTCAACTGGAAAAAGACATTGCAGTTGTTGCGGATACCGGAAAAATAAACCGCCTGCCAATCAACGAAGCCATCGGCAAAGGGCTGGTAGAATACACCGACCTGTACCCCGAATATGAACAGCAACTCAAAAGACTGGTAGACTTCGAAGGTTTTAAGGATAAAAATCTTAAAATAGCAGTGGATTCGATGTATGGAGCAGGCGCCGGATACTTCAAGTCACTGCTTAAAGACAGTGGCTTCGAGATTATTGAAATCAACGACCAGCCCAATCCGGCATTTCCGGGAATGAAACAGCCGGAGCCGATAGCCGTCAACCTTGCCAGGCTTTCCCAATCAATAAAAGAGCAAAAAGCCGACGTAGGACTGGCAACGGACGGCGATTCAGACCGCATCGGTATTATGGATGAAAACGGCAATTTCTTGACCCAATTACAGGTATACGCCCTCCTGGCGCTATACCTGCTCGATGTCAGGAAGCAGCGCGGAGCCATCGTCAAGACAATCACGACCACCGGCATGCTGGATAAGCTCGGAAAGATATATGACGTCCCCGTTTACGAGACGAAGGTCGGTTTTAAATACGTGGCACCTTTAATGATTGAACACAATGCCCTTATCGGCGGGGAGGAGAGCGGGGGATACGGGCTGAGAGGACATGTCCCCGAACGCGATGCCCTGCTGGCAGGACTGTGCTTTATCGATTTCATGGTAAAAACGGGAAAGAAACCGTCGCAGATGCTGAAGGATTTATACGATAGAGTCGGAGAGCATTACTATAACAGACTGGACATCGAATTTCCCGAAGACCAGAGAACGGTTATCACCGAACGTGTTAAAAACAGTCACCCGAAGACACTGGATAACGTCGAAGTGGTCAAAGAGGATGCCATCGACGGATTCAGGTTTATCCTCTCCGACGGCACGTGGCTGTTGATACGCTTTTCGGGAACGGAACCACTGTTGAGAATCTACACCGAAAGCAACAGCATGGCCAGAGTAGAAAGGCTGCTGAAAATCGGTAAAAAAATTACCGGAGCTTGATTAATATGATAGATTTAAACGATTTAAACGTATATAACGAATACGACCCCGAAAAAATGATAAAGCATCTCAACAATTTCCCCGAGCTTTGCCGAGAGGCATGGCGCAAGGCGATGCTGCTGGAACTGCCGCTGGATTACGCCGAAGTCGACCGGGTAATGATACTGGGAATGGGAGGCTCGGCCATCGGCGGAGACCTTATTTCAAGGTTGACTATAAACGAATCGAAGATACCTATCACCGTCAACCGCAGCTATGACCTGCCGGCATACGTCGATAAAAGAACGCTGTTGATAGCCTGCAGCTATTCGGGATACACCGAGGAAACGCTTTCCGCTCTCGGACAGGCATTGAATATAAAGGCAAAGTGCATGGTTATCTCAACGGGGGGCAAACTCAAGGAAATTGCCGAAGAGAGACACCTTCCCCTGTTTACATTCGATTATGATGCCCAACCACGCGCCACCCTGCCCTTCAGCTTCATGGCTGTCTTCTGTACACTTCAGAAACTGGGTATAATAGGCGATAAATCAGCAGACACAGCCGAAACAATCAAGATACTGGAGCAGCTATCGGCACAACTGGATATCACGGTGCCAGCCGATAAAAATCAGGCAAAACAGATGGCGGAGAAGCTCTACGGCAAGTTCATCTTTATCTACGGTTCGGAGATAACTTCGGAAGTGGCTTACCGCTGGAAGACACAGTTCAACGAAAACAGCAAGAACTGGGCAGCCTGCGAATCCTTCTCGGAGCTGAACCACAATACTATTGTCGGTTATCAATTCCCGGCTGATTTTGCGAATAACGCCCTGATTATTTTGCTGCGCTCCAACCTGATATCGGAACCCATCCTGAAGCGTTACCAGGCGACCTGCCGCGTGCTGGAACAAAGCAAAATCAAGCACAGTATAATAGATGTCGGCGGAGACAATGCACTGGCTCAGATGTTAAGCCTGGTGCTTCTGGGAGACTACATCAGCTACTATCTTGCCATCCTCAACGAAGTAGACCCGACACCAATCGAAACCATCGATAAACTGAAGCATGAACTCAGGAAGAATCAGCCCTGATCATCATTTCTCCCTTTGCAAAGGGAGATTGAGAGGGATTTTGTCGAAAACTTTTTCCACCCAACCCCCGGATGCCTCATTCGTCCCCCCACGAATTCGGCATGACAACCCGCTACCCGTCATTCTGAAGTCACAGGGGGTGACTGAAGAATCTGGAGGGGGAAGAAATCTCGATTTATCAGAGCAAATCATTCAATTAATTTTCAATCCGCTATGGATTCGACAAGCTCACCACGAACGGATTTTAATTTTGGACTTCCTTGCAATGACAGTATCTGCGTATCCTGATTATGACGAAGAAGTCGAAGCAATTTCTACCGATTTTTTTAATACTGCCCTGAGGTCTATTCGAAAAAGATTGCTTTGTCCGCCTGCGGCGTCCTCGCAAAAACAAACGGAGTGGAACGCTCCTCGATATTCCAAAAAACAAAAAGGCCGCAAAGCCATAGCCTTGCAGCCTTCTCTCTTCCGAATAAAATCGCAGGATATTAACGCTTGGTATACTGAGGCGCCTTGCGGGCACGCTTGAGCCCGGGTTTCTTCCTCTCCTTGGCACGTGAATCACGCGTCAGCAGTCCATCCCCTCTCAATGCCGCCTTAAAAGTCTCGTCTTCTTTTAACAGGGCACGCGATATACCCATCGATATGGCTCCGGCCTGTCCGGAAACACCGCCGCCGTCAACCTTTACGGAAACATCGAATTTGCCCATTGTTTCGGTAACCATCAGCGGTTTTACGATAGCCTGACGATGTTCGAAACGGACGAACCGTTCTTCATAGGGCATCCCGTTTATCAATATTTCTCCGCTACCCGGTGCGATTCTCACCTGGGCGACGGCTGTTTTACGCCTGCCTGTTCCCTGCGAATAAGTCTTCTTTTTCAAAGCTCCCCTCACAAATTTTCAACCGATTTATTTTTTAGCAGCTACCTGCGCTGCATGGGGATGAGCATCCCCGGCATAAACCTTCAATTTCTTTATCATGCTGGCGCCGAGACGGTTGCGCGGCAACATCCCTTTAACAGCATGCTCTATTACAAATTCCGGCTTGGTTTTCAGCATCTCATCCAGAGAAGTTACCTTGAAACCACCGGGGTAACCGGAATGCCTGTAATAGAACTTCCCTGTCCCCTTGTTACCGCTGGTGCGTATCTTCCCTGCATTGATGACAACCACATAATCACCGGTATCCATATTACGGGTGAACATTGGCTTGTTTTTACCCATAAGCAAACGGGCAACTTCCGTAGCCAGGCGACCCAGCACCTGGTCGGTAGCATCGATAACATGCCATTCCCGTTTAATATCCGAAGCTTTTGCACTATATGTATTCACTATTTTCTTCCCCTAAGGATTTATTATAATTAACTTTCATAAGGCACAATCCTCTGGCAGGAGCCGCCGGACCGGCCAAACCAAGTTTTCTCGCATCCATTATACTATGAAACTCTTCCCCCGTCATCTTTCCCTGCCCGACCCTGACAAGAGCTCCGATTGTGTTACGTACCTGATGCGGCAGGAATGAGTTGGCTTTTATACTGAAGATGACCATTTCTCCATCCCTGTCAAAACAGGCTTCATAAACACGCCGTATCGTACTTTTTAATTCCACCCCCAGGTTGCTGGTAAACGAAGCGAAATCGTGCTCACCGACAAGTTGCCGAGCCGCTTTACTCATCGCCTCGATATCCAGCTCTCCGCTGACAAGGAAGGAATAATCCTCCCACATCGGAGAACGCACCCGGCTGTTCAATATGTAATATTTATATTCCCGGCTCACAGCCTTTCTTCTCACGTTGAATGAATCTTCAACCCTGTAAGCCGCCTTAACTGCTATATCAACCGGCAGATAATAATTCAAACCGCTTATAAACTTGTCGAGCACTATCGCCGACTTCGTTTTAAAGCTGACTACCTGCTCTTTTGCATGTACTCCCGTATCCGTCCTGCTGGCCGATGAAACCCTGGTTTTCTCACCGGTTAACCGGTACAGCGCTTTTTCCAGTTCACCCTGTACGGTGGGAAGATTCAACTGCAACTGAAACCCGAAATAGTTGCTTCCCCTGTATTCAACAATCAGAACCAGCCTTCTGATTTCACTATCTACCGGAGAGAAACCCTCCCCCATTATCTATAACCTTTATTCAAATTTTAATAAAACGGACTACTTGGCTTTCTCAACCAGCTCCAGTTGAACCATGCTAGCCCCGTCACCCTGTCTCGGACCCAGTTTGGTAATACGGGTGTATCCGCCCTGACGTTGTGCAAACCTCGGTGCAATATCCGTAAATACCTTGTCCACTACCTTGGAATCGTAAACGAATGTTAACATCTGGCGCCTGGCAGCCAGGTCATTACGCTTCCCAAGTGTGATGGTTTTTTCAGCCAGACCCTGGATTTCTTTTGCCTTGGCCTCGGTAGTTACTATCTTTTCATAGTCCAATAAATCGGTCACCAGATTGCGGAACATCGCTTTCCTGTGAGACGAATCCCTATCGAACTTTCTTCCAGCTACATTATGCCTCATTTTTGCCTCTTCCTGCTTGTTACCTACTCGGCAGATTCTTTCTTTTTATTCTTTTTAGGAGCAGAATCCTCTTCTTCGTCTTCTTCTCCTTCCATACTGATAGAGAAGTTCAGCCCAAGTGCCTTGAGCCTGTCCTGTACTTCCTGACGCGACTTCTGCCCGAAATTGCGTAATCCCAACAGTTCCTTTTCCCCGGTACTGACGAGCTCTCCCACCGTGCTGATGCCGCTGCGGCGCAGACAGTTCATTGCTCTGACCGAAAGGTCGAGCTGCTCTACAGGCATATTGAACAGGTCTTGAGGTATCGAAGCCCGCAAGGCCTTTTTCTCTTCGGCAATCTGGGAAACCTTGCTGTATTCGACAAACGGCGTTATCTGCTCAACCAGGATAGATGCGGCACTGCTCATAGCATCCGAAGGAGCAATCGTTCCGTCCGTCCAGATTTCCAGGTATAAACGTTCACGGCTGGTGGTCTCGCCGACATGCATCGGCTGTATATCGTAATTGACCTTGCGAACCGGCGTAAAAATAGCATCGATGGGAATAGTCCCCACAGATAGATTGTCAGTCGACTCGGCAGCCTTAAAACCCATGCCGATTTCCACATCGAAATCCACATAGAAGCGTGCTTCCGGCGAATCCACGGTAGCCAGATACAGCTCGGGATTTACGATTTCAAAATCTGTCGACGGGTTGATATCGCTTGCGTAGATAGGACCTTCTTTTTGTTTTTCCAGAGATAACCTGGCAGGTCTGTCCGAAAGCGACTTCAAACGCAATGCCTTGACATTGAGTATAAATTCCAGCACATCCTCTTTTACATAGGGGATGGGAGAAAACTCATGCTGAACCCCTTCGATTCTGATTCTGGTAACGGCGGCACCGGGAAGATATCCCAAAAGTACACGGCGCAACGCATTGCCAATCGTAGTTCCGAACCCCTTCTCCAGCGGCTCGACTACGAAACGCCCGTATTTATCATTACTTTCCAAACATTCTATATTAGAAACAGCTAAACCAAACAAACGCCACCTCCTTGCCAGCCCGCCTATCTTGAGTAATACTCAACTACAGACGCTATATTATATTTCGCATCGATATCATCGGGCGTCGGCAAAGATAAAACCTTACCAACGAGTTTTTCCTTATCCAGGTTCAACCAGCCAGGAACTGCCTTGCTTCCGATACCTTTGGCTACCATTTTATAGTATTCGCTCTTGACACTCTTGCCATGCCAGCTTATAACATCCCCTTCTTTTACAAAACAGGAAGGGATGTCGGTCTTTTTCCCGTTAAGCTCGATATGCCCGTGCTGAACCAGCTGGCGGGCCTGGGCTCTGGAATCGGCAAATCCAAGACGATAAACCACATTATCAAGACGTCTTTCAAGTAAAACCAGCAGATTCTCGCCGGTGATGCCGGTTTTTCTTTCGGCTTCTGCGAATATACGCCTGAACTGTCTCTCCAAAATGCCATAACTGTAACGCACCTTCTGCTTTTCACGCAGCTGTTCACCGCGGTCAGAAAGACGTCGGCGACGCCCAAGCTGAGGGCCGGGGGCTTTGGGACGCCTGTCCAGCGTACATTTGGCAATACATTTACTGCCTTTAAGCATTAACTTATCGCCGCTGCGCCTGCACAGACGGCAAACTGCCTCGTTATATCTAGCCATTCTTTAGACTCTCCTCCTTTTGGGCGGACGGCAGCCATTGTGCGGTATGGGAGTTATATCCCTGATACTGGTAATATACAACCCCGAAGCCTGCAATGCGCGCACAGCCGCTTCACGACCGCTGCCTGGTCCTTTAACATATACATCCACCTGCCGCAAGCCGTGCTCCATAGCCTTATGAGCAGCATTGGTAGCCGCCATCTGCGCCGCAAACGGAGTGCCTTTGCGCGACCCCTTGAAACCGGCGGCGCCGGCACTCGAAGAGGAAATAACATTACCCGCGGGGTCGGTCAAAGATATTATCGTATTGTTAAAAGTTGCCTGTATATAAGCCCTTCCGCTCGGAATAGACTTACGGTCTTTTTTACTGACTTTTGTTTTTGCCTTTTTGTTAGGTGCCATCTATTTTGTTTCTCCCTTAATTCTACGTCTTAGCCATGCCGCGCTTCTGTCCTCTGCCGGCCACTGTCTTCTTCTCGCCCTTCTTGGTACGGGCATTGGTTCGCGTCCTCTGTCCATGCGACGGAAGATTACGGCGATGCCGCAAACCGCGATAAGACCCGATGTCTATCAGGCGTTTAATATTTAAAGTGACTTCTTTCCTGAGTTCACCCTCGACTATATACTCACGGTCGATTATTTCACGCAGGCGGTTATTCTCCGCTTCCGTCAGGTCATCAGTTTTGGTCACAGGGTCAATACCGGCCTTTTCCAATATCCTCTGGCTGTAGGCGGGACCAATGCCGTGAATATACTGTAATGCATATTTAATTTGTTTATTCTTAGGGATATCAACCCCGGCTATACGTGCCATTCATTCCTCCTTATAGACACCCGTCTAACCCTGACGCTGCTTATGCTTGGGATTGGTGCAGATATTCCGCACCACGCCGCGCCTTTTAACTATCTTGCATTTTTCACACCGTGTTTTAATTGATGCTCTAACTTTCATTATAACCTCTTACTAACCTTGCTCAGGATAAGCCGCTTATTTCAAACGGTAAGTTATCCTCCCGCGGTTCAAATCGTAGGGAGACAACTCAATCAACACCTTATCACCAGGTAATATTCTAATGTAGTGTACCCTTATTTTACCAGAAATGTGGGCTAAAACTCTATGCCCGTTCGCCAGTTCCACATTGAACGTAGCATTCGGCAAAGCCTCGACCACCACGCCTTCAACCTCAATCGCCTCTTTTTTAGCCATAATTCCCAGCCTTATAATACGGTGAGCACCTCAGGCTCACCATCGGTAATAGCAACAGTATGTTCGAAATGCGCCGATAAACTGCCGTCTGCGGTATATACCACCCATCCGTCTTTACCCGGCCTGGTACGCCAGTCCCCGATGTTGACCATCGGCTCGATAGCCAGCGTCATTCCTTTTTTTAATTCGATTCCTGTCCCCGGAGTGCCGAAATTGGGAATCAGCGGATCCTCGTGCATCTGCCTGCCGATGCCGTGCCCGGTATATTCACGAACCACCGTAAAACCTCTCGATTCGACATACTCCTGTATGACAGCTCCGATATCGCCCAATCTGGCTCCGTCACGGGCAGCAGAAATTCCGGCCGCCAGAGACCCCTCGGTAACCTGCATCAACTCCATAGCCTTCTGGCTGATTTCCCCCACTCCTACAGTTATGGCTCCATCACCCTGAAAACCTTCATATATCGACCCTACATCCATAGAAACGATATCGCCGTTCTTGATAATTTTATCGCCGGGAATACCATGCACAATTTCATCGTTTACCGAAACACAAAGGCTGGCGGGATAACCATAGTATCCCTTAAAAGATGGCTTTGCGCCCAGCCTTTTCAGTTCCCTTGCAGCTATCACATCCAGTTCCCTTGTTTTCATCCCCGGTTGTACGCTATTTTTAAGCACTTGCAATACTTCAGCTACAATCCGCCCGGCCTCTCGCATAGTTGCGATTTCCTTTTCGGATTTCAATTTAATACTCATAGTTTAATTATAGTCTTTTCTACGGAGAGCTTCCGTAATCCTTTTTGTAATCTCCGCCACTTCCCCTTCACCATCCACCTCGATCAATCTTCCCGAGTTCCTGTAATATTCTATCAGAGGAGCGGTCTCGCTAAAATAGACCTCGAGACGATTTCTAATCGTTTCTATATTATCATCGGGCCTCTGATAAAGCTCGCCGTCGCATTTGGGGCACCTGTTCTGCTCCTGAGTCAAAGTTCCCTCGATGCTGTACGGTGCCTGGCAGCTGCGGCACACCCAGCGCCCGCTTAACCGCCGTACCAGTTCTTTCTCTTCTACTTTTATATATATTACCTTATCGATATCCTTCTTCTGCTTTCTGAAAGCTTCATCCAGTGCTTCAGCCTGCGCCAGATTCCTGGGAAAGCCATCCAGAATAACCCCGTTCTGGCTTTCAGGCGCAGCCAGCTTATTTAAAACCATCTGCACCGTTATCTCATTGGGGACCAGAATCCCCTTTTCCATATATTCCTTAACTTTTTTACCCAGTTCGTCTCCGCGTTCGACTGCCTGCCGGAACAAATCCCCTGATGCGATAGACACCAGACCGAATTCCGCCGCGACGCTGGCAGCCTGTGTTCCTTTACCTGCCCCAGGAGCACCCAGGAATACAATATACAACCTTTATTCCGCCTTTATTCCTATTTAATAAAGCCTTCGTAACGTCGCATCGAAAGCTGGGCTTCCATCTGTTTCATGGTATCCAGAACAACCCCGACAACGATAATCATACCGAAACTGGACAACGTAAGGGTAGTAACGCTACTTACCTGGCTGACGATAAACGGCATGATAGCTACAACAGCCAAAAAGAGCGCTCCGCCCCAGGTAATGCGTTCTATAACTCCGCTCAGATAAGTTGCCGTTTGCTTACCCGGCCTGATGCCTGGAACAAACCCTCCCTGCCTTTGAAGCACACCGGGGAGGTCCTGCTGCTGGAATATAACCATAGTGTAAAAGAACGCAAAAGCAAATACCAGTATAAAATACAACACCCAGTATATCAAACCTAAAGGTAAGGCCGTGTCAGAACTGAATATCTGCACCACCCAGTACCAGAAGTTCTGAGCTTCCGTATCCTGGAAATAACTGCCTATGATTCCCGGGAACATCACCAGTGCCATGGCAAAGATGAGAGGTATCATACCTGCGGTATTAACCCTCAACGGGATATGGCTTGCCCCAGACTGCCGGTACATGCGCCCGCTCTTGAAGACGCTCTTGGCATACTGCACAGGTATACGCCTGTGAGCTTCAGTGAATATAACAATAAGCACGGTCGTAGCCAATCCAACCAGGAAGAACACGATTAACCCGCCGACCTGCCCCTGTTGAGCTGCCAGAACGGAATCACCTATCATCTCAGGCAAACCGGCAACGATGCCGGCAAAAATTATAATCGAAATACCGTTGCCAATGCCATATTCGGTAATCTGTTCTCCCAGCCATACCAGGAACATTGTCCCGGCTATCATCGTCATAATCATGGCTACCGTTAAAAGCGTGTCGGAAACAGCTACCGCCCCGGCATTCTGTAAAACAGCCAGCTGACCGTAACCGGCCAACCCTGCCATAGGAATCGTCAACCAGTGCGTTATCTGATTGATTCTATTCCTGCCTGTTTCCCCTTCCTGGGATAATGCCTGTAATTTAGGAATGACAGGCGTCATAACCGTCATGATGATAGAAGCCGTGATATACGGATAAACACCCATAGCAGCCACGCTGAAATTCTTCATCGCGCCGCC
This sequence comes from Dehalococcoidales bacterium, assembly GCA_034429935.1. Lineage (GTDB taxonomy): Bacteria > Chloroflexota > Dehalococcoidia > Dehalococcoidales > UBA5627 > UBA5627. The sequence continues at coordinate 163,754 of DAOUFJ010000001.1, forward strand.
GCTGAAGAGATCCATCATACCCAGAATGGCATTGTTCTCGAACAATGCCGCAAGTACGGTGGAATCCACTCCTGGAAGAGGAACATGTGCAATCAGACGGAATACCACCAGTATCCCGAACGTTACCAGAAGCCGCCGCCTTAAATCGGGCAGTCTGAAGGCATCGATAGTTGCCTGCAGAAGCTTCGGTCTAGCCATTAGTTACCTCCACTGCCGTACCGCCGGCAGCCTCTATCTTGGCTTTTGCAGCCGCTGAAAATTTATCTGCTTTGACCGTGATGGAATGCTTTAAATCCCCACGCGAAAGAACTTTTACCGGTTTTCTGGTATTTTTAATAATTCCGGCCTCTACCATTTTATCTGATGTCACTTCGCTGCCAGCCTCAAAAACATTGAGGCGGCTAAGGTTAACTTCTTCATATTCTACCCTGAATATATTGTTGAAACCGCGCTTGCGCGGGAGACGTTTAATCAAAGGCAGCTGTCCGCCTTCAAAGCCGGGCCTGACCTTATTGTTTCCGGTGCGGGCTTTCTGCCCTTTGCAACCCCTGCCCGAATATGTTCCATGCCCGCTGCCGTTCCCACGGCCGACGCGCTTGCGGTCTTTCTTTGACCCCGTTGCCGGTGATAGTAAATCCTGCCTCACTAGTTTGCTTCCTCCACTTTAACCAGATGCCTTACTTTCTGAATCATACCCCTGACGGCGTAAGAATCATCAAGCACCACACTCTGATTTAATCGTTTAAAACCCAGAGCGGACAAAGTCCTTTTCTGGTCTTCAGCATAACCGATACCGCTTTTAACCAGTGTTATACGTAATTTAGTCATTGGCAACCTCCTGCGGTTCCGGCATCTCAGGAAGGACACCCTTGCGGCGCGCCAGTTGATCTTTGGTATTCTTAAGCTGACTGAGCCCCAGCAGAGTTGCTTTGGCCACATTGGTCTTGTTGGCACTGCCCAGCGACTTGGTTAGAATATCTTTTATGCCGGCTGCCTCTACCACCGCCCTAACGCTGCCGCCGGCTATAATACCGGTACCGGGTGAAGCCGGTTTCAAGAGAACCTTGGCAGCCCCGTATTTAACAACAGTTTCATAAGGAATGGTAGTACCGGATAATGTAATCTTAATCAAATTCTTCCTGGCAACAGCCCCTGCTTTGTTTATAGCATCCGGAACTTCAGCGGATTTGCCCGTTCCGATGCCCACATGCCCGTTGCCGTCGCCGGCTACTACAAGAGCGCTGAAACTGAGGCGCTTACCGCCCTTAACAACCTTGGAAACACGGTTAAGATAAATCAATTTATCGTTTAATACCATTTCCGACGGGTCTATTCTATTTTTTATTACAAGCTTCTTGGTCACTTTAATAACCCTTCCTTAGAATTTTATTCCGCCCTTGCGAGCCGCATCAGCCAGAGTCTTGACCCTGCCGTGATATTTATAGCCGCCACGGTCAAACACTACCTGCGTTATTCCGGCTTCCAATGCCCGCCTGGCTACTAAAAGACCGACCACTTCAGCCTGATCCGATTTTTTCTTTCCATTCATATCCTTGGCAATTTCAGGGTCAACAGTCGAAGCCGATACAAGGGTACGCCCCTGAACATCATCAATAACCTGAGCATAAATATGCTGTAAACTGCGATATACACACAGGCGTGGCCTATCTGCCGTCCCGCTTACTTTAGCTCTAACCCTGGCATGCCTTTTATAACGTGCCGTTCTAGCTACATCTTTGCTCACTACTTCTTACCCCCTCCGGCTTTACCAGTCTTGCCGGCCTTAATACGTACAAACTCCCCGGCATATCTGACACCTTTGCCCTTGTAATGATCAGGCGGATGCACGGCACGAATTTCCGCTGCCAGTTGCCCGACCTTTTCCTTGTCGATGCCCTGTACTTTTATCTTGGTTTGCCCGTCCACTACAATGGCAACATCTGGGGGCGGAACAATTTCAACGGCATGCGAAAAACCGATGCGTAATACCAGTTTCTGCCCTGACATTTCGGCACGGTAACCAACGCCTACGATTTCAAGGTTCTTTTCAAAACCATCGCTGACACCTTTTACCATGTTATCCAGCAGAGTCCTGGTCAATCCATGCAGGGCACGATGTTGCCTTTCATCGCTGGGACGGGTCACTTTAAGAACTCCTTCGTCCATAGCAATTGTCATTTCGGGACTGAAGCTACGCTCCAAAGAACCCTTAGGACCTTTTACAACAACCCTGTTACCTTCAATTTTAACCGCTACACCCTTAGGCATAGCTATTGGCATTTTACCTATCCTAGACATATATAATCATACCTCAAGATTTCTTTACCAGACATAGCATAAAAGCTCGCCGCCAACACCCTGGTGCCAGGCTTTTTTGCCGGTCATAACACCCTTGGACGTAGAAATTATAGAAATTCCCAATCCGCCGTAAACACGAGGGATTTCAGTGCTCTGGACATAAACCCTCAAACCGGGTTTACTTACCCTCTTCAACCCTGAAATAATAGGCTGGTTCTTGTCAACATATTTCAGAATTACTTTTATCTGCCTCTGCGTACGGCTACCGATTACCTCATAGTCAGCGATAAAACCCTCCTGCTTGAGGATTTTAGCGATATACAGCTTCATCCTTGAGGATGGTATAGGGACCGAATCATGCCGCGCCATGCCGGCGTTGCGTATTCGTGTTAACATATCTGCAATTGGATCTGTGACAGCCATCCCCTGTACTCCTTATTTTTACATTTAACCAGGCTGTTTACCAGCTGGCTTTCCTTACTCCCGGAACCTGCCCGTTAAGGGCCAGCTTCCTGAAACATATACGGCATACACCGAACATCCGGATATATGCGTGCGGCCTGCCGCATAAACGGCAACGGTTATGTTGCTGTACGCCGAACTTGGGAGTGCGTTTTGATTTTGCAATTTTCGATTTCTTAGCCACTTATTCTTCCTCTTTCGTAAAAGGCATCCCCAGCATTTCTAAAAGTTGTCTGCCTTCTTCGTCCGTTCTGGCTTTGGTAACAATGGTAATCTCCAATCCCCTCAATTTATCTACGGCTTCAAAACTGATCTCGGGGAAAACGGTCTGTTCTTTAAAACCCAGCGAATAATTACCAAAACCGTCAAAACCATCCCGCGACACACCGTTGAATTCCCTGATACGCGGCAGAACAACGTTCATCAGCTTATCAAGGAAATGGTACATCCGCTCTCCACGTAGCGTTACCTTCAAGCCTATTGGCATCCCTACCCTTAATTTAAAGGCAGCAATAGACTTCTTGGAACGGGTGATGACCGGATGCTGTCCGCAGATAGCCACCAGATCTCTTTCGGCAGCTTCCATCGCCTTGGCATTGGCGATAGCCTCGCCGAGGCCTATATTCAAAACAACCTTTTCAAGGCGCGGAACACGCATAACATTGGTATAACCGTAACGTTCCATCAATCCCGGAACAACTTCATTCTTATATTTCTCTTTAAGCGCCGCCATTTAATCAATCACCTCCTGGCAGGACTTACAATAGCGAACCCTCTTGCCATCCTCCAGAGTCTTAAAACCGATACGCACCGGATTATGACATTTTCCGCAAAGCAACATGACATTCGAAATATTGATGGATTCTTCACGCTCGATAATGCCAGCCTGCCTTGCCTGACCGGTTGGCCGGGCATTCCTTTTTATAAAGTTTATCCCCTCGACGATAATCCGATTTTTCTTGGGAAAAGCAAATCTTACCTTCCCCTTTTTACCCCTGTCTTTTCCGGCAATCACCAGAACAGTATCATTTTTCCTGATATTCATCTCTATAAATAACTCCCTATAATACCTCGGGTGCCAGCGAGATAATCTTTGTAAAATTCTTATCTCTCAGTTCCCGGGCTACCGGGCCAAAGATTCTGGTCCCTTTGGGATTGCTTTCATCAGCAAGTATAACTGCCGCATTTTCATCGAATTTTATATATGACCCATCCGGACGCCTGTACGGGCATGCGCAACGCACAACGACAGCCTTCACCACTTCCCCCGCTTTTACCTGGGCATCCGGAATAGATTTCTTCACCGCAGCCACAATAACATCACCAGCTACGGCATACTTTCTTCCCGTACCACCGAGGACGTTAACGCACATCAACTGTCTGGCACCGGTATTATCTGCAACTTTAAGCCTGGTATAGGTTTGAATCATCTAAGTATATCCCTTTTAGATTATTTCTTGAGGTTTAACCTCAGCTACTTCTTTTCTGGTAATTATCTCTGCCACCCTCCACCTCTTCTCTTTGGAAAGGGGGCGGGTTTCGATTATTTTAACCTTGTCGCCCGGTTTACAACTATTATTCTCGTCGTGGACCTTGTATTTGACCACTTTTCTTAAGGTTTTTCCATATAAAGGATGGTGCTTCAACGATTCAATCTCTACGATAACCGTTTTTTGCATCTTAACGCCAACTACATGGCCTACCCTGACTTTTTTATTCGTTTCCATAGGTCATTCCTACCTTATCCCCAGTTCCCTTTCACGTATAATAGTTTTTAACAGAGCAATCTCTTTTTTAGCCCTGGGGGGCTCGCGATGGTTCTTCAACTGCTTGGTCGCAGCCTGAAAACGCAGGGTAAAGAACTCCTTATAAGCTTCATCCAGCTTCTTCTTCAATTCCTCATCCCCAAGCGCTCGTAATTCCTTAACTTTCAACTTGAGTTAACTCCTTCTGTCCCGAGTCTGCAGCGGCTTCAGCGCCGCTATCCTTGACTAAGAACTTGGTATGAATAGGCAGTTTATATGCTGCCAAACGCATGGCTTCTTTGGCCAAATCCTCAGGCACGCCACCGAGTTCGAATAATATTCTCCCCGGCCTGACAACTGCCACCCAGTGGTCGGGAGAACCTTTGCCGCCTCCCTGTCTGGTTTCAGCAGGTTTAGCCGTAACAGGATGGTCAGGGAAAATACGTATCCATACCTTACCACCACGACGGATGTAACGAACCATAGCACGCCTGGCAGCTTCAATTTGCCTGGCGGTTATCCACGCCGGCTCTACAGCCTGCAAAGCAAAATCACCAAATAATATCGTAGCTCCGGAATGAGCCATGCCACGACGGTGCCCTTTATGACTCTTGCGGAACTTCACCCGTTTCGGTTGTAACATCGGTTTCCCCTTTATCTATTGCCTCGGAGACTAAGCCTCTTCAGCCACATCCTTTTTCTTTGCTCTGGGTTTCGCCGGTTTCTCGGCTACTTCCTCACTATCTTCATCGACCTTGTTTTTTCGCTTGGCCCTGGGTTTAACCACTTTATCGGTCTCTTCAACAGGAGCTTCAGCAACTTTACCTGCCTCATCCTGACTCTTTTGCTCTTCAGTCTCATCTTTTTCGACAGCTTTGGCTTTAGAAGCACGCTTGGCTTTCGGCTTTTCCGCTGCTTCCTCCACAACTGCAGGCTCCTCACCGGCAACTATCTTTTCTTCAAAAACATCTTCTCCAACAGGCATTTCAACAGAAGATTCCTCAACTGCACCACCGATTTCGGGAAGAACATCTCCCCTGTATATCCACACCTTAACACCTATGCGCCCCATGGTAGTATGCGCTTCTGTAAACCCATAATCCACATCGGCTCTTAAAGTATGCAAAGGAACTCTTCCCTGATGCATCATCTGGCTGCGTGCAATTTCAGCACCCGCCAGCCTTCCGGAGCACTTTATCTTCATGCCCATCGCCCCGGCCTGCAACGTACGGAAAATCGCCTGCTTCATCGCTCTGCGGTAAGCTACACGCCGCTCGATCTGTTCAGCTATCGACCTGGCTACCAGATAGGCATCCAGTTCGGGCTGCCTGATTTCCTGTATATTAAGTTGTATTTTTTTATCGATAAGAGATTCAAGGAAACGCCTTACTTCATCGACTCTCTGTCCGCCGCGGCCGATAACGATACCGGGACGTGCCGTATATATAGTTACCGATACCTTATTTGCCTGCCGTTCTATCTCTACCAGGGAAACTCCGGCTTCGGAATACCTGTCACGAACAGCCTGACGGATTTTGACATCTTCCTGCAAAAAATCTGCATAGTGTTTATCGGCATACCATTTAGCCTGCCAATCCCTGGTGGTACCAATTCTGAATCCAAAAGGATGAACCTTACGTCCCATTAAGCCTCCTGCTCCGCAACGACAACGGTAATATGGCTAGATCTTTTATTAAAACGTGCTGCTCTGCCTCTAGCCGATGCGCGAAATCTTTTCAGACTCTGTGCTTCGTCTGCGTATATAGTTACGACCTTTAATTCCGCAGGATCCATGTGGAAGTTGTTTTCGGCATTAGCCGCCGCCGATTTCACTGCTTTAGCCACTACCTTCGCCTGCGGTGTCGGTGCAAACTTCAGTATGTTAAGGGCATCCTCAACCTTCTTTCCTCGCACCATATCGATAAGCAGCCTCACTTTACGAGGCGATAACCCTGTATTCCTGGATACTGCTTTAATTCTCATTTCTAACCCTGCTTATAACCTAACTAATTTTTTTGATACTTTATTATTGCTACGCAGCCTTCGCTGCTTTATCAGCCTTGGTAGTATGCCCTCTAAAAGTACGGGTGGGAGCAAATTCCCCGAGTTTATGCCCGACCATATTTTCTGTCACAAAGATAGGCACATGCCTGCGTCCGTCATATACCCCTATATTCAAACCTACCATCTCAGGCAATATCGTGGACCCGCGAGCCCATGTTTTTATAAGTACCTTCTGCTTGGAGGAGATTGCTGCTTCCACCTTCTTCATCAGCTTGGCATTAACAGCAGGCCCCTTTTTAATTGATCTAGACATTTTATTTATTTACCTCGACGCTTAACAATCATCTTATCCGAAGACTTGGCTTTGCGGGTCTTATAACCCAGAGCCGGCTTTCCCCAGGGAGTCTTGGGACCTGGCATACCAATCGGTGATCTGCCTTCGCCGCCACCATGCGGATGGTCACGAGGAGTCATCGCCGAACCTCTGACCGTCGGACGCCAACCCATAAGCCGCTTTCTGCCGGCTTTCCCCAGTTTTATATTCTGATGGTCAATGTTGCCTACCTGGCCAATGGTCGCCATACAATCACTGCGCACACGGCGCATCTCACCGGAAGGCAGACGAATCAAAGTATAATCGCCCTCCTTCGCCATCAACTGGGCAGCGGTACCGGCACTGCGTACCAGCTTTGCCCCGCCTCCGGTTATGGTTTCAATATTATGAATCATGGTACCGCTCGGCATCAACTTCAAGGGCATGGCGTTACCAGGCTTGAACTCTGCACCTTCCCCTGTATTAATAACATCGTTAACCCCCAGACCGACGGGAGACAGTATGTACCGTTTCTCGCCGTCCGCATAGAATATAAGAGCCAGATAAGCCGAACGGCCCGGGTCATATTCTATAGCAGCTACCCTGCCGGGGATGCCGATTTTATCCCTCTTGAAATCGACGATACGGATACGATGCTTCATACCGCCGCCGCGATGTCTGACCGTCAATTTACCCTGGTTATTTCTTCCTCCACTCTTCTTGACGGACAATAACAACGATTTTTCGGGCTTGCTCTTGGTTATTTCCTCGAAGCTCGCACCGGTCATGTTGCGCCTGCCCGGAGAAGTTGGATTATATGATTTAAGTGCCACTTTATATAATCTCCTTAAACACCTTCGAATAGTTCTATCTTGTCACCCGGTTGAAGAGTAACTATAGCCTTTTTCCAGGACGGTTCCATTATTTCCCGCCTGCCCATTCTTCTCTTGCCACCGTGTACCGTTATTATATTAACCGACAAAACCTTAACCTTGAAGGCAACCTCTACCGCCTGCTTTATCTGCGGCTTCGTCGCTTTATCGGCAACTTTAAAAACATATTTTCCCTCGGCCTGCAATACTGTGCCTTTTTCTGTTATCGAGGGTTCGCGCAATACTTCATAAAGATGCATAACTAGGCCCCCTCCTTGCCCCACAACTGCTCAACCTGACGAACAGCCGCTTCGGTCATCAGCAGTACTTTATGGGATGTCATGTCGACTACATTTAACAGATTGGCAGGTACCGTTTTCACTTCGGGAATATTGCGCGCCGACTTGACAACATTCAGTCTCATTTCATCCGTCGCTACAAGAGCGGAGCCGTTAATATTCAAAGCGGACAATACCTTTGCCATCTCTTTCGTTCTGGGTTGGCTGAAATCAAGATTTTCAAGAACAATCAGTTCATTATCCTTAAGTTTTGCCGAGAGGACGCTTCTTATAGCCAGACGGCGCATTTTCTTGGGCATCGCCTGCTGGTAGCTCCTCGGTTTCGGACCAAACACAACACCGCCGCCGCGGCGCAGCGGAGACTTGATATTGCCGGCACGGGCATTACCGGTATGCTTCTGGCGATAAAGCTTCTTGTTGCTCCCGGAAACCTCCCCGCGAGTTTTCGTACATGCAGTTCCCTGACGTGCATTCGCCAACTGCCTTACCACTGCCTGATGCACTACTGCTTCGTTAAAAGGAACAGTAAAGACATCTTCGCTGATATCGATTTGTTTAATTACTTCCCCTGACATACTGTAAACTGGAATCTGCATATCTTATTTCCCTGATTTCCCTATAAGTATTATTCCGTTATTGGCACCGGGCACCGCCCCTTTGACCAAAAGAATGTTACGTTCGGCATCGGCTTTAACCACCATCAGATTACGTGCAGTAACCCTCTGGTTGCCCATACGCCCTGCCATTCGCATTCCCTTTTTGACTCTGCCCGGAGTGGTACCTGAACCGATAGAACCGGGGGCTCTCCACCTGTCCGATTGCCCATGTGTTTTGGGGCCGCCCGAAAAACCGTGACGTTTCACAACACCGGCAAAACCCCTTCCTTTGGATACCCCGATAACATCCACCGTATCGCCGGGCTGGAACACGCTGACATCAACTTTGTCTCCGACATTGATGCCCTCAACCTCATCCATTCTGAATTCTCTCAGGCAATCGAATTCCCCTGTTCCTTTAAGATGTCCTTTTAAAGGAGAACTCAGCTTTTTAGCCTTCCCGTAGCCAAGCTGAACGGCATTATAGCCTTCCTTTTCGACGGTCTTAACCTGCACCACAGCGCAGGGGCTGGCATCTATAACGGTCACCGCTTCTGCCACTCCGTCTTCCCTGAAAAGCTGGGTCATCCCTAATTTGCGTCCGATAATTCCATGTATCATAATTTATTACTCTTCTATAACTTAATATCTATGGAAACGCCCGACGGTAAATTTAAATTTGTCAGGGCATCTATCGTCTTGGAAGTGGTTTCGACTATATCGATAAGCCTCTTGTGAGTTCGCATTTCAAAGGCCTCCTGGGAGTCCTTGTCGATGAAGGAAGAGCGGATAACGCTGAACCTTCTTATGCGGGTTGGCAAAGGAACCGGCCCGACGGTGACCGCTCCGGTTCTTTCCAGCGCACCGACTATCTGCTGTGCTGCCTGATCCAGTATTTTATGATCGAAACCCTTCAACTTAATTCGTATTTTCTGTTTTGCCATTTATATTTTGCTCCAGATCTAGCTAACTTTCCCCGGCGAGCTTAGATTTTAACTCGCTGGCCAATTGAGCCGGCATTTCTTGATACCGGTAGAATTCCATAGAATGTGTCGCCCTTCCCTGCGTCATCGACCTGAGGCTGGTGGTGTACCCAAACACCTCCGCCAGAGGGACATGACAACGAATCGTCATGGTGTCGCCGAAGGTCTCTATATTTTCCACGTTACCCCTGCGTGAGCTGATATCCCCGATTATATCACCGAGGAACTGCCCAGGAGTAACCACTTCCAATTTCATCACAGGCTCCAGCACTATGGGCTTGCCTTTTTTAACGCCATCCTTGAAGGCCATCGAACCGGCCATCTTGAAAGCCATTTCAGAAGAATCAACCTCATGATAGCTGCCGTCATACAAATTCACCTTTACATCGATTACAGGGTAACCGGCTACTCCGCCTGTTTCAATGGCTTCACGGATTCCTTCTTCGGCAGCTTGAATAAAGGACCTGGATAATACACCACCCTTAATCGTATCGACAAACTGGAAACCACCGCCGCGCTCCAGCGGTTCCATCTCAATACGGACATGTCCGTATTGACCGTGACCGCCAGACTGCCTGACGAACTTGCCCTCGGCTTTAACCGGAACGGTAATCGTCTCCTTGTAGGCAACTCTCGGTTGCCCGACCTGGGCTTCCACCTTATATTCAGTCATTATACGGCTGACAATAACATCGAGATGGAGCTCTCCCATACCCGAAATTACCGTCTGCCCTGTTTCGTCATCAAATTTAACTTTAAAAGTCGGGTCTTCCTCGGTCATCTTCTGCAAAGCTTCACCCAGCTTGTCTCTATCGGCCCTGGTTTTAGGTTCGATAGCTACAGAGATAACCGGCGTCGGGAACTTGATGGATTCCAGCAAAACCTGGTTTGAAATATCGCACAAGGTATCTCCGGTAAAAGTATCCTTAAGCCCCATTGCCGCTACTATCGAGCCGGCATCCGCTTCATCTATTTCTTCATGTTTGTTGGCATGCATTATCAACAAACGCCCGATACGCTCTTTTTCGCCACGCGTTGAATTGTAAACCTGCGCACCGGCCTTCACTTTCCCGGAATAAATTCTCAGATAAACCAGCCGCCCGACAAACGGGTCAGCCACTACTTTAAAAGCCAGAGCGGCAAAGGGTGCATCATCCTGAACAGGACAAACAATCTTTTCATCCGAGGATAATTTCTTTCCCTCCACAGCCGGCATATCAAGCGGCGATGGCAAATAAGCAGCCACTGCATCCAGAAGGAAGGGAACCCCCTTATTTTTCAAAGCACTGCCGCACAAAACCGGAATGGCTTTGTTTGCCAGAGCCACCCGCCTGATGGCAGACCTGATATCGGCCGGAGTAACTTCTCCGCCATCCAGATACAAATTCATAATATTATCGTCATATTCCGACAGGCTTTCGATAAGCTCGCGATAGGCTTCATCCAGCCTGGCTTTCTCATTTTCAGGAACATCCATTTCCTGTGGATGGTCATCAGGATTGCCGCTCATGAACCACGCTTTCTTTTCGATAACGTCGATAACTCCCCTGAAGGTATCTTCTTTACCCATAGGAAGTTGTATCACAAGGGGTTTAGCCTTCAACCTGTCTTTTATCATAGAAACACAGCGCTCGAAGTTAGCCCCGATTCTGTCCATTTTGTTAACAAAGCAGATTCTGGGTACATAATACCTGTCTGCCTGTCTCCAGACTGTCTCGGATTGAGCCTCCACACCGGCGACCCCGTCAAAAACAACCACACCGCCGTCCAGTACCCTGAGACTGCGCTCAACCTCGGCCGTGAAATCCACATGCCCCGGCGTATCGATAATATTGATACGGATATCCTTCCAATGGCATGTAGTGGCAGCCGATGTTATGGTAATGCCCCTGGCGCGCTCCTGCTCCATCCAATCCATCACCGCGGTACCTTCATGGGTTTCACCTATTTTATAGGTTCTTCCGGTGAAGTACAGTATCCTCTCGGTGACAGTGGTTTTACCGGCATCGATATGGGCTATAATCCCTATATTACGTATTTTATCCAAAGGAAAACTTCTGGAAGACATACTTGTAATTCCTTTTTTTGACTCCGTTGCTATTCGTTCTTGTTTTTCTATAACTTCAGTATTCAATGTACTTGCATTCGGCAATAATTTACCATCTATAGTGAGCGAAAGCCCTGTTTGCTTCCGCCATCTTATGAGTGTCTTCTCTTTTCTTTACCGCAGCACCCTGCCCCTTGGAGGCATCGATAAGCTCTGCCGCCAACTTCTCGGCCATAGATTTCCCGGACCTTGCCTTGGCCGATTTTAATATCCACCTTATGGCAAGAGCCGTGTTTCTGCCGGGCCTGACTTCTACAGGAACCTGATAGGTGGCACCGCCTACACGGCGGGGTTTAACTTCGAGCAATGGAGTGGCATTACGCAACCCCACCTCCATAACACCGACAGGTTCTTTTCCCTCGCGTTCGCCTATAATATCAAGGGCATCATAGACAACACGCTCCGCGGTAGTCTTTTTACCACCAATCATCACTTTATTCACCAACCTGCTGACCATTACATTATTAAACTTGGAGTCAGGTTGAATTTCTTTCCTCTTGACAATTGCCCGCCTTGGCATGCTTCCTCCTACTAGGCTTCCTTAGCTTTCTTTTCCCGCTTGCTGCCGTATTTACTGCGCCCCTGCTTGCGGTTAGCTACGCCACTGGTATCCAGTGTTCCTCTTACAATATGATAGCGGACACCGGGTAAATCCGGAACACGTCCGCCACGAATAAGCACTACAGAATGCTCCTGCAACTCATGCCCCTCGCCGGGGATATAAGCCGTAACTTCCATATGATTAGTAAGCCTGACTCTGGCAATTTTACGCAATGCAGAATTAGGTTTCTTCGGGGTGGTGGTCTTCACCTGAACACAAACACCACGTTTCTGAGGAGAGCCCCCCCCCTTGACCATTCTGTTTTTCAACGAATTATAGGTGAACCTGAGAGCAGGCGTCCTGGTCTTCTTGGTTCCCTTTACACGTCCTTTTCTAACTAACTGATTAACTGTGGGCAACTTATCCCCCTTAGCCAAACAATTTCAAAGGATGAGCTTTTGGCTCATCCTTTACTCGCCAATCGAATCGGCCAGAAGTTTATCCAGCCAATTACAAATGCTGAGGTGGCTAGCAACAGCATTTTAGTCTAACACAGGAACGAACCCTGTGTCAATAACCTTGAGCTCGTAAATATATAAATAATTCGGTAGATATAATAGCAGAAAATACCCCTCCTTGACAAATATTTTTTACAGTGATATATTCCCGGTATATAGAAAAGGAAAATCAGGGAATATAAATGTTGTACAAGAATACCTCCTATTATGCCTATTATATGTTTACCTGGCACCAGGGTTGCGCCCGGGGGGGTATTTGATTGGTCTTTTGAGCGTTAAATTTTAGTAAATCTTAAAAAATCCTCCCGGCGGGAGGATTTTTTGTTATAAAAGTATGGAAATTACCCGAACTCAGGATATAGAATAGATAGGAGACAGGAGGAACAGGTCACATGATAATAATGGAAAAAGACGCCACCAGGGAACAGATTGACGACGTAATCGACGAAATCAAAAAGCACGGTTTAAGAGTCGATGTTTCTCAGGGGGAATTCAGGACGATTATCGGCCTCATCGGAGACGAGAGCAAAATATCGTTTACCAACCTGGCGCTTATGCCGGGGGTAAAAGAAGCCAGAATGGTGGAAACCCCGTACAAACTCATCAGCCGTGATTACAGCAAACCTTTCATCGCGAAAGATGAAAGCCGCATCGTTAAAGTGGGAGACGTTCGCATCGGCGGAGACGAACCCGTAATTATGGCCGGTCCCTGTGCCGTAGAAAGTAAGGAACAGGTTTTCCGTATCGCAAAAGAGGTCAAGGCTGCCGGAGCGCAGATACTTAGAGGCGGAATATACAAGCCGAGGAGTTCGGTGCACTCATTCCAGGGGCTCGGTTCGCGTGGCGAAGCCGAAGCCAGGGAAGCGCTCGAATGGCTGCGCGCCGCCGGGCATGAGTATGGAATGCCGGTTATGACCGAAGTCAGAGGCGAAACCCAGACCGAACTGATAGCCGAATACGTGGACATAATGCAGATCGGCGCCAGGAATATGTACGACCAGGACCTGCTGAGCAGGGTCGGCAAGACCGGCAAACCCATCCTTTTGAAAAGGCATTTCGGCGCCAGCGTCGAGGAGTTCCTGTCTTTTTCCGAATACATAGTTGCCGAGGGCAACAAGGACGTGATTCTCTGCGAACGCGGCATCGTCCCTGTAGGCAAGGGCAACAGCTATACCAGATATACTCTTGACCTGGGAGCGGTTCCCGTAATCCGGCGGGAGACTTACCTTCCTATTATAGTAGACCCCAGCCACGCTGCGGGGCGCCGCGACCTGATATTCGATATGAGCTGTGCCGCTATCGCCGCGGGCGCCCACGGATTGGTTATCGAGTCGCATTATAATCCCAAGGAAGCGATTGTTGATGGCAAACAGATGATAACACCGGATGAACTGAAAGACGTCGTCGATGCATCGCTTCAAATCAGCAAAATAATCGCACCCTATAAAAAGAAAACAAATTAAATGAAGTCATTAAAAGTAGAACTGGGAGATAGAAGCTACAACATCCTGATAGGCAGCGGTTTGCTTGAACGGGCGGCCGACCTGTTATATGAAACCGTCCCCAGCACAAAATATGTCGTTATCACCAATCCGACCGTCGGCAGATTATATGGTGACAGTTTAAAAGAAACACTGGCAAACAGGGGTTTGAACGTTTCCATCCTGACGGTAGCCGACGGAGAGGCATATAAATCGCTGGATACTGCCGGCAGATTATATACGGAACTTACTGAATGTTTCGCCGAACGCAGTACACCCATCCTGGCACTTGGAGGCGGAGTCATCGGAGACCTCACCGGATTTGTGGCATCGACCTACATGCGCGGGGTGCCTTTCGTGCAGATACCCACTACCCTGCTGGCGCAGGTCGACAGCAGCATCGGCGGCAAGGTGGCGGTAGACCACGGGAAGCTCAAGAATAAAATAGGAACATTCTACCAGCCGAGACTGGTGATTTCCGACACGGCGACATTGAAGACCCTCCCTGAAAAGGAGTTTGCCAACGGCATGTCCGAGGTTATAAAGAGCGCCGTTATCAGGGATGGTACTTTCTTTACTTTTACTAAACAAAAACTTGATAAAATAAAAAAACTGGATGAAGAAGTTATAGAGGAGATGGTTTTCCGTGCAGCCAGTATAAAAGCCCGCATCGTAACGCAGGATGAGCGGGACACCGGTTTGAGAAATATCCTGAATTTCGGGCATACTATAGGACATGCTATCGAAACGGTTTCCAACCTGGAGATAACCCACGGTCAGGCGGTCGCCATCGGCATGATAGCCGAAGCCGGAATCTCCCGGAGCATGGGAACATTCGGGGAAGGGGAACTGAAAGACCTCGAGAAACTGCTATCGGCTTACGGGCTGCCGACGAGGATGCCGGAAATAGATAAAAAGCGCGTCCTGCAGGCAATGCAACATGATAAAAAGACGACAGGCGGGAAAATCAGGTTCGCCCTGCCCCGCAATATAGGGGATGTTTATATAACCGGTGAAGTGGATACTGCCACCGTCAAAGAGGCAATAGGGGCTAAATGAAAAACAAGCGTATCTGCGCAGCTATTACAGACAGGAATACGGACATTTCACAGGTGTCTGCTATGGCAGACCTGTTCGAAGTGCGCATTGACCTGACAGGCAACGGCTGGCAGGAAACGGTATCGGGGCTGACGAAACCATGGATTGCCTGCAACCGCTCGAAAGATGAAGGCGGCAGCTGGCACGGCAACGAAGACCACCGGATAGAGGAGTTGATGAAAGCGCTTCCGCTGGGAGCAGATATCATAGATATCGAACTGGCAACTCCCGGGCTGAACAAGCTCGTGCCGGTTATCAAAAATAAAGCTGAATGCCTGATATCGTGGCATAACTTCAAAGAGACGCCTCCGTTCGACGAAATGAAAGAAATCGTATCGAGACAGCTTGCCGCCGGCGCCGATATATGTAAAGTAATCACTTTCGCCCAAAAACCTGAGGACAATTTGACCGTTTTACGCCTGATTCCGGAATTTCCCGGAAAAAGGATTATCGCTTTTGCCATGGGGGAATCGGGGCTTGCCAGCCGGATTCTCTGCCCGCTGGCGGGAGGCGAATTTACCTACGCATCCATCGAGAAAGGCACTGAATCAGCCCCGGGGCAGATAACCGTAAGGGAACTGCACGAGATATACCGGATGGTGACGAGATGATGCCGCAGATTTCTGCCGGCACGCAAATCTGCGGCCTTATCGGAGACCCTGTGGAACACAGCATGTCTCCGGCTATGCACAATGCCGCTTTCAAAAAAACCGGATTGGATTATATTTATCTCCCGTTCAGGGTAACACCTGAAAACCTTCCGGGAGCCATATCGGGATTAAGAAGCCTGAATTTACGCGGTATGAACGTAACCATCCCGCACAAAGTCTCCGTTATTCCGCTTCTCGATGAACTGGAACCGATGGCGAAAAAAATCGGTGCTATCAATACGATTGTCAACGATAACGGCTATCTCAAGGGCTATAATACAGACGCAGAAGGATTTCTCAAATCGTTATCAGAAAAAGACATAGCCCCTTCAGGGAAAAAGATTGTAATACTTGGCGCAGGAGGAGTGTCGAGAGCCATCTCTTTCACACTGGCGGAACAGGGAGCTGAAATAGCTATTCTGAGTCGCAGCCAGAAGATAGAATGGGCTGAGAAACTGACTATAAATAAAAGCAAGGTTCTGGCAATGGAGCTGAACAATACCAACCTTAAATCGGTATTGAGCCACGCAGATATCCTGGTCAATGCCACCAGCGTCGGCATGAGCCCGGATACAGACAATACACTTGTTCCGCAGGAACTGTTCAGACCCGGTATGCTGGTTTTCGACGTTATTTACAATCCGGAAAAGACAAGACTGCTGGCAGATGCCGAAAAAGCCGGCGCCGTAGCTGTCGGCGGGCTGGACATGCTGATATGGCAGGGTGCTTTATCTTTCGAACTGTGGACAGGAATCAAGGCGCCTGCAGACGTTATGAAAAAAGCTGCCGTAAATATGCTGTCCAAACCAGCATGATTAAGAAAAATTAACAAAATAAAATGCCGGTATAACTAAACTGATATACGGTTGGTATTGTTAAAGCCCGCCGTGTTATTATAATATGTATATGTATTGTTTAAAATTGAGGATATGAAGACGAATATTGCTTTAATAGGATTTATGGGTACCGGCAAGACGACCATCGGCAGAACGCTTGCGAGAAAACTAAGCAAAACTTTTGTCGAGATAGATGCACTTATCGAACAAAAAGCCGGAAAGAGCATTGCCGATATCTTTAAAGACGATGGGGAAATCGCCTTCAGACAGCTCGAGATAGATATCACAAGGGAAATCGCCGCCAGGGAAAACCAGGTGATAGCCTGCGGCGGCGGTATAGTATTGAATAGAATAAATATCGACAGACTGAAGAAAAACGCCGTTATCGTCTTACTGACGGTATCGTTCGATGTCATCGAAAAAAGGGTTTCCGCCGGCAGCGGCATCAGGCCTTTATTAAGCGGAAGTACCAACAGGGCGCAAACCATCAGGGAGCTTATGGAGTTCAGACAGCCGTTCTACGACAGGGCTGCGGATATAAAAATAGACTCTTCAAACCTCGGTATTGAAGCTACCGCGGATTTAATAATAGATAAGGTTAAGAAGAATGAAAGTAAGAATTAATAAAAGCGAATTACACGGCAGAGTAGCTGTCCCTCCATCCAAAAGTTACACTATCCGCAGTCTGATGTGCGCTGCGCTGGCAAAAGGCAAAAGCAGAATCATCAATCCGCTTATATCGGATGATACGGAAGCCGCCAGCGAAGCACTGGGGAAAGTCGGCATCAGGATAGATAAGAACGATGGCTACTGGGAAGTAACCGGCGGCCGTTTTCACGCGCCGGAGGGCGATATCTATTGCCGGGATTCTGCGGCAACGCTAAGGTTTATGACGTCTCTCTCGTCAATAATACCCGGAAAATGCCGCCTCGTTCCCAGCGCATCGCTTGCCAAACGGCCTATCGAGCCTTTAATAACAGCCCTTAACAAATTGAAAATCAAATGCCACATGGAAGATTCGACGGTTGTCGTCGATGAGGGGAAGTTCTGGGGAGGGACCGTAAGCATGACGGGAGACGTCAGTTCACAATTCGTTTCCGCCCTGCTGTTTTTATGCCCGCTGGCGGAAGCCGGACTGAACATCCGCCTGACCACTCCACCCGAATCGGGGCCTTACATAGAAATGACTCTCGGCTGCATGAAAGAGTTCGGCATCGATATCATCGCTTCACCCACCCTTCAATTCTTTACAGGCGATTTCCGGCAGTATAAAACAGCCGATTATACGGTCGAGGGAGACTGGTCGTCAGCTTCATACCTGCTGGCGGCAGGCGCCATGACAGGCAGCGTCGAGGTAACCGACCTCAACCTTAACAGCCTGCAGGCAGACAGAGTTATCGTAAACCTTCTGGGCAAAATGGGAGCCTCAATACAGAACAAAAAAGAAGTGGTTACCGCCAGCCGTTCCAACTTCAGGGCTATCAGGGCGGATTTAACCGACTGCATCGACCTCTTGCCCACTATGGCTATTGCAGCCGCCATGGCCGACGGACAAAGCCGTTTCTACGGCGTACGCCGTGCCCGCTTCAAGGAATCCAACCGCGTTACAGCCGTCAAGGAAGGGCTGGCGAAAATGAATATCCCCGTAGTCGAGGATGAAGATACTCTTATCATTACCGGTGGGAAGCCGGTCGGCGCAGCCATCGACAGCTTCGGAGACCACCGCATCGCTATGGCTTTCAGCCTGCTGGGAGCGGCCATTGGCAATACGACCATAGAGGGAGCGGAATGCGTTTCCAAGACATATCCCCAGTTCTGGAAAACGCTGGAAAGCCTCGGCGCAAAGGTAGAATACGATGTCTGACAGCCTCGGTAAGCTTTTCACCGTAACCAGTTTCGGTGAAAGCCACGGGAAACTTACCGGAATCATCATCGGCGGCTGTCCTGCAGGATTGCAAATAAACGAGTCCGATATCCAGTGCGAACTGGACAGGCGCAAACCAAAGGCAAATGCAGCTTCTACCCCGCGCAGCGAGGAAGATAAAATAGATATTCTCTCGGGTATTTTCAACGGATATACCACCGGCGCCCCGATATGCCTTGCTATATGGAACAAGGACGCTCACTCGGAGGACTACGACAGGACACGGATACCGAGACCGGGACATGCCGATTATACATCTTTCATCAAATACGGGGGGTTCGGCGATTTTCGCGGCGGCGGACGCTTTTCCGGCAGAATCACGGCCGGATTCGTAGCGGCCGGCGCTGTAGCACGCAGGTTGCTGAATATCATCGATACCGAGATTGTAGCCCACACCGTAGAGATAGGTGGAATAGCTGCCAAACCGCAGGATATAGACAATATAAGACGAAACGCAATCAGCAATCCGCTGCACTGTGCCGATACCGGAGCCGCAGACGAAATGATGACCGCTATAGAAGATGCCAGAGCTGCCGGGGACAGCCTCGGAGGCGTTATAGAGGGCATTGCTACAGGAGTCCCGGCCGGGCTGGGAGAACCCGTTTTCGATAACCTGGACGGCGACATGGCAAAAGCCCTGTTTGCCATTCCGGCGGTTAAAGGCGTGGAATTCGGCGCCGGGTTTAATGCCGCCCGCCTGAAAGGCTCCGCAAACAACGACCCGTTCGATATCAGGGACGGCAAAATAATTACAAAAACCAATAACGCCGGCGGAATACTCGGCGGAATCAGCAGCGGCATGCCGTTAACAGTAAGAGTAGCCATAAAACCGACGCCATCCATATCTAAGAAACAGAACTCCGTCGACCTGAAAGAAATGACCGGAGCAGAACTGGAGATAAAGGGCAGGCACGATGCCTGTATTGTCCCCAGGGCGGTTCCGGTTGTCGAAGCGATGATGGCATTAACACTATGCGATTTTGCCCTAAGGGCAGGATTGCTAACGAGGGTAATAAAATGAAGCTGGAAGAACTCAGAAAGCAAATAGACAATATCGATAAGGAAATCGTTGAACTGATAGCGGAAAGAATCGGTCTTGCCGAACAAATCGGCGAACAGAAAAAGAAAGAAGGCCGCCAGATCGAAGACAGGCAGCGCGAAGAGGCAATCATAGACAAGGTCAGGGAAATGGCTCTTCAGAAAGGATTGAAAGAGGTGGATATCGAACGCATCTACCGCCAGATATTCATCGTCTCCAGGAGCATCCAGGGTGCCTTTGTCGCTTTCCAGGGAGAACTGGGAGCTTACAGCGAAGAGGCTGCCATAAATTTCTTCGGTTCCGATATAAGGCTCAGGCCCTACGAAACACTGGAAAACGTTTTCAGGGCCGTAGAACAGGGAGAGGCTCAATTCGGCATCATCCCGATGGAAAACTCGATGGAAGGCAGTATAAGCAAGTCCTATGACCTGTTGCTTGACTCTCCTCTTAAGGTCTGCGGAGAAACAGAGCTGAGAGTATCACACTGCCTGATATCCAACTACGGGGTATCGCTGGATTCCATTAAAAAAATCTATTCGCACCCTCAGGCGCTGGGACAATGCCAGGCTTTCATCAAACACCTGAACTGCGAGCTGGTTCCCAGCTACGATACCGCCGGCAGCGTCAAGATGATAAAAGAAAAAAATATCATGGACGGAGCCGCCATTGCCAGCAGACGCGCCGCCACCATATATAACATGAATATCATCAACTGCGGCATTGAGGATTCTCCCAATAACTTTACACGCTTCTTCATTCTCTCCAAAGAGGATGCGCCGCCATCGGGGAACGACAAGACCTCGCTGGTTTTCTCCGTAAAGCACCGACCGGGTGCCCTTTATGAATTTCTGAAGCAGCTGGCGGAAAAAGACATCAACATGACCAAGCTGGAATCACGCCCTACCCGCCAGAAACCGTGGGTTTACAACTTTTACCTGGACTTCGAAGGGCACCGGCTGGATTCTAAAATAAAAGAGATGTTCCTGCAGCTTGAAGATTATACGATATTCTTGAAGGTGTTGGGTTCATACCCTAAGGCCAGGTAGAATAACGGCGATTAGACTGTCATGCTGTCATTGCGAGTTCTGATTTATTAGAATGAAGCAATCTTTTACGAATAGAACAAAGGGTAAAGCAACTGCTGTTAATCGATAGAGATTGCCGCGTCAGTCGTCCCGACAAGTCGGGACTCTTTCCTCGCAATGACATTTTACTGAATAGCTTGAGATATAGGAATAATTTAAAACTATGACAAATATAAACAAGGTAGCCATTATCGGCGGTTCCGGCAAGATGGGACAGTGGTTTGCACGGCTGCTGGTTCAGGAAGGCAAATCCGTTACCCTTATCGGCAGGAACAAAACAAAACTGGAAGAAGTTCAGAAAAAGCTGAATGTCGCCGTCAGTACAAAAATCGGGGATATCAAGCTGGCGGATGCCGTGATTATCTCGGTTCCGGTAGACTGCTTCGAAGAGACCGTAAAGCAGATGAGCCCCTATACCTACTTCGGACAGCTTATATTCGACATTACGTCGGTAAAAACAATCCCAGTTGACCTGATGCACCGCTATATAACAAATGGACAGGTGCTTGGGACACACCCGGTATTCGGCCCCGGCGCCCGCAGTTTAGCCAACCAGAACTTCGTGCTGACGCCGACGACGCCGCAGGAGACAAAACTGGCGCAGAAGGCAGAGGATTTCCTGGTAAAAAGAGAGGCCAGAGTACAGGTTATGACACCTGCCGAGCACGACAGCATGATGTCGGTTATCCTGGGGCTGGCGCATTTTATCGCTATCGTCTCGGCGGACAGTCTTGCCGGACTGGAAAAGCTGAAAGAAATGGAATCTATCGGAGGCATCACATATAAAGTATTGTGGACGCTGGTGGAAAGCGTCATCTCAGAAGACCCGGAACTGTATGCTTCGCTCCAGATGAACCTGCCGCAGCTGCCGGATTTACAGCAGCAATTCCTTAAAAATACCGCTGAATGGACGGAGCTTGTCAAAAACAAGGATAAAGACGAATTCGTTCGCAGGATGAGAGCTATCCGTCAGCAGCTTGAGACGAAGAGCAACAACTTCGGCAAGGCTTACGATAATATGTATAAAATAGCAGAGGGGCTCTAAAGCCCCTCTTTTCATTTACTCTGTCATTGCGAGCCCCAATTTATAGGGGCGAAGCAATCTTTCTCGCATAGTGCAACATGAATAAATTCTATCTTATTTATCGGCAGAGATTGCCGCGTCGTCCCGACTATATCGGTACTCCTCGCAATGACATATAATTTACGCCAGCAGCCTGTCCAGTTCCCTTACGTCAAAGCCGATAACCACCTTTCCATCGACGACGATTACGGGAACGCCCATCTGCCCTGATTTCTGAACCATCTCTTGCGCGCCTGTTCTGTCAACAGCCACATTTACGTCCTTATATGCAACCCCTTTTCTTGTCAGATATTCCTTTGCTCTCACGCAATACGGGCAGGTCGGGGTGGAATAAACGGTAACACTCTTTGCAGTCATCTAAAAAACCTCCTTAATTAATCTGGTAATAAAAATTATTATAGACAAGGAGCGAGGCTGATGATAGAACTTTTATCACATTGGATTCTAACTGTCATTGCGAGTCCATTCCCGCAGGGAAGACGAAGCAATCTCTACCGGTATAATAGAAATATCCTTTGCCTTTTTAGATAATATTAGATTTTACTACATCGTTCGCCCCCACGAACTCAGAGTGACAATACCCTATATGTCATCCTGGAGCGAAGATTTATCGGAGCGAAGGATCCGGGGAGAGGAGATAAAACAACAGTCTTCCCCACCCAGGATGTTGAGTTCCGGCAAGGCGGAACGAAATCCCGATTTATCGGGACTTCATTCGTCCTTCATTTATACTTAGCATAGCTAATGTACGACTCCAGCATGACAACGATAGAAAACCTCCGGAAAACAAAAAACCCATAGACAAATATATCTATGGGCCTTGTTTTACTTCTCTTGTTGTCAAAAGAACTTCGCTAATATCAATTCTGAAACAGGTCAAGCCCTCGACCATTAGTACAGCTTAGCTGAATATGTTACCATACTTACACATGCTGCCTATCAAACAGGTAGTCTACCTGCGGTCTTACCTCTGGCGAACCAGAGTGGGAAATCTCATCTTGGGGCCAGCTTCACACTTAGATGCTTTCAGCGTTTATCTGAACCAGACTTGGCTACCCAGCGATGCCCCTGGCGGAACAACTGGCACACCATTGGTCTGTCCCTTTCGATCCTCTCGTACTAGAAAGAGACCCCCTCAAATTTCCAAACGCCCACAACGGATAGAGACCGACCTGTCTCACGACGGTCTGAACCCAGCTCGCGTGCCGCTTTAACCGGCGAACAGCCGGACCCTTGGGACCTTCTCCAGCCCCAGGATGCGACGAGCCGACATCGAGGTGCCAAACCTTCCCGTCGATGTGAACTCTTGGGGAAGATAAGCCTGTTATCCCCGGGGTAGCTTTTATCCGATAAGCCACGGCCCTTCCACACGGGACCGTGGGATCACTTTGCCCGACTTTCGTCCCTGCTCGACTTGTAAGTCTCACAGTCAAGCTCCCTTATACCAATACACTCTACGGGTGATTTCCATCCACCCTGAGGGAACCTTTGGGCGCCTCCGTTACTTTTTAGGAGGCGACCGCCCCAGTCAAACTACCCACCAGACACTGTTCCTTAGCTTGCTCTAAGGTTAGAGTCTAGAATCATTAAGAGTGGTATTTCAACGTCGACTCCACCGAGGCTAGCGCCCCAGCTTCATAGTCTCCCACCTATCCTACACATAACAAGCCCAGACCCAATGCCAAGTTGTAGTAAAGCTCCACGGGGTCTTTTTGTCCAGTTGCGGGGAACCCGCATCTTCACGGGTATTTCAATTTCGCCGAGTCCCACGTTAAGACAGCGTTCAAGTTGTTACACCATTCGTGCGGGTCGGAACTTACCCGACAAGGGACTTCGCTACCTTAGGACCGTTATAGTTACGGCCGCCGTTCACTGGGGCTTCAGTTCAGAGCTTTGCTTGCGCGAACTCCTCTCCTTAACCTTCCAGCACTGGGCAGGTATCAGCCCATATACATCAGCTTACGCTTTAGCATAGACCTATGTTTTTGTTAAACAGTCACTTGAACCCATTTATTGTAGCCTACCGAAGTAGGCACCCCTTCTCCCGAAGTTACGGGGCTAGATTGCCGAGTTCCTTAACGTAGGTTATCTCGATCGCCTTGGGACATTTATCCCTACCTACCAGAGTCGGTTTGCGGTACGGGCGCTGCTATCTCAACGGTAACGAGGCTTTTCTTGACGGTTTGGCGTCAGTTGAATCGCATCGAGTCTCCTCTCAACTTCCTTCCATTCTCAGCTATAACATCCGGAGTGGATTTGCCTGCCCCGGCTTCACCTAAAATGGACGACATACCATGTCCAATGGGTATGCTCAACCTAACCTTCCGTGTCCCCCCTTTACCTCCATAGTAGCGGTACGGGAATAATAACCCGTTGTCCATCGCCTACGCTTCTCAGCCTCGGCTTAGGCCCGACTAACCCTACGCGGATTAACCTTGCGTAGGAAACCTCAGGTATTCGGCGGATATGTTTCTCGCATATCTTGCGCTACTCATGCCGACATTCTCACTTCTCTCCGCTCCACCATTGTTTACACAACAGCTTCACTGCTGAGAGAACGCTCCCCTACCCCTCCTCCGATAAATCGGAGAAAGCCATAGCTTCGGTAACATACTTAGCCCCGTTGAGTTGTCGGCGCAGTATCACTCAACCAGTGAGCTGTTACGCACTCTTTAAAGGGTGGCTGCTTCTGAGCCAACCTCCTGGCTGTCTATGCAATCCAACTTCCTTTCCCACTTAGTATGTTCTTAGGGACCTTAGCTGATGGTCTGGGCTGTTTCCCTTTCGACTACGGAGCTTAGCCCCCGCAGTCTCACTCCCAGATTGTTAGCTAATGGCATTCGTGGTTTGGTTAGATTCAGCAAGATCTCTCTCACCTAGTCTATCCAGTGCCCTACCTCCATTAGCAAATATCTGAGGCTGCACCTAGATGCATTTCGGGGAGAACCAGCTATCACCGAGTTCGTTTGGCATTTCACCCCTACCCACAGTTCATCCGATAACTTTGCAACGTTAACCGGTTCGGACCTTCACTTCGAGATTATCGAAGCTTCATCCTGACCATGGGTAGCTCACCCGGCTTCGGGTCTAATCTATGCAACTTACGCCCTATTCAGACTCGCTTTCGCTGTGGCTCCGTAACTTCTATTACTTAACCTGCTACATAGATTAACTCGTCGGCTCATTCTTCAATAGGCACGCCATCATCCCGACGAATCGGGACTTTGACTGCTTGTAGGCACATGGTTTCAGATCTATTTCACTCCCCTCCCGGGGTGCTTTTCACCTTTCCCTCACGGTACTAGTTCACTATCGGTCATCAAGAGTATTTAGCCTTACCCTGTGGTCAGGGTAGCTTCCCACAAGATTCCTCGTGTCCCGTGGTACTCAAGAACAGATAAGGAGCCTCTCCCTTTCGTCTACCGGACTGTCACCTTCTGTGGTGGTTCTTTCCAGAAACCTTCAACTAGAGTTCGGTTTGTAACTCCTCGGCCTGTTTCAAGCCAGACCCAATCTGCCTTACAACCCTCCTATAAACTCAGGCCTTGAAACCGTTAGGTTTATAGAGTTTAGGCTGGTCCCCGTTCGTTCGCCACTACTAGGGGAATCTTTTATTTTCCTCGGGGTACTGAGATGTTTCACTTCCCCCACTTACCTCCACCTAGCCTATGTGTTCAGCTAGGGGTACTCAGGTTTTACCTGAGTGAGTTGCCTCATTCGGGAATCCCCGGCTAAGCTTGCCAGACAGCTGACCGAGGCTTATCGCAGTCTTACCACGCCCTTCTTCGGCTCTTGATGCCAAGGCATCCACCATGCGCCCTTCACGCTTGACCTGCTTCAGATTTGATATTAGCTATATTCTTTTATTAAAGTGCTTTGCACATAAAAAAGCGGCTTGGCGAATCTCCCAAGCCGCTAGCCTGGTCTTTTACACCGTTTAAGCCTTTATGTGATTTCCTCTAACATTGCTTTCTCCTAGAAAGGTAAATAGATAATATCACAAGAAAAAACCTTTGTCAACAAAGAAAATCAAGGTTTTAAGGGGAATATTTTTCAATTTGCGGCACGATTGCGCACGCCCCGTCAGGCACTGAAAAATCAGTAAAAATTTCTAAAAATTTTCCAGGGTGTTTTTTGATAATCGCTTCCGCGATGAGTTCTTCCAGTCATACTCAAATTAAGACCCGGTGCGCCGGAAATTGGCAAGCAATAGGAAACCGGCCTATCAGCCACCGATAGGCCGGTTTATCCATCAGAATAGATATTGAGTTATTCGTTTAGCCTAATACCACTCCAATTGAAGGAAATCAGCATTTCCATCGAACTCATAATAATCGTCTTCGTCGAATAACAGGGTGACCTGGGCGCCAGGTATCTGGTCGGACCATACATTCAACCATTGATTCAGGGCATTGACAATCGGTATCCCGTCCATTCCATACACTGAAGTCGTATAAAATCCGGCTATCGGATCAAGTATCGCCATCTGCTCGTCAACCACAGGTATGCAGACTGCCATATGTCCCGTATCGCCATTGGAAATACCGATACAATAGATATTGTAATCACTGTTAAGATAATTCAGCAGCATGCTTGTCAGGAGCAGCGCCTGGTCTTCACAGTCCCCCACTCCCAAATAAAGAGTTTCTTCGGGATACTGCCAGAACTCCTTGAACCAGCCCAACTCCCCACCGGCAGCCAAATCATCAGGCAATATCGGTAACGGAGTATCATATGAATATTCAATGTTGTACCTTACCCAATTATACATTGTCTTATAATCGGCCCATGCCTTGTTCCAATCGGTATTCGTGAATGGAGTTACCAGTGAATCCACCAGAGCACCTACTGTACCGTCATACGGCGTTAAAAATTGTGTCGCATCCTCTTCGACCAGCCCGAATCTCTGGTTAATAAATTCGAGGATTACACTGTAATTGTAATCCATCACGTCGATTATCGAATTCAAGGACAAAATAGTATCGTTGGCATTGAAAAGGTCAGCCGTCAAACTGCTGTTAGCGGCAGCCAGTTCGTCATTTTCATCGTTCAAATCGGCTATGGTTGCATTGGCTGCACTCAAACTGCTATTGGCTTCGGCAAGGTCATCGTTCAAACCGGATATGGTACTGTTTGCCGCGTTCAGGGTTCCGGTAAGGTCGTCTATTGCGCTGTTAGCCTCATTC
Organism: Dehalococcoidales bacterium; assembly: GCA_034429935.1. Lineage (GTDB taxonomy): Bacteria > Chloroflexota > Dehalococcoidia > Dehalococcoidales > UBA5627 > UBA5627. The sequence continues at coordinate 190,875 of DAOUFJ010000001.1, forward strand.
AAATCGCTGTTAAGACCGCTTATGGTATTGTTCGCTGCGCTAAGCTCGCTGGTAAGCTGGCTTTTATCGGCAACAAGCTGCGTATTTTCATCCCTTAAATCACCGATAGTGCCGTTAAGATTGACAATTCCTATCAATCCACCAACCAGCGCAATTACAAGCAGGCAGGACAGGACGATTACAGGAATATTAATACCCCTGCCTTTAGGAGCCTCTCTGTTCACAAATGGACTGGAGTAGTTCGGTCTAACAGGTTCGGTTTTCGGTGCTTCAGGAACCGGCGCCGCTGGTTCTTCAGCTTCCACCGGCTTTCCACAAGCTTCGCAGAACTTGTCCTGCGGCTTCAATGGGCTGCCACAATTTTTACAGTAAGCCATCATCATCTCCTTATATATTGTTTTAATTAATGAATTGCCAGTTAAATAAAAACGGTACCATTGTACTATCTCATTTATAAATTATCCAATCAAGACGGCAAATAGTCAATAGGCGAACGCCGAAAAAAACAAATAAATAATATCAAGAAAGTGTAAAGCAAAAATCCTACTTCTTCTTATAAATAATCACACCGTCATCGGAAGTAACATGCAACTTTCCCCTTACCATTTCGCATTTATCCGCATTCATTAATATATGCAGATACGCTTCCTGCTGTTGTTGAATTTCTTCCCCGACATAGAGCTGTGTGACGCCGACCGTTTTATCAGGGAACAGGAGTTCGTTGCCGTTCAACTGATATTTGCCATAATACGTATTTATCCCGATACTGCCGCTGAACTCCCCCTCAGCGCTGTCGAGATATAATGTAAACTCGGCATTATCCAGCGCCTCCGTAAGATTATCCGGGTCGCCGTAGGATTCCATTACCCAGGTGACATTTTCAATAAGAGAGTTATAACAACCCGCCGGAGAAACAACCATAACGAATGACAACACAAGCAGGGCAAGAACCTGTTTTTTCATTAAGTCCTCCTGTAAATAACCGCCCGATGATATATAATAATCGTTAGAATCAGTATTCGGGACGATTACCGGAGATTATACATGTCGGTTTATAGTTTATTCTAAATGACGCACCAAATACAAGAGGGGAACCATGAAAAATTTCTATTATCAAATACCTACGGAAATTTATTTCGGGAAAGGGCAGATTAAACACCTGAGCGAAGCGATACGTAAATACGGGGAAAAGATTTTATTCGTCTACGGTGGAGGCAGCATCAAGCGTACCGGGCTTTACCAGACCATCAAATCCATTTTGGAGCAAAACGGGATAGAAGCCGTCGAGCTTTGCGGGATAGACCCCAATCCCAGAATCGAATCGGTGCGCAGGGGCGTGGAGCTATTTCATAACAATAAATTAGACCTTATTCTGGCAGCGGGGGGAGGCAGCGCTATCGACTGCGCCAAGGTCATCTCCGCAGGCGTAAAATATAACGGCGATACCTGGGACCTGGTGCTGGATTCAGCCCTGATTACGGACACCGCCCCACTGATTACCATCCCGACGCTTGCCGCCACCGGCTCGGAAATGGACAGGATAGCGGTTATTTCCAATCCGGATACCTGCGATAAAACCAGAACTTTCAGCCCGTTGTTCTATCCCAAAGTCTCCATTTTAGACCCGGAATACACCTTTTCAGTACCCAAAAATCAAACGGCGGCAGGCACCGCCGACATCATGTCACATGTCATCGAACACTATTTCAACAACATAAAAGGGGCATATATCCAGAACCGTCTTGCGGATGGCTTGCTCAAGACATGTATCAAATACGGGCCGATAGCATATAACGAACCGGATAATTATGAAGCCAGGGCTAACTTGATGTGGGCGGCCAGCCTTGCTATCGACGGTATAACCTGGCGCGGAAACGATGTAGCTATATCAGTTCACCCGATGGAACACCAGTTGAGCGCATATTACGATATAACACACGGCGTCGGGCTGGCGATTTTGATTCCCAACTGGATGAGGTATGTATTGAACGAGAAAACCGTAGACAAGTTTGTAGAATACGGGATTAACGTATGGGATATCGATAAATCGCCGGATAAATTCGAGATAGCCAACAAGTCTATCGATAAAACCCGCGAGTTCTTCGCATCGATGAACATACCGGGCACATTGAGAGAAATCGGCATCGGCAAAGAGCATTTCGAGGTCATGGCACATAAAGCAGCAGCCGGCGGGCTGGAAAACGCCTTCTATCCGCTGACATGGCAGGACGTAATGAAAATATATGAGATGTCTTTGTAATATAGATTAATTATATTAGCTTCCGCTCGCCCTCTCGTCCTGAAGCGACAGCGTAGGAGAGTTTATCGAAGGGTCTAAGAGCGGAAATAATATTGACAAATTCGACCCTTTAATGGATTCGATCGCCGTCATGGTTCGACAAGCTCACTACGAACGGTCTCGGTTGTTCCCCACCCCAGATGCTTCGTTCGACCACCACGAACTCAGCATGACAGTTTCTTTATTCCTCTTTCGGATGTCGCACTTCTATCCACTTCTTTTTCTGCTCGATGCGGACTTCCTCATTGGTGGGCTTGTAGTTATTAAGAAAGTCCAACTTAAAAGAAGCGAAAGTGCCGTTAAGGATGGACTGCCTGATATCGGCCATCAGGTTATTCATAAAGCGGAGATTGTGAATGGTCGCCAATCGATAGGCTAACAGCTCTTTGGCATCGAAAAGATGATGAATATAAGCCGCCGAATGGTTCTTGCAGGTATAGCAATCGCATGACGGATCAACCGGCTCGTCCTTCTTCTTGTAACCGCTGTTGCCGATATTGATGCGTCCGCTGCGGGTAAATAAAGCGCCGTTGCGGGCGACACGCGTGGGCAATACGCAATCGAAGATATCGATGCCTCTGGATACCCCCTCGACGATATCCTCGGGAGCGCCCACTCCCATCAGGTAGCGCGGCTTATCGACGGGCAGCAGAGAGACCGTCTCTTCTATTATATTATAGGTAACCTCCTTGGCTTCCCCCAAACTCAATCCCCCCAGCGCATATCCCGGAAAATCCAGCGAGGTCAGATACTCGGCAGACCTGTGCCGTAAATCGGGGAAAACTCCCCCCTGCACTATGGCAAACAGGGATTGGTCGGGAATTTTATGCGCATCCAGGCACCTTTTCGCCCACAGGTGGGTGCGCTCCATCGCCTTTTCCACTTTACTGTAATCGGCGTCGATATGGGCGCACTCGTCCAGCGCCATGATGATATCCGCCCCCAGCTTTTCCTGGTACAGGGTGGCGCTCTCGGGAGTGATAAAATGGCGGCTGCCGTCGAGATGAGAACGGAAGACCGCCCCTTCATCGGAAAGTTCGATTAAAGGGGAAAGACTGAATATCTGGTAGCCGCCGCTGTCGGTGAGAATCGCACCGTCCCACTTCATAAACCTGTGCAGCCCGCCCAATTCTTCCACCGTTTCTATACCGGGGCGCAGGTAGAGATGGTAATTATTGCAAAGAATCATTTTGAAACCGAGATTTTTTATTTCTTCGGAGGTCAGGGTTTTAACCGTAGCCTGGCTGCCGACCGGACAGAATACCGGCGTCGGCACGATTCCATGCCTTGTTTTCAATTCCCCGGCACGTGCAGAGGTATCGCAACATTTTTGTATCAGATTAAATATTTTCAAATTTTTATCCCGATTCTAATTAATTAAATCCTTCAACCACGGTTTAAGCAACCTTCTTGCCAGCGATAAAAAGACGGCAAATGAGATTACGAATACTACAATTTGCCATGAAACCCCGAAAGCCGCAATACCCAGGGCAGTCGAGGCCGCCGGCGGGTGTTCCGTATCAGTAACGGTCATAACAAAAAGTGACAGTACAACCGATAAAGCATAGGAAAACCAGGTAATTATATCGTAGTCATCTGCCAAATCATTCAATAATAACCCGCCGTTAAATAAATAGTAACAGGCAAGACCGCATATAATGCCGACTATATGACCGCCTATCAGCCTGCGCGGGCTGGCTGTTCTGGAATTAGGCATGGCAAACACGATAAAAGTGCTGGCACCCAGGGCCGCCACAATCGCCGTCCGTGTCAATATCTCCACGAAAGAAAGAATAACCAGCATGGCTGCCAGAGCAAGTAAACTCTGCAATATATAATTTTGGGGATTTTTCTTAAAGTTTTCGTCAAATATTCTCATTTGAACAAATTATACAACAGAATAATAAACATTCTATGGCTGGTCGGGAAATAAGCCCTGAAAAAGAAACCTTAGCGGCACTGCTCATCGAGGAAGTGCTGCAGTATAAATGCTGCGGCGATGGCATCGTCTTTTGCCCGACGCCTGGCCTTTTTGGACATCGTCTCCATCATCAGTTTCCTGGCGGAGACGGTGGTAAAGCTCTCATCCCTGAAATCTACCGGAACTTTGATTACTTCGATAAGCTTCTTTGCAAAGGTTTTGACTTTTTCCGCCTGCATACCGGCACCGCCGTCGACGGCAAGCGGCAAACCGATGATGACATGCCCGATTTCGTTACGCTTTATGATATCGATAACGGCTGCTATATCTGCTATATCGTTTTTACGCTCGATTATGGTAAGAGGGCTGGCAACTATCTCCGACGGGTCGCTCATCGCCACTCCTATCCTCCTGTCCCCTACATCAAGACCCAGCGAACGCATCCCGATATCTCCTATTATACACATGAAAGTATATAAACATATTATAATTCAATACTCATAGCCGCTATAGACTCGACAGATAAAACTTTCGTAATACCCAAGATAAACTACAAGCCCCTTTTACCATCCTGGAGGGAGTGGAAACGACCGAAGGATCTGGTGGGTGGGGATTAATTTCCACCCACCCCCAGATGCTTCGTCCCGTCAAGCCGGGACTCCAGCATGACAATTTGTCTTGAGTTCATTCTAAGAGACTATCGAAAAGTTAAAACGGAATAATCATCTCTCAAATAAAAAATCTTATATTATACCTCTGACAGAATTTATGGCTTCATCCAGCTTGCCTATATCCCTACCGCCACCCTGTGCCATATCGGGCTTGCCGCCCCCACCGCCACCGGCAACAGCGGAAATATGCTTTACCAGTTTTCCGGCCTGATATCCCTTCTTGACCAGGTCGGGCGTAATCGCAACTATGAAAGACGGCTTATCTTCCATAACCGCACCCAGCACCACGATGCCGCTGCCCAGCTTACCACGCAGGGTATCCGCCATATCGCGCATAATGTCGTTGTCGGCAGCTTCGATGCGGCTTACCAGCAATTTGATATCTTTGACAACTTCGACTTTAGAGAGCAGGGAATTCGCCTGCTGTTTCGCCAGTTCGCGCTGTAAGACCTGAACCTGCTTGCGCTCTTTATCCAGTTCGGACTGTACGGCTGAAGTCTCGTTCTTTAAATTGATGACGTTACTTTTTATCGCCTGTTCGGCCCCCCTGCCGGTAACCGCCTCGATACGGCGGATACCGCCGCCGATACTGGATTCCGACAGAATCAGGAAGAAACCTATTTCACCGGTTGCTGAAACGTGCGTTCCGCCGCAAAGCTCGGCGCTGATTATAGGTTCGCCGATTTTAAGAACCCTGACCTCGTCCCCGTATTTCTCATCGAAAAGCGCCGTAGCGCCTTCCTTGATTGCCTGTTTATAAGGCATTATATCCGGGTGTACCACATGGTTGCGGCGTATTTCGCTATTGACTATGGATTGAACTTCTTCAATTTCTTCCGCCGTCATGGCAGAGAGGTGTGAAAAGTCGAATCTTAACCTGTCGGGAGCCACCAGCGAACCGCGCTGCTGCACATGTTCGCCGAGCACCTTTCGCAGCGCATACTGCAAAAGATGGGTTGCCGTATGGTTGCGGGCGATATCCAGCCTGCGCTCGATATCCACTGCGGCGGCGGCCTTATCGCCAGTTTTGAATACACCCTGCGCTACATAGCCCTTGTGAGCGACAACTTTATCGGCAATTTTAATGGTATCGGTAACGACAAAGCGCCCGCCCGAACCGGTTATCACTCCTGTATCGCCGACCTGTCCGCCCATCTCGGCATAGAACGGGGTTTTATCCAGCATGACACTGGCTTCCTGCCCTTCGGTGATTTCGCTGACGTTTTTATTATCTGACAGAAGACCCGTTATTACGGATTTCTCTTTGAGATTCAGATAGCCGGTAAATTCACAACCTGCACATCCGTTGACCACTTCCACATCGGCTTCCAGCGCAAAGCTTTTGCCGAACCGGTGTGCGGCTTTGGCCCTATCTCGCTGCTTCTCCATTTCGGCTTCGAAGCCTGCCATATCCACCGCAAAGCCCTGTTTGCATGCGACTTCCTGCGTCAAATCGATAGGGAAACCGTATGTATCGTAGAGCTTGAAAGACTGTTTGCCCGAGATTTCTTTTTTACCCTTTACGGAAACATCTGCCATAATTCCCTCGAGCAGTTGTGTCCCCGTCTTCAGAGTATCGCGGAATCTGGTTTCTTCTTCCTGGATGACCTTCAGGAGGAACTCTTCTTTCTGCCCCAGTTCGGGATATTCGTGTTTCATCTTTTCGATGGTAATTTTGGCCACTTCCGCCAGAAACGATTTGCCGGCGTTTATCTTTTCACCGAAGAAGATGGCGCGGCGCATTAAACGCCTTAAAACATAGCTCTGTTTTTCATTGCCGGGCAGAACGCCGTCGGCAATCAGGAAGGCTGTTGCCCTGCCGTGCTCGGCAATCACCCTCATGTTGTTATCAATGACTCCATCTGAGCCGTATTCGATTCCGGCAATTTTCGACACGACATCCAGCAGAGGAGTAAACAAATCGGTTTCGTAGACCGAGTTTTTATTCTGCATGATAACAGTGATACGCTCCAGCCCCATGCCGGTATCGATATGCCCTTTTGCCAGCGGGGTGCGCTTTCCGGTTTTATCCTGGTTATACTGAACGAAAACCAGGTTCCATATTTCGCAGAAGCGCCCGCAGGAACAGGCGGGGGAACAATCCGCCTTGCGGCAACCGACATCCTCGCCGAAGTCGTAGTGCAACTCGCTGCACGGTCCGCAGGGGCCGGAATCTCCGGCAGGCCCCCAGAAGTTCTCTTTCTCGCCGCAGCGGACGATGCGCTCTGCGGGAACTCCGATTTTTTCGTTCCAGATTTTGAAAGCCTCGTCGTCATCGCGGAAAACGGTTATCCAGATGCGTTCCCTGGGCAGTTTCAACCTGTCTGTAACATATTCCCAAGCGAAATCAATCGCCCCTTCCTTGAAGTAATCGCCGATGCTGAAGTTTCCCAGCATCTCGAAGAATGTCAGGTGCTTGGTATCCCCTACCGAATCGATATCGGTCACGCGGAAGCACTTCTGGCAGGAGGTCATGCGTGTTGCCGGCGGTTTCTCGCCCAAAAAGTAGGGTTTGAACTGCACCATGCCGGCGCTGGTTAAAAGCAGCGTCGGGTCGCCGTGGGGAACCAGCGAGGAACTGGGCATGATTTTATGCCCCTTCTCTTTAAAGTATTGTAAATAGCTTTCCCTGATTTTATCGCCTGTCATATACATATAGAATATGATTGTAGTTTAAGGACTAATTTCTGTCAATTTAGATTTGAGGGAGACTATCATTGCGTGATTCTTATCCACTGGAACCGAGTCGTTATTTAAAAAGTGTTACCTTTGTTCCCGGTCTGTACATGGATGAGTAAATGTCATCCTGGAGGGAGTGAAACGACCGAAGGATCTGGGGTTGGGGGTAAATACATTTCATAATCCCTCATTTCCGACTTGTCGGGATGGCATACAGGTGACGGATGAGGGTCGTTATTCCACTTGATACAGGAGATACTTTTGTTCTGTCTCTCCCCCCCCAGATTCTTCAGTCCCGACACGTCGGGACTTCCAGAATGACAATTTCTTGTATTTCTATCCTGTCTTCGTCGAGCACATCTCGGCAACCAGGATATTCAGAGCCAGTTCGTCGTTGTACTTGCCTGTCTTGATGGCGATATCGGTTTCCAAAAGTTTGTGATACAGCTCCTTCAGCCTGTCGAAGGAATACATGTTTGTCTGTTCCAGCGTCTTCTGCCAGACGAATTCATTGTTCAGCCCAAGCCTGGTTTGTATCTCGGATTGCGACTTTTTATCCTTCAGCATTGCCTTGACCTGTATCATCAGGCGCACCTGCCGCGATATCATGAACAGGATTTGCGGGGGAGCCATGCCGTCCTGCATCAACTGACCGAGCATCTGCTGCCCCGCCCCCGCCTTGAAACCGAGCACGGCATCCACCATGTTGAAGATGTTTGCCTGCTGGGTATATCCCACCAGTTTAGTTACATCATCTTCCTCGATTTGCCGCCCGAGGGCATAGGTCGCCAGCTTGGCAATTTCGCCGGACATCACCCACAGGTCGCCCCCCACCTGTTTCTCCAGAAGTTTAGCCGCCGCCGGAGAGATTTTCCCGCCTTCTTTGGTAACCCTTTTCTTTATCCACTGGCTCAACTTTTCGCCCTTCAAAAGCGGAAAAGAATTGACCTTTGCTTTGGGTGAAAGGCCCTCATAAAGAGGATTGGTCTTGCCTGTTTCCCCATCGACCAGAACAACCACCGTACTCCCGGGTAAATTATCGAATAAAGCTATGAAAGAGGCTATTTCTTCCTGCTTCGGCGACGACCTGGCAGTTTTCCGGGCCTTGCTTTTCGGGGCATCGGAGCTGAATCGCTCCAGCAACCCTTCGACGATGACAAGGCGTTTCTCTGACAGAAACGGCAGCGCCTGACAGACGGACACAAGCTCGTTCGGAGTCACTTTTTTGCCGTCGAAGACGTTCGTATTGGAAGCCAGCATGGACGCATCGCCCAGCCCCATTTTTATCTCCGCAAGGGCTTCGGCGCGTGAAAAATCGTCCGGTCCGGCGAGTATATACAGCATTACGCAATCATTTTAGCACAACAGGGATATTAATTCGTAATATAAATCCGACAGGAATGCTTATGCCACTTGTAATAAATAGATGCACAATCCGCTATAACAACATCGAAGGCAGCCAATCCGTAAAAAGGATTTAGCTGCCTTTTTGATTCTGAAGGTGATTTTCCGGTATCCGGAACAGTATCACCTCTATATTTCATATTAAGAAAATAATTAAATAGCCGCAAATATAATTCTATTCAACTATACTAAACTCGTCGTGTGCCGCACCATAGGTATAGTTCCTGACGGTTAACCTGTACTTTCCCGGTTTGCTATCCAGCTGGGTAGCGAATTTTCCGCCGCCGTTGGCATCGGACGTTACACTTCCCAGGCCGATGGAATTATAATTATTCTGCTCTCCGATATTGTAGTCCAGCTTGGTATTCGGCGGGAAACCGGCAATCGTAAACGATAGATATTCCCCTTTCTTAATCTTTTTTTCCGTGTTCTGTATCGAGACCTGATACATATTCTTCTCCTCCTTTTTAATATTATTAATTGATTATTGTATACAGGTTCTTATCAATCCATTATTGTATATCTGCAGGCGTTACCCCGTTCCCAATAACTGCAACAAAATAATAACCGCATCTTTTTATTAAAGGAATCTAAAAGACAACTCGCCCTGCCGATAATATCCCGTCATCTTTATTTCAGATTCAAGATATTACTTCTAAGATAATTATTTTATACATTTTTATATTATTGTCAATACTCCTGAATGCATACTCTCATCCTGCATTTTCAGTATCCTTCAACCAATATCTTTGATGTTTTCTGTTGCAGGACGTTATGCCATAGGGTAGAATTATGAATGGCGGGAATTTCCTGCTGCCATCGAAATTAACCCCGTGAAGAAGGAGATGCAAAATGCCTGAACAGATTACCAACGAACTGCAAAAGTTATGCGGGCTCGCGGCCGATATGACCCTTACGGAAAAAATAAGGCACGAAGCCATTCAATCCATCAGCAACATCGGCAACCACGAAGCGCTCCTGATACTCTTAGACCTCGCCGCCAACAAAAACCTGCCTGTCAAAGACAGGGATCTGGCGATTAAATACGCCCGCAATATTATAAAGAGGGATTAGTACACCCTTTCATCATAAATTACTAAAAAACTCTGATTTATGTCAGCTACAGCCATATATAAGGGGAAATAGAGGAGTTACGAACTGAGACATGAGTGTAGGTATCGGAATAATAGGATTACCCGAAAGCGGTAGAACAACCATATTTAATGCACTGACCAAAGGCAATGCCGCCACCGGCAGCCACGCCCAGAAAGTGCCCCATATCGGCATCGCCAAGGTGCCGGATGCACGCCTTGCCGAACTGGCGGAGATGTTCAACCCTAAAAAAATCGTGCCCGCCGAAATCAAATACCTGGATATCGGCGCCTCCATAAAGGGAATCGGGAAAGACTCCTCAATAAGCGGCGAATACTTGACACAGCTCAGCAACGTCGACGCCCTGATAAATGTCGTGCGCTCCTTTACCAACGACAGCATCGTGCACCTCTCAGGCAGCATCGACCCCGGCAGGGATATCAACAATATGAACATGGAATTGAGTTTTTCCGACCTGGCTATCATAGAACGCCGCATGGAAAAGATAACCAATTCCTTAAAAAGCGCCAAGCCGGATGAGAGGCAGCAATACAAGAACGAACAGGAACTGTTGACTAAAATAAAAACGGAACTGGAAAAGGATATTCCCTTGAGAGAGCAGAACCTGACAGAAGAAGATAAAAAATCGATTGTCGGTTACCAGTTCTTAAGCGCCAAACCGCTGCTGACCATAGTTAATATAGGAGAAGACCGGCTGCCGGATGTAAAGCAAATAGAAGAAGATATGAACGGGAAATACGGCACCGCCAACCACCATGTTATCGCCCTGTGCGGCAACCTCGAGATGGAGCTGGCGCAACTTGAAGACGAGGAATCGGCGGCATCCTTCCGCAGCGACTTCGGATTGACGGAACCCGGACTGGACAGGGTCATCAGGCAATCTTACTCTCTGCTGGGACTTATTTCATTTCTGACGGCTGGCGCCGATGAATGCCGTGCATGGCCTATCACCGAAGGAACAGTCGCACAGAAAGCGGCAGGCAAAATCCACTCGGACATCGAAAGAGGCTTTATACGCGCCGAGATTATCAGCTACGAAGACCTGTTAAACTGCGGCAGCCTTGCCGAGGGCAAGAAGCGCGGGCTGTTAAGGCTCGAAGGCAAGACCTATATCGTCAAAGACGGGGATATCATCAATTTTCTGTTCAACGTGTAGGGCTGAGGATTTTTTATACACCACAGATATAGTTATTGAGTGAAGCCAACAAAGAGCCTCCTTATTTAAATGTCATTGCGAGTCCATTCCCGAAGGGAAGGCGTGGCAATCTCTACCGTTCAATACTGTCGGGGCTACGCTGAATTAATTACATATACGAGGCGGGGGAACTAAAGGGCATTATAGGGATTGCTTCGTCAGCCTGTGGCCTCCTCGCAACGACTGATAGTGTATTGTCATTGCTGGAGGGAGTGAAACGACCGAAGAATCCTGGGGGAGGCTGTCACTCTGAGCGAAGCGAAGAGTCTAAATGCCATTCGATAAGCCTCATGCTCTTCCAGCACATCGATACGATATGTATAATAACACTATATTAAAGAACTGTTTAGATAGCTCCGAAAATCAACCAGTAGCCCTGGATTACAGCGACAACCGCCCACAGAACATATGGGATAAAAACCGGGATTGTTACCCATTTGGTTATTTTGGCTTTTTTAACTCCCAGTATCGCCAATACCAACCCGCTTACAATAATTAGCGAGATAGCCGTCCAGTTAAGTGGCGTATCCAGTACATAACTCCATTCGAATACATTGGTACCAATTGTAGTTGTCATTAAAAATACACAATATATACACGCAAAGAACAATAACAGCGAACCGATGGGAACAAATACCCTTGCCAATCTATTCCCGCGATACAATCCATATATTATAATCCCGGCGATAATTACAGCTATCACTGCAATTATCAACACCACAGGCGAAGAAGAGACTTTTTGAATCTCCAGTCCGTTTTCACCCCATAGAAGATTGCCCTGCGAATCTATATGCTGTGCATATATTGAATGGGTGTTCGAAAGGCTGCTATCCTCCCCTGCCCTCGAAACAATTATCACTCCCCCCAATCCATCACCGACAATATTTGAATAGCCCTGTAATCGAATAGCCGGATTATTATAAACCGTATCGTTCGACCACAATAACTTACCATCTTGATTTAATTTCTGAGCGTAAACTATTGTATTTTTTACCAATGATTCATAACCTGTCCACACAATAATGGCGCCACCATCCTCCCCTGATATAATATCGGAATCCAGAGTTCCCGAAGTATATGGGTAATCTTCCGGGATATCCCAAACCCAAACACCGTTCTCCTCCCAAAGTATATCGCCATTAGCGCCAATTCTTTGCGCATATATTTCACCATTACCTATTTCGCGACGGTCTTTCCATATAACGATAGCACCACCTGTACCGTCGGCAGCTATCCGAGGATTCGATTGTATATTGATAGAAGGGTAATATTCTACAATCTGGTCACCACAGACCAGTACTCCCCTTGTCCCCCACAACAGATTCCCTTCCCCATCCAGCTTCTGAGCGTACACATCGATATCAGAACCGGAATATCCTGTACTCGTATCCCAGGTTATTAAGAAGTTTCCCCCATCATCATAAATTATCTGCTGGCTCACACTCCGACTGCCAGCCATCGAAGTAATAATTACCCCCTTCTCTCCCCATAAAATTTCGCCACTGGAACTTATTCTTTGCACACGTATTAATAAATCTTCATCAACCTCCTCCTGCCATATGATTACGGCACCACCCTGACCATCACTGACAATATCCGCCTCAGTATAATCACCTTCGGATATCCCCAATAATAGATCGTCCTCACTCCAGAGAACAGACCCGTCCCCACCTATTTTTTGAACGTAAATTAGGTCGCTGTCATCATATAAAAGAAGAAAAATATTACCGTAATCATCTCTTGTCATCGCTCTCAAATTCAGAGATGTAAGGTTTTCCAATATCCAGACGACATCTCCCGATGAGTCCAGCCTCTCCAGACAAGTACTGTCATCGTTTATATTTCTCCAGCCTATAATGATTCCGCCGCTGCTATCACTTACGGCGCAAGTACAAGCATACACTTTTGCTATTTGTTTGCCCTGTTCTCCCCACAGATAGTTACCTTGGGAATCGACATGCTGAGCGCGGAGGAGTTCTTGATGCGAGCCCTCCAACCAGACTATATAAGCGCCTCCGTTATCATCGCTTACCAAAATCGGAGCCTCGGGGGGTGGGGCAGAAGCTCCAAACATAAAAGGGACAAAAGAAAACAGGGTTATAAATACCATAAGCAGGGATAACGCCACACCCGCCGGAGCCGACATCCGGCTCCAGAATCCATTTTTAACAGGAGCGGATGCCATACCGGCACGTTCTTTAATTATTGCCAGAGAACCTGCCGGAGGAGCGACATCTTCGGCAGCCATTTTTAAAGCATCCCCGAGATTATTGTGTATTCTAGCGAACTCTTCCAGTTCTTTTTTACAATCAGCACAACTATCTATATGAGCCTTTACACTTTCACGCATCACAAGTGAAAGCTCGTTTTCTATATATTCGTTTAAAAGTTCTCTCACATTATTACAGTTCACAGCCCCACCCCCCTTCGAAATATACCTGCTTCATCTGCTTTAGAGCATTGTTAAGCCTGGACTTCACAGTTCCTATCGGTATGCCGACTGATTCGGCTATCTCTTTATATGAAAGGTCGTTGAAGAACCTGAGTACGACAACCGTCCTGTGAGATATATCCAGTTCGTTCAAAGCGGACAGCAGTCTCTCGTATTCTTCCCGGGTTATGTTTACTTCTTCGGGATTGCTTGCGTTTCCTGCTTCGAGACGGGTATCGCTATCCTCCAATCCCTCGATAGATATGGCGGCATTCTTCGAATTCCCGAACTTTTTATTGCACTGGTTGACTGTAATATGTTGCAACCACGTCGAGAATTTACTCTTCTTCGGATTATATGTCTTGCGATATTTCCACACGGATATAAAAACCTCTTGCATAACCTCACCGGCAGCCTCTTTATCCCCGGTTAAAAGAAAAGCCGTCCGATAAACCGTTTTATCGAACTTCCTGAATATGTCATCGAAGGCGCCGGTATCCCCCGAACACATCTGTTGTATGACGCTTTCCAGATTATCCATAAGCCTTATACTAGCACTGCCTTTTAATAATATATAGTCATTAATGCATAAAAATGTTCATTAAATATGACGCATTTTAAAAAATTCTTGCGGCTTCTCCCCGTCACCGCTATTGCTATAAACGTGTTAAAAGGGTAAGATATTATTTATTCCGTCTTCGGGAAATAAAGGTCTTCCGTTAAATCGTTATAGAGGGAAATAACATGTTTGGAGAATTGGTTCACATCGGTTTCAGTAACATACTGGCGATGAACAGGGTGATTGCCATCGCTTCACCCAATTCCGCCCCCATCAAGCGCATCATCCAGGAAGCCAGGAGCAAAGGGCAGCTTATAGATATGACAAGCGGCAGGCGCACCAAGGCCGTAATCTTCACTGACAGCGGGCATATCGTGCTGGCAGCCCTGGCCCCCGAGACTATCACAGGCAGGTCCCAGCTAATGCGGGGTGGTACGGTTATCAAACCGGAGATGAGCGATGACAAAATCAAGCTCTAACTGCGAGATTCTATGGCCCGGGGCGAAAAAACCCCTGCTGCTGGTTCTCTCCGGGCCTTCAGGAGCCGGTAAAGATGCCGTTCTCAGCAGGTTAAAGATAGTGCATTTCCCCATTGCGCATATCACAACAACAACGACGCGTACCAAACGTCCGAAGGAAAAAGACGGCGTCGATTATAATTTCGTCACCAGAGAGCAATTCCAGCAGTTGATAGACCGGAACGAACTGCTGGAGTGGGCAAATGTTTACGGGAACTTCTACGGAGTACCCAAGCAGGCGGTCAGAGACGCACTCGGCGCCGGAAAAGATACCGTTATAAAGATAGACGTACAGGGCGCCGCTACCATCAAAAAAATCGTGCCGCAGGCAGTTTTCATATTTCTGGCGCCGCTTACGATGCAGGAACTGATAGACAGGTTGACGATACGCAACACAGAATCAGAGGAAAACCTGAGACTGCGCATTGCCACCGTTAAAGAAGAGATGAAAACAGTCGGGATGTTCGACTACGTGGCGATTAACGAACACGGGCAAATCGACCGTGTCGTAGACGAAATCAGGGCTATAATTACCGCCGAGAAGATGCGCGTCTGCCCCAGAGAATACAACTTGTAAACGGGGTTAAAACAACCCGAGCAGCCAGGAAATCAGATATCCCAATCCACCGCATACAGGGAAAGTAATTATCCATGCGGTTACCATATTTCCGGCGACTCCCCAGCGCACCGCCGACAGTCGCCTGGTAGCCCCCACCCCCATTACGGCAGTGCTTATACAATGTGTGGTACTGACAGGGATTCCCAGATGAGAAGCCAGTTCTATCACCGAGGCCGCCGCCGTCTGTGCAGCAAATCCATGCTCAGGACGCAGAGTGGTAACCTTCATACCAAGGGTCTTGATAACGCGCCAGCCGCCGACTGCCATACCGAAACTGATGGAAAAAGCGGATATTATGATTATCCACCAGGGGATGTTATCCCACATATCGACTTGCCCTGTATACAGTATCATCGCCATGGTAATGATTCCTATAGGCATCTGCCCGTCATTCTTGCCATGGCTATAAGCGATAAAAGCCGTCGAGGGTATTTGCAGCCTGCTGAAAATAGTCCGCATCCTGGATGGAAGGCTCCTGCGAAAAATCCAAAGTATAGCTATCATCAGGACAAAGCCGCCGATAAAACCGAGAACAGGGGCGGTCACTACCGCCGACAGAATCTGTCCGATAACCCCCCAATCTACAGCATCGAATCCCACAGCAGCTATTCCGGCCGCCGCCAGAGCAGCAATAAAACCGTGTGTTAAACTTACCGGCAATCCCAGATAGGTGGCAGTACCCGTCCAGATAATAACGGCACCCAGTGCGGCAATAATCGTCTGATAAGAAATCGCCTCCGGTACAAGGACTCCCTTGCCGACGGTCTGGGCGACAGCCGTTCCGGTGGCAGCACCCAGCATCTCGAAACAGGCGGCAATCATAACCGCCTGACGCGGAGACAATGCTCTCGAGCCGATAGACGTGGCGACGGCATTCGCCGCATCGTTGAACCCGTTGACGAGACCGAAACCGATAGCCAGAATAATAATCAGTATCAGGACAAAAAGCGAGGGGTCAGGCATTCTTCAGAGCTACACCTTCAAGAACATTGGCGACATCTTCGCATCTATCGGTAGCGCTTTCCATATGGTCGTATATTTCACGCCACTTGATGATATACTTGGTATCCTTGCTGTCGTCGAACAATTCCCCTAAAGCCGCACGATAAACGGCGTCGGCCTTATTCTCGAGGCGGTTAATCTCGACACAATGCTCTATCACTTTCTTCAAATCCGAGCGGCTTCCAAGACACTGCACCGCTTTTTCGACCTCTACCGCAGCCTGTACGATGATTTCGCCCAGTTCAATAGCTCTCTGTGTAGAGCTTTCTACCTTATATATGTGTATAGATTCTGCAGTAGCATGAATAAAATCGGTAACATCATCCATAACATGGGACAACTGGGCAATATCTTCACGGTCGAAAGGGGTAACAAAAGTGCGGTACAACATAGCGGCAACCTGGTGGGTCAGGGAGTCTCCTTCATGCTCCAGCTCTGTGATATAAGCCACTTTGATATCTACATTTTCCCAGTTTTTTAACAAATCCTCTAAAGCCCTGGCGGCTTTTACCATATTGGAAGCACTCTGGACAAAAAGCTCAAAAAATTTACTTTCGCGAGGGATCAATGAAATTTTCCCCAAATATAAACCTCTTTCACCAGTATATCCTCCTCCGTTTAATTTACGTTGCTTATTTGCCGATTAAACCAAATATACTGGATTTTTAAATTACATCAAAATACTTTCTCGGTATAGAGTTTATAAAAATATAATACCAATGTCAATAAATATTTCTTCTATACACAATATCCGCTTCCATGTTACGACAGACCCCGTTAAGTCATGGTAAAACCGCCGATTCCGGATTCATCCAGAAAGCAACCAGCTATAATTCCTTATCTTCACGATGAAGAACTGCACCCCTATTGACAGTCAGAAAACAAGAGCATAGAATGCAACAATTGAAATAAATGATATGCGAACACTCAGATAAAATATTTTAATCACGAGGGGAAAATAAAGTGTATATTATCATAGCCGGCGGTGGAATTATCGGCTCGCATATTGCCTCTTTACTGGTACAGGAAGGATATGAGGTTACCATACTGGAACAATCCGAAACGGCCTTGAAGAACATACAGGGACAGCTCGACGTAAAGACTATCAGAGGAAATGCCGCCACTCCCAAAACACTCCGGGAAGCCGAGATAGAACGCGCCGACCTGGTTCTTGCCGTAACCAACAGTGACGAAACCAATATGATAACCTGCTTTATGGCAAAAGAGATGGGTGCCGCAACTACCGCCGCCAGGATACGCAATACGGAATATTCCGGATATTTCGTCGCTCCGTCGAAATCCCCCACCTCTCCACGCAAGGTTGTCAGGCCCAAGAGCCTCGGCATCGATGTTTTCATCAACCCGGAAGCGGAAGCTGCCCGGGAAATAATGGAAATCCTTTCCGGTTTCTACTCGACACCTGTCGAGAACTTTGCGGGCGGGCTTGTCCAGATAAGAGAATTTAAAATAGAGGGGGAACCGCTGGCAGGCACAAAACTCAGCCAACTGACGCTGCCGAAACAAAGCATGGTAACCGCTGTTGTTCACCAGGGCGAGACTATTATTCCCGGCACCGACATGGTTTTAAACGAAGGCGACAGCCTGCACATAGCGGTCTCTTCCGAATATATGAAAGAACTCGGCAAGATTTTCATACAGACCAAGCGGCCGACAAAAAGAGTGGTCATCTTCGGTGGAAGCCGCATCGGCATTCTGGCCGCTTCCGGGCTGCAAAAACGCGGGGTGAAAGTAAAGCTGATAGAGGAAGACGCCGCACGGTGTCAGGAACTCGCTAACCAGTTGGAGAATGTAGATATACTCCACGGGGACGGCACCGACCGGGCTTTCCTGATGGAACAGGGAATATCATCGGCAGATGCCTTCGTAGCCACATCCGAGAATGATGAGCTCAATATCCTCTGCGCATTACTGGCAAAAACCCTCGGCGTGCCCCGTGTAATGGTGGTAATAAACAAACCCGGATACATACCTCTGGCGGAAGCTATCGGAATCGATGTAGCCGCCGTACCCACGATACTGGCTGCCAACAAAATCATCCGCTTCGTGCTGCGCGGAGGTGTGATTTCCGCCACTCTCATCGAAGGGCAACAGCTGGAGGCAATCGAATTCGTCACCAGCGCACAGGCGCCCATAGTCAATAAAACCGTTGCCGAAGCCGGTTTCCCCAAAGAATCCATGACGGTAGCAATAGTCCGCAACGAAACGGTCATCATTCCACCCGCTGACAGTACCATACAACCGGGAGACCATGTCGTCATAGTGACTTCACTATCAGAGGTACATACAATAGAGAAACTCTTTAAGTAAGAAATCAAATGAGAATTAAAGCTATCCTGCATTATCTCGGATTGATAATAACCATTATAGGGATAACCATGCTGTTACCCCTGCTGTGGAGTTTTTTCAAAGGTGAAACAGCAGCGGTATCCGCTTTCGTAATATCAATGGCAATCAGCATAGCTACCGGACTGATACTATGGCGTTTCATAACAGTAAAAGAGAGAAATATCAGCCGCAGAGAAGCCATATCGCTGGTTGCTATCGGCTGGATATGCATCTCGTTATTCGGGGCATTGCCTTATACGCTATCGGGAGCATTACCCAACTTTCTGGACGCCTTTTTCGAATCGGCATCGGGTTTTACCACGACGGGAGCGACTGTTTTTACAAACATAGACGGGCAATACCAGGGGCTTTTGATATGGCGCTCTCTGACACAATGGCTCGGCGGTATGGGTATCATCATGCTCTTCGTTGCCCTGCTCCCTCTTTTAGGCATCGGCGCTGCACGGCTGGCAGAAGCCGAGTGGACCGGAGGACAACAGGAAGAACGCCTCACCTCCCGTATGAGAGATACAGCCAAAGCCCTGTGGCTCATTTACCTGGGAATGACCGTACTTGAGATGATACTGCTACTGCTGGCAGGGCTCTCCGGCTTCGATGCAGTGGTAGTAACCCTCAGCACAATCCCCACCGGAGGATTCGCCGCATATAACCTGAGCATTGCCGCATACAACAGCTTGCTCGTCGAAGGAATCGTTCTTTTTTTCATGATAGCCGCAGGCGTCAACTTCGGATTATATTATTACCTTTTATGGAAACGGCAGCCCGGACGGCTTTTCAAGAATCCCGAGTTCCGGTTCTATATAATGCTGCTCCTGGGAGCAACCATTCTGATAAACATAGACCTTATAGTAAACATGGGGATGTCTGTCGGCGAAGCAGTCAGATACGGCACCTTCCAGGCTGCATCGGTAATGACCACCACCGGCTTCTGCTCTGCGGATTTCAACACGTGGCCGCCTCTCTCCAAGGCAATTTTGCTCTTTTTAATGATAACCGGAGCCTCGGCAGGCTCGACAAGCGGCGCACTGAAAGTCATCCGCATGCTTGCCCTGGCCAAATATGCCTACAGGGAGATTAAAATGGCCTTCAATCCCCAGGCCGTCATCCCCCTGAAAATCGGCGGCAATATCGTGCCGGAGAGTGTAGCTACTAAAACAGTCGGCATGGCCATTATCTATTTCTCCGTTGCCGTAACCGGTTTTCTGATAATGAGTGGACTGGGATTGGATACCGTTTCGGCACTATCCGCCGTTGTCTCCGCCATAGGCAACGTAGGCCCGGGACTCGGAGCGGTCGGCCCTCTCGAAAACTATGCTGCTGTTCCGGCGCTCGGAAAAATCGTGCTGGTATTCTGTATGATAGCCGGACGTCTCGAATTCTTCACGATGCTGATGCTGTTCACTCCCGCTTTCTGGAAATGGAAGTAGGTTTCGGAGCTACAGTCTTAAAACTATTAGGGATATAACCATTTCGATGTGGGGAAAGGGTAGTTATCTAAAAAAGATTCTCATCCCGCCAGCTAATCCACATCAAATGACGCGCAAAACAGAAAGAAAAATATTTACGAAACCGAATATTCTTATATTCTTTAATTTTCATTTTTCTTAATTTCGGTAATTTCAGCCTGGAATCTGCATGGGTTGTAAATTTCTTACACAAAGGTTATAATACCCGCTTGATGGTTGTTAACGATGGTTGATAAAGATGACATAGAGTTTCTGAAGATACTGGTACCTGTTGCCGGCACTAAAGCCGATGAGGGAGCAATCGAGCTGGCATGCAAGATGTCCAAGCTCAAGGATATCAAGTGTGAAATCTACGCCGTCCATGTAATACCGATAGAGCGTTCTTTGCCCCTTGATACTGAAGATACTTCTAAAATAGGAGCTGCCGAAGGCATCCTGAGCAACATCGAGGAAATTGCCCAGAAACAGGGCTGCCCGGTAGAAACCGAAATGCTGCAGGCAAGGGATATCGGGTCTACCATAATAGACGAAGCTAAAAACAGGGATGTCGACCTGATTTTAATGGGGGTTTCTTACAAGCAACACTTCGGGCAGTTTTGCCTCGGCGACGTAGTCCCGTACGTGCTGGAAAACGCTCCCTGCCGGGTTATCATCGACCACCAGCTTCAATCGGAGTTATAAACAGGTTAAATTATGAAAGTAATCATCATGGGATGCGGACGGGTAGGCGCTCAACTGGCAATTATGCTGGACAAGGAAAACCATAAGGTCACCACCCTGGATACCAACGTCGACAGCTTCCGCAGATTACCGCCTGAATTCAAGGGGAAAGCCCTCCTCGGCAACGGTCTCGATGAGGAAATTCTCAAAAAAGCCGGCATAGAAGAAGCCGACGCTTTCATTGCCGTAACCCAGGGCGATAACCGCAATATCATGGCGGCACAAATCGCCAAACATATCTTCAATGTTCCCAAGGTAATCTGCCGCATATACGACCCGCTGCGGCGCGACCTTTACAGCATGCTGGGGTTGGAAGCACTCAGCCCGACAACCATATTCGCCCAGATGTTCAAAGAAAAGCTGGAGAGTTAATACAGGAATATGTATATTATTATTGTTGGCGGCGGACGTCTCGGTTACTACCTTGCCAGGACGTTACTGAACGAAAAGCACGAAGTACTGGTAATCGAAAAAGATGCGGCTACCGTTCAATCCATAATCAGCGATATGGGCAGCGTCTGTATCAAGGGGGACGGCTGCGAAACAGCCGTTTTAGCCGAAGCAGGAACCAACCGCGCCGACATTTTCATTTCAGTGACCGGCGATGACGAAGACAACCTGGTTGCCTGCCAGGTGGCAAAATACAAGTTCAATGTCCCCCGTACGATTGCCCGTATCCGCAATCCGAAACACGAGATACTCTTTAAAAAGCTGGGTATAGATGTTACCGTAAGCAGCACGGCCATTATACTCGAATATATAAAACACGAGGTGCCTACGAACCCGTTGATGCACCTGTTATCGATCGAAGAAAAAGGATTGGAAATCGTAGAGATAAAGATACAACCAGAGGCAAAAACAATAGGAACAGCCATAAAAGATTTAACGCTGCCACCCGAAAGTATTCTGGCGTTGATAATTCACCACGACAGCAAACCCACCATACCGACGCCCTCCACCGTACTTCAGGCGGAAGACCAGATAATCGCAGTTACCCGCCCCGATACGGAAAGCATGCTGCGTTCCGCACTAACAGGGAACTAACCCCTCTTACTTTTTCAGCGGCGTACGGTTAAGCTCGACCACACGGGTAATAGTGCCGTCATCCATCTGTACATCGAGCTGTATATTGAAAACAAACCGGTCGTCATCGAACTCCACATGCGTCATCCATCCTTGTTTCGGCTCCCGGAACAAAGGGAAAAGTTCTGCCTTGAGTATGGTGACATTTTCCATTTCCGGCCCATAAAGGGCTTTTATGGCCCTTAGCACCACAGGCCTGAGCTGAGTTGCATCCTTAATCGGCTTAAACATACGCTACCTCCATATTGATTTGACGAAAGTGCTTTATTTAATTATATTGTGAAATATATTTTGCTATTTGGCATTTTTTACAATTCACTCTTTTATAAACAGAGCCTCATCATATCAAGGAGGTTAATATAGTGAGAAAAAGATTTCCTCTTACTTTCATAGTAGCGGTAATTTTAACTATTTTCAATCTTTTTTATCTTACGGGATGCAGCAGTGAAAATTTAATGGAAATTTCCCTGTCAGATATGGCAATAACGAACTGCCCCGTTTCAATTTACATCGGAGGCGAGGTCAATAACCCCGGATATTATACTCTCAGGGAAAATGACACGGTAGAAAGTCTTATTAAGGCAGCCGGAGGTATCAGCGATGACTGCAGTAAAGATGGCATGGATTTAATAATCGGCAATTCCGATGAAAAAGCTCAAAAAATAAATATCAACCGTGCCGAAGCATGGCTGCTGGAGGCCCTGCCGGGAATCGGCGAAACAAGGGCAAATGCAATAATTCAGTACCGCACGGAAAACGGCAGCTATAGAAATATTAACGAATTATTAAAAGTCGAGGGCATCGGACAGGAAACATTCGATGCAATTAAAGACCTGATTACAGTCAATGATTGAATAAAAACGAAAGAGGGATTTGCTGAATGACACCGGAGCTTTTTTAATGACTCTGATCTGCCTCAGCCTTAGCTGGATAGCCGGTATTATTATCGGATTGAATTTCGACCTGCCGGCTGTTCTGATACTGACAGGATTGATACCCCTCCCCTTCCTGTTTTTTAAGAGGTACAGGAAACAGGTAATCCTTAGCGGACTGTGTATCGCCGCCTTCTTCGGCGGCTCCGTCTGCGCTCAAGCCTGCCTGCCGGAAGACGATTCAGGCTATATCAAATTTTTTAATGACAGGGGGACGGTGACTGTTACCGGGATGGTTAGCAATGCCCCGGACGTCCGGGACAGCAACACCAGGCTGGTTGTTAAAGCCTCCAAAATAAAACTCGAGGAAGAATGGACTGAAATAGAAGGGAATGTGCTGGTCTTCGTTTCCAACTACCCTGCTTACAGCTATGGGGACGTCATACAGATAACGGGAGAACTGAAAACACCGCCTGTATTCGAGGATTTCGACTATGCCGATTACCTCTCTCATGAAAACATCTATTCCACAATGCTGTATCCGCAAATAGAGGTCACCGACAGCGGGGGAGGAGTACTCCCGCTGAAATGGATTTATTCTCTCCGGTCGGAACTATCGCTGGCGCTGGCAAAGGTCTTACCCGAACCGCAGGCATCGCTGGCTCAAGGAATGCTTTTAGGCATCCGCAGCAATATACCCGATGACCTACAGCAAGCGTTTTCGGCCACCGGCACCACGCACATCCTTGCCATCTCCGGGTTGAATATCGGAATCGTGGCCGGTATTATGTTAAGCATCGGCCTGTGGCTGTTCGGGCGCAGACACTACCTTTATATCTGGCTGGCGCTGGGTATCATCTGGATATATGCCATCATCACAGGAATGGAAGCCCCTGTCCTGCGCAGCGCCGTAATGGCAAGTATCTTCCTGACAGCCGAGCTTCTGGGAAGGCAGCGGAATGCCATAACCGCCCTGACCTTTTCCGCTGCCGTTATGGTGGCATGCGACCCACAGGTTATCTGTACCGCCTCCTTCCAGATGAGCTTCATGGCAATGTTCGGTCTTATCTTTATACTTCCCCCTCTGCAAACCCTCGGAAAGAGCTTTATAAGCAGGATACCTGCTAAATTTCCAGTGATACCAACGATAACCGGCTTTATTTACGATAGCCTCGCCGTAACGCTGGCTGCCCTGCTGGGCGTTATGCCGCTGGTTGCCTACTATTTCGGTATCGTTTCCATTGTCAGCCCGCTGGCCACCCTCTTTGCCCTGCCTGTGCTGACGGGAATTATCATAACAGGGATGCTGACCGCCATAGCGGGATTATTCCTGCTGCCCCTGTCGCAGTTTTTCGGCTGGCTCTTGTGGCTGCTGCTATCCTACATGATACTTGTAGTCGAAGGATTCGCAGGACTTTCGATTTCGTACGTCGATATCGGCAGCCTCGATGTGATATTCCTGTGGATTTATTATATTGCGCTGGCAATAACAATATGGGCAGTTCATAGAAGTAAATACCTCAAAAGGCTGGAAAACGAAGATAGCAGAGACAGACAGGCAAACGCCGTCAAAACTGCAAAGACAGAAAAGAAAAATTTCTTAATGCGGCGCCCTGTAAAAATAATAATCTCACTGGCAGCCGTAATAAGTATCCTCGGATTTACAGCGTTAAATTCGGCACCGGATGATAATTTGCACGTTGCCTTTCTGGATGCAGGGCAGGGAGATGCTATTCTGGTTCAAAAAGGGACCGCGCAGGTACTCATC
Source organism: Dehalococcoidales bacterium (assembly GCA_034429935.1). Classification (GTDB taxonomy): domain Bacteria; phylum Chloroflexota; class Dehalococcoidia; order Dehalococcoidales; family UBA5627; genus UBA5627. The sequence continues at coordinate 215,562 of DAOUFJ010000001.1, forward strand.
GACGGAGGCCCCGGCGGGCAGGCTTTAAGTCTGGCCTTGAGCGAAAAAATGCCCTTCTGGGACAAGACAATCGAGCTGGTAGTTTTGACCCATCCCCACGAAGACCACCTTACCGGCCTGGTCGAAGTGCTGAAAAGATATAAGGTCGAACAGGTGCTGACCACGGAAACAGAAAGCGATTTGCCGGTTTACAAAGAATGGCTGGCATTAATCGAACAACAAAATATTCCAGTTTTGCTTGCCCAAGCCGGACAGCAGATGAATATCGATGGAGCTATCATCGATGTGCTGAATCCTCAAAAAACATACTTCAAGGGAACTGAATCAGATGCGGATAACAACAGCATAGTACTCAACCTGGCCTTCGGAGATATCAGTTTTTTACTGACCGGAGACCTGAGAAAGGAAGGGGAGATGGAACTTATAACCGGCAGGCTGATACAACAAGCCACGGTACTGAAGGTCGGACACCACGGTTCCGCTTCGTCGACTTCCCCCGAATTCCTGAACGTCGCCAGACCGCAGGCAGCCGTTATCTCAGTCGGGGCTGATAATAACTACGGACACCCGGACAGCGAGGTAATCGAAAGGCTGACCGAAATGGCGGGAGAAGTAAATATCTACAGGACGGATAGAAACGGTTCGATCGAGTTTATTACAGATGGGGAAAAATTATGGGCGATAGCAAAGCACTGGTAAAACCCCCAAATTACTGATAAACTACTGAAAACAAAAAGAATTAACGTTATTTACAAGGAGTGGATATGGAAGTTGTTGAATTTTACTTCAGCAGCATCATCGGTATAATTCTCTTTATCCTCAGCTTGGCTTTATATTTCTTACCTACCATAGTCGCCGTCGTCAGGAAAAAACGCAATGCCCTTGCTATTTTCCTGCTCAATCTCTTTCTCGGAATAACCTTTATCGGCTGGGTGGTGGCACTCGTATGGTCTGTAACAAAAGACTAGGCGCACCGATATGCTTGTTATTATTCGAAACCGTGTTATAATACATCAACCAGGTTTTAATAAGTTATCAGGAGCAGGGACCAAACAGTGAAGAACAACTATGGTTGGGTGATAGTCGCCTGCTCTCTTGTTATTCTCGTCGCGCTGGGAACACTGACAGGAACATTCAGTATTTTTCTCGAACCCCTTGCCAGCGAATTCGGCTGGGAGCGCGGCGCTTTATCCGTTGCATTCTCGATATGTTCCTTCCTCGGCGGGCTTTTTGCTATAGCCACAGGCAAGTTGACCGACAGATACGGCCCCCGCCCACTGGTTACCATTACGGGGATACTTACCGGTGCAATCATGCTTGGCATGTCACAGGTTACCGCACTATGGCAGGTATATATCATCTGGGGGATTTTCGGTGCCGTTGCCATGAGCTGCTGCGTCATTCCCATAAGCTCCACAATTCCCAGGTGGTTTACCGCCAATAGAGGGCGGGCTATCTCACTCGGTATAGTCGGCATGGCCCTGGGTGGAGCCATATGGCCGGTACTTGCTCAATGGCTGATAGATTCATTCCAGTGGCGGCAGGCTTTCATAACCATGGGAGTCATAGCCTTTACAGGCATCATCATACCGGCGCAGTTCCTTAAAAAAAGCCCCTTACAATCGAAACTGCCGGAGAATAGAACAGAATCAAAACCGACAACCCAGGCCGAAGAGTTATCCCTGAACGAAGCGGTTAAAACACCCAGGTTCTGGATATTCGGAGTAATCCTGCTGCTGCACAATTTCTACATAATGATGCTTCTGGTTCACCTCGTTCCCTATGCTATCGATACAGGCATTTCTTCGATTACGGCAGCCAGCGCTTTATCCGTTTTCATTACCGTATCACTGGTGGCTCAACTGGTGGCCGGTTTCATGGTAGACAGGGTAGGAGGCATCAAGGTGCTGCTTTTCAGTATAACGGCAGCCACGATAAGTTTGCTGTTGCTCCCTTTTACGACAAATACGGAACTGCTGTTTCTGTTATCTGTAATGCTCGGAATAACAGGGGCTATGAATGCGTTACAGACTATCGTTACAGTCGAACTGTTCGGAACCAGGCACCTCGGAACAGTACTGGGAGTGGTTCTCTTTTTCGGGACAGTCGGCGGAGCCCTCGGCCCGATGTTCGCCGGTGTTATCTTCGACAACACGGGAAGCTATATACCAGCGTTTATTACCTGCTCCGGCATCGGCATTACGGTTTTCATCCTGTCACTGATACTATCCCATGTGGCACGCACAAAAAAACATTGATTACTGGACATCGGCACCAACCTGTCAACTTATTCGAGATCGCCTTGCCCACTTGTTTGCAAACAGAATCCCGGCAATAAAAGACGACTCATTCGCCGCCGGCATATTCCGATACCCTGAAGAGGGTTTTTCAGTACGACGACACCTCCCATAAAGAACAGCACCCGGACAACCGCCGACTGCTCATTCATGATAGCGTGGCATTACAATATCGTAATACGCCGCCATTTTCAGCGATTTTTCATTTATTTTTTCAATCTCATATAGTAATATACATTAATTTAACCTCGATTTGGGAAATAAGCAACAGGCCGGAGCCGACAATTGAAATTATACTATGGCTGGATTATAGTTTTTGCCTCTGTCATCATTACGACGATTTTCGGTTCGATCAACTCAACATTCAGCGTATTCATGGGATATATTGCCGCAGACATGGGGCTGGAAAGAGGAGAGCTTTCCATAGCTTATTCCCTGGCCTTGCTCATGGGGGGAGTCCTGGCCATATTTGCAGGCAGAATAAGCGATAAATACGGCCCCCGCCTGCTGGTTACCGTTACCGGAATCGCCATCGGCCTTGCCTTTTTATTAATGTCACAGGTCACTGCATTATGGCAGATATACCTCATCTGGGGGGTATTCGGTTCTGTTGCACTGAGCTGCTGCCTTGTCCCAATCAACTCAACCATCCCCAAGTGGTTTGTAAAAAACAGGGGGCTGGCTCTATCCCTGAGCATTACAGGTTTGGGGCTTGGAGGCATCGTCTGGCCGCTTTTATCCCAGAGCCTGATAGAAGCCTTCGAATGGAGGCAGGCTTATATTATAATCGGAGCCATTGCCTTCATTCTCATTACGGTTGCAGCCCAGTTTCTTAAAATAAACCCTCAGTCGATAGGTCAAAAGCCGTTCGGCGAAGGTACAGTCCCCGTCTCAGGCAAACAGACTGGGACAGGGGATAATTCCCTGTCATTCAGCCAGGCTTTACAGACCAGCCGGTTCTGGATAACAGGGGTAATATTTTCCCTGCACAATTTTTGTATCCTTATCGTAATGGTACATATCGTCCCGTATGCAAAAGACCTGGGTATATCTCCCGGGGCCGCTGCCGGTGTCCTATCGACCTTCCTGGGCGTTACGGTTCTAGCGAAGCTGTGCATCGGCTCATTCATCGATAGATTCGGCAGTGTAAACGTTCTTATCGCCAATATGTCCATAGGTCTGATAGCATTTATAATGCTGCCCTTTACCGAAAACGCATGGTCGTTGTATCTCTTTGCCGTAATTCTAGGTTTTACCGGCGGAATGACAGGATTACAGACACTCCTGACCGCTGACCTCTTCGGGATGAAAAACATCGGGGCAATCCTTGCGGGAATTACTTTTCTGAATACCGTGGGAGGTTCGATAGGCCCGACTTTTGCCGGCACTATCTTCGATCACACCGGAACTTACATGATAGCTTTCGTAACCATAATAGCTTTCCGCCTTATAATAATGGCACTGAATTTTTTCCTGGCACGTTCGGTACAAAAAAGCAGCCGGTGAAAGAAACTAGCATTTCTCCCGTGCCAGCCCGTATCTGGCCAGCAATTTTTTATCGGATAGTATATCGGAGGTAAGACCATCCGCAACTATACTGCCTTTTTCCATGATTACCATGCGCTTACAGAGGGCTTCCACCAGTTCAAGGTCGTGAGAAACGATAACCTTCGTCCACGGAAGATTCTTCAAGAAATCGATAAAATCCCATTTCCCTTTCGGGTCGAGGCTGGAAGAAGGCTCATCGATTACCAGGACATCGGGAGACATTGACAGAACAGTAGCGATAGCGATACGTTTTTTCTCACCGATACTTAGATGATGCGGGGAACGCTTTTCAAAACCGGACATGCCGACCAACTCCAGGGCTTTTACAACTGCATCACTCACCTTTGCATCATCATAACCCATATTGATGGGGCCGAAGGCGACATCGTCGAAAACGGTCGGGGAAAACAACTGGTCGTCAGGATTCTGGAATACCAGCCCTACTTTACTGCGCACCCACCTGAGGTTTTTGTCGTCTATCGGTTTCCCCATGAATTTGACGCTACCGTTACTTCCGATAATGCCGTTGAAATGAAGTATCAGCGTGGATTTACCGGCACCGTTAGGCCCTACCAGCGCCAGTGAATCCCCTTTATAAATAGTAAGGTCGATATTGTTCAGCGCCTGTTGCCCGTCGGGATATTTATAGGAAAGGTTATCTATGCGTAATAATTCTTCCATAAATTTTCTCTATTTTACTATAGCAGGTTCATCAGTGTGATTAAAGTCAGGACAACCCCCAGAGCTATAATAAAATAGACATCCGCAGGCCTGAAATAAAGACGGTCCATGGTACGGCTGTGCCCGTCGAAACCGCGCGCCACCATCGCAGCATACACACGTTCGCCGCGCTCATAGCTCCTGATGAACAGCGTACCTATCATATTGCCCACGGTTCTTATCTGCCATAACCGTCTGCCGCCTTCTCCGAAATTGCGGCTGTCACGCGCCTGCTTCATCCTCATGACCTCATCGGTAAGAACGAAGATATAGCGGTACATGAAAGACATTATCATCACCAGCACACGGGGCATCTTCAAATGCTCCAGCGCCTTGAGTATGTTGGAAAAGGTTGTCGTAGAAGTCAGAAGTATCAGGAAAAGGATGGAAAGCCAGGCTTTAGCCATAACGCTCCCCAGCGTTTCCAACCCTTCGTATGTAACGGAAAGATGCCACGACAGGATATTAAAACTGAAGGCTTCCGTTCCCTCCTTGAAGAAAGGGATGAAGAGAGCTATCATCAACACAAAGGGAACGATGATAAGCGAACGCTTGAATACATAAGTAACAGGCACCCGTGAAATTATAATCAAGGCGACTACGGTAATAAAATACAAACCGTATGTTAACCAGCTTGCCGAAGGCAGCAATACCACCAGGGCTATAAAAGCAAGCGTAGCCACCAGCTTTGTTCTCGGGTCGAGCCGGTGGATTATACTGTTCCCTTCACTGTATTTATCCAGAAAACTGTGTTTCATATAATATCACTAACCTTATATAACATCGCTGCTATGATTCGCTCCCGACATATCGGGACTCACCATTAAAAATGTCATCCTGGAGGGAGTGAAACGGCCGAAGGATCTCGGGGGAAGAGTTAATTTCCCCGCTTCCCAGATGATTCGTACCGACTGGTCGGAACTCCAGCATGACGGTTAGAGTTTTTCGCCCACCCTGAGTCCCGACGCATCGGGAAATGGTTTCAGAGTGGAAATAACAGGCAACCAAGACTGATAAGAACAATCTTTACCGTTATACTATTTTAACCGCCGTATTAATTTAATAGCCTCAAAGAGATTGACAATTAATATTTTAAGCCGCAGCTTTTTTCTTCCTCGATTGAACCAGCCAGGCAATCCCGTAAGCTACGCCGAATATTACCAGAACACCTATCCAGCCGGCAAGAATAGTGGCAAATGCCTCGTTCTGAATGCCCGGGAAGACGTAATCGGCTATTACTTCAAACGGTGACCCTTGAGCCACATCGAGGAACCCTTTATCCTCTGCCACTTTCTCCAGTCCGTCCGGTGAAGAGGAAGCCAGGGGAGATATAGTAGCAACCAATAAACAGAACCCCAGTGCCAGCAACCACCATCTTTTATAATTCATTTTTATGCTCCTCTATATCTTCTGAAGTGATAATAAATCAGACCTTGTAGCTTTAACGAGACTGACCACGGCAACCGTAATCAAACCTTCGCCGACGCCGATAATGGCATGAACCCCCGCCATCGCCGGTAAAGCAACCGATAACGGAGACGTACCGGAAACAGCCAGTTCGATGGCGCAGGCAATCGAAGCCAGCAGAACCGAGGCCCAGGCTGCTATGAAACCGGATATCAGCATCGAGCGGTTATTATCACCCAGTAAAGAGTGCAGCCATTTATAGATATAATATGCGCTGAATCCGCCTACTATGCCCATATTGAAGATGTTGGCTCCCAGCGCCAGAACGCCCCCATCCTGAAAGATAAAACACTGCCCCGTAAGCACTACTGCCATTATGAGTACTGCCGCCCAGGGTCCTAAAAGTATAGCGACTAAAGCCGCTCCCAGGAAATGCCCCGAAGTGCCGCCGGCCACCGGGAAATTCAGCATTTGCGCAGCAAAGATAAAAGCCGCCAGTATTCCCATCAGCGGGATATGCTTCTCTCCAAGATTCTTGTTGGCCAGCCTGACCGCATTGCCTATTCCTCCGGCGGAGATAACATATGTGGTTGCTACTGTTGCCGTATTCAAAAACCCATCCGGAATATGCATAAATCCTCCTCCTTGCTATTTGTAGCACTTGCAATTCATTGCAGCAGATAATTAAAAAATTTTTACCTGCATTTTTTACATGTGCCGAATATCGCCAGATGATGAATATCGGCTTCGAAACCGTATTGCTTTAAAAGGGATTCCCTTAATGGTGTAAAAACCGACTCTTCCATATCGATGATACCGCCGCACTTCTGGCAGACCAGGTGGTGATGATGCCCTTTTTTAATACTGTGATAGCGCACCCTGCCGTCTCCGAAGTCGGTTTCCGTTACCAGCTCAAGCTGCTTCAAAAGCTCAAGCGTACGATATACGGTGGAGATATTGACATTCGGATAGCGGAGGCAAACCAGCGTAAAAATCTCTTCGGCGCTGATATGGTCATCGGCGTTCTCGATTGCGTCGAGAATCATCATACGCTGAGGGGTTACCCGGAACCCCTGCTCCGTAAGCTTGCTTAATATTTCACCCGTTTTAGCCATTGAAAAAAGTATATCACAGAGATATTGCTAACGCAATCCATTGCAAATGCATATTCAAGTTTTGATATTTAAACCCAACCCCCTCTCCGTAGACAGCGAGGGGGAGTTAGCCACATCTATATCGTGTCCCCTCTCCGTGGACGGAGAGGGGAAATAAAGAGGTGAGGTTTAAAATTTGTCCCGGCTGTCCAGCATGATAGTTACCGGCCCGTCGTTATGAATTTCCACCTGCATATACTGCTGAAACCTGCCGGTGGCAACTTTCAACCCGCTGGATTCGAACTGCCTGACGAATTCGTTGAAAAGACGCTCGGCTTCGTCGGGAGGAGCCGCCCCGGTAAAGCTCGGTCTTTTGCCCTTTTTGGTATCGGCAATCAGCGTAAACTGGCTGACCAGCAGCAGTTCGCCTTTAACATCGAGCACAGAGAGGTTGAACTTGCCGGATTCATCGGCAAAAATGCGCAGACCGATGGTTTTCTGCGCCAGGTATTCGACATCCTTCTCGCTGTCCCCTGCCGCCACGCCGACAAAGACGCATAAGCCGTTGCCGATGCTGCCGACCTCTTCGCCGGAGACACTGACGCTGGCCGATGTTACCCGCTGGATTAATGCTTTCATAAATTACTTCTTTCTTGACGATAAGTTATTAAAATTCGCCATACTGAATTGACTTGTAGATTTATAATATTCTAAAACAGGGATGAAGGCAGCAATAAACTGAATCATGGCTGGTCGAATGAAACTAATTAATTCTTCGACGGAATAATCCGGTTTATCACCACCACCTTTCAGAACGTACCCTTTGCCATCTGGTGAAAGTTTCCATCTCCTTTCCCGCTTATAAACAATTCCTAAACCTTTAATAGTGGGTGGTTGCTCATGAACCCAATCCCTTCTATACTTAAGCACCTTCCCCCAATCTTTTGATTTTGAGAGATTAATTATTTCTTCTGTGAATGGGTAGTTTTTACCTTTACTGCGGAGATATTTTCCAACAATTATCTGTTGGCTGCTTCTTTTGTTCCCTTGATGACCTTTAAGACTGAATGTCTTCAGGTCTTCATCGGAAATATCCAACATCATAATAATTCCGTTTGCCAGATGTTCTCCAGCGGAATACAGCCTTAAAATCGTATCATCTGCATAAAAACGACCGAATAAAACGGCGGCATCTTCATTCGGCGGCTCTCCCTTTTTCAAATACCATATATTATGGGCAAAGATTTCATAGAATGCATATTGAGCACCCCAAAGTGCTTCGTATACATCTAGAAAACATTGCCAAGCTACAGGAAACCAGCTTTGATATGACTTTTCACGTAATAAAGGAATAGAAAGAAAATCAGGTGATTGTATCTGGAAGACCAACTCTTCAATTTTCGTTATATCAGGGAGTTCCTGCCCATATAGCTCCCAATCAGATTCATCAAGCATTCCTCTACTCATCTTTTGTCATCTCATTCTATCGGCCACCCCGGAATAATTTCGTCGATTCCCTCCATCAGGCGAATGGTTTCTTTTAACGCCACCACTATTTTTTGATAGTGAACGCGTTCGTCGTAACTCAAAGTTCTATCCTTGCGGTCTTTCAGCCACTTGTGGCAAACCTGATAGCCGCCGATGTGAAAATTCCAAACTTCCGGCGGCACGCCCTCGAAATACTGTGTTTTATTGATATACACGCGCCGGTTATCTTCGTTATATTCGACTTTTTCAACCTTATGAGAACCATCGACAGGATATTTTGTAATCGGTGTATTCAATACAGGTGATTCCATAAGGTGCAAAGACACAAGTTCGCTCCCCTTTTCTGCCAACGACCTGAAAAGTTCTTTATCCGAAGTCAGCGGCAAGCGTGGAAAATCGATTTTAAGGAATTCGGCGTAGCGAGTGCGATAGGTTGGCGAATGGAAGATTGCATAAGCATAGTTAAATATGTCTTCGGGAGTAAAGACCTCACCCTCTGGCTCCCTCTCCGCATGCAGAGAGGGAGAGTAAGAAGTTACCCCCTTCTCTGATTTCGGAGAAGGGGGACAGGGGGATGAGGTTTTCGGGGAATTAAAGGGGTGAGGTTTTCTTAGTTCGTCCGAAATCCTGCTTAATACAGATTCGAGATTATTAATAACATCATCATTGGTAAACCGCAAAAAACGCAAACCGTAGCTTTCTATATATTCCTGCCGGATGGCGTCTTCTTCCTTTGAATACTGGTGAATCGGACCGTCGATTTCTATTACCAATGCTGCTTCTGAACAGTAGAAATCGAGGATAAACCGCTCGATACTGTGCTGCCTTCTGAATTTGAAGCCGAGCAGTTGACGGTCACGCAAATGCTGCCACATTATATCTTCCGCCGGTGTCGGCTCTTTTCGCATTTGCCTCGCCACAGGTTTCAGCTTTTCCCATAATTCTGGTTTGGTGTGCCAGTCTGAAACCTCACCCTCCAACTCCCTCTCCGCACGCAGAGAGGGAGAGCTAACCCCGGCGACATCGTATCCCCTCTCCGTGGACGGAGAGGGGAATTCAAAGGGGTGAGGTCTAAACCCCATCCCCAGCTTCCCTTCCAGTTCCTTTATAAAATCAGCATTCAGATTAGGTCGGCGTTCATTGCCGTCGAAATTCATTTCGCCCTCGGCGGGGTAGAGGTAAAGGGGAAAAAGGTAAGCATTGGCATTAGCCGTTTCAAGTATATGATAGTCTACTAATAAACGTGTTAGCCATGCATGGTTGAATCCTTCAGTAGCAATCTGTCTATTTACAATAAGCCCTATATTATTACCTGCCAACATATGACGCATAATATCAATGCGTGGTCTACAATGGAATCCTCGTGAATTGCCAGTATAATATGTATAACGTAAATCAAACGGTCTGTACAATATAGATACTATTCGTTCGGATTTTAAACCTGTATCTATCAAGTCTTTCTGTGCTAATGAAACCTTCCAATCGTCAACATCTTCGCCAAGTTGATATTTATCACGAGCTACTTCTGGTAAAAGTGAAGCGAAATCATGTATTAAGTCTTCAACTTCTTTTTTAGAGCTATGGATGGTCAACTTATCTCTAGAAGTATATAAACCTGCATTATTAATGAGAAATATATCATTTACTTTCCACCCATTTGCATACTCATTAAGATAATTTATATTTCTAGGCAGAAAGAAATAATCAGGGCTATTTGGTGTAAGCTCAACCCATTCTGTATTTTCCACACTGTTTTCAAACAGGCTCTTATACTTTCCCTCGCGCAAACCCCATAAATCGGCATAATGTACTCTTGCAGGCGAGTTCTTTCCCTGTTCTTTAACAAAGATGCCGATTGCCACTCCCTGCTGGATATCGAAAACGTTTTCGTCCTTACCGCCATCGGGGGCAACCTCTTTCTTCTTGGAGTTGCCATGCAGGTTAAGAATATAAATATCTGTAAAGGTGTTCATTAAAGACTGGCGCATTCCACGAAAGGTAATATTATCAATGTAGCCATGATTGGTAATAAATCCTAATATTCCCTGACCTGTTTTTTCAATTCGCCACTGCCCGAAGCGAATGAATTTTACATAGTCGTCCTGTAACATCTTGGGGTTCTTTTCCCCAAGCGGTTTGCCGTCTACAGTCTTGTAGGTCTCTATAAGCTGTCTTATCCATTCGCCTTTATTAGCAGAACTCCCCGAATACGGCGGATTGCCCAGCACCACCATAATCGGTCTTTCCTTCTTGATTTCGGCGGCGGCGTTGGCTTCTTCGCTTATCCATTTTGCAAAAAGCGTTTCCGAGTGCTTGACTGCTTCATCCAGCGTATTGGTAAGATAGATACCCAGCCTTTCATCACTGTGGAATTTGTAGCCCGTTTCCTGCAAAAGCAATCCCAGCTTCAAATGCGCTACGGCATAGGGAGCCATCAAAAGCTCGAAGCCGAAAATACGCTTTAACAGCTTTTCAGCAACATAATCGTTCCACATACCTTCCTGCCCGGCAAAGGATTGATGTATTTCGTTTATAACGTTATACAGAAATGTGGCTGTACCTGTTGCCGGATCGAGAATCAAGGTATTATCATCTGCCAAACCCTGTGGTTTGTTGAAGCGGGTTTTCAGCAGGTAATCAATCGAACGCACGATATATGAAACGACCGGTTCGGGGGTATAATATACGCCGCGCATTTCCCGAACCTTGGGATCATAGGCTTTTAAAAATGTCTCGTAAAAATGCACAACCGGGTCTTCCTTGCCGCTGTGTTTGCCGAAATTCTTCAAAACTGCTTCCATATCCGCCTGCGCCAATACCTGCGCCAAATCATCCACCAGCCACGCTATGCGGTCATCAAGGTCAGGCCCTGCAATGTTGTTGAAAAGCTTGCGCAGGAACGGGTTGGTCTTTGGCAACAGGTAAGCGGCATTCTGCCGTGTAAAATTCCTGTTTTCAGGCGCGGTACAGCGTGCGGCAAACAAACCGTAAGCGATTGTCTGCGCATACATATCGGCAAATTGCTCGGCTGATAAATCGGGAATCAGGTTTTCCTGAAATGCAGCCAACTGGCTGTGGAGAGCACCGTTTTCATCTTCCGTGTTGAAAGCCTTGATAATCAAGTCTCGAACCATATGTGCCAGGCGCGCCATTTTTTCCGCCAGTTCCTTGGGAGTGCCCACTTTTTCGGCTGTATGAGCTAAAAAGCTATCAAAAAGCGAGGCAACTTCGGCAATACCTTCCTTGTCGTGCTTGATTTTGCCGCCTTCTGCCGGTGCTCCCAAACGGGCGGATAAACGAATATCTCCGTTTACATACCAGCGGAATTCGAGGTAATCTGTCAGGACGAGGTTGGAAAGTGATTTGAAATAACGCTTGAGTTGTTCGCTCTTTTCGATTTCGTTAAGGTTGACGCCTATATCTTTAGCCTCGATATAACCGACGGTAACTTCGCCGCGCTTTATGACATAATCGGGAGCGCCGCAATCGATGCGTTTGGGTTCATTTACAGCGATAATTCCGGCTTCGAGGCTTTCGACAAGTGTTTTTAATGCAGACCTGTATGAATGTTCTTGAGCGATACCGGTAGCGTATTCTTTGCCGACATCGTTAAGATATTCCGAGTATACGGGTGTTAATTTTTCGTTCATTTTAAGCAGCCCCTGTGCCTGAACTTTACCGCATTATACACCTAAAATAATTCAAATGCGATAGTTTACATACCTCACCCCCCCACCCCCTCTCCGCTCGCAGCGAGGGGGAGTAAAAAGTTCTCCCCTTCTCTGAGTTCGGAGAAGGGGGACAGGGGGATGAGGTTTTCGGAAAATTAAAGGGGGTGGGGTAAAAAACCGATTTGACAGCCATAATTCTTCCTGTTATAATAACCCGGTAATTGCTCGATATGAGCAGCATTTTAAAAATTAAAGCAACTAATAACTAGGCTTGAATTAAATTCCTTCCTGGTGGTTTAGGCGAGGTGGTACCACCCGTTCCCATCCCGAACACGGTCGTGAAACACTTCAGCACAGACGATACTGAGGAGGTAACTCCTTGTGGAAAATATGCCACTGCCAGGGGGATTTAACAGGCCTTTTTCTTTTTAATCCCCGATAATATCCGCAAATAGCATTGAATTAACCTCCCCAAGCATAGTATTATAGAAATAGCGAAAGCTGTTTTTTTGACCTATCGAATTTGTTGCTCTATAATTAATTATATATATTCAAGGCACTTAAAAACGGCTTTGTTAGGAGAGTAAAATGGCTAGCCGATTCGATAAATTCTCGGAAAGGGCCCGCAGGGTTCTCACCCTTGCCCAGGATGAAGCGCAGCGTCTTAACCATAACTATATAGGCACCGAGCATATCCTTCTCGGGCTGGTAAAAGAGGAAGACGGTGTTGCCGCCAGGGTGCTGGTAAACATGGGCATCAACCTGGGTAAGATTTCCCAGGCCGTCGAATATATTATAGGCCCGGGCGATAAAACCAATGTCAACACGACCGGACTCACCACCAAGGCAAAAAGAGTTCTCGAGCTGGCAATAGACGAAGCCCGCCAGCTTGGGCATACATATATAGGAACGGAACATCTCCTGCTGGGGCTTTTGCGCGAAGGCGAAGGGGTAGCCGCCAAAGTGCTGGACAGCTTCGGGGTAACCCTCGAGAAAACACGCGCTGAAGTTACGAGGGCATCCAGTCAGAGTTCGGCAAAAAGCAGGATGAGCCGCCAAGCAAATGCCAGCCGCACACCCACACTCGACCAGGTCAGCCATGACCTGACAGCAGCCGCCCGCGCCGACAAACTCGACCCGGTTATCGGCCGTGAAAAAGAAATCGAGCGTTTGATACAGATACTCAGCCGCCGCACCAAGAACAATCCGGCTCTTATCGGAGAACCCGGCGTCGGAAAGACCGCCATTGTCGAAGGGCTGGCTCACCGCATCGTCGAAGGGGATGTCCCCGAGACGCTGGAAAACAAGAGGGTAGTGGCACTCGACATTGCCTCCGTCGTCGCCGGAACCAAGTACCGCGGCGAGTTCGAAGAAAGATTAAAGAAGGTCATCGAAGAAATAAAGACAGCCGGAAACTGCATCATCTTTATCGATGAATTTCATACCATGATGGGAGCAGGAGCCGCCGAGGGAGCCGTCGACGCCGCCAATATTCTCAAACCGTCGCTGGCAAGAGGAGAACTGCAGTGCATCGGCGCTACCACGCTGGACGATTACAGGAAACACATCGAGCGCGACGCCGCGCTGGAGCGTCGCTTCCAGCCGATTTTAGTGGAAGAGCCTTCGGTTGAAGAAGCTCTCGATATACTGCGCGGTGTCAAAGGCCGCTACGAAGAACATCACCAGCTCATTATCACGGACGAAGCCCTGAAATCGGCCGTAACCTTTGCGGCAAGATATATACCCGACCGCTTCTTGCCGGATAAGGCAATCGACCTTATCGATGAAGCGGCATCGCGTGTCAGAATCAAATATTATGCCAAGCCGGCAGAGCTGAAACAGCTCAGGCAGGAAGAAGAGCAATACCGCAAGAGTAAAGAGGAAGCGCTGGAAGCTCAACAGTACGATACCGCCGCCGATATGCGGCAACATGAGATAGAAACAGGTGACAAGATAAAAGAACTGGAAGAGCTTACGGCTGAAAAACAGCAGCTCGAAAAACCGCAGGTCACACCCGAGAACATCGCCGAGGTGGTCGCCATGTGGACGGGCATCCCCGTCGTGCAGATTGCCGAGGATGAAACCGAGAGACTTTTGCACATGGAAGAGGAACTGCACAAGCGCATCGTCGGGCAGGAAGAGGCGATTAACACCATATCGAAAGCAGTCAGACGCGCCAGGGCTGGATTAAAAGACCCGCGTCATCCCATCGGCAACTTTGTCTTCTTAGGGCCGACCGGCGTCGGCAAGACCGAATTGGCAAGGGCGCTTGCCGAATTCATGTTCGGCAACGAGGATTCTCTGGTGCGCATCGATATGTCCGAATTCATGGAGAAGTTTGCTGTGTCGCGGCTGGTTGGAGCCCCCCCCGGATATGTCGGTTTCGAAGAAGGCGGGCAGCTTACCGAAGCGGTGAGAAGAAAATCCTACTGCTGCATACTTCTGGACGAAATAGAAAAAGCACATCCCGATGTGTTCAATATATTGTTACAGATATTCGATGACGGGCATCTGACCGATGCCAAGGGCAGAAGAGTGGATTTCCGCAACAGCATCATCATCATGACCAGCAATATCGGTGCCGAGCTGATTCGAAAGGGTCATGGCATCGGATTTGCATCGCGCAGCGATGAAGCTAAAGCGCAACAGCAGTCTTATGACAGCATGAAAGACAAACTGCTGGGAGAGGTCAAAAAGGCCTTCAAACCGGAATTTCTGAACCGTGTAGATTCAGTGGTAGTATTCCATCCGCTGAACAAGGAACAGATCCGGCAGATAGTCGACCTGATGCTGGCAAACGTAACGAAGCAGCTGTCGGAGAAAGAAATAAAACTGAAAGTAACCGTCGAAGCCAAGGATTTCCTCGGCAAGAAGGGTTACGACGAAGTTTACGGTGCGCGTCCGTTGCGCCGTGTAATTCAGGAAACGGTAGAGGATAAGATTTCCGAAGATATTCTGCGCGGCAATTTCAAAGCCGGGGATACGCTTTGCGTCGATATGGAAGAAGACAGCATCGTCGTACGCGCTGTACCTCCCGAAGATGAGGAAGTGCTGGCATTACCGACACCTGTCGGGGCATTGCCCGGCGACAGCAGCGCAGATTTACTGGACCTGTAATATCTAAATGGATAAATAGTTGATTGAGGGGCGGGCTGGCAGTATAAATGCTTAACACGCCCCTTTTTCGTGTATATAGGGGATATGGAAAGGAAGCAAGCAAATAATGGTTGATTGGGGACAAGCTTTTAACGTCGGGGTAGTGGGTTTTGTGCTTGTCTTTTTCGTATTGGCAATGCTTGCTTTAGCCATGTGGTTTATAGGCTGGTTCTTCAACAAAACAGCCGGTGTAAAAAATCCGTTTAATCCAGGGAAAAAGAACAAATCTGAAAATAAAACCATCAAATCCAAAGAAATCCCCGAATATAAACCTAAACTGAAAATAGATGATTTTGACCGCTACGAGTAGAAACAAATGATATTTGATACATTGGAAACCGGTTTTGCCGGAATAACATGGGGCGCCATAATAATGATTGTCATCGGGGCAGGACTCCTGTATCTCGGCATCGCCAAAAAAATGGAACCCCTTCTGTTAGTCCCAATCGGCTTCGGGGTTATCCTTTCAAATATGCCTCTGGGCGGTTTAATGGATACCATCGTTGACGGGGTGACCTATAACTACTATGTAACAGGCGGAGAACCGGTAGGTTTCTTCGCAAAATTGTTTTCTGCCGGGCTTGAATCGGAGCTCATTCCCATCTTCATCTTCCTTGGGCTGGGAGCAATGACAGATTTCGGGCCGATTATCGCCAATCCCAAAACGCTCTTGCTGGGAGCAGGTGCACAATTCGGCGTTTACTTTGCTTTTTTTGTTGCACTTCTGCTTGGCTTCAGTATTTACGAAGCTGCCTGTATAGGTATTATCGGAGGAGCCGATGGCCCTACCACCATATATTTAACCAACCGCCTGGCGCCTACTTTTATCGGCTCGACAGCCGTAGCCGCCTATACCTATATGGCATTGGTTCCTATCATTCAACCGCCTATCATAAAACTTTGCACCACCAAAAAAGAACGCCAGATTTATATGAAACCGCAGCTCCGAGAGGTTTCACGCAAAGAAAAGATTATCTTCCCGGTACTTGCCGCTATCATCATAATTCTACTGGTTCCCGATTCGGCACCACTCATCGGCATGTTCATGCTGGGCAACCTGTTGCGTGAAAGCGGGGTTACCGACAGGCTGGCAGATACGGCTGCCAACGCCATGATGAACATACTGACGATATGCCTCGGACTGTGCGTGGGCGCATTCATGAGCGCCGAGAACTTCCTTCGTTGGGATAGCCTGCTGGTATTCTGCCTTGGTATCGTCGCTTTCGCTTCGGCTACCGCCGGCGGAGTTCTGCTGGCAAAGCTGATGAATGTCTTCTCAAAGGAAAAAATAAATCCGATGATAGGGGCGGCCGGCGTTTCGGCAGTTCCTATGGCTGCCCGCGTCGTTCAGAAGCTGGGACAGGAAGAAAACCCCAGGAACTTCCTGCTGATGCAGGCGATGGGACCCAACATCGCCGGTGTTATCGGCACCGCTACCGCCGCCGGTATCTTCCTGGGCATGCTGCAATAAAAACCGGTAAAGGCCTCTCCTCTCTTGCCTTACATTAATGAATAGCTTACAATCATACAATGGATATTAAACCCGAAGGAATAATCAGACTCGATAAAACTGATCTGAAAAGGGCCTCCCAAATGTTTACCCGCGCTTTCTATAACGATCCCTTCAGCCTTTATGCTTTCCCCGATATAAAAGAGCGTGATTCAAAGCTCATATATATGAATGAAATGACACTGCGATACGGACTGCGCTACGGCATGGTGTACGCACCCTCAGCAAAGATCGAGGGCGGGGCTATCTGGATGCCGCCCGGCAAATGGGCGATGACAATATCCGGAATCCTGTTATCAGGGGCATTAAGTTCCGTCATTAAGATGGGCTTGGAAGCGGAACTCAAAATGATGCCCATCGATAAATTAATGGAGGAAAAGCATAAAAAACTGGTTCCCTACCCCCACTGGTACCTGGCGCTTTTGGGAGTCGACCCGCAGTATCAAAAACAGGGATATGCCGGCAAGCTCCTGCGCGGAATGCTCGAAAAGATAGACGCCGATAACATGCCCTGTTTCCTTGAAACCGATTCCGAGAAAAACTACCTGATGTATCAGCATTTCGGATTCAAGATAGTAGACGAATTAGTTCTTCCCAAAACCGATATCAGGCTGTGGTCGATGCTGAGAGAGAAGGCAAAGGGATAATATAAGATTGGGTACAGCAGATATTGAAAATTCGATAGCAAAATACAACAGCTCCTTATCCATACTGACGATTGTATCGATTGCTACCGCAATTGTTTTCGTATACCCGGCTATAACAATTGCGCCCGGATTCGCCTGGGGTCTGCTTGCCCTGGTTCCCATGCTATCGGTAATCTGTTACTTTTCCCGGAAACGTAAAAAGCTTAGATTGCTGCTTCAAATAAAGGATGACTGGGGCAAAATAAGAATTGACAAAGACCGGCCTTTTGAAAACATCCGCCTTTTATTCGATTATTACAATTCTGAACAAGGAAATACCGACCTTATCGATAACCAGACCTGGAAAGACCTGAACATGGAGCAGCTTTATGAGAAAATAGACCGCTGCTATAGCGACCCCGGCGAAGCAGTGCTTTATAACATGCTGCGAACCCCCCTTTTCGATGCAGAAAAACTTGCCGCAAGAAATAAAATTATCCGCGCCTTTCAAAGCAATACCGAACTGAGGGAGCAATTGCAGCTCGGGCTTTCAAAGTTAGGGCATCAATTTATCAAGAACGATATCTTTACCCTGCTCTGGCGAAACGACTTCCCCAAAATCCGCATCAAATTACTGCTTACGACTCTTTCGATTGCAGCCTTCCTATCGATTATCATTCCGATAGTATTTCAATCTGCGGCACTGATACTTGTTCCAGTCGCCATATTCATTATCAACCTGCTGATACATTACCATTTCAAGCAAACGAGAGGTAACAACCTGGAAACCATATCTTTCCCCTATTTGATCGCGCTTATTAAAACGGCGAAAACCCTTTCTGAAATAAAAAACGCGGAAATCGAACCTTATACACGGGAACTGGCTGAATTATATAAAAATACGCGGGGAATCCTGAAAAAAGCACGCTATCTGTTCCCAACGGATGCATCGTCGTCAGACCCCGCCGCCTATTTACTGGAATATCTCAATATTTTCTTCCTGCTGGAGGTGAGGGCTTTTTATGCCACGACAGGCGAACTGGCACGCAATATCGAAAAACTGCGTGAAATGTATCTCCTTACAGGAGAACTTGATGCACTGCTATCAGTCGCCTCATACAGGGAAAGCCTGCCCGCCCACGCCGAACCGCAATTCGGCGAAAAGGGAATCTATCTGGAAATCAGGGATGCCGCACAGCCGCTGCTGGAAAACCCCGTTCCCGCTTCGATAAAAATCGGCAAAAACGTGGTGATTATCACCGGCTCGAACATGGGCGGAAAATCCACCTTCTTGAGAAATATCGGCAGCAATGTACTGCTGGCACAAACTATCTGTACAACAGTTGCTTCGTATTACAGGGGAAGTTTTTTCCGTATCATTTCGTCCATCAGCCGCACGGACGACCTGATGGAAGGGAAAAGTTTTTATTATGCGGAAGCCGAGAGGATATTGAAAGCCATCCGCAGCTTTAATAACAGAATACCCACACTGTGCATCATCGACGAACTGCTTTCGGGCACCAATTCGACCGAAAGGCTGCACGCCTCCGAAGCGATTATCAGGTATCTCGCCAAACAGAATGCCCTCGCTATAGTCGCCACCCACGACCTTGAACTGGCCGACAGGCTGAACGGAAGCTGTGATTTCTACCACTTTACGGATAACGTAGATGAAAACGGATTGAAATTCGACTACCTGCTCAAGCCCGGAATCGCAAAGACCAAAAATGCGATTGCTTTACTGAAATACATGGGCTATCCGAAGGAAATCACGCAGCAAGCCGACGCTGGAAAAAGCTGAAACATTCCCTGCCCAAATCCGCTTCAACTATCCGCTGACGTCAAGCATCCTTTCGATAGCCACTCTGGCCTTGATACTTATATCGTCCGGAACTTTTATTTGACCAGACATCTCCTGCAAACACCAGACTATACTCTCCAACCGGGTTAATTTCATATTGGGGCACACCGCTCTTTTAGAAACAGGAATAAATATCTTACCCGGATTTTCTTTTTGCAGGCGATGAATAATCCCCACCTCTGTTCCCACAATTATTTTTTCAGCCTGAGTGGTTTTTACAAAGCGGCACATGCCACCGGTACTCAAGACCTTATCGGCTAAAGATATGACGTCTGGACGGCACTCCGGATGAACCATTACCACCGCATCCGGATATTTTCCCCTCAGCGATATGATATCCTCCGGCCGGATACGGGCATGTGTCGGACAAAACCCCGGCCACAAATGGATTTTTTTATCTGTCTTGCCAGCTATATATGACCCCAAATACCGGTCGGGACCAAAGATGATTTCGTCGGTATTCAGGCTTTCGACTATCTTCAAAGCATTGGAGGAGGTACAGCAAATATCCGCTTCCGCTTTCACTTCGGCAGAAGAATTGATATAACACACCACAGGAACACCGTGAAGTTCCTGCTTCCTTTTCTTCAATTTTTCAGCGGTAATCATGTTCGCCATGGGGCAGTCAGCTGATGCTTCGGCGAGTAAAACCGTTTTATCAGGACACAAAATGGAGGCGGTTTCCGCCATAAAATGTACCCCGCAGAACACGATTACTTCAGCATCCGTTTTAGCTGCTTTGCAGCTTAACTCTAAAGAATCACCGACGAAGTCAGCGATATCCTGCACTTCAGCGCGCTGGTAGTTATGTGCAAGGATTACCGCCCCTCTCTGCTGTTTGAGTCGGCGGATACGTTCTGCCAGTTCTAAATCTTCATTTTCCATTGTTAATAGATATTCCGGTTCTTATCAATTAAGGATGCCAGCTATTTCCGCTCTTAACCCCTTCGACAGACTATTTTTCGTCAAACTCAGAAAGCTCGGGAAAAAGATAAGATAGCCGTTCGTGGAGCCTGTCCTGAGGCTCTCGAAGGAAGCCTGTCGAACCATAACGGCGGTCGAATAATGCACAACTTTTTACAAGGTACTTCTTTCCCCGATACATCTTGACTAAGAATGAATGGATTTATATTTAGCAGCAACAGCCTTTGTCGCAGCCCTTGTTAACTACCTTTATGGAATCTCCGGCTTTGGCCGTTCCTCCTCGGATAACCCTGGCAAAAACGCCTTCCTTGGGCATAATACATTTGCCGGTTTGCTGCATGATGGCGCAGCCGCTGTGGCATTCCTTGCCAATCTGGCTGATTTCAAGAATGATTTCATCCCCGACCGATACATGAGTGCCAATCGGGATAGAGACCAAATTTATTCCCTCGGTTGTCAGATTCTCGGCAAAATCACCCGGCCCGACATCAAACCCCATATCGCGCATCTTCTGGATGCTCTCGATCGCCAGCAGGCTTACCTGCCTGTGCCAGGCCGAGCTGGCATGGGCATCGTCAATAAGACCGAACCCCTCTTTAAAAAGTCCGCTCTCGATTACCTTCTTGGTGGTACCCTTCTCCTTACTCCGGCAAACCGCAAGAATTTTTGCCATATATACACTCCTTTCCCGTATCGGCCGGTTTACCTTCTTTTTTATTTTGATAATCCTCGATTGCCGATTTGATAGCCTCTTCAGCTAAAACCGAGCAATGCATCTTTATCGGTGGCAGACCGTCCAGCGCTTCGGCAACCGCTTTGTTGGAAACCGCCAGTGCTTCCTCGACACTCTTCCCTTTAACCATTTCCGTAGCCATGGAACTGGTGGCAATGGCAGCTCCGCAGCCGAACGTCTTGAACTTGACATCGGTGATAATATTTTCATCGACCTTGATGTAAAGCTCCATGACATCGCCGCAAACAGGGTTGCCGACATGCCCTACCCCATCGGGATTCTCTATGGCACCGATATTACGCGGATTTCTAAAGTGATCCATCACCTTGGGACTGTACAACGCAAACGCATCCTTCACTCTCATAAACCTCCATTCCTGAATTAAACTTTCAAAAGCGGGGACATCGCCCTCAGCTTGCAAACTATCGGGGGGAAAACCCGTAAAACGGTATCTATATCTTCTTCGGTGGTTAATCTGCCGAGACTGAATCTCAATGAACCGTGCGCCTGTTCATGATTCAATCCCATCGAGAGGAGCACATGGGACGGTTCCAGGCTGGCAGAGCTGCAAGCAGAACCGGTAGAAGCACAGATGCCTTCGAAGTCGAGATTCAAGAGCATCGATTCGCCCTCTACGAACTCGAAACTGATATTGACGTTATTGGGCAGCCTGTCCGAAGGATGTCCGTTCAAATACGAATGGCCGATTTTACCAAGCAACCCGTCAATGAGTTTATCCCTTAACGGTATTAATCTCTCTGTTTCAGCTTTCATATCCTCCAGTGCCAGTTCGGCAGCTTTTCCGAAGCCGACAATACCGGGAACATTCTCGGTACCGGCACGCCTCCTGCCCTCCTGTTCCCCGCCATGCACAAACGGGATTATTTTTATGCCCTTCTTTATATAAATAGCGCCGACGCCCTTCGGCCCGTAGAGCTTGTGTGCCGACATGGAAAGCAGGTCTACACCGAGTTCCTTGACATCTATGGGAATATGCCCTGCCGTCTGTACCGCATCGGTGTGGAAATAAATTCCGGCCTTTCTGGCAATCTTGCCTATTTCAACTATCGGTTGTATCGTCCCCACTTCGTTGTTGGCGTGCATAACGGATATGAGAATGGTCTTATCGGTGATGGACTTCTGGACATCGGCAGGATCGACCATGCCGAACTTATCGACAGGCAGATAGGTTATTTTAAAACCCTTTTTTGCCAGGTATTTGCAGGTTTCCATGATGGCATGGTGCTCTATGGATGAAGTTATGATGTGATTTCCTCTGGCTTCATTGGCAAAGGCAATACATTTCAACGCAAAGTTATCCGCCTCCGTTCCGCCGCTACAGAAATAAATGCTTTCGCTTCCGGCATTGATAAGTTTTGCCACCTTGTCCCTAGCTTCCTCGATTGCTCCTTTCGCTTGCTGCCCGTAAGTATGGATACTGGAAGGATTCCCGTAAACCTCACCGAAGTATGGAAGCATTGACTTAACCACTTCGGGGTGGGTGGGAGTGGTAGCCGCATAATCGAAATAAATATGCTTCATTTTTATGTCCCTTTCTATTTTTCAGCCGATACAAGAAATATCCCCACCTGCGCGAATAAATTGGGGAATAATTTCACAATCCGGTTATTACCCAGAAATACCGTTTTCTCTATCTTCAATTGTCTCTCATGGCAATACTCGTAGAAGTCTTTTATGCTCAGGAAATGCAGGTTCGGGGTATCGTACCACATGTACGGCAGCGATAAAGTTACCGGAGCTTTCCCTTTAAAGAACATCTGGAACCTGGATGTATAGTAAGCAAAATTCGGGAAACCTACGATTACCTTATGCCCTACCCTGGTCGCTTCTTCAAGCACAGACTCAAGATTCCGCACCTGTTGCAAGCTCTGGTTGAGAATCACGTAATCGAACGATTTGTCACCGTATTCGCATAACCCGGCATCGATATCCTGATGAGAAACACTCAAACCGCGCGATACGCATTCGTATATTGCTTTCTCATTGACCTCCAGCCCGCAACCGCGCACATGCCTGTTGTTTACAAGCAGATACAGCAATTTACCATCGCCGCAACCCAGGTCCAGCACCGAAGAACCATCAGGAATCATGTTAACGATGACCCGATGCTCCAGCTTCGTAAATTCATCGTTTGGATTCTTTAAAGAACTATTCATGCGATATCCTTCTTAAAAAATGCCCTATCAGATTACTTTCGCCCTCGATTTCTATTAAAAAAGCGTCATGCCCGTAGGTAGAATTCAATTCGCAATAGGTAACATCTATATTCGACAGCTTGCAGGCTTTTACGATGTCCTTCGACTGGTATGCCGGATATAGCCAGTCGGATGTAAAAGCCATTACGAGAAATTTCACATCTTTAGCTTTCCCGAAAGCATCATTCAAATTGCCAGAGTCAAATAAATCCAGGGCCTTGGTGATATAAAGATACGAATTGGCATCGAACCTCTTCACGAAATTATCTCCTTTATATTGCAGATACCCCTCGACCTCGAAGTCAGGGCTGAATTTGGTATTCTGTTTCACACCTTTAACACGGCGCCCGAACTTTTCAGACATCGATGAATCGCTCATATAAGTGATATGCCCTATCATGCGAGCCAGTGATAATCCCCTGACGGGAGAGATTCCCTCGCTGTAATAATTGCCGCCTTTCCAATCCGGGTCGGACATGATAGCCTGACGCCCAACTTCATTGAAAGCGATCTGCTGCGGCGAATGCCTCGAGGTAGTGGCAATAACTATTGCGGATGATATCTTTTCGGGATAAGATATAGCCCACTCAAGCGCCTGCATCCCGCCCATCGAGCCGCCGGCTACAGCTAATAACTTCTTTATACCCAGATGTTTTACAAGACCGGATTGAGCATTGACCATATCTTTGATGGTAATCGCCGGAAAATCCAGCCCGTAAGGTTTATCCGTTTTCGGATCTATAGAAGAAGGGCCGGTCGAACCTTTGCATCCGCCTATTACATTGGAACAAATAACAAAATATCTGTCGGTATCGAATGCCTTGCCGGGGCCGATCAGAGCGTCCCACCAGCCGGGGTTTTTATCCCCTGCATGGAAACCGGCGGCATGAGCATCGCCTGAAAGTGCGTGCAATACCAGAATCCCGTTGGACTTTTCGATATTGAGTGTCCCGCAGGTTTCATACGCCAGAGTTACAGGGGATAAAGTTTCCCCGGACTCCAGCACAACCCCCTCGTCAAGAGTAAGATATTGTGTTTGCACAATGCCGACGCTTCTATTCGAATCAACGATATTTACCGCCATTGAAATAAACCTACCTTACGGCAGCCTGCAACGCCTGGT
Source organism: Dehalococcoidales bacterium (assembly GCA_034429935.1). Taxonomy (GTDB): domain Bacteria; phylum Chloroflexota; class Dehalococcoidia; order Dehalococcoidales; family UBA5627; genus UBA5627. The sequence continues at coordinate 239,936 of DAOUFJ010000001.1, forward strand.
CTAAATCCTGCTTCAAATCTTCGACGTTCTCCAGGCCGATGGACAGGCGGATGTAATCGGGAGTAACACCGGTCTCTTTCTGTTCTTCAACGGTCAGCTGTCCGTGAGTGGTCGATGCCGGATGAATTACCAGACTCTTGGCATCACCGATGTTAGCAAGTAGCGAGAACAGCTTCGAATTTTGTATGAACTTCCTGGCCGGTTCCAGTCCTCCCTTGATGCCGAAACCGACTAACCCGCCATACTTCCCATTGAGGTATTTGGCAGCAATCTTGTGGTTGGGATTGTCCGGAAGACCCGGATAGTTGACCCAGGCCACTGCCGGATGCTTACTGAGATATCTGGCTATCTCCAGCGCATTAGAGGAATGCCTTTCCTGCCGAAGCGGTAAATCTTCCAACCCTTGAAGGAACAGGAAAGAATTGAAAGGACTGAGCGCCGCGCCCACATCGCGCAGCCACTGCACCCTGGCCTTGAATATAAAGGCTACATTGCCCATTTCGGCAAAATCCTTGAATGTATCCCAGTACACCAGTCCATGATAGCTGGAGTCAGGCTCCGTAAACTCGGGGAACTTGCCGTTATTCCATTTGAACCTGCCGCCATCTACGATGACCCCGCCGATAGATGTACCGTGTCCGCCGATATATTTCGTTGCCGAGGTAGCCAGTATGTCTGCCCCGTAATCGAGCGGTTTTACAATCCCCACCCCGATGGTGTTATCCACCACCAGCGGAATCCCCGCATCATGGGCTATCTTTGCCAGCGCTTCGAAATCAGGCACATCCAGCTTCGGGTTGCCGATGGTCTCGGCATAGATGGCGCGGGTATGACCATCAATGGCACTTTTAAAAGCATCCAGGTTCTGGGAATCTACGAATTTAACGGTTCTTCCCAGCTTGGGAAAGGTATAATGGAAGAGTTCATAGGTACCACCGTAAAGATTGTTGGCGGAAACGATATTGTCGCCGACTCTTGTTATATTCAACAGCGAAAAAGTTATGGCAGCCGCCCCCGAAGATACCGCCAAAGCGCCGGTTCCACCCTCAATGGCGGCCACCCTGCGCTCGAAGATTTCGTTGGTCGGATTGTTCAGGCGGGTATAGATATTCCCCAGCTCTTTCAAACCGAAACGGTTAGCTGCCTGTTCCGTATCTTTAAAGACATATGATGTCGTTTGATATATAGGCACCGCCCGGGCGCCGGTTGCCGGGTCCGGATTTTCCTGTCCGGCATGCAGGGCTATTGTTTCTAATTTATATGACATGAGATGCTGTATCCCCCTTTAATCTAGTATTTTTTACTTTTGTGTATCTTCCTGGAAAAGCCACGTAGAGAGGTAACGCTCGCCTGTATCGGGCAGTATGGCAACTATCAACTTGCCCTTGTTTTCGGGCCTTTTAGCAACTTCTATAGCTGCCCATGCAGCCGCCCCCGAGGAAATACCAACCAGCATCCCCTCCTCCCTGGCAAGACGGCGTGCCATAGCACCCGCATCATCATTGGCAACCGGAATAATCTCGTCGATTAGTTCTTTCCTGAACACATCGGGGACAAAGCCGGCACCGATTCCCTGTATCTTATGGGCTCCGGGCTTGCCACCTGAAAGAACCGGCGAAGCAGCCGGTTCGACGGCAATTGCCTTAAATCCGGGCTTCCTCTGCTTTATTACTTCGGCAATACCTGTGATTGTTCCGCCTGTTCCGACACCGGCGACAACAATATCGACTTCTCCTCCGGTATCCCGCCAGATTTCTTCCGCTGTGGTCAAACGGTGGATTTCAGGGTTTGCCGAATTCTTGAACTGCTGCGGCATATAGTAATTTCCGCCGGAAGCTGCAAGTTCCTCAGCTTTCTTGATTGCGCCTTTCATCCCCTCGACACCCGGCGTCAGCACCAATTGCGCCCCGAAGATGGAGAGAAGCTGTCTTCTTTCCACGGACATCGTGTCCGGCATCGTCAGTATCAGCTTGTAGCCACGCGCGGCAGCCACATAAGCCAGAGCGATGCCGGTATTCCCGCTGGTTGGCTCCACAATCGTCGTATTTTTATTAATTAATCCCTTCGACTCGGCATCCAGTATCAGCGCCACACCCAATCTGTCCTTGACGCTGTGAACGGGATTGAATGATTCCAGCTTGGCGACCACTTCCGCCCCTGCCCCATCGGTTACGCGATTTAATCTGACCAGTGGGGTATTCCCTATAGTTTCGGTCAAATCGTTGGCGATTCCGCGTGTCAGCTTGGGAATATTTATTCCCTTGTAACTTATTTTCTCTATATTTAAATTTGTCTTACTCATTTTTCATTCTCTCCTGAGTTTATATGTAATACATTACCGGTTCGGGTTGTTCTTTTTCCCTGTAGCGCTCGACCAGATTTTGCAAAGTGATATTTTCCAGAACGGCATCCATCGCTTTTTTAACTTCATCCCAGATATCACGCGTAACACAGCTATGGGAACGCACACATATATCCGGATGTTCGATACATTCGACAGGGTCGATGGTTCCCTCCAGAATGTTGACTATTTCACTTAGTTTTATCTCCGAAGCAGCTTTCGCCAGCATTACACCGCCTTTGGCGCCGCGCTGGCTGCGTATGATACCTGCCGATATCAGGGGTGTAATCAGGTGCTCAAGATACTGGAGAGAAATCTGTTCACGCTCCGCAATATCCTTTAGCAGGACTGGATTTTCATCGCCGTGAATGGCAATATCCAGAAGCGCCCTGCTCCCATACCGTGCCCTCGTAGATAACTTCATATATCCCCTCCCATATTGTTTACTAAAATGATATACTTAGTATAGTATACCGCTTAACAGTGTTTGTCAAGAAAAGTTCGCTAAAGCCGATGATTGCCATACCGGTGCCATACATGTATCATAGACATTGAGATTTGATAAACGGGATTAAGATGCAAGAACGATTAAAAGAGATTCAGGAAAAACTGATAAAAGCCTTGCGTTCGTGGGCTTCGGGCAGGGGTTTCGACCCGCTACAGGCTCAAGAGCTGAGGCATGAGGTTATCCTTCTCAACCACAGGCATTACATCGAAAACATCCCTGTTTACCGCAAGATCGCCGAAGACGAGGGATGCGATAAGGACAGTGATTTTCAGACTGTTAAGAAAAAAATGATGCTCTCCGCGGATATTTTTAAGAGCTATCAGCAGGACTGGCTCGATAATAACGATTATGACCGTATGAACCGCTGGCTTTCCTCCGTCTTTCATAAGACAGTCGATGCGGATATGAGCAATGTAAAAACCATCGATGAATGGATAGAAGCGCTCAACAAGACAGGGATTCATGTTACCTACAGCTCCGGCACCTCAGGGGCTTTCTCGTTCGTCCCCAGGGATAAAGAGGACTGGGAATTATCCCGCAAAGCCAATATCGCCTGCCTGGCTCCCCTGCTGGCAAAGCGTATCATGGGACTCGGTAATAACTTGCTTGCCGGATTGATGCCGTTATCAGTTATATTACAAAAAACCGGTAAAAAAATGCTGTCCGGCTACGATGCCGCTTTCCTTGGTTTTAAGAGCGGACGCATGGGAAATCAGGCCTTGATAGAGGAAATTGCCCCGCTCTTCAACGACTATTATTTTTTATATGATATCGAAATCAGCGGGAGCGCCCTGCGCTGCCTGCGGCGCGGCGCCCGTACGGATGAAGAAAGACAAATGGTGGAAATAACACGGGAAAAGACGATGGTACAACGCGAAGCAAACTACTTAAAACTGATAGATAACATCGAAAAATCCACCGCCGGAGGGCAGAGGATGTTGATTTTCGGTGCCCCCTACCAGTTCAGGGAGTTGTGCGAAATAATGGCTTCCGGCAACCGCAAACTCGATTTGAGGGAGAAAAGCCTTGCCGTTATCGGCGGCGGCTGGAAATCCTTTACTGGAGAAGCCCTTGACCGCGAGTCTCTGGTCGATATGATCAGCAGTATTTTAAATATCCAGCCGGACATGATACTGGAGGGATATTCGATGACGGAAACCAGCGCGCTCACCCTGCGCTGCAAGTACGGGAGATTTCATATACCGCCCATCATCGAGCCTGTTGTTTTCGATGCCGCCCTGAATCCGCTCGAGGGGGACGATATCAGAGGGGCATTCGGATTCATGGATACGCTGGCAAGCTCCCATCCCGGTTTTATAATCAGCAACGATTATGTCCGCATGGTAAATTCCGATTGCCGGTGTGGGCTGTGCGGATATGCGCTGCTCGAAATCGGGCGCCTGCCCGGCAGCGAGGTTAAGGGGTGCGGGGGCATCATGGGGTCGTTTTCCGCCTGAGGCGACGAGGAGATGAGATATGGAAAATAAATTCATAATGACTGTCGAAGATGGAATGATACGCATTCCCTTTCTCGTTAAAGGCAGGCTTATTGATCCTCCCCAAATAAACCGAGAAGAAATAGATACAGCCTTCAGGAACGCAGACAGCGATACCTTATATACAACGATAGGAAGCGCACAGATTATCCGCGAACCCGTAATAGACAGACAGACAATGAAATACACCGGTGAATACCTCTACCAGGTAATGCCGCCTCCTTTCACCAAAGCCATCGTCAAGAATGATATAGACTGTCTCGCAAGCACTCTGTATATGCTGTCCGTCGATGATATCCTCGACTACATGGATACCATTCTCACCTATCTGGTAAAAAACAATCAACTGGTATCAAGCATAGTAGAGCTTTACAGGCAAACATCGGAATATCCCGATGCCCTGCTCGATAAGTGGTTCGCCTCAATGCCATCGACGCTTAACCGCAAAGCCGCCCGGCAAATGATAGACAGCGAGCTATCTTACAATGGAAGAAAAGGCAGCGATTTTTTAAACGGCTGGGTGAAAGCCGACGGGGAGACGGCTTGCATACGCGCCATGCCGACGCGCCAGCTTCACATTACTGCCGGTAACGTCCCCGAAGTCCCCATCATTTCCGCTCTACGAGCGGTGCTCACCAAATCGGCCGCAGTTATTAAACTGCCTTACGGGGCTATTCTCCCCGGAATGCTGTTTGCTATAGCTGCCAGCGAGGCGGCCCCTGAACACCCCATCACCCAAAACCTTTCGATGGTTTACTGGCAGGGCGGCGATGATAGCGTTGAAAATATGTTGTTTGCGCCCGGCGTATTCGACAGGATAGTGGTGTGGGGAGGCCCTGCTACTATAGCCGCAGTGCAGAATAAAACCCCGTTCACAAAAACGATTTCCCTCAATCCCAGGTACGGCGTCAGCCTCATCGGCAGCGAAGCCTTTTCCGGAAAGCTTCAGGAAACGGTAGACAGGGCGTTGACAGACGTACTGGCATACAACCAGAAAGCCTGCATCTCATCCCTCGTACATTACGTAGAAGGTACAGAAAAGCAAGCAAACGAATACGCCGCACTATTACAGCAGGCATTAAAAAGATATGACGGCAAGATTCCCAACTTCATATCGCCGCAGGCACAGGGACAGGTCAAGCGTATGAAGCGCGGCAGGTATGCTAATGCCCGGTGGTATTTAAACTATAAAGATGATGACTTTATATCGGGTGTTGTCGTAATAACGGACGAATTCGATATCTTCGACCATCCGACATCAAGATTGGTGGTAGTCAGACCGGTGGCTAAACTGGGCGATGCGCTGAAATATATTCATCAAAGTGTATCCACTGTAGGCGTATTCCCCGAAGAACGCCGCGAGGAGCTAAAGGACAGGATTCTGGCGCGGGGAGTATCGGGCGTTTTGCCCCTGGGGCAATGCGAAAAGGTGTTTGCCGGCATGCCCCACGACGGGATGATGATATTGAACCAATTGGTGGATTGGAAGGCGGGGTGAGGTTTTGTCATATAAGCATTCGTTTTATGTAAGGCAACTCAGATAACTTTATGCAAGATAAAATATTGATTATAGGGTGTTGCGGAGCAGGGAAAACTGAACTGGCAAAACAGATAGCGGAAACTACGAAATTACCTCTTATACACCTCGACAAAGAATATTATAAACCGAACTGGGGAAAACCAACCAAAGAAGAGTGGGAAAAGAAAGTACTGGAGCTGGTTTCCTCTCAGCAGTGGATAATGGATGGGAACTACTACAACAGTATGGATATCCGCCTGTCCTCAGCGAACACAGTAATATTTCTGGATATAAACAGGTTTACCTGTATTGTGCGCATAATCAAACGAATGATTTTACTATCCGGCCGCTGCAGACCGGATATGGCAGCGGACTGCCGGGAACGAATCGACATGGATTTTATCAGGTATGTCTGGAATTTTAATAAAATCATGCGTCCGCGCATCTATGAGTTATTAAAACGCTATAGCGATATCGACTTGGTCGTATTAAAGAATAGCGGGGAAATACGGGGATTTCTAGCCGGATTACAGGCAAAAAAATAATCAGTCTTTGCGAGGAGTTCCTTTACACTGTCATTCTGAGTCGAAGACGAATGAATCTAATATAAATCAAAGAGGAACGACGCGGCAATCTCTAGCATTATCCATAATATGGCAAAGGATATATCTATTAGAACGGTAGAGATTGCTTCATCCCGACAAGCCGGGATTCGCAATGACAAGTAATAAAAGCCGTTCGTGATGCCTGTCCTGAGGCTCTCGAAGGAAGCCTGTCGAACCATAACGGCGATGAATAACAATGGTCTTAGATCATTCATTTCATTCAGGATGACAATCTAATTTAATAGCAAAAATCCCCCAAACCTATTGTTTTTTAATGTATCGCCGCAATATAATAATCTCGAAATAATAGTGTTAATGACATGTAAAGGAGGGATAGTATCATGGTTGAAAAGTCAGTTGAAAGCAAGCTAAAAAGCCTGCGTATCTGGAACCTTGTCGTCGGCCTGATTCTGGGCGCCCAGGCGGTAGTCGTCGCACTGATGACCAATGATTTCAGTCTCCCTGTAACTTCCACCTTCATGACCGGGCCTCCGGGAACAGCCCCTGAATTACAGACCCTTTTCAATATTCCCACCGGCTGGGGCGTTTTCGCCTTCCTGGCAATTTCATCGCTTTCACTTCTGGGGATTGCTTCCCCCCTGTGTTTCTCGTGGTACAAGCGCAACCTGCTCGAAAGCCGCAACTACGGACGCTGGATAGAGTACTTTTTCAGCTCCTCGATAATGATTGTGTTAATCTCCCAGATCTGCGGCATCAGCGATATCGCAGCCCTGCTCGCTATCTTCGGTATCAACGGCTGTATGATACTTTTCGGGGCTTTACAGGAAAAATACGAAAAACCCGGCAAGCCGAGCTGGACGCCGTTCCTGTTCGGTAGCTTCGCCGGAATCATTCCGTGGATAGCGATACTTATCTACACACTGGCTCCGGGGCAGGCCGCAGAACCGCCCGCGTTCGTTTACGCCATCATCATTTCGCTGTTCGTTTTCTTTAACTGCTTTGCGGTAAATATGATACTGCAGTACAAACAGGTAGGGCCGTGGAGAGATTACCTGTTCGGAGAGAAAGCCTATATCTTCCTCAGTCTGACCGCCAAAGCGTTGCTGGCATGGCAGGTGTTCGCCGCCGTACTATTTACTCCTTAAGAATCATTTCGATTAAACGGAAGGCCGACTTCTAAAAGGAGCCGACCTTCCACTCGCTTGTATAATAACGTTTACAGAAAAACAAGAAATATTTATATCACATATAGTTACAGTCAATAGCTATATGATAAAATGAATTTATGAAAATCGGAAAATTCATCAGGCGGCACTCTTTCATAATCATACTTACCGCTGTATTCCTGTCGCTTTCAGTTATCATCTATTTCATTCATTACCTGATATTCAGAGATGTACATCACATCTTCATTTACCTTGTGGGAGACCTGGCATTCCTGCCCCTCGAGGTTCTGCTCGTCAGCGTTATCATCGAGCGCGTGCTGACCCGCAGGGAAAAACAGCTCCAGTTGCAAAAACTGAACATGGTAATCGGCACTTTTTTCAGTGAAATCGGGAATTACCTGCTTCGCGACCTGCTCGTCTACTTCCACAACAGGGAAGAGATTGCACATCACCTGAATGTTAATACCAAGTGGACGAAAAACGACTTCCAGTCTGCCAGAGATTATGCCGACCATTTAAAAATCGATATCGATCATAAAAGTGTCGACCTGCCCCGTCTAAAGGAGTTTTTATCCGGGAAAAAAGAGTTTTTACTGGCAATGCTGGGAAATCCGGGACTTCTGGAGAACGACCGTTTTACGGATATGCTGTGGGCGGTTACGCACCTCAGCGAGGAACTGGAAGCCAGGCAATCGCTCGATGACCTGCCGGAAAGCGACCTTTTACATCTTTCCGGCGATATACAGAGGTTCTACGACCATCTTGCCAGCGAATGGCTGGACTATGTGGAACACCTGAAAGCCAATTACCCCTACCTGTTCTCTCTAACGCTGAGAACCCATCCGTTCCAGGAGAACCCATCTCCGGTAGTCAAATAGCCCGCTTTAATTTAAAGAGATATCAGCGGATATCGAATAGCCACAATCTAAATCTGTTATTAAAACAATCCATATTGTATAATTATGACTGAATAATCAATAAACTGTCATTGCGAGGAGTGAGTGTATAACGAACGACGAAGCAATCTCTACCTTTGACTATCTTAATGATTTTGCTTTATATTCAAGTCAAATATATCTGTTTATATACGGAGCGAGGTGTTTAATTTGTATTGCAGGGATTGCTTCGTCCCAATAAATCGGGACTCGCAACGACTTTAAATAAGGAAATATAAAATGGCTGCCAATAAAACACGCACGGTATATGTCTGCCAGCAATGCGGCAAGGAAAACCACAAATGGGAAGGGAAATGTCCCGGCTGCGGAGAGTGGAACACGCTCGCCGAGAAAGTGGTTACTACGGCTGCTGCTGTAAAACCTGTAAATAGAGAAAATCAACCGCAACGATTATCGCAGGTTGCTACCCCACCCGAAGAACGCACCCCGCTGGCGCTTGCCGAGTTCAATCGCGTGCTGGGCGGCGGACTGGTATCCGGCTCGCTGATTCTTATCGGCGGCGAACCAGGCATCGGCAAATCGACCCTGCTTTTGCAGGCCTGCGCTTCCCTGGCAGCTAATGACAAGGACGTGGTCTATGTTTCCGGGGAAGAAACCCCGCGCCAGACAAAGCTGCGGGCAGCCCGGCTCGGCATCGACAGCGACCATCTTTATGTGCTGTCTGAGACCGATTTGGAATCTGCCATCAGCCATATAGATGCCATGACTCCCGCCTTAGTGGTAATCGATTCCATACAGGCGGTCTCACTGCCGGAGCTGGAAACGACCACCGGAAGCATCGCACAGGTACGGGAATGCACCATGAGATTGATGCACTGGGCGAAATCCAACCATGTGCCTGTAATAATAACGGGACACGTCACCAAAGAGGGAGCGATCGCTGGGCCCAAGGTCCTGGAGCATATCGTCGATTGCGTTTTATATCTCGAAGGGGAGCAGTTCAGTTCGTACAGGTTGCTGCGTTCCGCCAAGAACAGGTTCGGTTCGACCAACGAAGTCGGCATCTTTGAAATGCAGGCCAAAGGAATGGTTGAAGTAACCAACCCGTCGCAGGTATTCCTGTCGCAACGGCTGGAACAGGCTATCGGTTCTGCTGTCGTGCCCACCCTCGAAGGTAGCCGCCCGCTGCTGGTGGAAATCCAGGCTTTAACCAATACCACCGCATTCGGATTGCCGCGGCGCACCGCCAACGGCATCGATTTCGGCAGGCTGTTGATGATTGCCGCAGTTTTGAGCCGCCGAGCCTATCTGAAACTGGGGAACCAGGATATCATCGTCAACGCCACCGGCGGCATACAGATACGTGAACCGGCAGCGGACTTGGCCATCGCACTGGCTATAGCGTCGAGCTATAAGGACGAAGGAGTCGACCCCGAAATGGTAGCGGTGGGAGAAATCGGGCTGAGCGGCGAACTCAGGGGTGTTTCGCAACCGGAAAGACGTGTTGCCGAAGCGGCGCGTCTCGGTTTTAAGAGATGCATCCTGCCGACCGCCAGCGCACGGCATACCCTTACCAAAGATATTCAACTGGTACCGGTGGGAACACTCCGGGAAGCCATAAAAGCGGGACTGACAGGGAAGAAAAACGAAGATAAATCAGAGGAATAAATAGAAACGGCTTGAATTACAATGTCATTGCTTAAATGTCATTCTGGAGGGAGTGAAACGACCGAAGAATCTGGGGTGGGGAATAATAGAGCCGCTCATGGTGAGCTTGTCGAATCCATAGCGGCATTGAAATCAATAACGGCTATAAATTATAAGAACCAGATATCCCAAGAAACTTTTTAAAAATGGCAGAAGATTATAGATATGTGTAACAAAACAGGAGCCATAATCGTAGCCGCAGGCAAGGGCGAACGCATGAAGGGAATAGATAAAATCTTTGTCCCTTTAGCGGGGAAACCCCTGCTGGCATGGACGGTCGAGACGTTCGAAAACTGCTCGGCGATAGACCAGATTGTTATTGTGTTGGGCAGTCATAATATCGATATGGGAAAGAAACTGGCAACCGAATACGGATGGAAAAAAGTCACCGATATCTGTACCGGCGGGCAGGAACGCCAGCAATCGGTCTCCAACGGATTAAAATTATTGAAAGATTGCCAGTGGGTGGTCATTCACGACGGAGCACGCCCTCTGGTAAAAGAAGCGCTGATTAAGATCGGGCTGAGCGAAGCTAAAGAGACGGGTGCGGCGGTAGCCGCCGTTCCGGTTACCGATACTATAAAAATGTCTTCGGATGACAGTTTTATCATCGGCACGCCGCCGCGCGAGAAGCTGTGGGCGGTGCAGACGCCGCAGGTTTTCAGATTTGATATAATAAAAGAGGTGCACGCCAGCGCCGATAAACACGCTACCGACGATGCGGCGCTGGTGGAGGAACTGGGGTATACCGTTAAACTGTACCAGGGTTCCTATAACAATATAAAAATTACCACTCCCGTCGACCTGTCACTGGCGGAAATTCTGCTAAAAGGAGGAACATAAAATGCGTGTTGGTATTGGTTATGATGTTCATCGTTTGGCACCGGATTTAAAGCTGGTACTGGGTGGTGTCGAAATACCTTCGAGGCAGGGGCTTATCGGCTGGAGCGACGCCGATGTTTTGACCCATGCCGTTATGGATGCCCTGCTGGGAGCGGCGGCTCTGGGCGATATCGGGAAGCACTTCCCGCCCGGAGACCCCAACTTCAAGGGCATTTCCAGCCTGGTTTTACTTGGGAAAGTGATAGATATGCTCAAGGAGAAGGGCTATAAAGCGGGGAACATAGACGCGGTTATCGTTGCCGAACAGCCCAAGCTAATGGGGCATATCGATAATATCAGGAAGAAACTGGCCGATACCATGAATCTGGATATCGATGCCGTCAGCGTCAAAGCCAGCACCTCGGAACAGCTCGGATTCGCCGGACGCGAAGAGGGCATGGTTGCCTGGGCGGTAGCCACAATCAAAGAGGAGAATGAATGAAGATTTTCAGCACCCTGTCCGCTAAAAAAGAGGATTTTGTTCCGTCCAGCAGCGAAGTAACGATGTATGTCTGCGGGGTTACCCCCTACTCGGATGCCCATATCGGGCATGCCATGAGCTATATTATTTTCGACGTCATCAGGCGTTATATCAGGTTTTCCGGATATAAACTTAAATTCGTCCAGAACTTTACGGATATCGACGATAAAATCATCGACCGCGCCAACAAGAGAGGCATTCCGGCTTCCGAGCTGGCTCAGCAGTATTCGGACGGCTTTCTGGAGGACATGGATGCGCTTAACGTGGTCAGGGCGGATTTTTACCCGCGGGCTACCGGCGAAATAGATAAAATCATCAAGGTGGTAAAGGGGCTGATAGACAAAGGCTATGCCTACGAAGCCGGCGGCAGCGTCTATTTCAGGGTTACCAAAGTTTCCGATTACGGCAAGCTGGCGCACCGCACGCTGGATTCGATGATGGCCGGGGCGCGCATAGAAATCGAGCAGGATAAAGAGCACCCGATGGATTTCACGCTCTGGAAAGCCTCCAAACCGGGAGAACCTTCGTGGACAAGCCCCTGGGGAGAAGGACGACCGGGCTGGCATATCGAATGCAGCGCCATGTCCTTGAAATACCTCGGCGAGACAATTGATATTCACGGCGGCGGCAGCGACCTGATATTTCCACACCACGAGAATGAAATCGTGCAATCGGAGAGCTTTACTGGTAAGAAACCGTTTGCCAGGTACTGGATGCATAACGGGCTCTTGCAGTTCGGCGAAGACAAGATGAGCAAATCCCTCGGAAACCTGATTACCATCAAGGACGCCCTGAAAGATTACGGAGCCGATACCATCAGGTTATTCGTTTTAAACTCGCATTACCGCAGCCCGTTAAAATATTCGCTGGAGTCTTTTCAGGCGGCGGACGCCGGAGCCGAAAGGTTAAGACGCACCGTCGAAAGAGAAGATAACGCCGCTAATACCGATAACAGGCTCGACCCGGAACCCTATCGCAAGATGTTCATCGAGGCGATGGACGACGATTTCAACTCACCGCAGGCGCTGGCTGCCTTATTCGACCTTGCCAGGGCTATTAACCAGGCGGCGGATAACAGCAGCGATATTACGGAAGCCAAAAAGGTTCTGACCGACCTGGCGCAGAATGTTCTCGGATTAAAATTAGCTACTGTCAGGTACGAAGACAACCCCGAAATCCAAAAGCTGATTGCAGAACGGCAGGTCTACAGGAAAGAAAAGAACTGGAAGGAAGCCGATGCCGTCCGCGAAAAGCTGGCGGCACTGGGCGTAGCCGTCGAGGATACCCCGACCGGCGTTAAAATTACGCCGTTAAAGAAGAAATAAAATCAACTGTCATCGCGAGAAGTCCCTCTACATTGTCATTCTGAGGCGAAGACGAATGAATCTAATACAAATCAGAGAGGGACGACGAAGCAATCCCTAAGATTACTTTCGACGCCGTTATGGTTCGACAAGCTCCGTGCATCCTCTCGTCCTGAAGCGACAGCGTAGGAGAGCCTGACGAAGGACACGAACAGCTTTTTAGTTCTTTTGTCATTCTGAATTCGTGAAGGACGAATGAAGTCCTGATTCATCGGGATTTCATTCCGGCAAGCCGGAATTCAAAATCCGTGGAGTGGGGTTGAAATAAAATGTCTTTGCGAATCCCGACTTGTCGGGATGAAGCAATCTCTACCGTTCTAATAGATATATCCTTTACCATATTATAGACGATGTTAGAGATTGCCGCGTCAGCCGTTTATACTCCTTCCTCGCAATGACACCCTGAGTTGACAGCTGACCTTGATAAAAGGCCGTTATTTATGCTAAATTAAAGAAGTCCGCGGGCCCATAGTTCAGTTGGGAGAACGTTTGACTGGCAGTCAAAAGGTCGAGAGTTCGAGCCTCTCTGGGTCCACCAAAAAATAATACATTGAAGCTCTTGAATACCATCGAGGGCTTTTTTATTTACAAATTAATCCATGGACTATGTCCCCTCTTTAAACACTCAAGCTGGTCTTTTATATTCCATATCACGTCCGAATCCTTTTCAGTAGTCAGCATGGTGTTCAAAAACGCCTCGTCCGTTATTTTTCTTATTGCATTACAACGCACCTTTGCGTCATCATCGGTGAGTGCGATGTCTTTCAGTACAGATTGACTGACTTCAGTTTTATAATCGAGTTTTCCAATTGCAGCCAACCTACTTTCACGGTAACGACCGTTTTTAGCAACGTCGGCAAGCAATACATTGTCGGAGATTTTACTTTCAGCATAATATAAAACATCTTCGAAATAGGCCATTTTCAGTATTTCGGCAAATACCTTTTCGTCTTGCAGTTTCTTCAGCATTATCATTTGCGCCTCACGGCTTCCCTTGCAAAAACGCAGGGTATACTCTGCCGCTTTCAATGCAATCCCGGCAATAAGAGAACTATCCGTGATTTTCTCGACAGCAGCGATAGAAACATCGCCGATATTATTTTCAAACGCATCCAGCGCTATTTGAGCCAGCTCACCCTGATCTTTTATTCCCTGAATCTTCTCAACCATATCTCTTACATATTGTTCGGCTTCCAGTTTTTCAAGGGCTTTGAGCTTTTTAGCCGCCGTAGTATGTATTTCGTATCGTTTATCTGAAGTAAAAGGGACAAGAAGCTCTTTTACATTTACTTTGATGATTGCTTTTCTAGCAACGACTTCATTAGTTACATTTTTCACTATGGAGCTAAGCAACTGCTGGTCGGATATTCTATCGACGACAGCCTCGCTGACGAGATTACCGCCGTTTTTTATCGCTATATCAGCCAGGTCTTTTTCATCCGTAATTTTTCCCGCCGCGCACAACCTGTTTTTCATGTTTTTTGCGGAGTCGGCTATCGTAATAAGCGAGACTTTATCCGAAACCTTCGCTATTGCAACGGCAGCCACTTCTTCGTTAACATCTGATAAGGCAATCTCCATAAGTTGAGCCGGCTCTGTAATTTTCTCTGCCGCTTTCTTGGCCTTTTCGATATTCTTATTCATCCACGCAGGGTTCGAATTAAACATTTTTACCCCCTCTTTTTCGGCAAACAGATATTCAGCTGGTTAGCATGAATGTTATCATAAAAGCCCTGTCTGCTGAAATTCTATATACTACACAAAGCTATGATTTTTAATCCTTGAGTGATAACGACTCAAGGGTTCTTTAAATATTAACGCCTCCCTCTCCTTGACACCCCGCCTTTCAAAGCAATAGAATAAATGATAATTTAATAACTCAAAGGCTGTGAACGGGATTAGTAAATCCGACACGCAGGTTTCAGAGAGCCGGGCAAGGTGAGAGCCGGCGCCGACGGTCGAATCGAATGGGCCCGGGAGCCGCAAACCGAAAGGGGAAACCGAGTAGGCTTTGCCGCAGGGGAAGCGTTAACATATCCCGGGATATCGAGCATACTTACTCCGTATCCCGAAAGAGATGACCGAATCTCTATTCGATTCGGTTAAAAAGGGTGGTACCGCGGAAGTGACCTCCTGCCCCTTTGTGGCAGGAGGTTTTTTTATTTCCGAAAAGGAGGCGAATATGTTCAGATTGGCGGGGATGTGGCCCGGTGGGGCCGAAAATTTTAAAAACCGAAAGGATATTAAATATTATTCGACGCCGCTATGGATTCGACAAGCTCACCACGAGCGGCTTGGCTGATTTAGCCCCGTTCGTCCTGAGTCCCGATGTATCGGGAAAGGATAAAAACGGAGCTAAACCGCAATCATAAATCATAATATTAATAAAAATCCGAAATAGCATCAGTTACACATATACCAGGGTTGGTGTTATAATTCTTTAAACAAATTTATCAAAAAAGACGTTTAGTCAGGTTATAATCATCGGCCCGGTTAAAATAAATAAATCCGAAGGAGAAAAATCTTGAAGAAACTGATATCCGTTTTATTCGTAACCTTAATGATACTCAGCTTCCTGCCGGGCTGTGCGGGAGCGGAAACAGAATATGTAATAGGCATCGGGCAGTTCGGCCCGCACGCATCCCTCGATAACTGCCGCGAGGGCTTCATCGCCGGACTGGCCGAAGAGGGAATCGTCGAGGGCGAGAACCTCACCATCGACTTGCAGGATGCCAACTTCGACGGCGGAACTTCAAACCTCATCGCCGAGTCCTTCGTTTCCAGCAAGGTGAATTTGATTTGCGCCATAGCCACACCAATGGCTCAGGCAGCCTATAATGCCGCCGAAGGCAAGATTCCCGTTATCTTCACCGCCGTTACCGACCCGGTGGCCGCCGGAATTACCGAAGGCAACATCACCGGAACCAGCGATATGCTGCCGGTGGAGGCTCAATTAAAGCTCATCAGGGCAATGATGCCGGATGCCACCAGGATCGGCATCATGTACACTACCAGCGAGGTCAATTCGGAATCCGCCATTGCCGTATATGAAGACCTGGCGGATGATTACGGTTTCCAAATCATCACAACAGGTATCAGCGTCTCGGCCGATATCCCGCTGGCTATCGACGGCCTGCTGGCGCAGGTGGACTGCATTACCAACCTGACCGATAATACCGTCGTCGGCTCCCTGCCGATAATCCTGGAGGCGGCCAACGAAAAGGGCATTCCTGTATTCGGCAGTGAAATCGAGCAGGTAAAAATCGGCTGTATCGCCGCTGAAGGTCTGGAATACTACGAACTGGGGAAACAGACGGGAAGAATGGCTGCCAAAGTATTGAAGGGAGAAGCGGAGGCTTCCGAAATCCCCTATGAGATTATCAGCGAAAGCTTTTTATATATCAACTCGACCGTCATGAACGAGTTCGGTTTTACCCTGCCGTCCGATATGGCAGACAGGGCTATCGACGTGGTCGAATCCGAATAATAGAGTAACCCGTAATGGTTGGTTAGTATCAATCACGTAGCAAACAATTCGACGCCGCTTCCTTCGACAAGCTCAGGATGAGCGGCTTTGGGGTTGTTCTGTCACCCCGAATCCCGATGTATCGGGAGTTGGTTTAAGAGTGGAAGCAACCGGGATTGATTGAAGTGAAACGGTCTTGCGGGTTGCACCTAAATGCAACCCGCGATTTTTATACGGTTTAAATCTAGAGGTGCCGTTTGGATTTAGTAATCAGCATACTGGAACAGGGCTTGATATTCGCCATCATCGCCATGGGCGTCTATATCACCTATAAGATTTTAGACTTCCCCGACCTGAGCGTCGATGGAACCTATCCGCTGGGCGCCGCCATTACGGCTGCCATGATTGCGTCGGGAGTCAATCCGCTGCTGGCCATGCTGGCTTCGATTGCCGCCGGTGCCGCGGCGGGGCTGGTTACCGGGCTGATACACGTCAAACTGAAAGTGCGCGACCTGCTCTCAGGCATCATTACCATGACGGCATTGTATTCCGTCAACCTGCATATCGCCGGCAAGGCCAACCTGCCGATATTCAATACCACCACCATTTTCAACAACGGAATCGTCAATGCCATATTCCCCGATTTTCTCGAACCTTATAAGACGCTGATTATCATCTTCATCGTGGCCCTGCTGACCAAACTGCTGCTGGACTGGTACTTAAAGACCAAATCGGGATACCTGCTGCGCGCCGTCGGCGACAACCCGGCGGTGGTCACCTCCCTCGCCAACGATAAGGGCACCATTAAAATCATAGGGCTGATGATATCGAATGCGCTGGTGGCGCTGGCCGGCAGCGTCATGTGCCAGCAGCAGAGGTTCTTCGAGGTGCAGATGGGAATCGGAACCATCGTCATCGGGCTGGCATCGGTCATCATCGGAATCACTCTGTTCAGACGCCTGCAAAAGGTCAAACCGACGACTGCAGTGGCTGTCGGCAGCATTCTTTACAAGGCCTGCGTGGCTCTTGCCATCACCTACGGGCTCTCCGCTACGGATATGAAACTGGTAACGGCGGTGCTGTTCCTGCTGATACTGGTTCTGGCAATGGAGCGCCGTTCGAGGAGGAAGAAGCTTGCTTAGCTTGGAGCATATCTATAAAACCTATAACCGCGGAACCATCAACGAAACCCGCATTTTCGAGGATTTCAACCTGACCGTCGATGACGGGGAATTCGTTTCCGTTATCGGCTCCAACGGCAGCGGCAAGACTTCCGTATTGAATATCATCTGCGGCAGCATCGAAATCGATTCGGGGCGCACCCTTATCGGCGATACGGATATAACGCAAACGGTGGATTTCAAGCGCTACCGCCGCATCGGCAGAGTCTATCAGAACCCGGCCATGGGGACCTGTTCCGATATGACCATCCTCGAAAATCTATCCATGGCGGATAACAAGGGGAAGCCGTTCAACCTGACCACCGGCACGGATAGAAAACGCATGGACTGCTACCGCGAGAACCTGCGCCAGCTGGGGCTGGGACTCGAAGACAAGCTGAACGTAACGGTGGGCTCGCTTTCCGGCGGACAGCGCCAGGCGCTGGCACTGCTTATGTCTACCATGACACCCATCGAATTCCTGATTCTCGACGAACATACTGCGGCACTCGACCCCAAGACCGCCGAGACCATCATGGAATTGACCGACAGGTTGGTAAGAGATAAAGGCATTACAACCATTATGGTAACGCATAACCTGCGCTACGCCACCGGATACGGCTCCCGCCTGATCATGATGCACGAGGGGAAGATTATACTGGATAAATCAGGTGAGGAGAAAACTAAAACCAGCATCGAAGACCTGCTGGGCATCTTCAACAGGATAAGCATAGAATGCGGGAATTGATTGGGTAACCGGGAAAGGGATAACAAAGCCGTTCGTGGTGAGCCTGTCGAATCCATAGCGGCGTGGAATAATTTTTATAGAGACCAAAATCGATAAAAACATCGACTAGCCTTCGACTTGAAAGACCATATTTATTTCACTAACCGAAGCACAATCTGCAAATATTTTTCCCCCGTAACCTATTGACATACGTTCCATCGTGCCATAGAATACAACTAAAATCGAATATAAAAAGGCTGTGAACGAGACTAGTAAACCCCGCAGGCAGGTTACAGAGAGCCGGAGAAGGTGCGAGCCGGCGCCGATGGCAGGGTCGAATGGACTCGGGAGCTGCGAACCGAAAGGTTCAACCTGTAAAACCGAGTAGGTTTTGCCGCACAGGAAGTGTTATCGCATCCTGGGAGATAGAGTCGGAAGTAAATAAACGGCTCTGTTTCCCGATAGAGATGACCGGATTTTAAACAATCCGGTTAAGAAGGGTGGTACCGCGGAAGCAACCTCCTGCCCCTTTAAGGGCGGGAGGTTTTTTTATTACCGGAAAAGAGGGTTTTATATGTACAGGTTATCGGGGACATGGCCCCGCGAGGGCCGCAGATATTGATAATAATAGCAGGAATAAAAAATTAAAAAAGGAGAAGAAGATGAATATTTCGCAAGAGAAATCCATGTTCATACTCGACCAGAAGGACATGCCCACCCACTGGTACAATATCCTGCCCGACCTGCCCGAACCGCTGCCGCCGCTGGTGCACCCGGCCACCAAGCAGCCCTGCCCGATGGATATGCCGCTGCCCCCTCCCCTCTTCCCCGATGCCATCAACAGGCAGGAATTCAGCAAGGAACGCTGGATAGAAATACCCGACGAGGTGCAGGCGATTTATAAAACATGGAGGCCGACCGCACTGCACCGCGCCAGACGGCTGGAAAAGGCGCTGGATACGCCGGCAAAGATATACTTCAAATACGAGGGCACCAGCCAGGCCGGCAGCCATAAACCGAATACGGCAGTGGCTCAAGCATATTATGCCAAGAAAGAAGGATTTAAACGGTTGGCTACCGAAACCGGCGCCGGTCAGTGGGGCAGCGCGCTTTCTATGGCGGGGGCTTTGTTCGGCCTCGAAGTAAAGGTATACATGGTGCGTGTCAGCTATAACCAGAAACCCTACCGCCGTATTCTTATGGAAACATGGGGAGCCAGGTGCGTTCCCAGCCCCAGCCCCGATACCGAAATCGGCAGAAAGCTGCTGGAAGAGAATCCCGACCACCCGGGCAGTCTCGGTATCGCTATCAGCGAAGCCTGCGAGGATGCCTTCGCCCACGACGATACCAAGTACTCCATCGGCAGCGTCGTCAACCACGTCCTGCTCCACCAGACGGTTATCGGACTGGAGGCGAAGAAGGTAATCACGGAGCAGGCGGATACCTATCCGGATATCATCGTCGGCTGTGTCGGAGGCGGTTCCAATTTCGCCGGGATGTTCCTGCCGTTTGTGGTCGATAAAATTCAGGGCAGGAAAAAAGACCTGAGGGTGATATGTGTCGAACCGACAAGCTGTCCAACGATAACTAAAGGCATCTATGCCTGGGACTACGGCGATGTGGCGGGACTGGCTCCAATCGTGATGATGTATACGCTGGGACATACCTTTATTCCGTCATCCATCCATGCCGGCGGACTGCGCTACCACGGCATGTCGCCGATTATCTGCCACCTGCACAGGCTGGGATTCGTCGAAGCGAAAGCTGTTCCTCAGTTGGCAACCTTCGCCGCCGGCGTCCAGTTCGCCCGCACCGAGGGCATTATCAGCGCACCGGAAACCAATCATGCCATCCGGGTGACTATAGACGAAGCCTTAAAGTGCAAGGAGACCGGTGAAGCCAAGACAATACTGCTGGCGCACAGCGGTCACGGTCACTTCGACCTCGCCGCCTACGACGCTTACCTCGCAGGGAAGCTGGAAGACTACGATTACCCTGCAGAAAAGGTCAGGGAAGCCCTGGCCCATCTGCCCAAAGTCCCCGAGTTCTAGGTTATACAAAACATCGCCCTCTCTTAATACGAGAGGGCGATGTATGATTTCAGAATTATCGAAAGTTACATGGCACAAGCCGATAATTACTCGGTTCGCAACGCATCGACTGCCTGCTTTTTCGATGCCATAATTGCCGGGATGTGGCCGCCGATGACGGTTAGCAGCGTGCTGATGGCAACCAGTATCAGGGCATGCTCCACCTGTAAATTAGAGACCCCTTCGAGATTGGTCAAATTATACAGAATGACATTGATGGGAATGGTTAAAAGCCATGCAATCGCAATTCCCAATGCTCCGGAGAATATACCCAGGATAAATGTTTCGGCATCGAATACGCGGGTAATATCCTTTTTCCTGGCACCAAGCGCGCGCAGAATACCGATTTCTTTCGTGCGTTCCAGTACGGATGTGTAGGTAATGATACTTATCATTATCAGGCTGACGACAAGCGAGATAGCGGCAAATGCAACCAGCACAATAGTGATACCGTTCATAATGCCGCTCGTCATATCCGAAATTGTCTGTGCCAGATCGGTATAAATGACCTGATCGTCAATATCCCTGCCTTCGTTATACGCATCGAGATAAGCGGTTACCGCGTCTTTATCTTCGAAATTGTCAGGATATACCATAACCATATAAGGAGTGGCATTGCCGCCAAGGTATGATAAAAATGTCGCCTTCGATTCTTCGTCAAGTTCTTCCATTGTCATGACGTTCTTATCGCTCTGCTCCTGCGCTTTCACAATATCGGAATTTGCGGCATTGTCGATAACAAGCTGGGAAAGCGCATCGCTGTATGCTATGCCGCTTCCGAGAAGCGCCACAGAAGAATCCTGGCTGGCGCGAACAATTCCGGCTATTTTCAACGTAATACTTTCTCCGGAGGCATACATAGCAGCATAATCCTGCCCGGGAAGATAGGTTCCATATTCTGTCTGTACATAATAATCGTTATTGGATATGAGTTTAAATTCGGTTCCAATAATATCGGCAAACTTGATCGATTCTACGTCTTCGACATCGAATCCCAGTGCCTTGAGTATGCTCATGTCTATGCGGTTTTTAGAGTCGATGACAAGTACCAGGTCGGTGGCGTCTTCCGGATAGGAACCGGCAAGAAGCTCATAATTTTCCACAAGATAGGACTCGTCCCCCTCTTTCAGCCTTTCCGGATAGGACGACATCCCCATTCCTTCCATACTGGTTATATTAGACATATTCCCGCTGCCCATAGAAGACAACATACTGGAAAAGGAGACGGGTATAACCGTTCCGGCGACGTCACGCAGCAAATTCATCGAAACTATCCTGACATACCCGATGCTGTCGCATATTTCCGGGTCGATGGACTCCAGATATTCAATGTATTCATCGGTAAAAATATTGGTGTGCACGATGGTATTTACAGACGGGTCGTAAAGATAAACCTCATCGGAATCGGCATATTCGGACGTTCCTGTAATCATTTCCTGCATACCGGCTAAACTTTCGGCATTAAGCTCGGTGGATGTTTGTGAAATAAGAATCGGGAATTCGCCCATCGTATCGCTTTGAAAGGAGTCTATCTGGGTTTGAAATCCGGAGGAAAGACTTAGAATGACCGCTATTCCGATGATCCCGATGCTGGAGGCAAAGGAAGTTAAAAATGTCCTCCCCTTCTTTGTACGTATATTGTTAAAAGAGAGTTTTAATGCCGCGAAAAAACTCATGCTGGTCTTTTTCAATCTGAAGTTCTCCGGCTTTAATACCTCGCGGTAGGGATTGCTGTCGGAAATTATTTTACCGTCCTGGAAACGGATTGTCCTGTCGGCATATTTGTCGGCAATATCGGGATTATGTGTAACCACGATAACCAACCGTTCCGAAGATAATTCTTTTATTAAATCCATAATCTGGATACTGGTAGTAGTGTCCAGAGCGCCAGTCGGTTCGTCGCAAAGCAGGATTTCCGGGTCGTTGGCAAGGGCGCGGGCAATAGCGACACGCTGCATCTGCCCGCCGGATAGCTGGTTCGGTTTCTTATGCAGGTGCTCTTTCAGCCCTACCTGCTCCAACACCTGCAATGCCCTCCTGCGTTTTTCCTTTGAGGAAACGCCGCTGAGCGTCATGCCGAGCACTACATTGTCGACAATGCCCAGGTGGGCAATTAGATTATAGGTCTGAAACACAAACCCCACCGAATTATTGCGATAAGCGTCCCATTCCTTATCGTTAAAATCCGATGTCTTCTTGCCCTTGATGGTCAATTCACCCGAATCATAGCGGTCGAGCCCACCGATAATATTCAGGCAGGTGGTTTTGCCGGAGCCGCTTATGCCGAGAATGGCAACAAACTCCTTTTCCCGAAAGGCGACACTGATATCGTCGAGCGCCTTTGTCTCGATATCTCCAACGTGATATGTCTTTTTTATGTTTTTAAGTTCAAGCAAGTTTCTTACTCCTTATTTTTCATAAAACCGCGCTTGAGCAACTCAAGCTTCTTTTTATAAGTTTTCTTTATATTTTCACAGTTCGAAAGATTCATAAAAGCTTCGGCGGTTGTATTTCCGCAAACAGAAAAAAGGATTTGCAGCATATTGTCGAAATCATCACTTTCCCGTAAATCGAGCATGTCGATATTAATGAAAGGATACAGTTCCTTAATTTCTTCTGCCCCGCTGACGTTCTTCGGTATTTTTAAATAGAAATCCGCATTTATCTTGATATCGGCAAACAGGTTCTTGCAAAAATTATTCCCGCTCTCCTCCGTAACAAAATCGATGGTATTATCCAGGACTTCATAAAACATACCGAATATATCGCCGTTATTCGCTTTCAGGTAATCTTGCATACAGGTCAGCATCTGCTTCCTGTACTCAAGAAGAATAAATTCGAGCATATCATTTTTACCGGCAAAATACTGGTAAAAGCTTCCCCTGGGAATTTCCGCCGCATGCACTATCTTGTTAATCGATACTTCATCAAAGGGAACTCTTGAAAACTCATTCTTGATAGCGCATATCAATTTCCCTCTTTTTCCCGGAGGTAAATTATAAAATGTAGATGTCGGCATAATAACGCCCCCATTTATGACATGTTGTCATATGACAACATGTCATTATATAGTGACACCATGACACCTGTCAAACTAATAAAAAATGGCCTTGTATTACTTGCAGTAGAAAGTATTAAGCCCAGCAAAGCCTGCCGGTCATAGACCGAATAATCAGGCATTAATTCAATTGGAGAACGCCTGCACAAGCAAAATACGGCCGGCTAAACCATCAGTTCAATTTCAAGGGATTGCCACCGGTTTACCGGATAATACTCCATAATTATACGGCATCAATCTATACAACAACTAAACCTTTGCGGCGATTTCCTTCGCCCATTTCCTGATGACATCCCAGTCACGGGTATCGTAAAGCCCCGGTTTAATCTCCTTGAATCCGGCTTCCTCGATTTTTATCTTAAACGGCGACATCGTCTTTCTGAAGATGAAGGACATCTTGTTGTAATCCCAGACTCCGCCGAAGATGACCATGGAGACGGGATTGAGACCGTACAACACAGCTTTATCCTCCAAATACTGTTTCTTTATCTTCTCCAGTTCTTCGGTATTTTTATCATATTTCATCAGCGCCTCGGCAGCCGAGGAAACGAAGATAGCCACCTTCTTTTTTGCCAACTCCTTCTGGAACTTCTTTAAGAAGTTCTCCGCGGCTCCAGTCCATTTTGCCATCTGCATCCCGCTTCCTACGATGACCATGTCATACCCGGAAATATCTTTGACCTTTTCTTTACCTGCGTTTATTACCGTGGTTTCAATCCCCTCTTCCCGAAGGACTTTGGCGATTTCTTCCAAGGTGCCCTCGGTAGCACCGTAACGGGTTCCGTAAACGATAAGAACTTTTTTAGACATCTTCATCTCCTTTTTATAAAGATTAAAAATTTACGGTTCAGGATTCAGGCAACGGCTTTCGATTTAATTCCGCTCAATATCCAGTAAACGCTGATGCTGATTATCGCCGCAAAGAAACACCAGACGGAGGTCAGGTACTGGGAAAAGAATATCCCGGTAACGATACACGATGCGGCAATCAGTATCCCGAATACCCACATCCGTTTGACGGACGAAACGAAAAAGGGTGCGATGGTCGATATTAAATAGAACACAAAAGCGACATCCAGAAATGTCCCGGGGATATCATATATATATTCAATATGAAAACCGTTTATGCGAGGCGCTACATCATAACATATCAGGCAGAAGGCATAGAACGCAGAGAGCAAACAGCCGGTAATCAACAAGCAGGAAAGGATTCGCTTCCTCAGCTTTACCTTTTCCATTAACCGTACAGATAAGGGCACCATCACCGGCCAGATGACCAGCGCCGTGACCAGGAAGATATAGGTAACGATCTCCTGCAGTGCGGGATATTTACCCGAGCCTAAAGTGACCCAGAGTATTCCCTCGGCAAACTGCTGAAACCCGAAGAAGAACGGGATTATTGCAAAAAGCCTCTGCGCAGGCTTACTGACTTTCGTCTGAGAAGCCGCTCCGATGACTGATATTACAGCGCCTCCCGCAAAACTGGCTCCGGCCGAAAAACACATCGCTTCCTCCTGCTTCACATGCAGAGTATTAGTGCGACACGAATGATTATAATAGCAAAAAGAAAGGATGTCTACAGATTACCGCTTGACATGTAGTGTTATACTAGAAGTTAGTAAAATTAGGACAGAGGGAGTATTTTATGCTTAAAAGAAGAAATATCCTGCTCTGTATTTTTCTGCTGATACTGACAGCATGCGCAGGCACAAATATCTGCTCTGCCAATGCAGCAGAACCCCCTTCGATAATAATCATCGTTCCCAATGCGCCGGAAGACCTCGAGATAACTATCGGAACAACGGAAGCGAGCAGGACGGACAAGGCATTTGAAAGCTATTTCTCTTTCTATTCATATTCCTTCCAGTCCGACTTCTATACTTTAACCGTTACCACAGGAGACGAAACGTTCGAAATTACAACCGATACCCCGCTGGATAAATATAACAACATGTATACTCTGAACCTGGATAACCGTACATTGACCGGGGGTGAACTGCCGTCGAGAGACATTATCCTGGTCACCCTGAGGATATTTTTAACGCTTTTGATAGAAGCCTTCGTATTTTTCCTTTTCGGCTATAGAAATAAAATATCGTGGCTTGTTTTCCTGGCAGTTAATTTAATCACCCAGAGCGGGCTGTATATCTGGCTTAACGGATTAACTATTACACCTTTGACCGGCGAGTTCTATATTATCTTCGATTTAATACTGGCAGAAATACTTATATTTATTGTCGAAATGATTGTCTTTTTAATATTTATCAAAGAGCACCGCCGGCTGCGCACGGCCGGATATGTAATACTGGCAAATCTATTAAGCCTGATTCTGGGGGGATATCTGATTACGGTTTTGCCTGTATGATGATAAAATAATCCGCATCATCCTTTTTACCTTGTCTTTAACGAAGGATGGAGGGAAACGAAGCTATTAACCGAGAAGCAGCAGGCTGAGTGCCATGATAGCCATGCCGAGAATGACACCAATTATGACAAGATGTTCTCTGCCGTATTTGTGCGCCATCGGCAGTATTTCATCCAGGCTGATGTAGACCATTATACCGGCTACGAATGCCAGTGTCATCGAGAGAACGGATTCGGTAAGGAACGGCATCAGCACTAAAAAACCGATGAGTGCCCCTACCGGTTCGGCAAGCCCGGATAAAAAGGAATAGGTAAACGCTTTTTTACGGCTGCCTGTAGAATAGAGAATGGGAACGGATACTGCAATCCCTTCCGGGATGTTATGTAAGGCTACTGCAACTGCAATCATGATACCGAGTGAAACATCTCCGGTGGCCGCCGATGCGAAAGTAATCATACCTTCGGGAAAGTTGTGAATGGCAATACCTATAGCTATAAAAATTCCTCCTCTCTTCAATGCGGATGCCGAGGCGGCGGATACGGATTTTCCCTTTTCTCCGGCGATTCCTAAAGGATGGTCCTCGGCCGATTCTTCTTCATAGGAATGAGGAATCAATATATCTACAATGGCGAAGACGATGATGCCGATAAAGAAAGCGATATTGGCCTTTAAGAACCCGACATCTTCGATAGCCGTCCCTAGCAGTTCGGTAAAAGATATGTAGACCATTACTCCGGCGGAAAGCCCCAGCAGAAAAGAGAGATACGATGTCCTGGGTTTACGGATAAAAAAAGCGATAGCGCTGCCGATACCGGTCGAGAGACCGGCCAAAGCGGTAAGCAGAAGGGCAAAACCTACATTTATATCCATATCAATCGGCTTTAATCATTATTCAGAAGACTGCGCTGCTGATATCATTTAAATATACCAGAAAGATTAATAACAATTACAGTAGCAAATCGCTGATATTTTTACCGTCCCCTTATCATTTGCGGGAATGTTAGAGTTATCTAACTATATAATATTAACGTTAAAAATACAAATCCCAATAATTACCGACTTCGATACTTGAATACCCGTTGATACGAAGAAAGCTATATCTACCGAAGCATATTTTAAGAGTTGCTGCGCGATTAGAATTTTCATCATTTCTCTTACTCTTCTTGCAACGCAGTTATTATCCGTCTATTGATTAAATCTATTTTGTAGTTTATGATACTAAATATTCTGAATGCAAAGCCCTCAAGCTGGTAAAAATGAAAAACGTAAAAGTGATGGATAAAAAGAAGAAAGAATCCCCTTTTATTTATTCTTCGGAAGCAGAAGAATTGCAAAATCCTCCCAATAAACAGTTTTATATAAAAGACGGCTGGTACAAAGCCATTGTCCAGAGCGCCATGGAGGGATTCTTTCTTGCGGATCATCAAAATAACATCCTGGACGTCAACGACTCTTATTGTAATATGGTAGGCTACAGCCGCGATGAACTTCTCTCCATGAATGTGAGTGATATTGATATAGACCTCGCCAGCTTCTCCGAAGATGTCCAAACTAAAATAGCCCAAATGCATAGAACCGATGGGTCCACTTTCGAAGCCAGGCACAGATGTAAATCCGGACGGATAATATATTTAATGGTCAGCTACAAATATATAAATATCGGAGCAGATTCTTTTATTTTTTGCTTTCACAGAGATATAACCGAACAGAAAAAAGTATTCAGGCAGTTGAAGGAATCCGAAGAGCTGTACCGTTCGCTCATCGACCTCGGTGGCAAGGTGGGAGAAGCGGTCGTCATGATCAAAGACACAAAAACAATCAAAGGGAAACAGATTTATATCAGCGATAAATGGGCAGACATGACCGGATACTCCCGGGAAGAGTTGCTCAAGATGTCGGTCTTCGATATAGTCAGCCCGGACGAGAATGACAATATTTTCAAGATAGAACATGGGCATATACAAAACGATGACCCCACCACCCCCATGGAATTATACGTACACAGAAAGGATGGCTCGGAATTTCCTGTTGAACTTACCAGCGCCTTCAGTAATTATCAGGGAAACAAGGTCAATGTCGCTTATATCAGGGATATCACCGAGCGCAAGAAGATAGAAAAAGAGCTCAAAGCATATCAGACGAATCTCGAGGAGCTTGTAAATAAACGCACCGAGGCACTGGAACAGGCAAACAAAGAGCTTGAGATACTGTACGAAAATGAAAAACAATACAGGCTGGCAATCGAGGAACAGATAAGCAGCAGAATTAATTTTGTCAGGACACTGGTGCACGAGTTAAAGACCCCTCTTACACCGATGATAGGCACCAGCAGCATTCTTATGGAAAAAGCAGAGGATAAAAACCTGCTGCGCATGGCAAAGAACATAAACCGGGGCGCCCAGAACCTCAATAGAAGGGTTACGGATTTAATGGATTTTGTTACCGGCGAGTTCGACCAGATACAACTGCATTACGCAGAAATTGATCCGGTAAAGCTTCTGATGGATATAGTTACATATGTTACTCCCGAATCCGAAATAAAAAAGCAGTATTTGATACTGAATATAAAACAGCACCTTCCCATCGTTCAGGCCGATGAAGACCGCCTGCGCCAGGTACTTTTAAACCTTTTAAATAATGCCATGAAATTCACTCCTCCCGAAGGGCGTATTATTATAAGCGGAGAGGTTGATGACGAGGAATTAATCTTTAAAGTTGAAGATGAGGGGTGTGGGATAGATGATGAAGAAAAAGATGAGATATTTCAAGCTAAAAGCGGCTTAAACATTAATTATAAAAAACCGGACAGCTTTGGGATTGGATTACCGCTATCCAAAATGCTGGTAGAGCTTCATGGGGGAAAAATCTCGGTCGAAAGTCAAAAAGGCATCGGCAGCAAATTCATTTTTTCCATCCCGCTGACAAATAATAAAAGAAGATAAGGTCTTTAAGAATGAAATTTCTATTAATAGAAGACGACCCTGAAATAGTGGAATATATTTCAATAGCCTTCGAGCTCGGCTGGACAAGCATTAAACTGATAACCTGTCACCAGGGTAATAAGGGAATAGACCTTATAGAAAAGGAATCGCCCGACCTGGTGCTCCTCGACCTGGGGCTTCCTGATATCGACGGGTATGAGGTATTAAAACAAATACGCTTATTTTCGACAGTCCCTATAATCATTATCACTGCCAGAGGAGCCGAATCGGATATTGTAAAAGGCCTGGAAAGAGGAGCAAACGAGTACCTTGTAAAACCCTTCGGGCAACTTGAGCTGATTGCAAGAATAAAAACCATTCTCCGGATACATAATAACCAGGATATAACAGTTCCCCTGACATGCAAACACATTTCCCTGGAATGCAACTCCTCGACAGGGCAGCTTACACACGGTCATAACAGCACGTTTTTAACGAGAACAGAATGCCTTATACTTCAAAAACTTATCGTCAACGCAGGCAGGGTCGTTACATATGAAGAACTTGCCGAAGCCGTATGGGGATGTTCCTATCCCAACTCTACGGATACGCTAAGGGTATATATCAAACGTATAAGAAATAAAATGGAAAAAGACCTGAACCTAACCGACTTGATTCAGTCAAGAACAGGGGTCGGTTATTATCTCAAGATAACCGATTAATCGCTTAAATACCGCTTAAAAACATCCATCGCAAACTCTTATCAAAATAACCGTACAATCCTTTCAGTCGGATTTTTCGTATTACCTGTTATTTATCAGAATGGCGGGGATTGCGGGAAATTAGCAGAAGAGGCGGCTATCGCCGCAATTGCCCGCATGCTTAATCCCTTCTATACTTCTTACTTTACCCGTGTATCCATATTTACCGGCCATATATTTACCGCTCCAATCGTAAAATTAAGAAATTGTAATTATATTGTAATTTTTAAGTCCTTCCTTCCAACGCACAATGTCCCGGTTTTGTAACACCTCTCATGCTAAGCTTTCCATAGATTCAAGAGCAATCACAATTTATACGGTTTTCATACCAGGCCTGAATCCGCAGCAATTATTAAAAAAGATGAGGATATCACAGGATAATGAAAATACTGATTGCCGACAATGACTTTGATTCTGTGGAAGATATCAGTGTCGCCTTAAACAAGTGTACCCCTGAACTCGAATTTACAACAACCAATTCAGGAAAGCAATGCCTGAGAATGATAAAAGATAACGCTTCGGATATCGTCATCCTGGGAATGCAGTTATGCGATATACCAGGATTACAGTTGATAGAAAATATACGGGATGATTCCGATGTTCCGGTTATTTTTCTATCCAGTGATAAGAATACGGAGGCTCTGGTAAAGGCCTTCGATAAAGGAGCCAACGATTACGTAGTCAAGCCTTTCAATAACGCTATATTGATAGCCCGTTTGAAGGCATTGGTCAGAAGAAGTAACTGGGATATGCAATCCAAAAATAAAAAGATAACCGTACCTGATGGAGAGAAAAAACAGCTTGATTTTTCTGAAATAAAACACAGGGTGCCATAGTATCACGACTATCTGCTCAAATATTTCTTCTCTATTGTCACGGGACATTGAGGCAACAAATATTTACCGATAAAGGTCTTTAGAAAAAGAGGAGGTGACGCCTATTCAGCAGTTTATTATTTGGTAATGAAAATCTATGAAAGGAGAAATAATTGAAAAAGGAACAGGAAAAACTACCAGAAAATGAGGAAAAGAAGTTATCCGGTGAAGTAACAAGAAGAGACTTTCTTGTCGGTGCCGGTACCGTAGTTGTCGGAGGAGCCATCGGAGCAGGACTACTTTCCAGTTGTGCAGGAGAAACCACTGTTACACAGACCGTTGTTCAGACCTCAACAAAGACAGTCCCTACAACTATTACCGAAACATCAACTTCCATTGTAGGTGGTGATGGGGTAATAACAACTACCAGGACGGTAACAGAACCCGGCGGCACGGCAAGCCCTGTGGACGAACAGGAAACCACATCCATTCATATGCATTGTACGGCAGGTTTCGGTAGCGGCGGTGAGCTTGGCGAGATGGATATTAAAAATGGCAAGATTGTAAGAATCAGGCCCCTGCATCTTGACAAGAGCTACTCTTCAGACGAACTTGCCCCTTCTATATGGACTTTTGAAGCCAGGGGAAAGACATATACTCCACCCCTGAAAGGACTGCTGTCTTATTTTGCATGCAGCTATAAAAAACACGTCTATGGTCCTAACAGAATAAAATATCCGTTGCAGAGGGTTGACTGGGAACCCGGAGGCGACCCGGAGAAAATAAACACGCAAAACCGCGGCAAGAGCAAATTCAAGAGAATTACCTGGGATGAAGCCACCACCATGATAGCCGACGAAATCAAGAGAGTTCAGGGCACGTACGGAGCCACCTCGTTGATGCTGCAGGGAGACGGACACGGAGAAGCCAAGAATGTACATGCAGCTCATGGCTGTAACTTCGGACTTTTTGATCAGATTGGTGTTCAGTACACAACCTCGGTAAGAAACCCGGATAGCTGGGAAGGCTGGTACTGGGGAGCAGAGCACGTGTGGGGGCCGGGATGTATGGGACTGGCTGCCTGGAATGGAGCAGGCGGCGGTGCCAATGCCGGGCTTACCCTGCTTGATGTTCTGCAAAACGGCGATTATGTAATATGGATGGGAGATTGGGAAACCACTCCTCAAGGCTTTAACGGACAGTGTGCTACCGGCCAACTTTTCTTTATGAATGAGGTCGGGGTAAAGCAGATATATGTCAGCCCGGATTTGAATTATGCAGCGGCAGTTCACGCATATAAATGGATACCGACATATCCGGGGTCTGATGCAGCTCTGCTCCTGGCCATATTATACATATGGCTGCAAGAAGGGACATATGACAAAGATTATCTGGATACACATACAGTCGGCTGGGATACCTTCGAAAAATACGTTCTCGGAGAGTCCGACGATATGGCCGCCAAAACACCCGAATGGGCCTCACCTAGATGCGGCGTCCCTGTATATACTATCAAGGCATTAGCCAGGGAATGGGCAGCCAAGAGAACTTCAACAGGGCATTATTATGGAAGCGGCTATACAAGAGGTCCTTACAGCCATGAAGTAGCCAGAATAGAATGCGCCCTCCTAGCGGCTCAGGGAATGGGACGAACAGGAGTTCACCAGCTCTATAACGGATGCGGAATACCCAGAAGAGAAGTAGAACCGAATCCTGCATGGTCCGGCGCAGGCGGTGGATATGCGCTTTCAGCTCAGAATATCCCCAAGACATTGCATCAGGACGCCATTCTGTATCACGATATGGATAATCCGCTCGAGTTCTGGGGGAGCTCGACCCAGATGGCATATCCTTCTGACCAGTATAAAAAATATGTCTATCCCGTACCAGCAGAAGAAGGCGGTGCTGAAATACACATGATATGGACGGATACAACCTGTCATATTGCCTGCTGGCCGGAAGGTAACGTCAGAATAGAAGCCTACAGAAGCCCCAAAATAGAATGTATAGTTGCCCAGCATCCTACGCTCGAGAACGATGGTTTATACAGTGACATAATCCTTCCTATTAATACCATGCTCGAGGAAGAGGATATGGTGTCAACCGGCTTCTGGATTCAGCTGGTTAATTTCCTGGGTATGGCTCATATAGGGCCCGGCGCTCCATCGGTAGGCGAATCGAAGAGCGATTATGAGGCAGTTGTTGAAGTTGCCAAAAAGCTGGGAGAATATGGCTCAGGAAATGCTCACGATATTTATACCCAGGGGATGACCGTCTCCGAACGTATTAAATACGGATTTGATTATTCAAATATCGCAGAATACACCACCTGGGAAAATATAATAGAAAAGGGGTACTGGATTGCTCCTGTTGCCAGTGATTGGCAAGACGATCCACGTGGTTTCATTAATTTTTATAACGACCCCAAGAACAATCCCCTGGTCACGCCGAGCGGGTTGCTTGAAATCTATTGCCAAAACCTGGCCGATACTTTCCCGGATGACAATGAAAGAGGCCCCTATCCAAAATACGTGGTAGGCGGACCTGACGGAGCTACCGATGAGAGTATCGATGTAGAGTATGGAGCTGAAAGATGCAAGACATATCCATTACTTATACAGTCCCAGCATCCGAGATGGAGAACCCACGTACAATGCGATGACTGTACATGGTTAAGAGAAATCGAGACCTGCAAGGTTAAGGGCTATGACGGATACCTCTACGAACCGGTCTGGATACATCCCAAAGATGCCGAAGCCAGAGGGATTAAAAACGGAGACATCGTCAAGGTATATAACGACAGGGGTATCGAACTCGGCGGCGCCCGTATAACCGAAAGGGTACGTCCGGGAGGCGTACTTATGGATCACGGAGCACGCCTTGACATGATTACCGACAAGATTAACAGAGGCGGTACAGTCAACGGATTGATACCTTCTAACAGAAAGGAAAAATATATCCCCCATCTACAGATAGGTACTTCTTACCTTGTTGAGGTCGAGAAGCTGTCGGGAGAACAGATGCAAGAGTGGAGAGAGCAATATCCGGAAGCGTTTGCCAGAGACTATGACCCCGGTTCCGGGCTTAAGTTCGACGCCTGGGTTGAAGGAGGAATAGATTAAATGAAAGCTTTTGTTATCGATACCAATCATTGTAACGGCTGCTACTGCTGCCAGATCGGCTGCAAGGATGAACACTGCGGCAACGACTGGACCCCCTATGCCAAGCCTCAGCCGGATATCGGACATTTCTGGGGGAAAATGGTTCAAACAGAAAGAGGAGCCAACACTCACGTAAAGGTTGCCTATGTTTTCACCCCCTGCCAGCATTGTAAAGATGCTCCCTGTATCGAAGCCTGCACTGCTGAGGCGATATACAGAAGGGATGATGGATTGGTCATTATCGACCCTGTAAAATGCACCGGATGCCGTGCCTGCATGAACGCAGATGCCTGCCCATACGGCGTCATCTATTTCAATGAAAACCTCTTTATCGCCCAAAAGTGCACCGGTTGTGCGCATCTGGTTGACAGAGGGTGGCCGATTAGTGTACCAAGATGCATGGACAATTGTCCGACTGAAGCTATACAATTCGGGGAAGAATCGGCCCTCAGTATCAGCGGCACCGAAACCCTTCATCCGGAGTATGGCACCAACCCGAGGGTGCATTACACAGAACTGCCCAAGAGATTTGTGGCCGGGACTGTTTACGACCCTTCCACCAATGAAGTCGTCATCGGAGCCACCTGCTCCATCAGCGGCACTGCCGGCAGCGCCAGTGCTACCACCGATGAATTCGGCGACTTCTGGTTAAACGGACTGGGAGAAGGAGAATTTACTCTGACCATAACCAGCGGCAGCAAGACAAAGACGTTAACAGGCGATACCACGACAGGAGACATCGGTCTGGAGGATATAGCGCTAAGCTAATAAGCATCTTTAATCAATAAAAAATATCCGGAAGCGGGGGTTAACAATTACGCCTCCGTTTCCGGATATCGAAAATACCCGAAATAGCTTAGCGCCCTGACAAAAATTATTTAAAAGGGGGAAAATGAGCAACTTGAGAACTTGGATATTCCGCGGATTGGTTATTATCGTTGCAGCTTTGATAGTAGTATCATGGATGGGACCATGGTGGACCGTTGATATAACCGGAGGGGTAAAGCTTCCCGAGGCAGTTGTAGTTCATCCTTACGGACTAACTCTGGACGTAGCTGAATTTGAGGGTTTTGTACAGGGAGCTACTATGCCCGGCTTTTTCGGTCCTCTTATGTGGACTTACTTCGGGCTATCCATATTAGCCTTGATCTTCAGCCTGTTTGTTAAAAATAAAGAGGTAAAAATCTTAAAGATAAGAGGCTCTCTATCCGGTTGGATTATCGGAATTGTAGGCTTTTCCTGTATCGTCGTTGTAATAGCAGCAGCGACTATGATATCGATAAGAGCAGCGGACTACTTCGATATGAAACTGCTGGGAACACTCGAAATCTACGACCATCCAATAACATATGCAACCGGCACACTTGAATTCAGCTACTGGCTTGCCTGTGCAACAGGGCCTCTGCTAATAATCCTGGCTCTGCTCAGAAATAAAATAACAGGACAAAAACAGGGTTAATCAATAAAACTACCCAGTCGTTTGTGAACCACATATTTTTATATGTTGCATACAAAATGGGATTTTTTTCAGGGATGGCTCCTGATACAAAAAGAAACAATGTAAACTCATATGGGAAATTATGTAGAAGGAGCCATCAGGTGGGCTAAGACCTTAAAAGGAGGAACGGGAATTGTTCGAACAGGGAATAACAGTGGAAGAGGCTTCTAAAATAAAAGCTGCGGCACAAAATTTGAGCACAAAGGGACTTAAATCCGAAGCGATTGCGACCGGTGATGATAAGATTGCATTTCTGAATCACGAAATACACAGGAAAACATCAGATGGTAATGGTATAGAAACTGTAAGCATCGAATTCACTGTGAAAAATATATCAAATTTACTTGTCGCAAGCGTTTTATTCGAGGCCGTTCTATATTATATTGACGGAACGGTACTGGATACCGTCAGGCACAAGACTATAGAGCTAAGACCAAATGCCAGTCGTACCCTGTGCATCTATTATTCAGAGAACGATGCCGATAAAATCAACAGCTATTCTTTAAAAGTGATTGAGACAACATTGCCTATGACGTCGACTGTAACCGGCAATGATAAAATCATCATCCTGAAGCACCATCTGACCATAACAGCAGAAAGTTATTTCGGACAGCGCAGCTGTATCGATTTCTCAATAAGGAATATTTCGGAAGTTACCATCGCTACTATTATATTCGAGGCTGTCTTTTATGATATAGAAGGGAATATTCTGAATACGGTAAGGCGTACGGAAGTTGAATTAAATCCCAACGTCAGCCGCACTGTGCTCATTACTTACCCCGATACCAAACTTTTTGGAAAGGTAAAGAGTTATAAGGTTAGAATAGCCAGAATGGTAACAGCAGATGCAGAAAAAGTGCAGCTTCGCCTCCAGGAAGCAAGAACAACCGGTGCCGGGGAAGAAGAAATCAGAGGGAGAGTGAAAAATATAAGTACCGTAAGGACGGATTCAGCTCTGGTTGCCAACTTTTTCAATCGCAAAAAAGAGGACGTCGGCACGAAAGTTGTAATAATCAGGAATATAGAACCCGGTGAAATCAGACAATTCCGTTTTAAATTTAAACCGCAGCCAGGGGATAAAGTGGATAGCTATACTCTGACTTTCGGCGAGATAGCTGAATAAGATAACCTCCATGCAATCCCAATATCCTATCAGGGAAAGGTTTATTTGAAAAGCAAGCGAATTTATCCTGTAGCTTTTGTTTGCCTGGTACTTCTCACAGCAGTGGCCTTGCTGGCTTTTGCCGAAAACTCCACGAAAGACAGAGTGCAGTTTCTGAAAGACCAGCAAACACTGGAGATATTGAGTGAAGTTTTCCCTGATACCAGTTTTTACAGTTTTGAAGAGGAGTCGGGGATATATACCGTTTACAACTCTGCAAAAAACAGGATTGGTTATGCTTTTTATGCAGAGGGGATGGGGGCGGAAGTCCCCATGACTGAAGGAGGAAGGAAAGTTCCCGGCCCGATAGTTATCCTGGTCGGGCTTGAAGACAAAGAGACGATAAACGGCATAGTTGTTATCTCACACAGCGAAACCTCGTGGTTCTGGGATCTCCTGCTTTCAAGAAACTATCTTGAGCAGTTTTCAGGGCTTAAAATTGACGCTTGTTATTTCAAACGCAACGGCGGTGAAGTTGACGCAGTAACCGGAGCAACCCTGAGTTCCACCTTAGTTCTCGATACTGTCAGAGAAGCAGCCATCGAAAAGGCCAAACTGATAAAGTAACCGAATGCAAGCTTATTTAAAGAACGGTAAATACTGGGTTTTTTCACCCCTATCATCCTGCTGAGAGCCGTCACCGTGGCTTTACCGTTGCGGCGCTTGAGAACGGCGATGGCCTTTAAATAATCTTCCAGAATGAAGGTTGTTTTATTCCTGGTACTATTCATAATCTTCGCTCACACAATAAATTTATATAACAGACTGTCAGTCGACCAGTTCATAGGACTTCCCCATATCTACCGCTGCCCCGTGCGCAGCACAGCCATGACAGGCTCCGCTGTGACAACTGCCGCATACAGCTTCCGCCTTCCCTGCCTCGTGAAGCTTTCCCTGCCGCACCAGCGTTTCCAGCATCCCGTCAAGAGCGCTCCTCTCGACGCCGAGTTTGCGGCTCAAATGGTCGAGACTGATGACTCCGCTTGATTTCCGATATTCATCTAAAATTTGAGTAAGCATTTAACCCTTCCCTACAGGGGGGAAGATAAAACTTCCCCCCTGTCAGATTTTTTCTAAACAAACAGGCTGCCGACCTGGAAAACCAGCACCGCCATAATCCAGGCAACGGCAGTAGTGTATACTGCGGTAAAAATGGTCCATTTCCAAGATTTGGTCTCACCGCGGATGGCACCCAGTGCCGCCACACATGGAACATACAGCAGACTGAACACCATGAATGACAGAGCGATAAGAGGAGTCCAGCCGAGCTGGGTAACCAAGACATCGCCCAGAAGCCCCTCCTCTACGGCAAACATAGTGCCCATAGCACCGATAACCACTTCTTTGGCCAGGAAACCGAATATCAAACTGGCTGAAGCCTGCCACTGGTCGAATCCGGCAAGCGCAAAAACAGGGGCAAAAAAGCCGCCGATCCGCCCTATCCAGCTATCGGCGCTGGCATATTCGACGCCCCAGGGCATACTTGAAAGGAACCAGATGACTACCACGGCTGCCAGAATGATGGTTCCCGCCTTGCGCAGGAACATCTGCCCCCTCTCCCACATATGTGTAATCACACCGTTAAAAGTCGGCAGGCGGTAGGGAGGCAGCTCCATAACAAAATGCCCGCTTTCTCCTTTAAGGATTGTCTTACGGAATATCCATGCCATCAGAATAGCTATGACGATACCCAGGAGATACATGGAGAACATCACCAGCCCCTGTTGCGCCGGGAAGAAAGCCGCTATCAACAGTACGAAAATGGGAAGCCTGGCGCCGCACAGCATGAACGGGTTAATCAACGTGGTAATCAACCTGTCTTTCGGATTTTCGATGGTACGGCAGGCCATGATACCCGGGATATTGCAACCGAACCCCAAAAGCATCGGGATAAAGGAACGCCCGTGCAGGCCGATTTTATGCATCAGACGGTCCATGACGAAAGCGGCACGCGCCATATAGCCGGAGTCTTCGAGAATGGAGATGGCGATGAAAAGCAGAAATATATTCGGTACGAAGACGAGCACCGAGCCGACGCCTCCGATGATACCGTCGGCAATCAGAGAACCCAGCCAATCAGGACTGATATTAGCGGCATAGCCCGCCAGCCAGCCGAAGAAGGCATCTATCCAGTCCATAAAAGGAGTGGCTACGGTGAAGACGAACTGGAATACCAGATACATCAACCCCAGGAAGATGGGGATGCCCAGCCAGCGGTTAACCACTATTTTATCGATTTTGTCCGACAAGCTGACACGCTCGACAGGGGGTTTCTTCAGCACATCCTTGAGCAAACCGCTGATAAAACCGTAGCGCGCATCGGCGATGACCATATCGGAATCGCTGCCGTAAACGCTCTTCAGCTTCGCTACCGCTTCCTGTTGCAGCTTCAAAACATCTTCACCTGCCACTTCGCACCCCCTCGAACTTCTTCATTATCTCTTCATCTCCCTCAAGGAGCTTGATTGCCAGCCAGCGCGGCGAATATTTGCCGGACAGGGAATTCTCAGACAGAACCTTCTCAAGCGCAGATATCTGCTTCTCGACCTCTCGTCCGTATTCGATTTTCACACCGCTGCTTTCCCTCTTCCCTTCCGATACCTCTATCACTTGCGCAAGCAGCTCTTTGACACCCTGATTTTTACTTGCCACCATCGGTACGATTGGAAGCCCTATTTCTTTCGATAATTTATCAACATCTATCCTGTATTTTCTGGCCTCCGCTTCATCCATCATGTTCAAAGCAAGGATTAAAGGCACATCCATCTCCATAAGCTGCACCGACAGGTAGAGATTTCTTTCGAGATTGGAAGCATCGACGATATCCACCACTACATCGGGTTTTTCCTCGATGATAAACTTCCTGGCAACGACTTCATCGGGAGAATATGCCGTCAGGCTATAGACACCGGGGAGGTCAACTACCTTAATTTCACATCCGTTCGAGGAACAAATCCCCTCTTTTTTCTCTACCGTTACGCCCGGCCAGTTCCCCACATGCTGTCTCGCCCCCGTCAGGCTGTTGAACAGCGTCGTTTTCCCCGAATTGGGATTACCAACCAGCGCAACCGTAATTTGCTTTTTCTTCATAACCCGTCGCCTCCCGACTCATCCAGGTCTTTTATCCTTATGGCAGCATTCAAACTCTTAAAATCAATCGATAATGGAGGACCTTGCTGCAATCCGCTCACCACTAATATCTGTTTCCTTTTCATCCTGAATCTCCTTCACCATTATTTTCTGTGCGACCCCAAAACCCACGCCGAGCCTCGACCCTTTTACATCGAGCACCAGGGGGCCGCCGCAACCTCCCCCGATAACCGAAACATGCGAACCGATAACCAGCCCCATATCTGAGAGCCTGCGGCTTATACCGAAACCGCCGGCAATCCCGGTTACCAGCAGTTTTTTACCTGTACCTGCAAACGGCAACGGATATCCCTTTTCCGGCATCTATCCCACCTCCACGACAACACCGGCAGCCTCCGACTTGCGCAGGGACAGGTTGTATCCCTTTATCTTGATTTCGATAGGGTCGCCGAGCGGAGCAACTCTCTGCATCTCCACTTCAGCCCCCGTAACAAGCCCCAGGTCCACCAGCCTTCTGTAAACACTGCCACCGCCGGTTATCTTAATAACCCTGCCTCTTTCGCCTTTCTTTAATTCGTTCAACTTCTTTTCCGACATCTGATTTTTCTCCCATAACTGTTTTTTTACCCACTGACGGATTGCAAATTGCTGAATCCGGTAATATTGATAAATATGTTATATTGATATAACTTTCACCCGCAAAATTTTTAAGCTACTCTGTCATCAGAGAAAAGCTTACTTTAAAACCCTCAAGAATATAACGAGTCATCATCTTATCAAATCTCCATTTGCGCTAGATGACCGGCAACGCCCATATTATGTTAGCCTAATCTAACTTTAAACATTAAAAATATATCAGTTTTTAGGAACGAACCTGGCGCGTATCTTTCTGTCATCCTTGCCGTATTCGATATAACGGTTGAATATTTCCTCCCAATCCGGCTGCCCCGGATGACAATCGAGAACAAATTCGATAAATTTTTCGAGGCGCTCGATGGTTTCAGGGCTCATGACATGTTCCATCCTGCAAGCATCCTTCGCAGCAGTTTCCGGGCTGACCTTGAGAATATCGACCAGGAAACTGGTAAGAGCCTTATGCCTGCTGTACACTTCTTCAGCAATGCTTGCGCCCAAAGGTGTCAAATCGATATCGCCATAGCGTTCATGCGTTACAAACCCGGCATCCACCAGCTTTTTTAAAGCCCAGTCGACGCTCGGTTTTTTCACACCAATAGTTTCGCTGATGGCAGTCACCGTAGACTCCCGGCCCTCTTCCTTAAGCATGACGATAGCTTCCAGGTAATCTTCCAGGCTGGGACTCGTCTTATCTCTAGTATCTTCCATAATTCTATTACACTTCTTTTTGTTAGTGTGGTCTAACAAGTTTAACGAGTATACTACGCTTCACCCACTCCTGTCAAGCCCCGGAGATATTTCGATAAAAATTTTTTCAAAAGATATTGTTTTTTACATAGAATGATGATATTATTATGATATCATATTGATATATCAACGGAGGTGTATCGATGTCGGAAAAGGTTACAAAAGTATATAACGGATTCTTAATGCTGGCAGTCGGGATTATTTTGCTGATTGCGGCTGTCATCCTGTTCGTATTGAATGCAGACGGAGCTGTCGTCTGGATGACCGCCCTTGCTGTCGTAATAACAGTTGTAGACGTGATATTAATCTTACCCGGGTTATTTATCGTCAATCCGAATGATGCCAGGGTAGTTATTCTCTTCGGGAAATATGCCGGCTCGGTCAGGCAAAACGGATTCTTCTGGGCTAACCCGTTTTACAGCAAGAAAAAGATCAGTTTAAGAGCGCGGAACCTGAGCGGACAGAAACTCAAGGTCAATGATAAAATCGGGAACCCTATCGAAATCGCCGTCGTAATCGTCTGGAAAGTTGATGATACGTTCAAGGCATCCTTCGACGTCGATAATTACGAGCAGTACGTCGTAATCCAGAGCGAAGCCTCCGTACGCCACCTGGCGCAATCCTATCCCTACGATACATTCGAAGAAATTGACCATGAGCAACTAACCCTGCGTTCCAGCACCGACAAAATCAGCCAGATGCTGGAAGCCGAATTGCAGGAGAGATTAGGCAGAGCAGGCGTCCATGTCATCGAAGCACGGCTCAGCCACTTAGCATACGCACCGGAAATCGCAGAAGCTATGCTGCGCAGGCAACAGGCATCGGCGGTAGTTGCCGCCAGAAGTCAGATAGTCAACGGTGCCGTCAGCATGGTGGAAATGGCTTTGAACCAGCTCTCCGAAAAACACCTGGTCGAACTGGATGAAGAACGCAAGGCGGCCATGGTCTCCAACCTCCTGGTAGTCCTCTGCAGTGAATCATCGACTTCGCCGGTCATCAATACAGGGACACTCTATCAGTAGGACTGGATCATCGATGAAAAAAGGAGACCGGAAGAGCTATCTGCTGCGTATAAACGAGGAGTTATGGGAGAGCCTGAACCAATGGGCTGCCCAGGAGTTCCGCAGCGTCAACGGACAGATAGAGTTGATACTGCAGAATGCCGTTAACGAACGTAAAAAGAAAAACAGGGAAACGGATGCAGATAATAATAGATGAGCTCTGAGGTTATAAACAAGCACATTATAAAGAGGGGGTATATAAATGGCGAATGCTGTACTTGTTACCGTTGGATTGGCAATACTGGTTTTAATCGGCTGGATGGCAAAGGCATTCTTTCTGGCGGCAGAGATATCGATTTTCCTTCGCATACTGGTCGGCGTTGTAATCGTCGGAGGGCTTATCCTGCTGGGAATCGTCATCAAGGATAAACTGAAACAGGACAAAAAAGATAACTTTAAAGGAGTGGATAAATGATAATCGTAACTTCATCACAAATAGCGGGGAAAAATATCTCACGTACCATCGGCATGGTTAAAGGCAGTACCATCAGGGCAAGGCATATAGGGAAGGATATCATGGCAGGCCTGCGCGGCATGGTCGGCGGTGAAATAACGGAATATACCAAGATGATGGCCGAAGCCAGGGAACAGGCTCTGCAAAGAATGATAGAAGACGCCCAGAGCAAGGGAGCCAATGCCGTTGTCGATATGAGATTCGGAACGGCAATGGTTATGCAGAATGCCGCCGAGGTTATCGCCTACGGAACCGGCGTGGTTGTGGAATAGACGGGAAAAAAGCTTTGAATTTTAATATTGATGCCACGACTAAGTTCATTCGTGGCATCAAATAATACCGGCTATATAACCCGGTTACCAATCCAGAGGCAGCACAGGGATACTATCTCCTTCGTTAACGGCAGTATCCATAGGAATTATCGTAAGCGAATTGGCCGTGGCGATTGCCGCAAGTGCTCCGAGATTATCTGCCCTGTTAATCTCGACATGGAATACTCCGTTATCTTTCTCCAGTTTCGTCCACCTGGTAAAGTTCATAGCTCTTTTCTCAGGAATAGCGTCCTTGGCAACCGCTTCTATTACCGGATGTTCTATATTATCTTTCCCCAGCATCTTCAGCAACGAAGGCCTGACGAGCATTTCAAAATTGATCAAGCACCCTACCGGAGGGCCTGCCAGAGCGAAAACAGGGATAGGCTTGTTTTCTTTATTTTCGGCCGGTTTGTTGACCAGTCCAAACGATACAGAAGCCCCAGGCCCTACGTTAACCCTGGCAAAAACCACCTCGCCGAGTTTTCCGACGACACTCCTGACCAGGTCATAATCCCCTTTGGAAACACCGCCGCTGGTGATAATAGCGTCCATCTTCATTCCCTTGCGAATCTTACCCAGAACCGACTTCTCGTTATCGCTGGCGATTCCCAGTAGTTTAGGTATGCCTCCGTAATGTGAAACCAGAGCCGCAATTGCCATAGCATTGCAGTTATAGGCTTTCCCCGGTAATAAGGGGGTGCCCAGGTCAATCAGTTCGTCCCCGGTCGAGATTACCGCAATCACAGGACGGCGGATAACCTTTACAACAGCTTTGCCGATAGTCGTAAGTACGGATAACTGGGCAGGTCCGATGACGGTACCCTTCGAAACTATCAAAGCCCCTTTTTTCACACTGACACCTGCTTTTGCTATGCC
Source organism: Dehalococcoidales bacterium (assembly GCA_034429935.1). Taxonomy (GTDB): domain Bacteria; phylum Chloroflexota; class Dehalococcoidia; order Dehalococcoidales; family UBA5627; genus UBA5627. Next base: position 283,224 of record DAOUFJ010000001.1, read on the forward strand.
CATACCCGGAGCACCCGATTTAAATACCTTGACCATCGAAGGATTATTCTTATTGGGGCCGCACTTATTTCCAGGTTCGTCGGTATCTTCGAATCTGACAATGCAGTCGGCGCCTTCAGGAACGACCGAACCGGTCATAATACGTATTGCCGTACCGTGCCGAACGGAATTCTGCGGTAAATAGCCTGCCCTGACAGTCTCGATAATCTTTAAAGTAACCGGATTACCCTCGCTGGCATCTTTGATATCCCCGGAGATTACGGCATAACCATCAGGCCCCGACTGGTCTTTTAAGGGCAAATCAAGGCCGGAATACACATCCTCGGCTAAAACCTGCCCGATGGATTCGAAGAGCGGCTTCTCCTCGACATCCAACTCATGGATATTCTTCAATACTGCTTCCGCGGCTTCTTCATAATTGTTCATAAATTTATTCCTTTCAACGTAAAAGTCCTTTTTTTACTTTGATCATCTTTTTATCCGCCTACTATATATTTATCACAATATATTGTCTTTCAAACAATCGGCTGATTATTCGAAGTGCCATAATCAGCATCTTTTTACACTCTTAAATTCGATACTTACAAAGCCTGAAGGGATATGAACACCATCCTGTCGTATTAACAATCGATATGTTATACTCTATATAGCGTTTTGTCAAAAAATACGGGGGAGTCCTCCCCCGCACTTTATACAAGTCATGCCTCCGGCTAGACCAGCATCCTCCTGAAACTGAGGCTTGCCAGCAGCAGAAGGACAGCCGCCGCAGCGATAATTATCAGCACGTCCGTGCCCAACCCCGACAGGTCTCCGGTAACCAGGAGAGACCTCAGAGCATCCACCACGTAACTCAGCGGATTGACAACGGCAATCGCCTTGAGCCAGCCGGGCATAATCGATATCGGATATATGGCGCTTGAGGCAAAAAAGAGCGGCATAGTCAAAGCCTGCCCCACCCCCATCATCCTTTCCCGGGTGCGGAAAATCGAAGCCAGCGCCATGCTCATACTCGAAAAACATATTCCGCACAGAACTATGACGACAAAAACGCCGATGATACTGAGCGGAGAGATTATGATATCGATACCCAGTATGAGAGCGATTATGAGGATTCCCAGTGCCTGGAATATACCCCTTGCCCCGCCGGCCAGAGACTTCCCGAGGACGATGGACGACCGCGGCGCCGGCGTCGAAAGGAGCTTGTTCAAAAGACCGAGGTCGCGTTCCCAGACGACGTTGATTCCATAAAAGATGGCGACAAAAATGACCGATTGAGCAAGTATTCCCGGAGTCAGGAACTGGAGATAGGTATAATCCCCGGTGGGAATGACTTTGATTGTGCTGAAGGTAACCCCGAACACCGTCAACCACAGGACAGGCTGTATCAGGCGCAGCCATATCTGGGACTGGTCGTGTCTGATTTTTCGCAGTTCGAGCTCGGTGATTGCCATCACACTGGTAAAATAACGACTTATCTTCATTTTGCCAGCCTCCTGTAGGTTATCCTGGTTTTCCTGGCCTGAGACCAACCCGCTCCGTCATCCATACGGGAGCCGGTATATTTCAGGAATACATCATCCAGCGTCGGCTTCTTCAGGAAGACTGAATCGAGTTCCACACCCTTATTCTTGAATTCTTCGACCATGCGCGGAATAACCGTTTCACCATTTTCAACCAGCAAATCGGCAGTGCCGTTTAACGGTTCGCTTATAGTTGTGTATCCCAGTTCCCCGACGACGGCGGAAAGCGAGGCATTCTGGGCAGTAATAGTTATCACATCGCCGCCCACAGCAGATTTCAATTTGGATGGAGTGCCGATTACCGCCAGCTTTCCCCTGTTCATAATACCTATCCGGTCGCACAACACATCCGCTTCCACCATATCGTGTGTTGTTATAAAGACAGTAGTATCGAACTCTTCCCTCAGGTTTCTTATCATCTCCCACATCATATTCCTGGCATTGGGGTCCAGCCCGATGCTGGGTTCATCGAGAAACAGGATTTTCGGCCTGTTTATCAATGACTGCGCCAGCTCCAGGCGGCGCATCATGCCGCCGGAATAGGTCTTCACCAGGTCATTCATCCTGTCCTTGAGGTCAAGATAAGCCAGAACTTCATTGATACGCTGCTTTCTTTCTCCTGACGGCACACCGTATAACTTCGAATAAATCAACATATTCTCATAGCCGGTTATCTCTCCGTCTACGGATATCCCCTGGGGGACATACCCGGCAATCTGCCTGATTTCATCCGACCTGTCGAGCGTGTTCATTCCGAAAATACAAACTCTCCCTGCCGACTGTTGTATCAGCGTCAGCAATATGCGGATGGTCGTCGTCTTGCCGGCGCCGTTGGGGCCCAGCAACCCGAACACTTCGCCTTTGGGGACGTCGAAGGAAATACCATCTACGGCTTTTATCCTGTGATAGTTTTTTTCAAGATTCTCCACTAAAACAGCTTTTTCAGCCATTCCTGTCGTCACCTTCTTTTACCTTTCTGGCGGCACCGGCAAGAATATCGAACGCCTCCGATACGATAGACAGTTCGCTATCCGACAGGCACTCCAGCAGCTCACGCATTTTACCCGCCTTGCCCTCCCGCAAAACAGCCAGATTGGCTGCGCCTTTCTCGGTAACATCAAGCCACAGAACACGGCGGTCTGCGGTATCGGGAACCCGGGTAACAAGACCCTGCTCGACCAGCCTGTCAACGATACCGGTAACATTGGCAGGAGTAACATGTATGCCTGCTGCCAGCCCGCTCAGGTTGATTTTTCCGTGCCGCGAAATATAGCACAGGCATTTCATCTGCGGGACGGTCAGATTCAGACTTATCCACGATTCGATATTCCCTTCCCTGATGAAATGGTTAACACGGCGATGTGACTTGATTATTCCATCGATTACATCCTCTCTCATCTGCTGCCTCCCTGGGTTTTACTTTAATATACTTAAATATTTTAATCCACCTAAAGTATATTGTCAATCCAAACCCGTATTTATGAGCGCTTCTTCATAACGGAAGAATTCAATGGCATAGATGAAATAACATCAGGAAGAAGCCTGAATTATCACAAAGAAGAGATGGCAAGAATGATTGATAGCCTTAAAAACCGGGGGTTTTTGTTTTTTAATGCCGGCGGCAAAACCATCAGGCCGGCGATTTGATAATAGCCCACACGTCACAGGTAAAGTCATGCAGCTTGAGAAGAGCGTCATGGCTGAGCGCCTGGAGAGAAGCCTCGTATTTTTCGGCATATTCACGATAAAAAACCAGTAACTCCTGTGCCCCCTTATCGGCACAGGATAATCCGAGAATCATCCCGACAAGTATGCTCATACGCAACTTGCTGACCGGCGCCTGCAGAATATCGTCTACCGGCTCCTGTTCCGCCAGTTCCTGCTTCACTCCCCTGAGATTCAAAAGCAAAGCCGTAATAAACTCGGCGCACTGCACCAGCGATGATTGCTTACGCGGCATCCTGGCAAGCATGTCATTCAGGATGTTTTCATACCCGTCTGCTTTTCCGAGAGACAGGTTTTTCAAAATACGGGATTTAATGTCATCCCACCGTTCCTGCCCCTCGATACTGCCCGCCAGATGTGAGAGAACTTCCAGTGATTCGTTTGTCGGAAGGAAAAAAATATTTGCCCGCCCCGGGCCCGAGTTCCCCTTGGGCGTCCCGTAAACAGAACTAACCATCCCCTTCTGTTCAAGGAGTCTTAACATATCGTAGGCCGTTGAATTATTAAGTCCCAGCCGGCCGGCAACGACGCTATAATGAACAGGCCCTTCCATTTCTTTATAAACATCGAGCAGCTTGTTCAGGAATACCATTTGTCTGTTCGTAAGTTTCATGACACCAAAATACTTAAGAGCTACGGGAGCGATTTTACCAAGGGTTTCAAAAAATAATTTTTACCCGTTTATCAATTTTTTTAACTCATTCTCAAAGGCGAGAGTTGCCAGTTCCCCCTGCAAAATACATTCGTCGACACGATGAAAATCGGTGCGGCCTATATGAGTTAGCTGCGGCCTGATAGTAATATCCGCTTCAGCCATGCAGGAAATCAACCTCTGGCTGCTGATAATATTGACCGTCTGAAATGCTATGCTGAAGATATTGGGGGCTTTCCGCCCGGTTTTTTTTATGCCGTCATCATGGGAATTGTCGGATTCCGGCGATACGACGTTTACGGCAATTACGATATCCGCCCCCATTTTTTTCAATAGATCCACCGGGACCGGATTGACCAGCGCACCATCGACCAGATATCTGCCTTCATGTTTAGCCGGTGCAAATATTATCGGGACAGAACAACTGGCTCTCACTCCTTCCCTCACCAATCCCCGATTGATGACCACTTCCCGGCCTTCCTCTATATCGGTAGCCGAACAGACAAACGGAATATCAAGGTCTTGAAATTCCATATCCCCGAAAATGGACTTCAACATGTTATCAACCTTTACCCCGCTTATCAAACCGGTTTTGGATAACGTCGGTTCTGTCAGGAATGAGAATCTTTTCGCACCCAGGTCTGTTGCGAGTGTCCTCATAGTATCAACATCCTCGCCCTTGGCAAATATCGCCCCGACAAGCGCTCCCATACTGGTGCCGGAAATCATATCTATCCGGATACCCATCTTCTGCAACGCTGCCAGCACCCCGATGTGAGCCAATCCGCGGGCAACCCCGCTTCCCAGCGCCAGACCAATTTTTCTCCTGGGTTCAATTTCCGTTGGCAAAATCATTCCTTTTTTTAGTAAAAACAGGCAAACCGTGATATTTCAGTTATTCGAAATCTACAGCAACGCTGCGGAATATTTCTTCCCCACCTGTCAAAGATATCCAGAAACCTGTTTTCCCTTCAATACGCGCGACGTTGACGCTTGTACTGCCTCTGCCTTTTGCATCGGTTGTTACCGTCCCCAAGGGTTCGGACAGCAACCGGGTAGCCGGGTACTGATTTATCCAGATATCATATTTTGTGTCAGGCCTCAACCGCGACAACGTAAAATCGAAAGTCATATCTCCCGATGAATTTTTTTTAAAGGCTGCGAATCCGAAATTCGGACCGCTCGTATCTGTTGCAGCTCCCGAGTACAAACGTATCTTAAGCATATTGGCCCCCTATTCTCTCACCTCATTAAAACGAGGTGTTTACATTGCTTACAGATTCCGGTTTATCCGAAAGTTCCTTTTTTATCATTTAATCCTTTTTACGTCGATGCCTTCAGACATTGCCCAGGCAAGTCCTTCTTCAATCTGCTTCTCCTCACCCTTGAATTCCAGTTCGAATATGCCTTTCTTATCGGTCATCTCCGATTTATATACAGCCGACTCGAGACCATACCTGCTCGTAATATTATAAAGTATCGGGGACATCAGCAACTCTTCGGGAACAGTAAAAATCACTCTTTTCCCTACCATATTAGCACCTCTTGTTTCCTTTTAAGCCGACCTTTGATTTCTTTTATATGACTAAATATTCTATATCAATATTCCAAAGAAACCAAAATATCATATTATACTCTTGTTTCAAAGCTGTCAAGATACAACAGCGGAACTTTAACGAAATCTTTATTTAAAAAAACTCCCCGCGACCGCAAGAGTCTGGTTCATAAATCCAAACTCTGAAACTATGAGAGGAACTTCGCCACGCTCAAGCGACTAACTTTTGAGGCAAGCTCGCAAGGTCGTGATATTAAGTTCAAGCTTTTTGCGATTCTGCAAGAAGGTTTTCGGAGCAACACTGGAGGAAGTCTTTCAATACAAAGATTGAGAGAAAAGACTGTCAGCTCCCCGTCTTCGCATACCGGCCATCCTGCAGATTGTCTTTGATACCTTCCTGCCCTTCTCTAAGCTTCAGGAGTTCCCTCATCTGGAGTATAAAGAGACAGAGAATCAGGACGAAGGTCAAGGCATCGGCAATCGGAAATGCCAGCCAGATACCGTCAAGTTGCCAGTAATGGGGTAATATCAGGACGGCAGGCAGCAGGAAAAGGATTGTCCTCGATGCCGAAGAGAAAAAAGCCTGAACCGGCTTTCCCAGAGCCTGGAACATCGTGGAGCCCACCATCATAAAACCTATAAGCGGAAGCGTAAGAAAAATTAACCCGGCGGCATACGCAGTTAAACCAATAAGCTCGTCATCGCTGGTAAACAGTTTAATAAAAAGCTCCGGGAAGAAATAAATGGCAATAAATGCTGCTACACAACAAACGGTTGCCGAGATAACAGCTATCTTGATTACCTTAAGAGCCCTGTCGTAACGCCTTGCACCGTAATTAAAGCCGAGAATCGGCTGCAGACCCTGTCCTATTACAATTCCTGGCATTAAGGCAAACATTACAATTCTATTTATAATTCCATAAGCAGAAACCGCAATATCACCGCCGTACTGATTGAGTACACGGTTAACAATGATTGCACAAATGCTGGTAGCCATGGTCATAACAAAAGAAGAAATGCCGATAGCGAGAATCGATTTCTGGATTTGCCAGTCTATTGCCAGATTTTTCACATATACTTTCAGAAAATTCTTGCCGGAATAGTAGTAATAAACGAAATATAAAACCGAAAAAAACTGGGCGATAATGGTAGCCCAGGCAGCACCGGCGACCCCCATATTCAAAGGGATTATAAAAATAGCATCTAAAATTATGTTGGCAACTGCTCCGATTATCGAACCAATCATCGGAACGCGGACATTGCCCTCCGCCCTGACAAGAAAATTAAATGCCATTGCAAAGGTCTGGAAAAACATTCCGACAAGTATGATACGGAGATAATCCGAGGCATAAGGTAAAACCGACTCCGAAGCCCCTATCAATTTCAGCCAGAAGCCGGTATCGGATAACCCGAATATCATTAAAAGCGCAGAAAATACCACCGTCGGTGTTATAGCGTTACCCAGTACGCGTTCCGCCCTGCCGACATCCTTTTTCCCGATTGCCATTGATATCAGGGAGGCCCCACCCATCCCCATCATTTGCCCGATGCCCATCGAAAGCATCTGAATCGGAAAAACTATGGAAAGAGCGGCTATCCCCAGTTTCCCGACATAATGCCCCACAAAAATGGTGTCCACAACGTTATATAGCGTAATCACCGCCATTCCAAGGAATGCGGGAAGGGTCAGCTTCAGCAATAAACTGCCGACCTTGTCGGTATCAAGAATGGTATGGGTATTCATATATGGTATTAATTACTCCTGAATAAAAAAAATATTGTTGCAGAGAAAAAGAGAATTCTCTTTCAAGACTTCTTTGAAAAGATTCTTTGCAGTGTGGTCAGCGAACCAGCCAAATCCTTCAGTTCTTCATCGGTAAGAGAGGATAATGCTTCTTCTGCGGCGCACGTAATTTCCCTGTCATGCTCCGTAAAAAAAGCCTTGCCTTTATCGGTCAGCACGATATCGGTCTTCCTCCTGTCTTCTTCATTCGTCCGTCTCTCTGCCAGCGATAAATCTACAAGCTTGTCTATCAAATGGGTCATTTGCGCTCTGGCAACCTGTATTCTTTCCCCGATTTCGGCCATATGAAGCGTTCCCTCTTCGTAGAGCAACCGCATAATTTCGAAATGAAGCGGCGTCAAAGACATAGAACAGCAAACATCGGTTACCAGCTTCCTGCGTATAATCCTGTGAATTATGGAAGGAACCGATAACAGGTCTTTGCTGATTTTTCCCAGTAACTCGTCTCTCACTTTCCCCACCTTGAGATAACACAGGATGTATAGTATATTTTATTAACAATTAAGATTATATACTAATTTTCACAGGGGAATCAAAATTTTTGGAAGCAGTCAATCCTTTGCACCGTAATGCAAAACCCTTACTTTCTCCATCGTAATCAACCCGTCGCCGATAACGGATTCGATATGCGGGAGAACCCTGTCTATGTTCTCCTGCGTATCCACCACTTCGATGATGACAGGTAAATCATGACTGAGCTGCAGTATGTTGGCGGTATGAATGATGCTCCTGGCGCCGTAACCGAGAATGCCGCGTAAAACGGTCGCCCCGCTTATCTGCTCCTGCCTCAGCTTTTCAACCAGTGCCTGATACAAAGGTTTCCCGTCGATTTTATCGGATTCGCCTATAAAAATGCGAACCAGCACCTGTTCCCCATCCAGCTTTCTCATTAAGCGCCTCCGAAAGTTATTTTACCAATCATTATACCCGCAAAAACCGCCACTAAACAGACTATGACGTTGGCAGCAATATTTAAAAACGCCATCCCCCATATCCCTTCCTGGATATAGTTCAGCGTTTCGTAGCTAAAAGTAGAAAAGGTCGTAAAAGCCCCCAGAAAACCGACGGTAACCGCCGTTCTTAACGACTGCGGGATAATATCGGTGCTCAACCCGACCTGCATCACGAACCCGATAAGCAGAGAACCCAGAACATTGACGCACAATGTCCCATATGGGAACCCCGAACCCAATAAGCGATAAGTAAACCCGCTTAAAAGAAAGCGGCTGACGGCGCCCAGCGCGCCGGCTATGGCGAGATAAAGTATTTGCATATCTGCTCCTGAATAGTTCTTTTAATTCTCGAACACAAAAAAATAGCTTCCACTGTCGAATAAGCAGCAGAAGCTATCAGACTTATGCAGACGGTTCGAGTTTATTTATTCTCCGGCGAGCTTCATCGCCTTGTTCTAGATTTTAGCATATGGGGATTCGGACGGCAAAAATGTTCGACATTTTACATGCGAAGGACGAATAAATGCAACCATATGCTTAAAAATCCGTTATGCTATATAGAACACAAAAATCCGGTAAATAACTCTACTTTTAGTAGAAAAAGGCGTATTGCAATAATTCGTTAATTATTGTGTAGTAGAATATAAGTCATAAGAGAAGGAATTTATGCAAAACATACATAAAAAATTCACCGTATTGCTTGCTTTTGTTATTACCGCATTAATAATAACGGCAGGCGTTGTCGCCGCACAGGCAAATCCAGCTTCTTACTGGCCGGATTACATGCACAGCGATACCTACCAATACCAGCAGGGAGACGATGATGTCGTCGCCAGCGTTAACGGAATCGATGTATTTATGGGAACAATCAGGAAAGCCACCTCTTTTTTGTGTTCTACTTCACCGGAAATATCAGAGGAGGCCGCATTTAAACAGGTAATGACCGAATTATTCAAACGAAGAGCTTTGCTTGCGGAAGCCAATCGACTGGGAATAGACGGCACGGAAGAAGGCTACGCACAATATGACGAGATCAAAAAATCATATAATGATGACCAAGAATTCAGGGAAACGGTACAAGAACAAATAGACCTGTTAGGAATATCCGAAGACGAGTATTGGGAAAATGCTTTAGAAGGTTATATAGAAGCAGCCAAGGTCGTAAAATTGTGGAATTATCATATAAGCGAGATAGGCATGCAAAATGCCAGTTATGAAGAACAGTGGCAAATCAGAAACCAATACTCAGATGAATTGCTTAAAAAAGCTGACATCGTTTGGATGAACACGGAACTGGAATCGATATACAAAAGCTAAAAACCACAAACTTGTTTCTTCGCTCAGGAAGGGGGATTAAATCCCCCTTCCTATCTAAAACGAGACTACAATTATAGAAAACAGGCAGGACAGTAATGGTAAACAAAATTTCTCTGATTATGTTTGCTTTAATAGTCTTGATTACAATTATAAGCGGTTGTAATGCTACCCCACCTCAGCCCGATTCAGACCGTATAAAGTCGGATTTAATCGGAAGAGTAATAGATGAAAACGATGATTGCATCGGCTGGTCTTTTAAAGATTTATCTGAATTCGAAGAAGTAAAAATCTGCGGCAAATATGATATAGGCGATGTAACAGAATATCATTTGGCATTAAAACTGAAGGATTTGAATACAAACCGTGAATATATAGGAGAGGCTCTTTTCCTTTATAAATTAGGAAAAACAGACTGGGAAGTGTTTGCCCTATATCCTATATACCTGATGGAGAATCCTGACTAAACATCTCACGCCGCCAGTTTCACCTGCACCGGCGCACGTTCGAAATCAGCGGCTCCCATCAGGGTGCGCGGACGCAGCCTCGCAATAGAAGCCACGAACCTGTCGGGGATGATTTCCAGCCGCGTATTATAAAAAGTTGTGATATCGTTGTAATAATCGCGTGCCAGCGCAATGCGCTGCTCGGTTTCCGAAAGCTGCTGCTGCAGGCGCAGAAAAGACTGGCTGGCTTTAAGCTCGGGATAGCGCTCAATCACTATATTCAACAGCGGGGAAACCCCCTTGAAATCGCCGCCCTTTTCACCGGGAGGAGTCGCCTCCGCCTGGCTGCGCAATTCCGCAACCAGGGTCTGTACATCGAACTCGTGGCTGCGATAACCCTCAACGGTCTTAACGAGGTTGGGGATTAAATCGTACCTGCGCTTCAACTGGACATCCACCTGCGACCATCCCTGCTTCACCCGGTTGTGCAGATTTATCAGGCTGTTATAAACGGCAAGTATCCATGCAAGGACGAAGACAAAAAGATAAGCGGCGGCAGCAATTACAAACGGCTGCCAGCTTGCCGATACAGGATTGCTGTCGATATACACAAAAGCGGCAGCCCCGCCGGCGGCACAAAGAAGCCCGAATATCAGCCAGAACCAGAACCAGCGCAGGTAACCGGCGCGCACCTGCTTTTCCGTCTGCGTCGAGATTATGAACATGGCAGCATCTTTATCGCGCGCTATTTCCGCAGCGACGACATCCTGCCTTTCGCGCGCCTGGCCGATAACATAGAGCACGGCGTGCAAAGGAATAGCTGATTCGTAGAACCTCCGCCTGTGGGTGGTGTGGGGAATTTCCCTGGCAGAGCATTTACCATAATACAAATCGTCTTTGGGGGTACAGGTTTCGTCGAACACCTTGATATTGCGGATTTTAGCCCCTTCCGGAACGATGCGTATGATGCCGGCGTCGTCTTTTAAATAGAACGGCGCGGATATTTCCTCCCCTGCTATTTTGGTCCAGCCGCTTTCGGTGCGCGTGCGTGAATGGACGTGCCCCTGCCCATCGGTATAAGTTTCATGCACCGTCCGCGACCAGTGTTCATCCACCTGCCAGACATATTGCACACACTTTTTGCCAGAAAGGTAGCCTGTGAGCGGTTTGTCGCTTTCCGCCGTCCCCTTCAACTCGGCAAGCCCGATAAAAACCCCCTGCGTTTTAGAGGTGGGGCAATCATCGATCGTGCGCTTACATCTGAAAGCCTTAAAAGCTCCATACAGGCAGCCGGCTGCAACAAGCCCGGCGACGACGGTTAACAGAATCGACAGCGTTTCAGGAGACATGCGTCAATTGTAGATTATTGCAATGGACAGGTCAATAATGGAATTGGAGGGCATAAATACCCGGCAGAAGAAATTTAGAATTTTATCTAAATAGCTATTGACTTTAATAAATCTTGAGAATATAATCTATTTAGATAATTATCTAAATAGATAGGTGGTATCAATGGGTTTTCCCGATACATTCAAGGCTTTATCCGACCCCGTCAGACGGGAAATTCTGGTTATGCTGCGGGAAGGGAAAATGTCTGCCGGAGATATCGGCCGTCGATTCGAAATATCGGGCGCTACGGTATCCTATCATCTTTCACTGTTAAAAAAAGCCGGACTCGTGGTTGAAAGCAAATATAAAAATTTCATTTATTACGAGCTGAATGCCTCTGTATTCGATGAAATAATGCTGTGGTTTTCACAATTCAAAGGGGATAAAGAAAAAAATGAACAAGAATAAAACATTAATCATCACTACCATATTATGCCTGTTGCCGATAATACTCGGCATTGCATTATACGACAGGCTTCCCGACCAGATCGGCATTCACTTCGACAGCCAGGGAAACCCCGACAACTATCTCAGCAAGGCGCTGGCAGTATTCGGATTGCCGGTAGTTATGGCATTGATCAATTTTTACATAAATTTCAGGATGAACAATGACGCCAAAGTCGAGAACGCATCTTCTTTTCTAAGGTCGTTAAGCAGGTGGGTAGTACCCCTGATAGCGATTGTTATGATCCCCGTCTCGCTGTTTTTAGCGATGGATGTCGAAATAAGGATTCCGCTTATCGCCACCGCCATCGCCGGTGTGATCATAGTTATTTACGGAAATTTCCTGCCTAAATGCAGATATAACTATACCATCGGCATCAGGCTGCCCTGGACGCTGAACAGCGAATACAACTGGAACAAGACGAACCGTTTTGCCGGATACCTGTTTGTAGCAGGCGGACTTCTTTTCATCGTGAATGCTTTCCTGTCGCTCTGGTATATATCAATAGCAATCATAGCGCTGCTTATAATTCTCCCCTTTATCTACTCGTACCTGCTGCACAGAAAACAGCTGACAATCAGCGGCGAATCGCCGTCGATATAATAAAAACTTCCCGCAGCTTTGCAGCCGCGGGAAGAAATAAGGGGAGGATAGCTTTTTACTATTTTGCTTCCAGGTTAACGTTCACTTCCGTATAATACAATGTCGTTAGCCCTTCGAAACCGGAATCGGTGCCGGCGAATATCCACATATTGCCGTCCGCATCGGTGGTGACCTCCAGCGGATTATCCTGATTGCCCAGTGTCTTGATTTCATAGGTTTCGAAATCGTCGCTGACCACCTTGGCGACATTACCGACCGTTACTGCATCGTACCCGCCTGTACCCTGCTGCCCTTTATCCACGCTCAGCGTATAGAAACCGTCCTTGTCGACGGGAGCAGGCTCGGTTGCAGACGCCCCGACTTTCATATACACTGCTTCACCCGGCGCACCGCCGACGCCCATTGCACCGGCAGGGGCATTGGTAGCAAACTTTACTTCTATCGTGACAAGATAAGTTGTATTCGGGCTTAAACCATCGGCAGATGTCAGTTGCTTTTTTATGTACATAAAAATATCGTCGCTGCGGTTCATGCTGCTTATCATCAGGGCTTTACCTCCCAGCGGAGAATCGGTATATCCGAAGTCGAGCTGGTAGCTGTCCTGCTCATAATTTACCGGAAGGTCGGTAAAACCACCTACCCAGCCTTCTGCATTCTGATTAAAATCAAAGCCGAGATTTACAGGCCCTGCATCCTGCTCACAACCGGCAACCGGAAGGATAAATGCCGCTATAGCCAACAGGATAAGTAACAAAGACTTCCTCATCCGCATTATTTTAAAACTCCTCTGAATTTTTATTTCTCTATATATAACGGAATAAGAAGGGAAAGGTTAGGACGCTGTAAAGAAGGGCAGAAAATAATTGCAGGATTGCCTAATTTCTTCTGGTAAGCTGCGCCAGGTATTCCCCGTCATCCTGCTGATGGACGATTCTGCAATCCCACCCTGTTTTTAAGGCGCATTTTCCCAGCGTTTCGGGGTCTACCTGAAGCCAGCCGAAGAAAGCCCCTTCGTTATCACCATAGCAGAACTTCATGCGGATTTCGCCGAAATAGCGCCCGGCATCCGTATTCACCTTCTGATATTTGAGATGTTCCGGCACACCGGTTTTTCTGACATCCAGCGAATCGAAGACAAGCTGTCCGCCCAGTTTGAGAAGATCCGAAACCTTTATCAAAAATGATTCCAATCCCTTGAGGGTTTCCACCATGCCGATGCCGTTCCCCATCATCAGTACCGTATCGAATTGCGCATCTTTAAGCTGGAATATATCGGCTACTTCGACATCGTTGACGCCCCGCCAGCGCATGATGCCTACCGATTCGGGACTTATATCGATAGCGCTGACCTTGAATCCCTTCGATTGAAGATAAAGGCTGATGGAACCCCCTCCACCCCCCACATCCAGCACAGACCCCTTGCAAAGTTTGAGGGCTTTATTTTCAATAACGGAGAACTCAAAAGGCTCTTTTAAATATATTTTTGCCGGCAGTTCGGCTTTAAAACCGTCGTCGCGGCAGACAACTATCGCCGCCTCTTTATTCCCTTTCAGGTAATCGAATAGAGCCAGTCCATACGGTTGCATTGCACCGGATTCCATTATTTACCTCCTGATTAAATTTAAACTATCCCCTGCTCAAATACATGCAAATCGCCCCGCAGGCGGCCACGTTCAGGGATTCGGCCTTGTCTTTTATGGAAATCTTTAAACGGAAATCGGCAAGCCTGAGGATGTCGGAAGACAATCCGGCTGCTTCGTTCCCCAGCGCCAGTACCAGTTTATCCGTTTCCTTTAAATAAGACGGTTTTTCTTCCCCATTTAAATCGGTGGCGACCAGAGAGTAGCCTTTTGTCTTTAAAGATTGGATGAGATTCAAATAGTTATCTGTTCGTCTTATCCAGAGTGAAAGTACCGTGCCTGCCGTGGATTGCACCGTCTTGGGGGAAAGCGGGTCGGCGCATTTTCCGGTCATGACTACACCCGAGAAACCGAAGGCGACTGCCGTTCTAATCAGGCTACCGGCATTTCCGGGGTCCTGTACATCCTCCAGAAGCAGGATTTTAGAGCCGGGATTATCGGGAAGAACATTCGAATATATTTCAGTGGGAATACGGACGACGGCAACGATTCCCTGGGGCGTCGCCGCCGAGGTTATGGAACGCAACTGTCCCCCTGTAATACGCCTGTACGCGCACGTACGGCAAAAAGAGGGCGGTTCGTCCGTCGATAATATTTCTGTAACGGCATCGGGATTATTTTCGGCTATTTGCCTTACAGCCCGTTCCCCTTCGATGAGAAAAACACCGGATTCGAGGCGTTCTCTTCTATCGGCAAGGTTCTTGTACCACTTGAGAGGTTTAAGCGGTTTATCTCCGGATTCGTATGCCATAGCTAATCCTTATTTGTTAATACCATATAATAACATGGCTGAAAGCGAATTGGAACAAATTTAAATGTCATTGCGAGGACGACATAGGAGGACGAAGCAATCTTTCTCGAATAGAGATAATAGAAAGTATTAACAATTTATCGGTAGAGATTGCCACGCTTTCCCTTCGGGAAAACTCGCAATGACATTTAAAACTGCGTAACGGCGACATAAACCATGAAATAGTGCAGCGCCGCCCCCAGAAGAATAAACATATGGAATATCTCGTGGAAGCCGAATATTCCCGGTACCGGATTCGGCTTTTTCAGCGCATACATGACGGCACCAATGCTGTAAGCGATGCCTCCGCCGATGAGCAGCCAGAAAGACAGGGAAGACATGCTGTGCCAGAGAACATTCATCGGGATAACCGCTATCCAGCCCATCAGTAAATAGAGGATGGGGGAGAGGATACGGGGTGCCCGCAAATAAAAGACCTTGAAAAACAGTCCTGCCAGTACGCAAGCCCACTGCACACAGATGATGCTCCAGAACCAGGCCCCTTCGAGATAAGCATAAGCCATCGGGGTATAGGTTCCGGCAATCATGATGAAGATGGCGACATGGTCCAGCTTGCGCCAGATATTTACGGCATTCTCTTCCTGCTTCTGCGCATGGTACATGCCGCTGGCAAGAAACATGCAGATCGCCCCCAGCCCGTAGACCAGCGAGACGCAGAAATAATCCCACCTGCCCCATGTCGCAAATAGCAGGATGATAAGTCCGATAACCGAAGCCGCCGCACCGAAAAGATGAGAATACGCCGATACTTTTTCCGATTGTCTGATTCTAATCATTGAGCCTCCGATGCAGTCTGATAATTATACACTAGAGCGGATTATTTATCTTATTTCTGCTTTTCGTCTGCGTAAGAAGAATATAAATAGCAGGAATGACGGCAACGGCGGCAACAGGCCAGAACTCCCCGCCCATATTATGACTGCCGACGTAATCAACGAATACCCCGATTAAGGGTGCCAGTACCATCGTCGAGAGCGACTTTGCCTGGCTTTCGATAGATAACACAGTCGCCCCCTTTTCCTCGGTAGCAAAGGCATCGAAGCGGCTTAACAATATCGGATACCAGAAATTCTGCAAAAGCGACAGCAATATAAAACAGATTACAGCCACATAATAGTATTCGAAGAACAGCAGCGGAATCAGCGCAATATAAATAACCGCATTAAATCTCCACAGCAGGCGGCTGGCTGCCTCCTCGCTCCCCGCAAAATTGACCAGGCGGTGGGAATTACGGCTGGCGTAAGCTGCAGCGATATATATGACAATATATACAATTCCGACAACGACGGAACTGCGCTGAGCTTCTCCCCAGGCCAGGAATATCGGCAACATCAGGGCGATGCTTTTCAAGACAGGCTGGAGAAAATTATCGACCGCTTTATAAACGCCCTCAAAAGATATGGATTCGACGATGAGCCTCCGTAAATGCACATTGGACACCGCGGAACGCATACACTCCCATAAATGGATAGCAACCCTCTTCAAACTGACCTTTTCCCCCGGTTTCCCCTCCAGCTCCGCCGGATAGAATAAAAAGTTTATAAGGCCAATAATATACGGGACTATGGCAAAGAAAAAGACATAGGAGTAATTATCCGTTACAAGCACAAAGACAACCGCCAGAATCGTGGACACCACCGAACCGATTTTTGACCATGAACGCGTATATCCGTAGACCTTGGTTTTTTCGTCCAGCCTCCCCTGAATACGCAGCCATGTGAATATCATCGCTTTGTGAGTGCCTGTACGAAAAGCCTCACCGACGGCAAAAAAGAACATCGCCACGAAGAAATGCCAGTAATCCGTGCTGAAGCCGAAGACGGCAAAGGAAACTATATAAGAAACAAACGACAGTATCATGCTGCGGCGGCGGCCGAACAGGTCGGCAACGGCGCCGCTGGGAATTTCGATAAGATTTATAAACAGCTCACGGAAGCCGATGAGGACTCCGATTTGAGCATAAGAAAGCCCCTGCTGCAGGAAAAAAAGTATGATAAACGGCTCGAAATACCTCTGGTTCTTCAGAAAACCGTAAAGGGAAAAACGCTTTATCATTCTTAATATATTATTCCGCCGCTATTTTAAAAGCAATCCGAACGGATTTAAAAACTTTAACAGGAACGCTGCGGTTCCAGACGGCTTGAGGACATGTAGAAATATAGTAAATAAAAATGACTGTGAGTAAAACAAATGTTTTTTTATTTCTTTTTTAAGTCAAAAATGCCCCGAAATATATGGACTTGTCCCCCTAAAAAGAGTAAAATGAAAGTAGGTGTTTGGGAGAAATAGATGAGATGGTACTTCTGATTTTTTATACAGCAAACCCTGGTGATTCACTGGAATAAAAAGCACTGGCTGGCTTCAGCTCAGTGCTTTTTTAATTAAAAAATTCAGGTTAAAGGAGGGTAAAATGCAATCCAGTTTAATCGGTAAAATCGAGAAAGCCAGAAGATACGCCCAGGAGACAGAGCGAATAACCTTTAACGAATTAGAAGTGAATTTCCGTGGGGAAAACGATACCCACGTTACAGGATACGGACCGGAAGGATGGCGCTGCAGCTGTGATTTCTTTTCCCACTGGGGGCTGTGCTGCCACACTATGGCGCTGGAAAAAGTTCTGGGGAATATGCTGCCAAAGGAAGCCCTCAGCACCCAATTTGACAACGTTCCTGCAAATGAATAGTATTAATACAGTCGGATAAGGCTAGAACAATATGAAAATTGTCAGAACAATATGCCGGAACTTCTCTTTATTTGCCATTGCAGGAATGGTGGCTTTAATGCCTTTGCTGCCCGGTTGTGATGTGACAGAAAGCACGACAGGGAGTACTACAAAGACTACTTTTATACCTTTCGCCATACATGTATCCCCGCTGCACATGGACGATACTATTGAAGGCGCCAGCTATGTTTTTCTGGTAACCGTTGATTACGGAACCACAGAAGTAGAAACAAAGACAACCAAAACCACCGGAAACACTGATGCCACCGGCCAGACAACCGACTCGACACTGGCTGTTATCTCCGCTACCGCCGAGAACGCCACCGTTACGGTCGGCCCCAAATCAATCGCCGAAGGCTATGTCGCCGAGGTGGTTGTTGTTCCCAACGAGGGAACGACCGGCAGTACTCTTACGGTAACTGTCAAAGGTGAGTGGAACGGGTACACAGATACCGAAACGGTTACTCTCAATGTACGCGAAGCGTCAGGTTCGCTGGAAGAATTGGCCGCAGAAGCAATCAATATACGCAACATTTTTATATCATGGATTGCCACCAACTGCCCCGATCTGGGTATCTCGCTTGATGAAGTATGGGCAGGAACTATCGTTTATCCCAACACGGTCGTTATAAAATATTTCCTGTTCTTCTCAGAAAAGTGGGAAGTAGGCATCCGCTGGAATACCTCCACCAATTCGCTGGATTGGGCTCAAATGTACCTCCGGCTAAGAACCGCACAATTTGCCCCGTCAAGGTCTTTCGAAATAGCATCTTTAAGTGCAGCCTCTCCGGATGTATACGAAATCAGCCCGCCCAATACGGTATGGCGCTAGTCAGCAGCCAGATATGCAATAGCATCGCCGGCAACGAAGAGCGAGCCGGTGACACAAATAAGTCCTGTGCTTAGAGCTTGCGAACCTGCAAGCTCTAATGCTTTGGCTACATCTTCGGCGGTTTTGACCCCGATACCCCTTTTTCTGAACTCCGCCGCAAGCTGCGGTATTTCCATGGAGCGCGGATGTTTCGAACGGGTAACTATCACTTCAGTGAAAAGAGGAGCCAGTTCGCCTATCATCCCCTCAACATCCTTGTCCGAGGAAGCGCCGAAAACAAGAATTGTTCTTGCCGCAGATTCCGGCCTGACACCGGAGAAATAGTCTTTATAATAATAAAGCAGGGATTTTTTCAGCTCGCGGGCGGAAAGCACATTGTGCGCCCCGTCTATTACGACGAGGGGATTTTTCTTCAGCACCTGGAAACGTCCGGGCCAGGCTACCTTCCCCATCCCTTCGGTTATACCCGACGGTGATATAGTAAAACCCTTTTCAATCAAGACTTCCAGTGCAGCTACCGCCGTGGCGGCATTCTCCATCTGGCAGCAACCGAGCAAAGGAATCGACAGCCGATAATCATTTAACCTGCCTTGAACTTCAAGCTGTAACTTTTCGGGGCTGAAACCCGCCTCCTGCCATTTAACATCTATCCCTGTCTTTATGAGATGGGCATGGCGTTCAAGGCACTTCTTCTCGATTACATCCATAGCCTCCCCTATCTGGGGGGAAGCAACTACGGGAACTCCTTCTTTGATAATTCCGGCTTTTTCGGCGGCGATTTTAGCGACGGTATCCCCGAGTACATCGGTGTGGTCGAGATTGACCGGGGTGATGACGCATACTTCGGGGCTGACGACATTGGTGGCATCCAGCCTGCCCCCCAGCCCCACCTCCACCACCTGAAAATCGACATCATGGCGTGTAAAGAAGACGAAACACAGAGCCGTCATTATCTCGAAAGTGGTGAGCAGCCCGTAAGTTGCACGACTGTTGACCGAACCGACGGCGGGTTTGATTTCATCGATGATATCCGCTAACTCCGCTTCGGATATCATATCGCCGTCGACCTGAAAACGCTCCCTGATATCTATCAGGTGAGGAGAGGTGTAAAGACCGGTTTTATATCCGGAAGAGGTCAGTACGGAGGCAATCATGGAGGCAACGCTGCCCTTTCCCTTGGTGCCGGCGATATGAACGGTTTTAGCTCCGAGATGAGGATTACCCAGTAACTGCATAAGCTCATCCACCCGCCGCAGGTCATAACTGACAGAATCCCTCAGTTTGTGGGTGGTCTCATAATCGGAAAAGCTATAAATATACTCCAGGGCCTTTTTATAACCGGAATCAGTCAATACGCCTCCCTATAACAACCGATGATTATGGACAAACCGGCTATTTTTTCTCCACGCTCGAAACGCCGGATACGTTGATATCTCCCATAACAGGGTCCCCGATGTAATAAAGGTTTGATACCCCGCTGACATCGGCATTCAGGGTGCCGTCCATATTAACCACCGCCGTGCTGGCACCGCTCACGTTGGCATCTACATCGTTTGCCACAAAATCATCCAGCCTCAAATCACTGGCCCCCGAAACGGTAACATTGATATCATCCGCAGAACCCGATAACTCAAGACCGCTGGCCCCGGACACCTCGAAATCGGCATTATCCACAGTCAAATTACCATTGACGCCGCTGGCTCCAGAGACAACTATATCGATACCGTCTGCATTCATAGCCGACAGGGTTAAAGAGCTTGCTCCTGAAACGTTGATATCAACATTCCCTTCGATATCGAATTCTTCGACAGTGCCGCTGCTGGCCCCGCTGATGGATAAACCGCTCAGTTCCGGCATGGTGATTTTGGCTATCGCCGTATAGGAGCGATAGTTATAACCGTTTTTAAGCCTTATCTCCAGATTTTCACCGGACTGCTTGACGACGATATAATCCATGATGTTGTCATCGGCGGTTATTTCGATGCTATATGTATCGGACTGGCTGACTTCGATTTCGAAGGCATTGCCGACCTCTACACTGTTAAAGCCGGTATTATCCAGCTCCTTCTTTACAAGTTCACCGGAACCGCTTACGATGCCCAAGCATCCTGCCAGACAGGGAAGCGGCAGCAAAATAAAAACAACCATTACCGTAATGAGACCTCTTACTTTCATGGACAGCCTCCTTTATTATCATATATAGTATGATAATTGTTGTGGAGAAATCAATGGATTCCTGTATTTTATCCGGCAATGACTTGACGCACATCTCATCGGCTGATAATATCAAGAGACGACAGGAGATTCAGGAGATTTAAATTGAACTTTACAGAAAAACTGAACAGCGCCGTTTCCAAAAACAACAGCCTCGTGTGCGTCGGGCTGGACCCCGACCCCGATATATTCCCGGATGCCGAGAGCATCATCGAATTCAACAGAGCGATTATAGACGCTACCGCAGACCTTGTTTGCGCCTATAAACCCAATTCCGCTTTCTATGAGGCACTGGGGGCACAGGGGCTTAACGCCCTTAAAGAGACGGTGGACTATGTTCCGAAAGACATTCCGGTAATCGACGACGCAAAACGCGGCGATATCGGAAACACCGCTAAGGCCTATGCCAGGGCAATACTGGATAACTTCAATTTCGATGCGGTGACGATTAATCCCTACATGGGATTCGATTCCGTCGCTCCTTTTATTGAACACCGCAATAAAGGTATTTTTATCCTCTGCCGCACCTCCAATGCAGGTTCCGGAGATTTTCAGTCCCTGAGCTGTGTAGCCGACGGCAGAAATATTCCCCTGTTCCAGATGGTGGCCGACCGGGCCAGCCAGTGGAACAAATACGGCAACATCGGGCTGGTGGTGGGAGCCACCTACCCGGACGAGATGAAATTGCTCCGTGAAATCTACCCGGACATGCTGTTCCTGGTTCCCGGCGTCGGCGCGCAGGGCGGCGACCTGGAAAAGACGGTATGCAACGGGAAGAACAACGACCACAGGGGAATTATCATAAGCTCCTCAAGACAGATTTTATATGCTTCCCGCGGTGATGACTTTGCTACAGCCGCACGCAAAGCTGCCATGGATTTAAGAAACAAGATAAACAGCTTCCGCTGAAGAGCCGTACCATGGTTATGGAAATAAAACAGGGCGATATCGTACAGCTTAAAAAGAAACATCCCTGCGGCAGCGACCGCTGGCAGGTGGTTAGAACGGGGGCCGATATCGGAATAATCTGCCTCGGCTGCCGGCACCGCATTATGCTCGAAAGAGGCACTTTCGAAAAAAGGGTAAAGACGTTCGTTTCAAGAGCGGAATAAGAATTCGCATCGATGACTGCCACGCTGAATCAGATTATTTTTAAAGTTGTTATCCTCAATATCATAAAGACATCATATTTTATGTTATAATCGCTGTAGCATCTCTTAAGGGGGGATTGGAAATGTGGGACTGGTTCACGATAAACAGCATATGGTTTCTTACGGGAGCCTCTATCATATTTATAATCACCGTTATTTCCAGGAACATGCACAGAGACAGGATTGCCAAACTCAAACCAGAGCAAAGGGATACCAGAGGAAACAGAATCACGCAACGTATACTCCTGGCTCTGATATATTTATGCATCGCAGTCATAATGTCGTCTTTTATCGCAATCGTATTCTCCAGCGACGATGTCTTTTCTTCCATATCTCCGGAAACCATACAGGCATGGTTGTTATCACACGGAATTGTTATAATCGCTTATATAGCGATTGCTTATTTCATCTACCGCCTAACCAAGGCATTCATCCCCAAAATGATTACCGGCTTTGTAAAAAGCAGCGGGAAGGGAAGACATTCCAAATCATGGTTCGAAAGAAGGGCAAAAACATTAACTGATTTGATAGTTTGGATAGTCGCCATAGTAACCGGGGTAGTCGCCTTCTTCCTCATACTGGGTGAACTCGGGCAGGATATCACGCCATTGCTGGCAAGCGCCGGCGTTGTGGGTGTTGCCCTGGCACTGGGGGCACAGACCATCGTAAAGGATTTTCTGGGCGGATTGTTCATTTTAATGGAGGACCAGTATAACAAGGGGGACGTGGTCAAAATAGCCGGAATATCGGGAGAGGTCGAGGAAGTCAATCTCAGGAGAACCGTTCTTCGCGACCTCGACGGCATCGTCCATACCATACCCAACAGCTCTATTACCACCGCTTCCAACTACACCAGAGACCTGTCGAGAGTCAATCTCGACGTGCCGGTAGCCTACGGAGAAGACCTGGACAGAGTTTTTTCCGTAATCAACAGGGTGGGCAAAGAAATGGCAGAGGATGAATATTTCTGCAAGCTTATCAAGACGCCTCCCCAGGTATTGAGGGTTCAGAAATTCGGAGATTCAGGAATCGACATCAGGATACTGGGAGATGTTCAACCCAGCATGCAATGGGAAGTTACCGGAGAACTGAGAAAAAGGCTCAAGAAAGCTTTCGACGAAGAGGGTATCGAAATACCCTGGCCGCATCTTAAATTATTCTATGGCGAGAATAAAAACGAGAACGGTATCATCTGCGAGAATTGTTCGTTTGCCAACCAGAAAGGCAACAACTTCTGCGGCAGGTGCGGAGAAAAGCTGCTGAAACAGGAGAGTAAACAGCGAAAGGCGGATTCATAATCCTGCAGAAGACGATTTAAATGCCGACAGTATGTGACCGCTACGGCAGAACGACCCTGTTCCCGGCGTTATTCGAGAAAAATTCTTCCGGGAATGCCTCAGCGATTTTTGCCGAAGCATGGAGACCTGTACAGTGCGATACTCCCAGCTTTTGAACTCCCATCGTCTTGAGTTCATCGATTGTCCTTTGAATCCGCTCTTCCGAAGCCCGGAAGAGATGGATGCCGCCGATGACGGCGTAGATATTATTATTCCCTGTTATTTGTTGTGCATGTCTGGCGATATTGATAACACCGCGATGCCCGCAGCCGGTAATTACAACCAGTCCGAATCCGGCGTTTATGATAAGCGACAAATCATCGGCCAGTTCATCCGGAAGAAATTTATCCCCGTTTCTGACATGCAGGTTGCTCTCCACTTTTTCGTATTCCGTAAGCATGGGAACTTCACCGGTAGTCATAATGTGAGGACTGATGCATACAGATTCTTTTGTCAGTGTGAAACGGGCGCCGAGGTTCTCCAGTTCCTCACGTGAATAAGGGATTCCGATGAACTTTTCCTGCGCTTGCCCGTCACGCAGGGTGTACTTCGGTTGCCAGATATCGGGATGAGCGATGACCTCGGTCTCTCTGCCGATTCTGCGCA
This sequence comes from Dehalococcoidales bacterium, assembly GCA_034429935.1. Lineage (GTDB taxonomy): Bacteria > Chloroflexota > Dehalococcoidia > Dehalococcoidales > UBA5627 > UBA5627. Next base: position 306,943 of record DAOUFJ010000001.1, read on the forward strand.
GCATCTCGCCGAGTCCACCCGTATGGTCGAGGTGTCCGTGGCTGAGAACTATGCAATCGACTGAGGTTAAATCGATTCCCATGATTTGAGCGTTATGATAAGCCGAAAAACTCAATCCCGTATCGAAAAGGATTTTCTTTCCATCAGCCTCGATAAACAAACTGAACCCGTATTCCCCGATATAACCGTGAAGCGCCGTGTTTTCGCTTAAGGTACTGATTTTTATTTTCAAGTTCCCACCCCGTATGCAGGAAATCCACGATTAAAGCATGCTTTATATTTTTTGATATTACTTTCCCAATCTTATCACCTGTATAAAGCATCTTGCAATCATTCGAACAAATAAAGCGATATATTGACCGTGTTATAACGTTTATGTTATAACTTGTTAACCTGAAAACAAAATATCATCCAGATAAAAGAGGGCTTTAAAAACTATGACGGAAACAACGGCAATTCAACAGGCAAAAGATAAACTGGTAGAGCTTGTAAAAGAGAATAAAGCAGAGGGGCAACCCGTTAAAGTTACCATCGGAGCTCTATCCCCACAGCAGGCTATCGGAAACACATCCCGCCAAGACTATGCCATACTGGAAGGCAAGGAGGTTATGATACAGGCGCAGTTCGGCGGCGGATTCGGGCAGGCCTTTACCGACAGCCCCAGAGAGTTCGAGGGGACAATCGACGATGTATTGTCATTCAGTATGGATACAAACGGCAACCGGGCGATTCTGGTAGCCACTCTCAACGCCATCGCATCGCATCTGGGCATCGCTTCGGGAGTAAAACACTGCCGGAACGACGAGCCCGAGAAATGCGGCAGCATCATAGCAGAGGAACTGAAGAAGAAATTCGGAATCGTAAAAATAGGCATGATAGGTTTACAGCCGGCAATATTACAAAACCTCACAGCCTGTTTCGGCATAGATAACGTGCGCTGCACCGACATGAACCCTAAAAACATCGGGCAAAATAAATCCGGAATCACCATCTGGGACGGCAAAACACAGACACAGGAACTGATAGACTGGTGCGATGTAATATTCGCCACCGGCAGCACCATTGCCAACGGCTCTTTCGACGATATCAACCGGAGAATCGAACAGGCGGGGAAAAAGCTGGTGCTCTTCGGAATAACCGGAGCTGCCGTTTGTGCCATTAAAGGAATAGACCGGATTTGCCCTTACGGTCATTAGGTCTTACGGTAGGATTTTTTCCACGGTTCTCTTTTTATTTCCAGATAGTCTCTCACAGCCGCCTTCAACGTATTCGACGCCAGCAGGGCACAGTGTTTGCTTTCTTCCGGCAGACCGTCAAGTGCATCCAGTACATCCTGCTGGCTGATTGCCAGCGCTTCCCTGATATTTCTGCCCCTGGCCAGTTCGGTAACCATACTGCCGGACGCAATGCTGGTACCGCATCCGTCGGTCATAAAACTGGCTTCGGTAATCACATCTTTTTCTACCCTGACCCATATTTCCATGGTATCGCCGCAGGGTCCCGTAATACTGGCGTAAACATCGGGGTCATCCATCACCCCCAGGTTACGCGGATTCATGGCATGATCGATTGCCTTCGCCGAATAACTCCGGCGGGCTTCGCCCATCAACAGTTCTTCAAGTTCATCGAGATTATCGGACATTTCAGCTCCACCTTCCCCTAAATTGTTACCCCGAAGTAATTCAGGATATATTTTGCCGATATATAAAGAAATATTAGACCGAATACTAACTTTACGATTGACGGTTTGATATGTGTGATAAGCCTGGCACCTATTACGGCTCCGCCGGCGGCTCCCACCCCCATAGCGACAGCGGCGGGAATATCACATAAACCTTCGGCTATCTTGAATACGCCCCCGACGACTGCAAACCAGAGAAAAGAAGCCATAGAGGTTCCAATGGCAACCCGTACAGGGGAACGTAATATATAAATAAACGACGGGACTAAAATAAAGCCTCCGCCAAGTCCGGATATACCGGTAAGAAAACCGACACTGCTGCCGAGCCCGGCCTTTACGGCAATTGAGCCTCCCATCCGGTTCCCCAGAAACTCTGGCTTTCCTTTCCTGAAAACCCCCTCGAAAACCATTGTCACTGCAATCGGGATGAATATCACGCCGAGTATCAGGTCGATAACTTCGCTGTAATCCTTGATGCTGAAAAAAAGGACCGAACCCAGTATCACTCCGATTATGCCTGCCGGGGCGATATATTTGACCGACTTCCAATCGACATGCCCCAGTTTCCAGTGCTGGTACGTGCCTGAAACCGCTGTAAAGACCACCGCTACCAGTGTCGTACCTACCGCCACTGCCGGCTCGAAATCGAAACCGAAACGGACAATCGGTAGCATTACTGCACCGCCTCCTATTCCCAGCAAGCCGCCGCAGACACCTGCCAGAATACCGACTAAAAAGAGCAGTATTACGGTTAAAATGCTCAATAATTACCCGTTTAAATAAATTTAATTACATGTCCCGTGGTGTTCGTCGTGATGCCCGCCATGCTCGCAGACTGTATCTCCATGGTCGCAGATATTATCTCCCTGATCCAGCCTGTGATAGAGATACTTGATAACCGCAGTTTCTGGATTAGACTCGGATACACCCAGAACAACTTCCACACCGTTACCCTCAAAGGCCGAGCGCGGCCCCATTCCCATACCGCCGGCTAATACGACTTCTACCCCATGATTAGCCAACATTACAGGAGTCCCCTGGCAATCGTGTGAAGCCGCTGTTACGGTTTCTTTACTGACTACCTGTTTTTTATCATCGACTTCTATAATCATAAACTCGGTTGTCTGTCCCCAATGCGCTGAAAGAGCTCCATTTACTACCGGAATTGCAAACTTCATGTTAATTCATGCTCCTTTTGTTATTTATATTTTTTATTTATTTTGCGCTTAATTTACCATTACGCATACGCCGTAAACTAATTTTAAATTATTCTCATGGCAATAAGCAATTGCTTCATCGCTTTCCGAACCCGGTTGAAGCCAGATGCGGTTTAACCCCAGTTCCCTGCACTGTTTCAAAACTTCTTCGGTTGCCGCCGGCGGCACTACAAAATCGACCACATCTACTTTAACAGGAATATCGGCGAGACCCGGATAGCAGGTTAAACCTTCTACTTCTTTAAGCCGTGGATTGACCGGATAGATTTCGTATCCGCGGCTCTTGAGATTTTTTACTATTTTATTCCCGTACTTCGACGGGTTATCGGTAGCCCCGACCACAGCCAATTTTCTCTGTCCTATAAACTCTTTAATCAATTCCTGCATATCGTCAATCCTTTAGAGATTTTTATTTAGAGGAAATTTCATTTGCTTCTAGGATACCTGAAATCCTCTGCCAGAGCAATTTTATCTCCTGTGAAACAGCGCCGTCGGAATGCTCGACCACCGGAACGCCCTGCATCATGGCCTCGGTTACTACGTTATCGAAGGGCACTCGCGCTATCACTTCAACGTCTTGAGCTTTGCAGTAGCTCTCGATCTCCCCTGCATTCTCCTTATTGATATCGTACTTATTGATACATACGACAGCCGGAACCTTGAAATGACGGCATACCCCCAGCACTCTTTGCATATCGTGCATACCCGAAAGCGTCGGCTCGACAACCAGTAACGCCAGGTTTACCCCGGACAGAGAAGAAATTACCGGGCAGCCGATACCGGGAGGCCCGTCACAGATGATATACTCCGCCTCTTTCTCCGCAGCAACCTTCTTCGCCTGCTGCCGCACCTTCGCAACCAGTTTGCCCGAGTTCTCCTGCGCAATCCCCAGCCGGGCATGCACCAGCGGGCCGTACCTCGTATCGGAAATAAACATATACCCTGCCATATTATCTTTCATGGTTATCGCCTGCTGCGGGCATATATGCGAGCAAAAACCGCATCCTTCGCAGGATACCGGATTCACCTCGAAATTTTTTATAGCTTCGAAGCGGCAAAGTCCCTGACATAATCCACAACATGTGCACTTTGACGGGTCGATAAAAGCTGCCTGCCCGCTCCAGAACTCCTCTTTCTGCTTCATAAAAGGATGCAGAAGGATAAGATGCAGGTCGGCCGCATCGACATCGCAATCGACCATTACCTTTCTCTTCGCCAGCACTGCCAGCGAACCGACGATGCTCGTCTTCCCCGTTCCGCCCTTACCGCTGAGTACTATCAGTTCTTGCATCGACTGCCTCCTTGATCCCGTTAAAAAGACGCCGGAATTCACTTTTCCACTGCGGCATCCCCTCGGCAAGGATAATACCCCGCGAATATAAACGGGCGATTTCCGTATCCAGCGGGATTGTAAGAAGAACGGGGATTTTCTCCCTGCGGCAGTAATCCTCGACCCCCGCATCACCGACCCCGGCCCTGTTGATAATAACCCCGTAGGGGATATCCAGTTTCCTGACTGTTTCCACAGCAAGGGTAAGGTCGTTGAGTCCGAAGGGGGTAGGCTCGGTTAAAAGGAGACAGAAATCACTGCCCCCGACCGCTTCGACTACCGGGCAGGATGTTCCCGGAGGAGCATCCCTGATAATAATACCGCTTTCCCCGGTATATTCCTTGACCTTTCGGATGACCGGCGGCGCCATTGCCTCGCCTACCGTAAGTGTCCCCTGCACGAACTTAACCCCGCTGGAATCACCACTTTCAACAATCCCTATCTGCCGTGATTCTTCGGTTATAGCCTTATCGGGGCAAAGATAGCTGCACGCTCCGCAACCATGGCAGAGTTGAGGAAAAATCAAAACATGGTTCCCCAGCACGGCAATAGCATTAAAAGCACATACTTTTGCGCATGTACCGCAAAAAGTGCATTTTCCCTCTGCCACTACAGGCACCTGTATACAGACGGGAGCGCTTGCTGTAATCTGCGGTTTAAGAAAAATATGGGCGTTCGGTTCCTCGACATCGCAATCGGCAAGCGTTACATCATAATCATCTTTCAGCGAAAAGGCCAGGCTGGTAGAAACAAGCGTTTTCCCCGTTCCTCCCTTTCCGCTGGCAACGGATATTATCATTCTATTCTCTTACCATCCTCACCCCGCATTTCGGGCAGCTCATATTGAAACAGGGATTCCCCTGCTGATGGGGTACCTTAGTCCCACAGGAGGGGCAAACGCAGTTTCCGCCTGCCCCGGCTCCTCTGCGGTTTCCCTGCATTCGCCCGCCTCTTTGCGATAAGTCTCCCGAAGAGCCTGTTCCGTCCCCTCTCGGCATAATTCCACCTCCGAAGTAAGTTATTTACAAAAGACTATCCCTTACCAAAATGGTCAGGCACATTGGACCGGGAAGCTTCCTCATATTTTCCCGCCTTATAGGCCTCGACCGCTTCCTTAACACTTCCGGAAACCCCGGTGATGACCTTGATACCGGCAGGCGATAATACCTGATATGCATTAGGGCCGCAATTGCCGGTAAGCACGGCCGCAACGCCTTTCCCGGCTATCATCTGTGCCGTTGCAACCCCGGCGCCGCCGGAAGCCAGCGAAGCGGAATTATCCACCGTTTCAAAATCCATGGTATCCGTATCAACAATAACAAAATATTGGCAACGTCCAAAGCGTTCGTCTACATCGGCTTCCAGCCCTGGTTCAGTAACTGAAACAGCTATTTTCATAATGACTCCTTTATCGAATTTAGATTCAAAAATCTATTTCCCCGCGAGTTTTTCGATCTGCGATTCTATCCTGCCAAGAGAATCCCTGAGCGATTGCATCTCGCCCTTCAAAGAATCGATTTCACTATCGTTTCTGGAAACGACCCTGTTGGCATAGCCGTATCCGGCTCCGCGCCGCATACCGAGCGGACGCCCTGTACGCCCCATTCCCGGTACAACACAAAAACCTCTTCCTCCTCCCGTCATCTGCCCCATACCCCGGGGACCGGTACCATCAAATCCCGGCATAGTAAACCTCCTTTTATTATTTCTATTATTGATATATTTCATTTTTAACAAATCACTCCTGTTCCTTTCGGCGGCACTGCCCGTGACCCCTCCTGCCGCAACCGAATCCCTTCGAAAAAACCGGTTGAACATCCGTATCGTTACACTGCGGGCAGCTTGCGGGAGTACCGGCAGTATTGTCAACTGCCCATTCATGCCCGCCGCGGCATCTGAAGCGGCCCGGAGCAATTTCAAAATTACCGCCCTCGATGCGTATTGCCTTGCCGTTAAGTATGGCATCGGCAACTTTTTGCCTCGCCGAAGCCAGAATCCTTTGAAATGTCGGGCGGGAGATATTCATTCTTTCGGCGCTCTGCTCCTGCTCCAGCCCCTCCAGCTCTTTAAGGCGCAAAGCCTCTGCTTCTTCAAGAGACAACTGGACTTCCTCCAGAGAACCCAGCGGTATCCCCGCCGGCTTGAAATAGGTTACACCGGGCACATATGCCACCCTGCGACATTTAAACGGTCTTGCCATTCTCCCACCTCATTATGAGCATATGCTCATTATTAATGATAATACAGGAGCAAAACATTGTCAACCGGGCTACATAAACAAATATTTTTCAGCTACGGAAAAAGAAACCATTTAATCGATTTGCCTAAAATCATCTATAGAGCTATAATCCAGCGTATAAACTGTTAGAAAAACCAAGGAGAGTTATATGCCATCATACGCTTTTTTACGCAAAGAATTCGTCCCCCTGTCCGAAGCTAAAATCGGAATTATGACCCACGCCCTCCATTACGGCACTGCTGTTTTCGAGGGAATCAGAGGCAACTGGAATGAGGGAAAGAAGCAGATTTATATCTTCCGGCTGAAAGAGCATTATCAGCGCCTGGCTGAAGGAAGCGCCCTGTTGCAGATGAAGCTGCCCTATTCCATCGACGAGCTATGCAAGATAACCATAGAGATGGTTCAGAAAAGCGAATTCAAAGAGGATATCTACATCCGCCCGGTTTCCTATAAAAGCACCGAGGCGATGGGCGTCCGCCTGCACAACCTGGATAACGACTTCATGGTTTTTGCCATCCCCTGGGGCAGATATATAGATGCCGATGCCTGCCGCTGCTGCATCTCGTCATGGAGGCGTCCTGCGGATAACGTTATCCCTCCGAGCGCCAAGATAACCGGCTTATACATAAACAATGCATTTACGAAATCCGAAGCCGTAGCCAGAGGATACGATGAAGGAATTATGCTCTCACAGGATGGGAATGTATCCGAAGGCAGCGGGGAAAACATCTTCCTTATAAAGAACGGGAAGATGTATACCCCGACGACAAAGGACAGTATACTGAAGGGCATCACACGCGATACGGTGATGACGCTTGCCAAAAACGAACTGGGAATCGAGACCATAGAAAAGAAAATCGGGCTGGTCGAGCTTTACAATGCCGATGAATGCTTCCTTACCGGAACCGCCGCCCACCTGACGCCGATAGCTGAAATAGAAACGACCAGGATAGGCACAGGAAAGCCGGGAGAAATCACAACTAAATTGCAGAAGCTGTATTTCGATGTCATCAAGGGAAACAACAGCAAGTACATCGACTGGTGCACGCCTGTATATAAACAGTAATTAATTTTCGTAAAATAATAGTCCCGGGAGGTTCTCGTGATTGAAGCCCTTGCCGTTATCATCGGTTATCTCCTGGGAACTATTCCCACTGCCTACCTCGTTACCCGTTTGTGGAAGGATTATGATATCCGCAAGCTGGGTGGCGGCAATGTCGGTTTCATGAACGTCTTCCGTGAGGTGGGAATAGCTCCTGCGCTCATAGTAGTATCTATCGACATCGGCAAGGGGGCCGCCGCAATCGCCATCGCCAGATGGGGATTAAATGCTTCCGATGCCTTCGTATTGCTTGCCGGACTGGCAGCCGTTATCGGGCATAACTGGATGCCATGGCTGAAATTCTCCGGCGGCAAGGGGATGGCTGCTGCCATCGGTATAATTATCACCCTTTTCCTGGCTTACGGTTACCCGCTGCTGCTGTTAATCTTCATAGCCATGGTACTCGTTCCGCTTCTCATCACCCACAATATCGCTCTTTCTATGGCAATCGGGCTTATATCGCTGCCGTTCATCGTCTGGTTCGGCACCGGTTCCGCATTCGCCGCAATTATGGCTGCCGTACTGTTCTTGATAAGCTTTATAAAATTTCTGCCTACAGGGCTGGCTGCACTGCAAAAATCGCGCCGGAAAAAGGATTTCATTTTCGATACCTTCAAAGGGAAAGAGAAAGAGAAAAAGACTTAAACCCGGTTGTTTATCTGATTGATTTAAGAAGGCAGGAAACCTGGCAGCTTTCTTCGAGCGCCATGGTAAGATTGTAGGCTTCATCCATCAGTTGCCCGATAGCGAAGCTGCCATGACCGCGTACCAGAACGATTCGATGATGTTTTAACGCATTGGCAATAACATCGACAAGAGCATCCGGTACTACCTTCACTCCCCAGCCTAAAACAGGCACCCTGCATATTTCAGATATCAACTCGGAATCAGGAACGATTTCCCTCTCCGTCAAAGACAAAGCGACAGCATGGGGCGGATGCGCATGTACTATCGCCTGTGCCGAAGTGATTTGATAGATAGCCCGATGAACAGGCAATTCAGTGGATGCCAGAGGGGTGGAGCGGTTGTTTTTATAGATGCCGGTCTCTATTAAATCGTTTTCATCGAGATTCACAAGCTGACTGCCGCGGCGCGTGATGATGAGGTTTTCCCCCATACGGATACTCAGGTTGCCGCTCTGGGAAGAGACAAGCCCGCGACTGAAGAGGTTATTGCCTATATTCCGGAACTGGCTTAAAATCATCGCTCATCCTTAAATTCGTATTTGATAGACGATTAAAACCCCTGTTGCTAACAGTCTATACTCAAAGGAAAATAAAAGCAAACAGAGACGGGGGTAATAGGATAGATTTTGGAATAAATTAAATTGAATTCAGACAAAATTGTAGAATTTACAAATAGACAGAAGGAATTAATAATTAGGGTATTGGTCTTTCAGTTCTATCAGAATATCAGGCGGCGTATGTAAACTCCCTATTGCACCTTTTATTATCTTTTCAACTTGACGCTCATTAAAATAAAAATAGTCTATTACCTTTAATAATTTTAATTTTGATTCAAGCACTAACGTCGCTTTTAAACAGCAAATTGTGGTTCTCAATCTAAATGGATTGTGGTCTCCAGGTACAAAAATAACCGGACAGTCTAAATTATTCGCATCTGTAAAATTTATGATAACTACATAACCAGCAGCATTCGGTTTTGTTAGAATTATCCAGCGATGTCTCCCATTGTTATCCGGTAGATAAAAGGAATCGCCTACTTTAGAAGTGAATGGCATTTATTATTTCAAAGAGTTGATAAACGCCATTTCTTTAAGGTCGGCGGAAAAATTATCAATCTCTATTTGAGTTTTTCCTAATACTCTCAACAAATTTGTATAACTCGTTTTAATGCTTGACCCATGTGGATTAACATATTCCGGTGTGATATCGGGATCATGATGTTCACATTCTAAATCTTCAGGGCTCTTTTTTATGTTGTTTTGATAGATTTCTTCTATTAGTTTAATATCAGCCTTTGACAATCTGCTTGTTCCACATTCTTTAAGAAGAAAAACCGTTTTGCCTTTTCCCTCTGGAACCGTTTTAAAACAATCTCCCCAAATTCCAGTTAGTGAATTTGATTTGATATTATCATAAGTATTGCTCACTACTTGACCATGAGGCATTGAAACCAATTTATCGTAAGTAAATGGACATAATCGACGGTTGATTGATTCTCTTTCAATAGCATAAAGGAGTTTTATCAGTTTTAGCAGGTTCTCTTTCCCGCCGTTTAAATTAAGAATTAACCCTACCGTCTGAGCCGACTTTAACTCATCGTATAGTAAATTACTGTTCATAATATTATTATACCACGTAAATACATTAAATATATTTCTTAATTACTTTTAAAAACCGACATCTGTTAATCCATCTGGCGGATAACGGCGATTACCCTGCCCTGTATTTCTACATTGTCGGGGCTGACATAGATGGGCTGCATCTGGCTGTTGGCCGGCTGCAGGCGGATTTTTCCGTTCGACTCGGCGTAAAACTTCTTAAGCGTCGCCTCTTTCTCGCTCTTAAGCCAGACAGCGGCGGTTTCCCCATTTTCAACAGCGTTGACTGACTGCAAGAGGACTATATCGCCGTCGTTGATGAGGTCTTCTATCATCGAATTACCCTTGACCTTCAATGCGTAAACCCCTTCCCTGCCACGGACGATATCACGGGTTACCTCGATGGTTTCGGCATTGGAAGTTACATCCCAGGTATCGTTATCGGGAACCGGTATCGGCTTTCCGGCGGCGATTTGCCCGATAACAGGGACATCCATCCTGTTGACAGGGCGGGCTAGAGACGGCAACTCGATACCCCTGGAGACTTCCTTGTGACGGCGGATGACGCCTTTTTTCTCCAGTATCTTGAGATTGTAATCGGCAACCGAGGTCGAACTTAAACTGCACCCGGCAACGATATCGCGAACGCTGGGCGGAAAATTGTTCTCCGACCAGAAGTTCCCTATAAAATCGACGATGCGCTGTTGCTTGTCCGAAAGCTCTTTTACTTTCAATTACATGTCACCCTTAAAGAACATCTGTTCTGTTATTTTAGAACAAAGATAGCGGAGTGTCAATAAACAAATGGATAAACGGAGACAATAATCAGCTGCCGAAAAATCGGCAGCTTAACGATTCTGATTAAAAATATCCCGGAAAAGGCTGATTATTTGGTCGAAGCGGCGGTTTTGGCTTTGTTAAGCCTTTTTTCCAGCCTCGATTTGTGACGGGCAGCGTTGTTGGCGTGTATAATACCCTTGCCGGCGGCCTTGTCCAGAGTGCTGGCGGCAGCTTTTATATCTTCTGCGGCCTTCTGGAAATCCCCTCCAGCGATAGACTCTTCCGCTCTTCTCACCACGGTCTTGGTCTGGCTGACCGTAGCTTTGTTTACAACCCTTCTTTTAAGCGATACCCTCTGCTGTTTTGCAGCCGATTTAATATTAGGCAAATTATTCCTCCTGAATGTGTTTCACATTATACAATAAAAAATTTTATATGACAAAAAGTCAAGATTTTTAATTTTTTTACATCAATGGTTTCTGTTTGGCGGTGGACTCATCCCCTACCCTGGTGATATTAAGCACCCCTCTCACTCCCCCCATTCTCGCCAGAAGGCGGCTGAGATGCGCCAGTCCCTTGGTTTCCAGGGTTAAAAAGAGCGTGGTGGTACGGTCGTCGTGCTCTGTAACGTTCATGCTAAGTATATTGACCTTGTCTTCGGCGATAATAGTGGAAACATCGCGCACCAGCCCCACCCTGTCCCAGGCATCTACCTGGATAGTAACCGGATACTGGGCTTCGGTCTGCCCCCACTCCACCTCTATAAGCCTGTCCTTCTCATCTTCGTTGACGATGTTGTAACAATCACGTCGATGTATGGTGATGCCGCGGCTGCGGGTAACATATCCCACAATATCATCACCGGGTACCGGATTGCAGCAATGCGCCAGGTTGGTCAGCAGGTCTCCGACACCGAGTACCTGCACCTCCGATTTCACCTGTTTCAAAGGAGCGATTTCAGGAATGACCCGCGGTTGCTCCTGCTGCGCCGCCAGCTTCAAGGCAATGTTCTCGACATTGATGCCGCCGTACCCGATGGCTGCCAGGAAATCGTCGACACTGGGATATTTAAAGAATTTGGCGATGGATTCGCGGTCGGTGTACTTCAACCCCAATTGCTTCAGTTCCTTATCCAGAAGCTCGCGGCCATGCTCGATATTGTCGGCGCGTTCCTGCTTCTTGAACCACTGGCGTATCTTTTCCTGCGCATGAGAGGTTTTGACGTAGCCGAGATTGGGGCTTAACCAGTCCCTGCTGGGGCCTTTATCGCGCTTGGTGGTTATTATTTCCACCACATCGCCGTTATTGAGCTGATAATTCAAAGACACCAGGCGGTTGTTGACCTTGGCTCCGATACAGTGATGCCCCAGTTCGGTATGAATACGATAGGCAAAATCCAGCGGGGTGGCACCCTTGGGCAGGTCTTTAATCTCGCCCTTGGGAGTAAAAACAAACACCTGGTCGATAAAGATATCGGTCTTGACGGATTCCAGGAACTCTTCCGTTCCGCTGAGCTCACGGTGCCATTCGATCAACTGCCTCAACCAGCCGATTCTCTCCTCGTAATGAGGGTCTTCCTTGTTCCCCTCCTTATACCGCCAGTGAGCGGCAATCCCGTATTCATCGGTGTAATGCATATCCCGCGTGCGTATCTGTATCTCAAGCGGGGTCGTGCCGAATGCCATCACAACGGTATGCAGAGATTGATAACCGTTGGGCTTGGGGTTGGCGATATAATCGTCGAAAGCGCCGGGAACCGGGTGCCACAGACTATGCACGATGCCGACAGCGTTATAACAATCCTGCACATTATCCACCAGCACCCTCAAGGCAAAGAGGTCGTAAATATCGTTGAACTGCTTCCCCTGCGCAGCGTATTTCTGAATCTTCTGGTTAATGCTGTACAAATGTTTCGGCCTGCCGGTTATTTCGGTTTTAAAGCCGACGCGCTCGAACTCTTTTTTAAGAATTTCGATTACCCTTGCGACAAATTCCTCGCGCTCCGTGCGCTTTCCGGCAACCATTTTCCCCAGTTGAGCATATCTCTTGGGTTCGAGATAACGGAAGGCCAGGTCCTCCAACTCCCATTTCAGCTCCCATATACCGAGACGGTGAGCCAGCGGAGCATAGATTTCCATTGTCTCATGAGCGATACTGCGCTGCTTTTCCGCCGGCAATGCCGACAATGTGCGCATGTTGTGAAGCCGGTCTGCCAGCTTGATAAACACGACCCGCAGGTCTTCCGCCATGGCTACCAGCATCTTTCTCAGGCTCTCCGCCTGCTGCTGGCTGTCGGCGGCGCTGCTCTTGCGGGAAACGCCCTCCGGTAACTGCAAAGAAAGCTGGCTTAACTTGGTAACGCCGTCGACGAGTTTAGCGACTTCAGCCCCGAACTTTTCCGCGATTCCGGAAATCGGGACATTACAGTCTTCGCATACGTCATGAAGCAGAGATGCCGCCAGCGTGCTGGCATCGAGTTGCAGATCGGCAAGGGTAATCGCTACCTGCAGCGGATGTATCAGATAAGGCTCCCCGGATTCGCGAAACTGTCCATCGTGCGCTTTTTCGGCAAACTTATAGGCCTCTTCCACCAGCGACAATTTCTCCGGCGGCAGATACGCGGAGGCTTTCTGCAATAATATATTGACCGAAGTATCTTTTTGTTTTAACATAATGATTGTACTTTCTAGTATAAAGCAACTCAGATTAGTTGGCAAAGTAAATCGCTAAACCAACCGAATAAAATGTATTCCGGACGGAATAGACAGGAGATAATGTGTATCAGGCACCACGCGGAACGGTAGATATTCTGCCCGCAGAGCAGGCTTACTGGAGGTATATAGAACAAAAAGCTTCATCCATATGCAGTTTATACGGCTATGAGCGTATAGATACGCCTACCTTCGAGAATACCAAACTTTTTACCAGGAGTATCGGAGACGATACCGATATCGTCGAGAAAGAGATGTATTCTTTCAAGGATAAGGGGGACAACGATATAACGTTGAGACCGGAAGGAACCGCATCGGTCTGCCGCGCTTATGTAGAACACGGCATGGCAAACCTGCCGCAACCCGTCAAGCTGTTCTATCTGTCCCCGATATTCAGGTACGAAAGGCCGCAGGCCGGCAGGCTGCGTGAATTTCACCAGTTCGGTTATGAAGCCATCGGCGACAGCGACCCGGTAATCGATGCCGAAGTTATCGAAATGGCATGGAGATTCTACGAAGCGCTCGGACTTAAAAAACTATCGCTTGTTATCAACAGCATCGGCTGTGATAAGTGCCGGCCTGTTTATCTGGACACCCTGCGAAGATATTATGACGGATGCAGCGCCGGGCTTTGCAGGGACTGCCAGACAAGAAGGGAACGCAATACATTAAGATTGCTGGATTGTAAAAATCCGAATTGCCAGCAGTTTGTAGACAATGCTCCGAAGAGCACGGATTACCTGTGCAGCGACTGCGCCGAACACTTCAAACTACTTAAGAATTACCTTGACAGCATCGAATTGCCTTACGCGGTCAGCCACAAGCTTGTAAGAGGGCTGGATTATTATACCAGAACAGTCTTCGAAATCCAGCCAGAAATCGAAGGCAGCCAGAATACCATCGGCGGCGGTGGACGTTATGACAACCTGATAGCCGAACTGGGAGGCAAATCCACACCGGCGGCCGGTTTCGCTGCCGGCATCGAAAGAATCATCCTTAACCTTAAAAGGCATGATATTGAAATACCTCAGGGTGACAGGCCCTCCGTATTCGTAGCCAGCCTGGGGGATGCCGCAAGGGATACCGCGGTTAAACTGTCGTCGGAACTGAGAAAAGCTGGAATCGCGGTAATCCATTCAACAGGCGCCAAAAGCCTCAAGGCGCAGATGAGACAGGCGAATAACCTGAACGTAAAATACGCCGTTATCATCGGCGAAGAAGAAGTAACTGCCGGAACCGCCGTTCTGAAGGATATGACCGGAGCGGAGCAGGAAACGTTACCGATAGACAACCTGATTGCCAGGCTGAAAGGGTGCTGATACTCCAAGCCTTTTTAATGAAAATTATAGCAGCACCAGAACTCTACTATGATTATTAAAAACAATCCGCCAGCTTCTTGTAAGTTGCGGCAAGAGATTCGTTGACCACCCTTATATCCGACAGCACCGGCATAAAATTGTTGTCGCCGTTCCAGCGCGGGACTATATGTGTATGAATGTGCTTGTCGATGCCGGCTCCGGCCACCCTTCCCAGGTTCATTCCCATGTTGAACCCGTCGGGATTCAAGACCTTTCTCAATACAGTGATGCACTTGCGAGCCAGCTCGTAATGCTCCAGCAATTCCTCTGAGGTTAAATCTTCGGGAGTAGATAAATGCCGGAAAGGGACTACCATCAGGTGCCCAGGGTTGTAGGGATAACAGTTCAAAATGACGAAATTGAATTTTTCGCGGTGCAGGATATAATTCTCGACATCCTTATCCTCGTCCGGTTTCAGGCAGAAGATGCATCCGGGATTGTCCACTTTCTTGATATATTCCATGCGCCAGGGCGCCCACAGATTCTCCATAATTTTCTCCTTAAAGGTTATGCTGCTATTGTAGATGGGTTTCTGGCAAAGGTCAAAGGCTAACCGGTATTGTTATTACGCTAAATATTAATTCGACGCCGCTATGGATTTGACAAACTTCGCTCATCCTGAGTTTATCGAAGGACACGAGCGGCTGGGTCTTTTACTGTCTTTGTGAGGAGTTCCGTTCGCATCGGAACGACGAAGCATGACAATCAGGTAACACCATTTCAAGTCTCGATAAATCGGGACGAAGTAATCTATACCCGGATAGTAACAATAAAAATTGAACTCCCTTGTAGGCAAAACCAGTCTTAAAACGTAATAAAATTGCACCATAGATGCAATTCCTCGTATAATTAAAGTTCTGGAGGATAATT
Organism: Dehalococcoidales bacterium; assembly: GCA_034429935.1. Classification (GTDB taxonomy): domain Bacteria; phylum Chloroflexota; class Dehalococcoidia; order Dehalococcoidales; family UBA5627; genus UBA5627. The sequence goes on from DAOUFJ010000001.1 coordinate 322,515, forward strand.
TTGGCCTATCCCGACAGCATTTTATTCAATGTAACCAAACCTGCCCGCTATACGGGCGGCGAGTGGAACAGCATCGTAAAAGACTGGCAAAAGACGGATATAAAAATCGTCTTGAGCTATCCCGATATATATGAAATCGGCATGTCCAACATGGCGATACCCATCATCTATCGGCTATTGAACAGCCGGCCGGATGTGCTCGCCGAGAGAGTTTTCTCCCCGTGGGTAGATATGGCAGACGCCATCAAAGAAGCGGGCATCCCGCTCCAGAGCATCGAAAGCGGGCATCCCCTGGATGAATTCGACATCGTCGGGTTTTCGCTCGGATACGAGCTTGCATATACCAACATACTGAATATGCTGCACCTCGCCCATATACCCGTGCTGGCTTGCGAGAGGACGGACAACCATCCGCTGGTGATTGCCGGAGGCAGCTGCGCCCTGAACCCGGAACCGATGGCGGACTTTTTCGATTTTTTCGTAATCGGCGATGCGGAGGAAGTACTTCCCCAACTGATAGACTCTATGAGAGACTTCAAGATTAATAAACACAGTACTTCAAGAAAAGACCTGCTGCGGCAGGTGGCTAAAATCCCCGGCATCTACGTGCCCGGCCTGTATGAAGTGAAATACGAGGCAGACGGCATTTTTAAAAGCATTACCCCCCTCGTCCCCGAAGCCAGCCCCGTTATAAAAAGACAAATCGTATCCCGGTTGCCGCCGCCGGTAACCAGACCGGTAGTTCCCTTCATTGAGGCGACACACGACAGGGGAGCCATCGAGATAAGCCGCGGGTGCAGCCGGGGCTGCCGTTTTTGCAACGCCGGAATGGTATACAGGCCTGTACGCCAGCGCCCCCACGAAGAAGTCATCGAGGCGGTGGGAGAGATTATCGACAATACCGGCTACGACGAGATAGCTCTCGTATCGCTCAGCACCAGCGATTATCACGAAATAGACAAGCTGATAGGGAAAATACTGGAACGATACGGAAAGAGGAATATCGCCCTGTCGCTGCCCAGCCTGAGATTGATGGTAGATTCGGTAAAGCTGATAGACTCACTGCCTACCAGCCGCAAATCGGGGTTGACCTTCGCACCGGAAGCCGGCAGCCAGAGATTGCAGCGTGTGATCAACAAGTGTATTCCAGAACAGGAAGTGCTGGATACCGTATCCGCCGCCTTCGAAAGAGGCTGGAAAAACCTGAAATTGTATTTTATGCTCGGTTTGCCGACGGAAACCGAAGAGGATATAAACGGCATCGTCGAGCTGGTGGATAAGATCCGCACCGTGGGCAGAGGCATCCCCGGAAAAAAACCGCACCTGCGGCTCAGCTTATCGACATTCGTCCCCAAGCCCCACACCCCCTTCCAGTGGGTAGCTATGGACAGCGAAGAAAAAATAAAACATAAGCAGAACATATTGAAATCAGGCCTGCAGAGAAAAGACGTAGACCCGTCGTGGCAGGATTTCCCCAAGAGCCTGCTGGAAGCGGTAATTTCACGCGGAGACCGCAGAATCGGCAGGGTAATTCACCGCGCCTGGCAGATGGGGGCCTGTTTCGACGGCTGGGGCGAGCAGTTCAAATTCGACACATGGCTGGAGGCCTTCCGGCAGGAAGGATTAGACCCGTATTTCTATACTCAAAGGGAGCGGCCGCTGGACGAACCGCTGCCCTGGGGGCATATAGATATCGGGGTTTCCGTCGATTTCCTCAAGCGCGAATACAAAAGGGCGTTGGAGGGTAAAGAAACAGCGGATTGCCGCGACCATTCCTGCAACGCCTGCGGCCTGGAAAAAATAGACAACCTTTGTTCATATAGAAAAACATAAATCAAAAAAGAGGGGGAAACAAGTAACAAAATGGTAAAAATCGACGAACAATCATGCATCGGGTGCGGAGCCTGCACGGACGTCTGCCCGCAAAAAATTCTCTACGTAGATGGAGGTGTCTGCAAGGTAACGGATGCCAGCAAGTGCAAGGCCGACCGTGCCTGCCGCGATGTCTGCCCGATGGACGCCATCGAAGTATCATAGGTAAATAAAAAGCGATTTTGGGGGAAGCCCTTTATAAAAAATAGACTTCCCCCTGTTCAAATAATTCTTTCCAGTGCCTCAAATGCAACCTTTTGTCTCGAAACGGGTTATCCTATTAAGACATAATGGACTTAGAGCGCGAAAAAGAGCTGGTTTTCAAAGCGAAGACCGATGCTGATGCATTCGGTTTGCTTTATGATGAGTATTACCCTAAAATATTCGGCTACGTCCTCAGGAGAACAGCCAGTGCAGAAACAGCCAGGGACATCACATCCGAGGTATTCCTCCGGGCATTTCAACATATAAAAAGCTTCCAGTGGCGCAACATCCCCTTTTCGGCATACCTGTACCGCATTGCCAGCCACGAAATCAGCAACGGATACAACCACAGCAAACAGGTGCAGCAACTCAAACAGGAGATTGCAGAATCGGCCGTCATAACCGACGCTTCGCTCGAAGAAGAAATAACCAGAGCGGAAGACGAACTTCAGAAACATGAGGATTTTTTTACCCTGCATCGCTGCATCGTCAAACTGCCCCTTATCTACCAGGAAGTAATCGTTCTCAAGTACTTCGAGAAAAAACTTACAAGCGAAATCTGCATCATACTGGGCAAACGGGAAGGAACCGTAAAATCCCTGCTGCACCGGGGGCTTAAAAGGCTCAGAGAGCTGATGGAGGACAATGCAACCTTTTAAAAAGCGGACGGTTATACTTTATAGAGGTGGATGATGAAATTCGAGGATTTAATAAAAAAATTGGAGAGCGCCCGGCTTCCGGAGGCCGAACTGCATACCCATCGAAGGCTCTTGAAAACGGCTTTATTAAAAAAATTCGAATCCTCCTCGAATAAAACGGCAACAGCCGCAAAAAGGAGAAAGATTCCTATCATGAGTACGGTAACAGGATTTTTCAACTCCAGCAGACCGGCCTGGAAAAAAGCCTTGATAAGCACTTTTGCAGTTTTTGTTTTAATTATGGCCGCTATGGCGGTTACCATGTCTCCTCTCGTAAGTGACTATAAAGCACTGGCTATAGAAGCAGCACTTAATAACCACGAAATACAACAAATAATCGAAGATGAAAATATCGATACGAATAATATTAAAATGGCTGCGGTATTCGATACCGAAAACGGCATCAGGTATTTTATCAGCGTCGGCGAAGAGAAGATGGTTGTCGTCGACCTCACGCTGTGGATTTTTACCTTTAAAATAGTGGACGTAATCGATATAGAAAGAGTGCCGGTAACCGATGCCAGTAAACAGAGATTGATAGAAATTGCGAGCACCGATTCTGAAATCAAGGCACTTTTAGACATGGGAATTCCCATTGATATGTATTATTTCGACTATATTCCTTCATATATGAATGTAGACAGTTATTACACTTTCGCACATGAAATCGGCGGCGGCCTTTTCTGCGTCCAGGATAAGGAGGTAATATCCGATTATTGGGATGCACTCACCGCACGCTTCTGGATGGATTATGAAGGGAACAGATATTTCGTTTATATCGACATGATGACAGGAACCATTATATCTACCGGCTGTTGGCCGATAGAACATGAAGACACCAGTTCCATCGCAAAGGAACTGGTTCTCAACGACCCTCAGGTTCAGGAGCTGCTCGGTAACGCGGAAATAGAGAAAGTCTCTACAATCTTTAAAGATAGTATCTTTGATGACATCTATGCCACCGTCGTTATAACTGTCAATGATGACAGAATCATAATAGCCAATGTAATCAACGGAAGCGATGGAAACAAAGAGGTGGAGATAGTAGAAAACGAGGTCGTTCCGGTAACCGATGCCAAAAAACAGGAGATAGTAGACATTGCCGGTGCCGACCCCGAACTGAAGGCTATATTTGATAAAGGGGCTTTCGCTTTCGAATATTACTTCGACTATATACCATCCAGTTGGCTCAATGACAACGGCTCGGGATTAAAAGACGTGATAGGTAGTTTTACTCTCATCAGCACAGAAAACCGCCAGATAATCTGCGATGAGTTAACTGAATACGATGTACGTTGCTGGGTCGAGTTTAATGAAAACATATATTTCTTCCAGCTCGATATGCTTAACAAGACAGTAGATTGGACTGACAGCGTTCCGGCATCGTTATATCACTCTATGATGTCCATGACTACAACCGTCCCTACTACCACCAGCACTACTGTTAAATAAAAGATATTCTCCAAACAATCAGCAAGGGGCTGCCGGTTCGGCAGCTCTTTGCTTTCCCCCTGGGGAAGGTGTCATCCAGATGTATCGGGATTTCATTCGTCCTGAATTTATACTGAGTATAACGAATGTGCAAATTCAGCATGACATTAACCAAGCCGTTCGTGGTGAGCTTGTCGAACCATAACGGCGGCGAATATCGAATTGCACCTGGATACTTCGCTACGCTCAGGATGACAAATCCGTAGAGGCGACCAATGGTCGCCCGCATTTATGTTTCCGTATCTGGCGGACGGGCAATGCCCGTCCCTACGGGGTTTACGACTAAATTGTCATTCTGGAAGCCATGAGGGATGGACAAAGAATCCGGGGGGTGGGGAGAAGCAGCACATCAGGCTACATCGGCAACAGGCGGGAAGCATCATGTTGCACCATCTATTCCGGCAACTTGCCAAAATCCCTCTTAATCTCCCTTTTCGAAAGGGAGAGAACTGCAAAGTGGTAATTTCTTGCCTTTATTTACAACCGGCGTCGCTATCATCTCTATACTGTCATTTCGGAGGGAGTGCTGACGACCGAAGAATTTAAAAGTTATCGAATGGCAAGACTCTTCGTTTCACTCAGAGTGACAGAGTCCCCACCCCTGATGTTGAGTTACGGCATTTCCCCAAGGTGAAGCCTTTTTACAATACAAGAGGGGCTGTCCCGATGTCGGGACAGCCCCCTTACTATTCAACTATTATGAAAGCGGGCTACTCTTTATCCTCGCCGTCGAAAGCGGTTATGGCAACCACATTGTCTTTGCCTTCCAGCTTCATCAGTCGCACACCCTGCGTGCTCCTGCCCTGTATCGTGATTCCCAGCCTCGGGTCTTGCTCCTTGACGGGGGTAAGCGTGATGATGCCGTTGGCGGAGATAATCATCACCTGCTGGTCTGGGGTTACCGCACGGGCTGCCGCCACATCTCCCGTCTTATCCACTATCTTGAAAGTGATAACGCCGCTGCCGGCGCGATGCTGCAGCGGATAATCCTCTATAGGAGTCAGTTTTCCATGCCCGCCTGTCGTAACGGTCAGCACGAAGGAGCCGGATTGCGCCACATCCATACTGACAACCCTGTCGCCTTCTTCCAGTTTGATGCCGCAGACACCGCCGCTGGCCCTTAAACTGGTTCGCAGTTCCGATATCGGGAACCTGATGGATTGGCCTTTCTGAGTAATCATCAGTACATCATCGGATTCCTTACCCTGGCAGACGGCCACCAGGTTGTCTCCCTTGGTTAAATCCATGGCAATCAGGCCGCTTGAGCGCACCGCGCTGAAGCTGTCTACCGCCGTCTTTTTAACCTCACCGTTAGCGGTCGCCATCAGCAGGAAGTTATCTTCTTTAAACTCGCTTACCGCCACAACGGCAGTTACTCTTTCACCTTCGGCAATGGGGAAGAGGTTTACGGCCGCCATGCCCTTGGATATGCGTGACATGTCCACCGGAACCTCGTGGCACTTGGTGCGGAAAACTTTGCCTTTATTGGTAAAGAATAGCAGGTTGTCGTGCGTATCGCCGACGACCAGGAACCTGACGGCGTCCAGTTCGCGGGTTACCATCCCGATGATTCCCTTGCCGCCCCGGTGCTGCAACGTATAGGCCTTGGAAGGCACCCTCTTGACGAAACCGCGTTCGCTTAAAGTGACCACCATTCTCTGGTGGGGAATCAGGTCTTCCTCGCTGAAATCGAGTGCTTCCTGTACGCTTATCTCGGTCTGGCGGGCGTTGCCGGATTTGGCTTTCAACTCGCCCAGCTCATCCTTTACCAGAACCAGAATCTTGTGCGGACTTGCCAGTAAATCCTCCAGATAGGCAATCGTCTTCAAAACAGACGCATATTCGTCGAGTATCTTCTGCCTCTCGAGGCTGGCCAATCTGCGCAGCTGGAGGTCGAGGATAGCCTGCGCCTGAATCTGAGACAGCCCGAACCTCGACATGAGTTCGCTCCGTGCATCTTCAGCCGACTTCGCCTGGCGGATAATCTTGATGACTTCGTCAATGAAATCCAGCGCAATCTTCAAACCTTCGAGTATATGTGCTCTTTCCTTGGCGCCCTTCAATTCAAAGCGGGTACGCCGTGTCAGCACTTCCTGCCTGAAATCTATAAAATGCTGCAAAGCCTCTCTGAGGCTGATTACACGCGGCTGCCCGTCCACGAGCGCCAGCATGTTCACAAAAAAGGAGGACTGCATGGCCGTATATTTATAGAGGCTGTTGAGCACCTGGCGGGACTGCGCCTCCTTCTTTAGCTCGATGACTATGCGTAATCCCTCCCTGTCAGACTCGTCGCGCAGGTCACTGATGCCGGCAATCTTTTTATCTTTGACCAGCTCGGCAATTCTTTCTACCAGCGCCGCTTTATTGGTCTGGTAAGGCAATTCGGTAACTATTATTTGCTGCTTGCCGGAGGTGGCTTCCTCATAATAAGCCTTCGCTCTCACCATTATCTTGCCGTGGCCGGTGGCATAAGCGCTGACGATACCGTCCCTGCCTAAAATAACGCCGCCGGTGGGAAAATCCGGCCCTTTGACATACTTCATAAGCTCATCGACACTGGCATCCGGGTTATCGATAAGATAGCTTAAGGCATCGCAAATTTCATTCAAATTATGCGGAGGTATATTGGTCGCCATCCCTACAGCGATGCCGGAACTGCCGTTTACCAGGAGATTCGGAAGCCGGCTGGGCAGAACCAGCGGTTCCTTGAGACTGTCATCGAAGTTCGGCATAAAATCGACGGTGTCTTTATCTATATCCGCCAGCATCTGCTCGGCAATGGATTCAAGACGCACTTCCGTATAACGCATGGCTGCCGGGGGGTCGTTGTCGACACTGCCGAAGTTGCCCTGTCCGTCTACAAGCGTATGACGCATCGAAAAAGGCTGAGCCATACGCACCATGGCGTCGTAGACGGAGGAATCGCCGTGCGGATGATATTTACCTAAAACTTCACCGACGACACGGGCGCTTTTCTTGTGGGGACTGTTATGGAAGAGTCCGAGTTCGTTCATGGCATAAAGGATGCGGCGGTGCACCGGTTTGAGCCCGTCACGCACATCCGGCAATGCCCTGGAGACTATGACGCTCATTGCGTAATCGAGATAAGCGCTTTTTACTTCTTCATCTATTTTTATATCCCTGATGTTACCAGAACCCATATCAATCTATACCTCCTGCTCGTCTTCCTCGTTAAGTTCATCTCTGTCGCCGCTTTCTTCCACCATATCGTCAGACAACATATCCACATCGTCGCCGCCGTCAGCCGGATACTCCATATCGGACAGCGAATCGTCATATTCCAATCTTCGCCTCAATATCTTGTCACTGACATAAGGCCTGACACCGCTGATGCCTTTTGATGGAAATGACAGTTGCCCGAACTGTGACGGGTGCTGATATGTCTCCCTGATGATTACCGCCAGGTTATCGTCGGAAACGCTGGTAACCGTAACCGAATACTGGTTGCCTCCGTTCATCAACCTTATCAGACGCTGGCTATGCTTGGGTTCGACCAGGCCAAGGTACTCATTACGGCTGTTTTCCACTACCAGGTTGGAATCCGCAATTCTGAGATTCACCCTGTCCCCGGCGTCCACCCTTGCCAGGCTATCACGGGAAGCCAGGTGATACAATTTTACCACTCCCGCCTTGCCCGTCTCCTCGATAAACACATTCGGTTCCACCCGTGAAGATGTTTCTTCCGGCGTTGCCCCTGTTTCAATCAGGTGGTCGATACGATGGATATTCTTTTCAGCAATGTTGTTGTGTGGGTCCAGTTGCTTCGCGTGAGTATAAGCATCTTTAGCCAGCGTATATTCCCCCAGTTCCATATAAGCCCTCCCCAGGCGGTTAAAGGAATCCACATCATCGGGGAAACCCTCGATAATCGCCTTGTTCGCCTCCACCGCTTCTCGCCAGCGCCCTTCCATAGCCAGAGCTATAGCCTGCTTACTCTGCTGCCTCATCAATCTGGCCTGTTCTTCTTTTTCATACGACATATTGAATATTCTTATCCTATCATTGACTTATTGACTTTTTTATGAACAAATATTTTACTCCAGCATGTCAAGTATCACAAATCGAAGTCTAACAATAATAATCCTATTTATCAAGTAATTACAAGTATTTTTGAAAAATTTTAGATATTATGCTTTAATCAGTCTGCTTTTTGCAAGTCAAATCGACTTTAAAAGGTTTTTGCTTATATGGACAGCCTTGATTTCATTTCCATACTGGTTATAGCCATCGGCCTTTCGGCCGACTGCTTCGCTGTTGCCTTCAGCGGCTGTATTTCCATGAAGTCCGTTTCACGGAAGCAGATCGTCATCGCTTCACTGTCGTTCGGCATCTTTCAGGCCCTGATGCCGGTCATCGGATGGCTGGCGGGACAGACCGTTGTCGACCTGATTGCCGATTACGACCACTGGCTGGCTTTCGGGCTGCTGGCTTTTATCGGCGGCAAGATGATATGGGAATCCTCCCGCAAGGAAGAGAAAGAGTGTAAAACCGACATCACAAAGTGGAGCACACTTCTGACCCTGTCGCTGGCTACCAGCATAGATGCGCTGGCTGTGGGATTGAGCTTCGCTTTCCTCGATGTAAATATAGCTTTAGCAAGCGGGGTTATCGGGATAACCGCCTTTCTGCTTTCCGTTACCGGATTTTTACTGGGCAGAAAAGCCGGCAAGGTGCTCGGCAAACGGGCTGAACTGCTGGGTGGTCTTATCCTGATTGCCATCGGGTTGAGGATTTTATTGAGCCACCTGTCGCAGGTTTAATCTTCCCGGTACTCCACTGCGCTCTCGGGGGATTCATATACCTTGACGGCAGCCAGTTTGACCGGAGTATTCTTCAACTCGATTTTCATCGACTCGTAGACCGTGCGGGCGATGTTCTCCGAAGACGGATTTATTTTATCGAAGGGCGGAGTTTCATTCAGATTGGTATGGTCGAACCTGTCGAGGATTGATTTCAACATCCGCTTCAATTCGGTAAAATCGAATGCCAGCCCAATATCGTCGAGCTGCGAAGCCGTTACCTTGACCTTTACCACAAAGCGGTGGCCGTGCAGGTTCTCGCATTTACCCTTATACCCCCTCAGGGCATGGGCGGCATCGAAGTGCTGTTCTACGGATAATTTATACATCTTTTAATCCTTACGGGCAGTTGATTTTCATAACGCCCTGAATACCGTTTTCGAGCTCCGTGAGCATGGTGCTCATGGTTTTCTTGATTACCGGATGCACCAGGTCGGGTGCTATTTCCGCCATGGGAACCAGCGCAAACGCCCGGTTCGGCAAGCCGGGATGGGGGACGGTAAGTTCCGGGGTATCGATTATTTCATCTCCGTAAAACAATATATCGATGTCTATAGGACGGGGAGCATTGTGGCTATTCGGCTGACGCCCCATCTTTCGCTCGATGGACTTTGCCAGCATTAAAATGTCCTGCGGTTTAAATATCGTCTTTACCTGGCATACCATGTTCAGGAAGCGCGGCTGTTCGTGGTTTTCCATTGCTTCGGTATCGTATATCGAAGACTTCCCGGTTACACGCATCCTCTGGGAAAGATATTCCATGGCTTTCTCCAGATTTTCCTTGCGTTCCCCCAGATTGGAACCCAGCCCCAAATATACCGTTGTATATTCCATTGCTGCCATCTATTCTGTTATTCCTTTCTCCGTATAATAGCATCGCTCATGCGGCATACCCGCACCATTTGCTCGACATCGTGAACTCTTATAATATCGGCGCCGTTGGCAATGCCGATAGCCACCGTTGCCGCCGTTCCTTCCAAACGCTGACCTGCCGGTAATCCCAGCACTCCACCGATAAGCGACTTGCGCGAAGTGCCCAGTAAAACCGGCTTCCCGAGCGATTTAAGTTCGGCAAGCCTCCCGATGATTTCCAGATTTTGCTCCAGCGTTTTGCCGAAACCTACCCCTGGGTCAATTATAATATTTTCCGGCATAACCCCGCCATCTTCCGCCATCCCGATTTTATCCCAGAGGTCCGAAATAACTGCGGACATGATATCCTTGCACGGATTATCCCTCTGATTACTGGTAATGATAATGGGAATTCTCGCCTCCGCCGCAATCGTTGCCAGTTCCGGCGATTTCTGTAGTCCCCAGACATCGTTTATCATGCTGGCTCCGGCTTCAACGGCGCGGCCGGCAACAGCCGATTTATAGGTATCTATGCTTATCGGAACGGATATCTCAAGGGATAATGCTTCTATCACGGGGACAACCCTGCTTATTTCTTCTCTGACGGACACCGGTTGTGAATCAGGCCTGGTCGATTCACCGCCGATATCGATAATGTCCGCCCCCTCATCAATAAAACGCTTTGCCTGCGAAACGGCAGAATCGAGACTGTTCAGCCCGTCTCCGGAAAACGAATCCGGGCTGACATTGACGATACCCATTACATAGGTGCGCCTGCCCCATTCAAAAACAGCATTCCCGCAAAGAGTGGCTGCCGGAGCCGGATTTATCCTGTTCAATGAAATATCACCTGCCAGTATGATTTACCTGTCGATTTTTATATTACATCGGTTTATCAACACTTATCAAGTATTCAGGGTTATCGGCGACATTTGTTTTTTAACCTTCGGTAGATTCAGAACAAACCAGCCCGTCCCGCCTGCCAAAATCTTAAAAGAGTTTACTGGTGAACACCGCCGTTGAAAACAAAACAGCCCTTTGATATACTTATCTAAGTGCCCCCATCGTCTAGAGGCCCAGGACACTAGCCTTTCACGCTGGTGACAGCGGTTCGAATCCGCTTGGGGGTACCAGATATTCTTTAATGACAATCAAAAACTCCCAAAATCGGCTGAACTTAAATAAATATTTCCACAAATTTCCCCATTAACCCCTAAAAACCTATTGATTACCCGCCTTGCTAGTATTAAACTTATTCTTAGCGTCTAAAAAATAATACAATGTTTGCTTTTTGTGTCTTCGATGATTAGCGTTGTACAAGCAACGTTTAACAGGAAGTATTGTTCTTAAATAAGGAGGGCATTATGGGAGAAGATGTGATGCAAACCGAAGAATCGGGCGCCAAAGTCCTTGTCAAACCTTTACCTAAAATTCTGGACGACCTGGATGAACATATCCGGTCAGCAATCTTAGCCTCAAGAGAAGCCCAGGAATCAGCCAGGCTCGCTGCAAGGTCGGCAGCCGACGCCATTGCGGCAGCAAAAGATTCCAGGGAATCAGGGGAGAAGATAGCCCAGGAGGCCAAGAGGGAAGCGGAGGAAGCACTGGCGAAAGCCGAAGAGGCACTGGTAAAAGCGGTTATTAAGAAGCTATCACATAGCGAATGGGTTGTTACTGCTATCGTTCTAATCTTGGCTATTGTTTTCGGCGCAGTCTTTCTGGCAGTCGCGCTGGTTGCTGCCCTTTGATATAGAAGGAGAGAAATATGCAAAAAGAATCCGAAAAGAAACATGATATAATGGACACGCCTCTGCCAATGCTGCTGGATGACATCGAATCGGCAGCTGCAGACGCCAGAAAAGCTGCCGAAGAAGCCAGGTTAGCGGGAGAAAAGGCCGCCGAAGAAGTCATGAAACGTCTTAGAAAAGTCTTTCTGAAGATGGCTAAAGATATTCAGGATGCCCTGGATGAAGTAAAATAGAAATGGTCGTAGCGATAAGACTGCCGGGAGGAGATTATATTCTCCTCCCGTTCTTTTAAGAAATAAATGCGGTTTAGCTTCATTTTAATCAATCTTTGTTGCGCCTGCTGACCCTTCGACAGGCTTAGAGCGAACGGAAGAGAGAAAAATCGCCGCTCGTGGTGAGTCCCGACCTGTCGGGATCGAATCCATAGCGGCATCGGATTGTTATTTATAACAACCATGATTGATAAGAACCTTTAGCTTTAAAAGTTTTACCGCCGACGCTGTGTTATGGTATAATTAAATATAGTCGATAAAATGGGGCAGCGGAAACAGCCTGCCTCTTTTGTTATAATTTACCGGTTTACACCTGAAAATAATATTTAAGAGTATAAATGACACAGAACGAACAGGGCTTAAACAGAAGTAAAAGCGATTACTCGGCTGCCGATATCCAGGTACTCGGCGGACGCGAGGCTGTCCGCCGCCGTCCGGGAATGTATATAGGTTCCACCGACCAGCGCGGCATGCATCATCTGGTCTACGAAATCGTGCACAACAGCGTCGATGAAGCCATGGCTGGCTTCTGTACTAAGATAAAAATCACCATAGATAAAAACAACGTCGTTACTGTAGAGGACAACGGCCGCGGTATTCCGGTCGATATCCATCCTACAACCAAGGTTTCGGCCCTGGAAACTGTACTAACCGTGCTTCATGCCGGCGCCAAGTTCGGCGGAAAAACATACCAGGTATCGGGCGGTCTGCACGGCGTCGGCTCATCGGTGGTCAACGCCCTGTCGGAGCGAATGGAAGCGACCGTCCGTCTCAACGGTAAAAAATACTACCAGGAATACAGAAAAGGCATCCCCCAGAAAAGGGTGGAGGAAATCGGCGAAGCCGAAGGAACCGGCACAACCATATCCTTCCTGGCAGATAAAGAGATATTCACCGCCGACAGCTACGATTTCGATACCTTAAACGACCGCTTCCGTGAAATAGCATACTTAAACAAAGGGCTTGAAATATCCTTCTACGATGAAAAAGTGGATAGAGAACAGACCTTTTATTTCGAGGGCGGCATCATCGGGTTCGTCCGCCACCTTAACCGCAACAAGGCGGTACTGCACAAGCTTCCCATATACATATCCAAGCAGGAAAACAGCACCATAGTGGAAGCGGCCATCCAGTATAACGACGGCTACACCGATAATACCCTCAGCTTCGCCAACTGCGTCAACACGGTAGACGGCGGAACTCACCTTACCGGCTTCCGCTCGGCCCTGACACGCGTGCTCAACGACTATGCCCATAAGAACAAGATTCTCAAGGAAGGCGACCCCAACCTCGTCGGAGATGATGCACGGGAAGGGCTTACCGCTGTAATCAGTGTTAAACTAGCCGAACCCCAGTTCGAGGGACAAACCAAGGGAAAACTGGGGAATATAGAAATAAAGAACGTTACCGAAAGCGTCATTACCGACGGACTTTCGCTCTACATGGAAGAGCATCCGGAAGATGCCAAGAAGATTATTGAAAAATGCATCACTTCCGCCAGAGCCAGAGAAGCCGCCAGGAAAGCCAGAGACCTGGTCATCCGCAAGAACAGTCTGGAAGCAGGAACGCTTCCCGGGAAACTGGCCGATTGCTCGGAGAAAGACCCGACGCTGTGCGAGCTTTTCCTGGTCGAAGGACAGTCAGCCGGAGGTTCGGCCAAGGAAGGGCGCAACCGCCGCTTCCAGGCAATACTGCCCTTAAGGGGTAAAATACTCAACGTGGAAAAAGCCTCCATGGAGCGAATACTCTCCAGCGAGGAGATTCGCAACATGATTACCGTCCTCGGCAGCGGGATTGACGACTCCATGGACCTGTCGAAGCTGCGCTATCACCGCATCGTCCTCATGGCGGATGCCGATGTTGACGGAGCCCATATCCGCACCCTGCTGATGACCTTCTTCTTCCGTCATATGCCCGAACTTATAAACCGCGGACATCTCTTCATTGCCCAACCGCCGCTTTACCGCGTTAAGTCCGGCAAGATGGAACAATGGATATATACCGACCAGGATAAAGACCTGCTGCTGGAAAAATTAAAAGCAGATTCGAAAAAGGCGGACGTACAGAGATACAAGGGTCTCGGTGAAATGAGCGCCGAGCAGTTATGGGAAACCACCATGAACCCGGAAACCCGCACCATGCTGCGGGTAAACATAGAGGATGCCGCCAAGGCGGACGAGGTCTTCAATATGCTCATGGGCGGTGACGTACCACCCCGCAAGGCATTCATACAGGCTCACGCCAAGAGCGTCAAGAATCTGGATATCTAGGATTTTAGCAAAAGCTGACGTTTACTCTCTCAGTCTTTTCGGCAGGCTCACCGATGTTTGCACTCACAGCTTGAAGAAACCAAGACAGAATTCTCATAAAGTCATTGTGAGGAGTGCAGATTTATTCCGGGTGACGTGTCAATCTCTACCGAAGAATATATGACACAAATACTGCGTTATATCGTTTAACCCGGTAACAACCGTATCAAATCCCCTCTGACTCCCCTTTTCCAAAGTGGAGAAATTGAACTTGCAATGACAGTTTATATCCCCGCCACGAATAACGAATATCTATTACTGCCTGTATAAATTATTCTCGGAGATATAGTCAGCGACAGCTTCGGGTACAAGCTCCCTGATATCGATACCGGCTTTGACTCTCTCCCTTATATCAGAAGAGGATATTTCTATTACGGGCTTATCCAGCATAACAACCCGCTGTGAAAGTCCGCCAACCTGTTTCTCCAGCCGGCTCAAGTCCGGCTTCGGGCAACCTGCGCGGGGGATGACAACCAGCCTGCATAATGATATTAATTCGGATGGACTGCGCCATAACGGAAGGTTCTGCAAGTTGTCCCACCCCATGATGAAGAAGAGCTCGTCCTGCGGCTTCAGACGCCCCGCCAGCTCCCTGATGGTATCGACGGTATAGGTTACCCCTCCCCTTTCGATTTCCATGGCGGACAATCGAAATGAAGGCTTCCCGGCGATAGCCAGCTCGACCATCCGCAGACGGTGTACGGCTTCGGTGACCGGTTCGTTTTCCTTGAAACGCGGATGTCCGGCCGGTATGAAGAGAACTTCATCGAGACCGAGCCGAGAGCACGCCTCCTCCACCATCTTGATATGCCCGTTATGGATGGGGTCGAAGGTTCCTCCCAGAACTCCCTGTTTCATTTTATTACCACCACCACTCGAAACTGCCGCAACGCACCCTGTCTCCGGGTTTGGCGCCGGCTTTCTCCAGTGCCTTCCTGATATTGGGACGGTTTACCAGCCCTATCAGCTGCCGCCTGGCCTCGGCATTGGCAGCATCGGTTCCTGCAATAATACGCTCAAGGCTTTCATCCTTTATGACAAAGACGTCACCGTCACGTACAACTCTGATACCATCGCTCCTTGGCTGCGGATGAAATACGGCAAAGGATTCGTCGACAGCCGGAATCTCTTCCTGCGGTCTCATCCCGTCCAACTCTTTTAATACCTCAGCCATCAATTCGGTAATCCCCTCTCCCGTAAATGCGGAGACGAAATGGGCTTCGATACCTATATCGGCAAAGATACCCCTTATCTCCTCCATGCGCTCCCTGACCTGCGGTAAATCGATCTTGTTGACCACCACTATTTGCGGTTTCTTAAGCAGCGCCGAATCGAAGACGCTTAGCTCATTGTTAACCTGTATCATATCATCGACCGGGGATGCGGAGTCTCCGTTTAAAAGATGAATCAGAAGCCTCGTCCTGACAACGTGCCGCAGAAAATCGTGTCCCAATCCCTTACCCAGGCTGGCATCGGCAATCAGGCCCGGAATCTCCGCCATCACGAAACTGCGGTGCCCGGTAAGGACTGTACCCAGCACCGGCTCCAGCGTCGTAAAAGGGTAATCGGCGATTTTCGGATTGGCAGCGGAAGCCGCCGCCACCAGCGAAGACTTGCCGACGTTGGGATAACCCACGATGCCGGCATCCGCTATCAGCTTCAACTCAAGAACGATGTCCTTTTTCTCCCCTTCCCCACCCTTCTGCGCCAGCACCGGAGACTGATTCACCGACGAAGCAAAGTGGGTATTCCCCAATCCACCCTTCCCACCCGCCGCAGCTACCACTTCCTGTCCGTTTTCCTTCAAATCGGCCAGCACGATATCTTTGCCGACTACTACCTTTTCAGAGACGATTGTGCCCACAGGAACCTTCAGTATCAGGCCTTCCCCGCCTTTACCCGATTTGCGCTTGCTTGAACCGTTTTTACCGCCCTGGGCGCTGTAAATACGGTTCTGGCGATAAACCTTAAGATTACTGACATCCTCGTCCGCCTGGATAATAACATCACCGCCACGCCCCCCGTCACCCCCGTCAGGACCGCCCAGCGGAACGAATTTCTCCCGACGAAAACTGGCAGCTCCGTCGCCGCCGTCTCCGGCTTTCACTATTATCTCTACTCTATCGAACATCTTTTCCTCTTTATAAAGACAGACGCCACTAATTTTTCCATTCTGGTTGTGAAAAACAGCAGACCGGCAATCCGTTCTTTACGACCTTTTATCTATCTCGTCATACAGTTTATACCAGCTCTGCACCGTGTTCTCCAGTTTAAAGTAATGGAAGATATAGGCGCAAAGCAGGGCGATAACTATCACCAGCGGTATCATGATAAGCCAGTTTCCCGGAAAGAACATCAAAAGCCCAAACAGGAACATAAATATCAACGCAAAGAGTATGGTTACCAGGAGGTGAATCATCCTCTCGTGCTGTAGCCACTGTATTTTCATGTTATGATAACGTGCCAGCTCTTTTCTGTCGCAATCACCCTCCAGACAGTTTCTTATATATGCTTCGTGCTCACCTGCATACTTCATTACGCCGATACCGTGATTACTTTTATTTTCCGCCATTTAGCACCGCCCTTTAATAACCGTACTGATACCCGATATCCACACTGTTTTATATAAGTATATATCAAATGAGCGCCGGGATGTTATAAAAAAGATTCCCCGACCTTTGCAGCCGGGGAATTAAATCGGGTTGTCAAACTATGACAGGATAACGGTTAAACATTGATTTGCCGGACAGGTCTCGCTTCTATGTACCCGCGGTATCCCATCGGTGCGAGTTGAAAGCGCGGGCCGTCCTCATCCGCCCATTTAAAGCCGTAGATTTCAGGATTATACCTGTTCATTACTTCCCACAGGTCGCCGATAGCCTCCTCGAACTTGGCATCATCGTACGGGGGCCCCTGGAAAACCATCATCTTGCAGGGTGCAAGGTCGATTATCTCGTATCCCTCCGGAACTTTTCCTTTATAATCCACGGATACTTCCACACCCTGTGCATATTTGGACGTCCCCGGTTTTATCATCTTCTCCGGCAGCCACATACCTATCGGCTCATACAGGGCGTCCTTAACGGCAGACAGTTCATCCCATATCTTGCATCCGACCTCTTCGCAATATTCGAAGTAGTGTGCCGCTTTAACCCCTCTCTTTAAAATGAGTTTTCTTTTCGGCCGGTCGACGACCTGCACAAATACGGTATTAAGATTTTCAGACATTTTATATTCTCCTTTTTGTAATTTGAGGTAATAATCGCGGGCATCGGCGGGAAGAAAGAGCTTCAACGGCGGTGTGTTCCGGGCATAGTAACTGGGAGTCATACCGAACTCCCTGGAAAAAGCCCTGGTGAATCCTTCGTGCGAGTCGAAAACGAAGTCGAAAGCCACATCCACTATCTTCACCTCTTCGTCATGCAGTCTCGCGGCCGCCCGGGACAGCCGCAAAACCCTGATGTACTCGAACGGTGACTTGCCAGTAACCTCCTTGAATATCCTTGCAGAGTGCCACGGGGAATACCCCGCCGCCTTCGACAGCATCGACATCGTTACCACATCCTTCAGATGTTTTTCTATGTAGTCCTGCATGTGCTGCACCGCCAGCATCTTTTCCCACTTCTCCACGATTTTCCTCCACCATCAGGATAATATAAAACGCAAGGTCTTTCTTGACCTGCATTGCTCATTGAAAAATCCAATGCCCAGTCACCTTATACTAAAGAGTATATAATATAGCATTCATTAGATTATATGTTTTATAACACTAATAATATGCTCTGTCATTTTTTTAAACCTGTATGAATTTATTTTTAATGATAATGTGAATTTGTGGCTTTGGGTATTTTGGACTTATCGAAAGCAGTGCCAAGTTATCGAAAAAAGACAGGCACTTATGCAAAAGAAATCCGGTGATAAGGGTGTTTTGTGAAAAGTATGAAAAAGTTATCGGATTCCCTCTTTTTAATCAATCTCGTTGCTATGGATTCGACAAGCTTCCTTCGAGAGACGCAGGACAGGCACCACAAGCGGCTGCTTGCCCTGCGTTCCGGTATGCCGGGAAATGGTCTAAGAGCGGAAACAATCAAGATTGCTGCTTATTGCAGGTTATTTTTGAGAAGCCTTTTAAAATACAGCAGACCTGATTGTTGTATTCTGGTTGATAAAATAGAGTGGTAAAAGGGTGATTATTCAGGCTGCGATTTAAGTGATGACTGTATATCGATCACTTTGTGTTTGAGCACAGGGCTGTTTTCGATATCCTGCGCTATTTTTTCGCAGGCATGGCTTACCGTAGACGGATTTCTGCCGCCGACGAACTTTCCGATTTCACAGAGGGAGTAACCGTCCTGCTGTTTCATCAGGTACATGGTGACCTGTCTGGCCATGGCTACTTCTTTATCGCGCTTCGGGCCGAGTATCATTTCCGGGTCCAGTTGAAAACAGTCGGCAACTGCATTCAGCAGTTTTACGGGCGTTACCTGTCCGCCGGATGCGTTTTTCCCGTTTATGTTCGTCAACGCCCGTGTCGCCACTTCAGGTGTGATTTGCGACCGTAGCAGCCTGGCATAAGCGATGATGCGGTTGAGACTTCCTTCGAGTTCCCTGATGTTGCGGCGCGCCTGCTGGGCGATGAGTTCCAGTACATCGGGAGTGATGTCGGCCTCCACCTGTTCGGCCTTGGATTGCAATATGGCTAAACGCGTTTCCATGTCGGGCGGCTGGATATCGACCGTCAGCCCCCACTCGAAGCGGGAACGCAGCCGTTCTTCCATGCCGGGCATCGATTGCGGCAGCTTGTCGCTGGTGACGACGATTTGACGGTTGGAGTTGTGCAATTCATTGAAGGTGTGGAAGAAGCTTTCTTCCGTCTGCTCCTTGCCGCTGATGAACTGGATATCGTCCACCATCAGGGCATCGACGCTGCGGTACTTACTGCGGAACTCGTCGGTTCTCTTATGCCGTATGGCATCTATGAATTCGTTGGTGAATTGCTCTCCGCTGACATAGAGCACGCTGGCATTGTGCGCCTGTAAAATATGTCCGATAGCCTGCAGCAGGTGTGTCTTGCCCAGCCCCGACCCTCCGTAGATAAAAAGAGGGTTGTACCCCTCACCGGGATTCTGGGCGGCCGCCTGTGCTGCGGCGAAGGCCAGCTGGTTGGAACTGCCGACGACGAAGGACTCGAATGTATACTTGGGATTGAAACTTGATGTTTGGGAGTCGATAGCCTGGGGCGTTTCGCGATAGGCATAGCCGTCGGTCGGCTCCGGTTGTATCGAATTAACCTGGAAGTGGGCCACGACCCTGCTTTTAACGAGGCCGATCAGTGTTTTTTCAATCAGGGAACGCTGATTCTTTTCCAGGTATTCGGCGACGAACGTGTTGGGCGTGCTGATATAGAAGTGTCCGTCTTCATATCCTATACCCTCGGTTCCCTGTAACCATGTCTGGTAGTTGGGTTTGTTTATTTGCAGCTGTAGTTCACCCAGAGCAGCTTCCCAGATTTCTTGTGCCGACCTCATTATAAAAATACTATCTCCTGAACATTTAACTTACATTGCATTTAAATGCGGTTTGTTAAAACCGCACAATAACACTCATCTCTAAGAAGTCGTGTTTAAATAACTTAGCCACCAAGGCCTGCAAACCCCGATAATCTGGGGCAGTAGCTGACTATTTCAAGGTTTTTCAGATAAAGAAGGCCGTTAATGAAAAACCTTGATAAGATTATCAGGGGGCAATCAGCGTTGGCAAGGCTTTTTATAATGGTTGTTGTTTGATTTTTGGTGAGGTTTTTTGTTGCAAGGTCGCTCAAGCTCTCAATTTTATCGAAATGCTGGCTTTTAGCTTTAGTGAGGGGGCTTATAGGAAAATATTCTGATGTTAAGTAAAATATGAGTTGTTAGTACGTCCGAGGGGTGTTAGAATCTATGCAGCGGAGGGTTGCCATGCGTGTTGTTTTTATGGGGACGCCTGTATTTGCGGTACCGTCACTGAATTATATGGTACTAAATGATTATGAAGTAGCAGCGGTCTATACCCAGCCGGACAGGCCGGCGGGACGCGGTTGTAATACAGCATGCTCTCCCGTAAAACAGGCGGCTCTGTCTCTCGGTTTGAAGGTGGTGCAGCCTGCCAGCCTGAAGAAGGAAGAGGCTCTTGAGGAACTGTCAGGCTTTAAACCTGATATCATCGTCGTTGCCGCCTTCGGGCAGATACTCACCCAATCCGTGCTGGACCTGCCGGAATACGGCTGTCTCAACATCCATCCCTCGCTGCTCCCCAAATACAGGGGGGCTGTGCCGGTGGCGGCGTCCGTATTGAACGGCGACAGCTTTGCCGGTGTAAGTATTATGTTGATGGATAAGGGGCTGGATACCGGCCCCGTACTTTCGCAGGCCCAGATACCCGTACTGGGTTACGATAACACCGGGATACTGACGGATAAGCTGTCGCTTGTCGGCGCTCATCTTTTACTGGAGGTACTTATTAACTGGAGGAAGGGAGAGATACTCCCCCGTCCGCAGGATAACACAGCCGCCAGTTATTTTGCCACCGTTACCAGGGAAATGGGAGAAATCGACTGGTCTCAGCCTGCGGATATTATCTGGCGCAGAATACGCGCCTTATATCCGTGGCCGGGCTGTTTTACGCGCTGGCAGGGAAAAAATCTTAAGATTATCGAAGCTCTTCCCCAGGCCGGTGGCGGTGATATCGGTAAGGGGCAGGTGACGGTCTTGCCTGACGGCAGTGCCGGCATCGGGACGGGCAGCGGCATCCTGAAGGTCATAACGCTTCAAATGGAGGGAAAGAAGCCGATGTCTTCAATAGAGTTTTTGAGGGGACAGCGGCAGTTTGCCGGAGCGGTATTGCCTTCATAATTAAAATGTCATTGCGAAGTTTCCCGAAGGGAAAGTGAAGCAATCTCTAGCATCAGGTTGATTATAGTCTCTGCATTCTGAATACGTGAGGGACGAATGAAATATCTGGGACGGGGAAAGGTTGAAAATCCGCTCGTGTCCTTCGTCAGGCTCAGGATGCACGAAGCTTGTCGAACCATAGCGGATTAACTAAAGAACATAGACTGCAATATATCAAGAGGTATTGTTACTATGAAGATATCTCGAAAGCCAACTCTTTTTAACCATTACGCCCGCAATGACAATATGATAAGTTTTCGACAACTTTTTGATAATCATTTTGAGAGATAGACAAGGAGGTTAACGTGCCCTTACCACAGAATTTAGACAGGTTTTCGACGCTGGTGGAGATAATTGCGCTGCTGCGCAGCCCCGGGGGTTGTCCCTGGGACAGGAAGCAGACCCACGAATCTTTGAGAAAGAACCTGCTGGAAGAGGCTTACGAGGTTCTGGAGGCGATGGACGAGGCGGATGCGGAGAAGCTCTCGGAGGAATTCGGGGATTTGTTGCTGCAAATCGTTCTTCACAGCCAGATAGCTGCGGAGAGCGGGGAATTCACCGTAAACGACGTTATCCGCAAGATAAACGAGAAGCTGATTTACAGGCATCCGCACGTATTCGGCGACGTCAAAGTCAAAGATGCGGATGAGGTTACCGTCAACTGGGAAGCATTGAAGAAGAAAGAGCGCCAAAAAGAGGCCTCCATGCTGGACGGGGTTCCCGAAAATATGCCGGCTCTGGCGTACTCTCAGGCCATACAGGGACGAGTCGCCCGTGTCGGATTCGACTGGCAGGAAGACGGCGGCGTTTTAGAGAAGATGGCGGAGGAAATCGGCGAGTTCAAAGCGGCGGACAGCCAGCAGCGAAAAGAAGACGAGTTCGGCGACATCCTTTTTACCCTGGCAAACTTTGCCCGCCGTCAGGGCATTGACCTGGAGTCCGCCCTGCGCAAATCCAACCGCAGGTTCTATAAAAGATTCTCGACGATGGAGGAGTTCTGCCGCAACCGTGGTCTCGATTTGTCCAAGTTATCCTTCGATGAGCAAAACGAACTCTGGGAAGAAGCCAAGCAGACCCTGGGGGAGTGAGTATGCAGGGATTTCTGTTGTTATGGTCAGCAATATCATCTTGGCTGATGCAGTGACCGGTGGTCGCCCCTATGTTTTTTATTTGTCATACCGGGCATAGCGAAGTATCTCGATGCAATTCGATATCTGTCGCTGTTATGGATTCGACAAGCTCACCACGAACGGCTCTAAGAGTATCTGTGCATCCTGAGCGTGACGAGGGACATGAACGGCTTTTTCTCCCTGTCATTGCGAGGAGTGAGTCTATAACGAACGACGCGGCAATCTCTACCGGTTATTTTAATACTGCTATACTGTCTATTCGGGAAAGATTGCTTCGTCTGCCTACGGCTTCCTCGCAACGACAATTATAAATAAATGTAAGAACTACCACTCTGCAATTCTCTCTCTTTTCAAAAGGGAGATTAAGAGGGATTTTATGAACTTTGTGAAGAGTTTTACAGTCTTCCGCAGAGAAATCAGGGCTGTTTACTGCACTTCCCTATAAACCCCAGCATCAGGCTGTTGAAGTCGTCGGGATTATCCATATTGGCAACATGTGCCGCATTTTTAATAATCTCCACCCGGCTGCCGGGGTAGTATTTCTGCCAGTCTGGCAGGTGCTTTTTGATAGTACCCGCCTTATCGAATTCCCCGCAGGAAACCAGCAGCGGGGCGTCGAAAACAAAATCCCTTTCATTTAAACAGGTGGCAATGCCGTTCCATGAAGTGACGAATTCCTTTTTATTCATTTCACTGAACATATTGTAAAGTGAGGTACGGGCGTCTTCGTTCAATGCGCTGGCTTTCGACATCTGTTTTTTGAGAGTTTCCCAGGGGTACAGGTTGAAGAGGGGAGTAAAGTATTTTAAACCGATTTTTCCCCATGTTTTATAAGGTACGAAAATAGGAGTGGAGCCGGTAATCATATATCCCTTTGCTTTTCCGTAGTTGGCGGCATATTCCTGTGTGATATAACCGCCCATCGAAAGGCCGATAATGACGGCATCTCTACAATTCTCCGCATCGAGAATAAGGTGTAAATCCGAAGCGGCATTTTTGACGGTGAAATTACGGCACGGGCGGGATAAACCATGTCCCCTTACATCTACGTTGATGACGCGGCAGTCTTTCAGAGCATCGAGCTGGGGGTTCCACATCTTGCGGTTGACGCCGTATCCGTGTATCAGCGCTACAACAGGCGCATTTGCCGGTCCCGTTATATCGTAGAAAATTTTGCATCCGTCGGACTCTATGTATTTCTGCATAGAATTCTTCTATCCTATATTAATGCTAATATAGCTGAGATAACGGATTGAGACTGCTAAAATGGTCGGGGCGAGAAGACTTGAACTTCCGACCTCAGCGTCCCGAACGCTGCGCGCTAGCCGACTGCGCTACGCCCCGATTTATAAAGCCGAGATGTGTGTTGACGATAACCAGTACAGGTAATATTATAACATTATTAAGATGTCGAGCACCAGCAGCTATAAATAGCAGTTTTTAATTGGCATCGAATGCTGAAGTATATTACAATAGTAACTTAAAACTTGTTCCGGAGAATTTTATTCCCCTCTTTTTTACGGGGATATATTGTGACAGTCAAGGAGGAAAAGATGAAATACTGCGTGTTGATAATGGATGGAGCCGCCGATTGGCCTGTAAAAGAACAGGGCGGGCAGACATGCTTGGAAGCAGCGGTGACGCCCAATCTCGATAAACTGGCGAAGAAGGGTGTGATGGGGCTCGTGCAAACGGTGCCTGCCGGAATGGAACCGTCGAGCGCTATCGCCTGCATGTCGGTTCTCGGTTATGACCCGCAGGTTTATTACCGGGGCCGGGCGGCTATCGAAGCGGTCAGTATGGGGGTGCCTGTAGAAGATGGCGAAGTTATCTTCCGCTGCAATCTGGTAAATGTGCAGGACGGTAAGATGAACAGCTATTGCGCCGGACATATCTCCAGTGAGGAAGCCGCCAGGCTGGTGGATGCGTTGAATGAATCCCTGGGGAACGACAATATCCGCTTTTATCCGGGTGTCGGTTACCGTCACCTTTTGAAGTTGAAGGGGCATGACGATACTGCCAGGGCTATCTGTACTCCTGCCCACGATATTTCCGATAAGGAGATTTCCGATTACCTGCCGCACGGAAAGGGCAGCCGCTTCCTTCGCCAGTTGATGCAGGAGTCGGTTTCCGTGCTCGAGAATCACAAGGTCAATACGGACAGGCGTGCCTGGAATGAGCTGCCTGCCAATATGATATGGCTGTTCTGGGGCAGCGGCAAGATTCCCCAGATTCCTCCCTTTAAGAAGGTGCACGGCAAATCGGCGGCTATCACCTCCGCGGTCGACCTGCTGCGGGGGCTGGGGAAAATGGTGGATATGGACATACTGGAAATCCCCGGTGTGACCGATAATCTGGATAACGATTTCGTGGCGCAGGTGAACGGAGGGCTCAAGGCCCTGGAGACACACGACCTCGTTGTCATCCATATAGAAGCCCCCGACGAGGCCGGGCATGCCGGTTCTTTCAAGGACAAGGTAGAGGCAATCCAGATGATAGATAAGGAAGTTGTCGGACGACTGATCGCATACCAGACCGATGAACTCAGGATTCTGGTGATGCCCGACCACCCGACCCCGGTAAGCATCAAGACCCATGTAGCGGAGCCGGTACCCTTCTTGCTCTGGGGTCAGGGATTCGCCGCCAACGGCGCCCGCCGGTTTACGGAGGCCGATGCCAAAAGAACTGGTCTTTTTGTCGAGAACGGATATAATATAGTGACGACACTGGTGGAGTAAGGGCTTTACGCAAATGCCTGACAGAGAAGACGAATTATCGTTGAGCAGAGGCACATCGTATTGTGAGTTGCACGAGCGGTATTACCGGTCCGATACCGGTTGCCTGCTTTGCAATATGATACGGGGCGAAAGTTACAATCCCGAGCCGGTAAAAGAAATAAAAATAGAGAATACCAGGGGAAAAGCCGATAAGTGCCATTACTGCGGAGAGGAATCTCTGGTATGGAGCCCTGCCATCAATATGTACGAGTGTTCCAATCCTGTATGCAGGCGCAGGGTATCGCGTTTTACCAGGATGGGGTTGGTGGAATTGCTGGATGATTCGCCGCGGTCGAGAGATATTCCCGCAATAAGCGAGAAGGACGCCCGCGAGGTTACCAGGAATTTTGCCGTTAATCCCAAAAGATACAGTCAGATGGTTGGCGAAAATATCGGACATGGCACTGACGTAGTTATGCCGTGTGATACCGAGTTGGCCGGATATTCAAGAAAGGGTAATCAGGTTGTAAAGGGACAAATCGCAGCGCTGAAAAGCATTCTGATACTCATGGCTTTTATTTGCTTCGGTTTTGCAGTCTGGACGGTTTTGCTGTTGATAGCAGCCGAAATAAGCCAGCTTGCAGGAATAATGCTTCTGGCGGCGGTTTTCGGGGTACTTATCTGGAGTGTCTATGGAATCATGGCATACAAAACCGTTAATTTGGGAGTCGTCTTGCTTTTTCTCTTCGTAATGCTGGCGGGGTTTGCATTATGCGGGTTTGCCGGAGTGGAACCATTTTCAAGTATCGAGAGCGATGTGATACAATTCTTCAGTGGCATGTAAAATAAATTGTCGTGATAGTAAATATGCAATCGTAAAGGATAGTATATGTCTATTATAGTTCAAAAGTACGGCGGCTCTTCGGTGGCCGATGTCGAAAAAATCAAGAATGTTGCCAGGCGGGTGGCCAAAACCAGGGATGCCGGCAACCAGGTGGTCGTGGTCGTTTCGGCGATGGGGGATACCACCGATGACCTTGTGTGCCTGGCAAAGAAAGTGACCGCCCATCCTTCCGGGCGCGAGTATGACCTGCTGCTTTCGACCGGGGAACTGGTTTCCTGTACCCTTCTGGCAATGGCGCTGGACAGCATGGGATACAGGGCAGTCAGTTTGAGCGGCGCTCAGGCCGGCATCAAGACCGATGACGAATATAACCGTGCTCATATTCTCGGCATCAATCCCAAAAGGGTAGTGGAAGAACTGGACAACGGCAACATCGTCGTGGTCGCCGGTTTTCAGGGGATAAACAAGGACCAGGATGTCACTACCCTGGGAAGAGGCGGTTCGGATACTACTGCGGTGGCCCTGGCAATCAGCCTTAAAGCCGAGGTCTGTCATATTTATACGGATGTCGAAGGCGTTTTTACCGCCGACCCGAGAATAGTGCCCGAAGCTCACAGTATGCCGGAAATCGGCTACGAAGAAATGCTGGAGATGGCCACCTGCGGAGCCAGGGTAATGCATCCGAGGTCTGTCGAACTCGGGGAAATATATAATATGCCTATACTCGTTGCCTGCACTTTTACGGACAGTCCGGGCACGCTAATTCACGGAGGGAAGTCTATGGAATTAAAGAATAAAGTAACCGGGATTGCTCATGATATGGATGTCGCCAAAATTACGGTGGTCGGTGTGCCTGACAGGCCTGGCATCGCCTCCTCCATCTTCGAGCCTCTGGCCAAGGCCGGCATCAGCGTGGATACCATTGTTCAGAATGCCAGCGTACAGAATATCACCGACCTGACTTTTACAGTAGCTGAAAGCGATGTTGATAAGGCTATGAAAGTGGTCAAACCTATCGCCGATTCCATCAAGGCCCGCGAGTGTGTCAGCAACTCGAAGCTGGGCAAAATCAGCATCATCGGTACCGGCATGCAGAATGCGCCGGGTTATGCCGCCAGAATGTTCACCACCCTCAGCCATAAGAATATCAACATCCACCTGATAACCACTTCGGAGGTCAAGATTACCTGCATCGTCGACGAAGATAAGGTGGTAGAAGCGGTCAGGGCGTTGCACAAGGCTTTCGAACTGGAAAAAGTCGATATGAAAAAATAGGGGATGCGCCAAGTCTTGAATTAGAAAAGGGAATCGAATATTCGATTCCCTTAATATTTTACTCCATGTTTCCAGACTATCAGTCGGCCTGTACTACTTCTTTTACTTCGGGGACTTCCTGCTTCAGGATTCTCTCGATGCCGTTCTTCAAGGTCATTGTGGACATCGGGCAGCCGGCGCAATGACCGGTCAGTCTCAGTTTTACTATGCCGTCTTCCGTAACGTCGACCAGCTCGACGTCACCGCCATCGGCCTGCAGGCTGGGGCGAATCATTTCCAGTACTTCCTGGACTTTTTCTTTCATCTATGGCCTCTCAATTTTATTTTTATGAATTATGGCTGTGGCAGGTTTTATCTTTGCCTTCGGTTTTACATTCGTGCTGCTGCTCTTCGGAGCACTCTTCGTGAGTGTGGGCATGAGCATGGGTATGGACTTTATCCGGTTTTCCGCATCCGCAATCCTTGCACATATTGAACCCTCCTGTAAGTATAGGACATTTTTAATCGATAAGACTATTAAAAAAGCGTATCACAGCTTATTTAGCTTGTCAATTTTACGGCTGGGGAAAATAAAAATCGGATGAAATGTGACAGCAGTCGGGACAAAAGGCAATTTGCTCTTGTTAAGTCTTCTTTAATGTGATATTATGGCAACAGGCGAATTATGGTCACAGAAAAAGAAAAAGCACTGGAACTGGCTGTCGGCCAGATAGAAAAACAATTCGGCAAGGGCTCCATCATGAAGCTCGGCGAAGCTTTTAGCAAACCGGCAGTCGAGGCTATTCCCAGTGGTTCGCTGGCACTAGATTTAGCTTTAGGTGTAGGGGGAATCCCCAGAGGGAGGATTACAGAAGTATTCGGTCCCGAGGGGTCAGGAAAAACCACACTGGGTCAACATATAATTGCCCAGGCTCAACAACGCGGGGGTACCGCCGCATATATAGATGTCGAGCATGCACTTGATCCGGCTTACGCTGCCAAATGCGGTGTTAACCTTGATGACCTTTTAATCTCGCAACCCGATACAGGAGAAGAGGCGCTGGAAATTGCAGAGGCGCTGGTAAGAAGCGGGGCTGTCGATGTAATCGTTGTCGATAGCGTTGCCGCTCTGGTTCCCAGGGCAGAGATCGAAGGGGACATGGGAGATGCACACGTAGGTTTGCAGGCAAGGTTGATGTCTCAGGCGCTCCGTAAATTGACGGCGGCTATCGGCAGGTCTGGAACTGCGATGATATTCATCAACCAGTTGAGGGAGAAAGTGGGCATCATATTCGGGAACCCAGAGGTGACACCGGGCGGACGTGCTTTGAAATTTTACAGCTCTGTCAGGATAGACCTGAGGAGAGTAGAAACTATCAAGCAGGGAAACGCCGCTACCGGTACACGTGTCAAGGCCAAAGTGGTTAAGAACAAGGTAGCCCCTCCCTTTAGAGTAGCCGAATTCGATATCATGTTCGATTCGGGGATAAGCAAAGAAGGCAATATAGTCGATCTGGGTGTCGCGGCGGAAATAATAAAGAAATCCGGGGCTTTTTTCTCATATGGTGACATTCGCCTGGGACAAGGTAGAGAGAGCGCCAAGAAGTACCTGAAGGACAATCCCGAGCTGGCTTCGGAGATTGAACAGAAGGTAAGGGCCTCGGCTGTCACCGCATTCAGTGTTTCTAATGATGATTGACCGATCATAATCTGATTAGGTTAATAGAAATAAGATAACCGGGCGTGATAGAGCTGAGGCAGGTTGCCTCGGCTCTGCTTGTTTATAAGGGGTTGCCTGATAAATGAGAAAGATATCCGGTTTGATAAAAAGTCCGCGCAGTAAAAAAATTAAACTGTTTTTGGACGGCAGATTTGCTTTCAGTCTTGAAGAAACGGTGGTCATTCGAGAAAAGCTCGAGGTAGGGATGGAGTTGTCCGAATCCAGCATCGGGTCCCTGCAGGAAAGCAACCGTTATCAAAAGTGCCTCGATTCGGCCTTACGGCTTCTCAGTTACAGGCCCCGCAGTGAACATGAGCTGACTTTGCGTCTGGATCAGCGCGGTTTTAGTAAAAACGAGGTTGCTGCTGTTTTATCCAGTCTGAAGAGGCAGGGGTTTGTAGACGACAGCAATTTTGCCCGTTTCTGGAATGATAACAGGCAGTCTTTCAACCCGCGCAGCCGCAGGCTGACCGAGACGGAACTCAGGCAAAAGGGGGTTCCGGTCGATATTATCGAACGGGAGGTAAGCGCCATTGATGATTCCGAAAATGCTTACCGTGCGGCGCTTAAACACGCCCGCAACTTAAATACTGCTGATTACCCGGGCTTTCGCCGCCGTTTGGGGGAATACCTGAAGCGCCGAGGCTTCGGTTATGATGTCATAAACACTACCATAATACGTTTATGGAAAGAAAAAGAGGGAGGTGAGACGGTTGATTTCTCCGACGCTCGATAGCGAGCGGAAGGTATTAACTGTCCGTCGACACCTTTAGACTTTGAAATAAAATAGGGGGAACAGAAAATAGATGGGTGTTACAGAGATATTAGCTATATTTTTCAGCTTTGTAATCGGTGTTATATTCGGGGGAATGGCCATGTTCCTTTCCAGAAGCATGCTTGCCAATCACCAGATTCGTATCGCCCAGAGAAAAGCTGCAAAACTGTTAGCGGAAGCACGAACAGAAGCAAAAGACATTCTGGAAGAAAATAAGAAAGAAATAGACAAGCTTAAATTGATGAATGAAGCCGAATATAAGGAGAGACGCACGGAGATACAGCGGCAGGAGAACCGGCTGACGCAAAAGGAATCGTCACTGGAGCACAAGCTGGAGGATGCAGTCCAGCGTGAACGCAATCTTCTTTTGAAGGAAAAGGAACTGGATGCTATCAAGGCGAATCTGGCAGAGGTGAAGGAAAACCAGTTGAAGCAGCTCGAATTGATATCCAACCTTACCAGCGATGAAGCCAAGCAGATGCTTCTCGACAAGATAGAGGTGGAGGTGCAGGAAGAAGGCTCGCGCCGTATTCGTGATTGGGAAATCAAGATTAAAGAGGAGGCCGACGAGAAGGCTCGCGGCATTCTGGCGCAGGTTATACAGCGCAGCGCTTCCGAAATCGTCTCCGAAACCACTGCCAGCGTAGTTGCCATACCCAATGACGAAATGAAGGGCAGGCTGATAGGCAGGGAAGGGCGCAATATCCGTGCCCTGGAACAGGCTACGGGAGTCGACCTGATTATCGACGATACTCCCGAAGCGGTTACCATTTCCAGCTTCGACCCGGTACGCCGCGAAATAGCCTATCAGGCTTTGAACAAACTGATTCTCGACGGACGTATTCATCCGGCGCGCATCGAAGAGATCGTTGCCAAGACCAAAGAGGAAGTGGAAACCGCCATGGTGCAGGCCGGGGAGCAGGCAGCTTTACAGGTGGGTGTTACCAGGCTGCATCCAGAATTAATAAAATTACTGGGAAGATTAAAATACCGCACGAGCTACGGGCAGAACGTGCTGGCTCACAGTATCGAGGTAGCTTACTTCTCCGGTATGATAGCTTCCGAACTGGGAGTCAATGTAGCACTGGCAAAACGTGCCGGGCTTTTACATGACATCGGCAAAGCGGTCGACCGTGAAATAGAAGGCACTCATGCTTCTATCGGCGCCGACCTTGTAAAACAGTGGGATAAATCCAAGGAAGTGGTCAAAGGCGTCGCCGAGCATCACATGGAAGCGGGAGAAACCAGTATCTGGGGTTTCATAGTCTCTGCTGCGGATGCCATTTCCAGCGCCAGGCCGGGTGCCAGACGCGAGTCATTAGAGAACTACCTGAAGCGGTTGAAGTCGCTCGAAGAAATCGCCGACGGGTTCAAGGGCGTCGACAAGTCATATGCCATTCAGGCAGGGCGTGAAGTGCGCATCATGGTCAAACCGGAAGAAATCGATGACCTGGCGGCTATGAGACTGGCCCGCGATATCGTCAAGAAGATAGAAGAGAGCCTCGAATACCCGGGACAAATCAGGGTTATCGTCCTGCGTGAAACAAGGGCTGTCGATTACGCTAAATAAAACAGAATAATCAGCGTCATTGCGAGTCCCGGTTTACCGGGACGAAGCAATCTCTACCGTCGGAAATTATTGGGCGACGGTGTTATAAAATCGGGGCAAAGAGATTGCTTCGTCGTTCCGAATTAATCGGAACTCCTCGCAACGACTATCTTGATAGTATGGTTTAGTGTTGAAAATCGGGATAAATAAAAGTGAGAGGGAAACAGGGATAAAGTCCCTTGATAAGAGACGATGTTAGTATTAACTATTGGAGACATAATCGGCAGGCCGGGAAGACAGGCTGTGGAAAAATTACTACCCGGATTGAAAAAGCAGTATAAGCCTGACCTGGTCATCGCCAACGGTGAAAACGTCGCCGGCGGCATCGGTTTAACAAAACTTACCGCCCAAGACCTGATGAAAGCCGGGGTGGATGTCATTACCTCAGGCAACCATATCTGGGCGCAAAAGGATATCATCCCCTGCCTGGACAGCGATATGCCGATAATCCGCCCGATGAACTATCCGCCGGGGTTGCCGGGTAACGGGTACATCGTCTTTAAGAACAGGGCGGTGGTGGTCAATCTTATCGGCAGAACCTTTATCGGCAATTTCGATTGCCCGTTCCGCGGGATGGATTCCTTGCTCGAAAGGCTCGCCGGTCAGTATAAAATCATAATCATCGATTTCCATGCCGAGGCTACTTCTGAAAAGATGGCTCTCGGCAGGTATCTCGACGGGCGCATCAGCGCTATCCTCGGGACACATACCCATGTCGGTACCATCGATTCCCAGATTCTGCCGCAGGGAACGGCTTACGTTACGGATATCGGAATGACGGGGCCGGTCGATTCTGTCATCGGGGATGACGCCGACGCCGTTATCGAGCGTTTCCTGAGCATGATTCCCAAGCGTCTCTCCGTAGGCAAGGGCAAGGTGATGCTTACGGCAATGCTGACCGATATAGACGATGCCACCGGCAAGGCAAGAAGCATCGAGAGAATAACGGAGGAGATAGACTGATGCTGGCAGACCTGCATGTTCATACATCCGTTTCCGACGGGAAATACACGCCGGAAGAAATAGTCAGGAGGGCAGCAGCGCTCGGGCTGAAATATCTGGCTATTTGCGACCATGACTCCGTAGACGGAGTTGCTCCGGCCATCGCAGCCGCTAAAAAATTCCCGCAGCTTACAGTTATCCCGGGAGTGGAAATGAGTACGCTGGCTGTTGGCAGTGAGGTACACATGCTGGGCTATTTTATTGATTACAACGACCCTGTGTTCAGGAAATTACTGGCCGAATTAAGCGATTCGCGTATCGGCAGGGCGCAGGCAATGGTGGATAAGCTCAACGAAATGGGTATTAATGTCAAGTGGTCTCGCGTGCAGGAGCTGGCGGGAGACGGCACCATCGGGCGTCCGCATATCGCCAATGCCATGCTGGAAAAAGGCTATGTTGCCACTTTCAAAGAGGCCTTCGATAAGTATATTGCACAGGGCGGACCCGCTTACGTCGAGCGCAGCAAGATAACTCCGGCCGAAGCGGTCGGCATAATCATAAAAGCAAAGGGCTTACCCGTACTGGCTCATCCTTTTACCGTAAACGAGCCGGAAAAATTGATAAAAGAGCTTAAAGAAGCCGGACTGGTCGGGATGGAGGTTTATTACGATAACTATTCTCCCGATGAAAGAAAAACCCTGGCAAAACTGGCTAAAAAATATGAACTGGTGGCTGCCGGCGGCAGCGACTATCACGGCATAGACGATACAGTCGAGACGATGCTCGGTGAATCCGGGACGCCTGTCGAAGCTGCGGAGAAGTTGCTGGCTTTGGCCGGTAAGAATATCTGAGGCAGCGGAAACTTTATCACGGGGTTTTTCGATTAAACTGTCATTCTGGAAGTCCCGACGTGTCGGGACTGAAGAATCCGGGGGGTGGGGAGAAACAGGAAAAAGGAAGCCCCTGTATCAGGTGGAATGCCTTATTAACCTCTCCACCCAAGATGCTTCGTTCGACCACCACGAACTCAGCATGACAAAATAAAAAGCCTTCGTGGTGAGCTTGTCGAACCCGAAGTACCCTATAGGGTGATAACGGCGACGAATATCGAATTGCATTTAGATCCTTCACTACGTTCAGGATGACAGTTTTGGTGATTGTTCTCTTTTCCAAAGGATGAGAGAACAATGGGTACAGCCCGGATACATAGATGTACCTTCCATGCGATTGTTAAATCAATCCGGATTGATTTATTAAAAAATTTCTTAACAGTAATGCTGTTTAGTAATATAATTAACTCTTAAATAACCGTATTATCTGGAGAATATTATGGCCCTTGAATATATATTATTGCTTGTAACAGGTTATCTTTTAGGTTCGATACACGCCGGATACCTGCTGCCGAAGTGGTTTTATCATATAGATATACGCCAGCACGGCACCGGGAAAATAGGGGCTTCCAACGTAATGCGGGTGACCTCGAAGTGGCTGGCGATTCCGGTAACGCTTTGCGACGTCGGCAAGGGAGCTCTGGCGGTCTGGCTGGCGCAGCTTGCCGGGCTGGGTTCCGCAGCGCAGGTTACCATCGGTCTTGCTGCCATTATTGGTCATAACTGGCCTGTGTTCCTGAATTTCAAGGGGGGGAGGGGTGTTTTTACCAGCCTCGGTGTCATTACCATGATATCCCCCTGGCTGGGTCTTATAATGCTGGTGGTGCCCTATCTCTTTGCGCCGGTCAAGCAGGTGGCTTTCGGCGTTTTTCTCGCATTGTTTGCCCTGCCTTTTTTAAGCTGGTTTTTATATGAGCCTTTTTTGATAGACGACAGATTACCTGTTACTCTGGGCTTTATTGTCTTAGCGCTTATTCTTTTTGGCACAAGGGTGATTACTCCGAGAACGCCGTTAAGTAAGTCGATTCCGGCAGTCGAGTTGTTCTTCAACCGCCTGTTACTCGACAGGGATATCAGGGATGCCAAAGCATGGGTCAGCCAGAAGAAAGGAATCAAGTAATAAAGAAGAATGGATAGTATGAGATGTGCCGCTCACCCGGATGTAGAAACCAATCTTCGCTGCGGTAAATGCGATAAGCCGATATGCCCCAGATGCATGGTGGAAACACCTGTGGGCGCCCGTTGCCGTGAATGTGCCCGCATCAATAAACTCCCCACCTTTCAGGTAAGCAATAAACAGATGCTGCTGTCGACCTGCGTCGGACTGGTAATAGCCGTCGCTTACGGTTTTTTATGGGGAATCCTGGGGTTTTATGCCAACTTTATCATTCTGAACCTGCTTCTGGGCGCTGGCGCCGGTTACTGTATCAGTGAAGGCATGAGCCGTGTAATCAACCGTAAAAGGGGAACGAAGCTGGCGGTTATTGCTTCTATTTTAGTTGTGGTAAGCGGTTTTGCCAGTATCTTCACACCGTTTGGAATAATCTACTCGTCTTCTTCCATGTTCTTTATACTGGATGTCCTGGCTGTCGGTATAGGCATCTATGTAGCCGTTAACCGCTTGAGATAGAGCCCACCAGATTTCAGGTTTAATATGATAACGGCATTTTCCCATTATGGCTTGACAGTATACTCAGTTGATAAAAAAAGCCGCAATTATCTCTAATTGCATCTTGGAACAGATATAACAAAATATAAATCCGTTCGTCCTAAGCTTGTCGAAGGATGTACTTTTTTCAAAGAATTTGCGAATTTGGGGAGACTTTTAGCTATTTTAAGTTAACGGGTATATCGACGGCCGTTATGGTTCGACAGGCTCACCACGAACGGATAATATTAAGGCTCACCATGAACGGCTTCTTAGTTACCGTAAATACTGAGAGTACTTCGAGGTGAGAATGGAATCAAACTTAAATTATGATGATTGGATTATTGTAAATATAGCCTACTTATAAAACAGCCTGTCTTTGACCTGGTGTGCTATTGCAGATAGAGTATCTCCGGCTTTGTCATTGACCACTATAGTGGCCTGTCCGTCGAACGGGGTTGGAGTAAGGTTGATTATAACCAGTCTTGCCCCTGCGTCGGTTGCATAAGCCGGCAAATAAGCGGCGGGATAAACCGTCAGGCCGGAGCCGACGACTATCATCAAATCGCAGGTGCAGGCACGCTTGACCGCCTCGTTCAGGACCTCTTCGGGGAGTTCTTCGCCGAAAAAAACAACATCAGCCTTTAACAGTCCGCCGCATTCTTCGCAGACGGGAGGTTCTTCGTCTTTCCCAGTTTTGTCTTTGATATTCTCCAGTGTATAACGCCTGCGGCAGTTCAGGCAGATAAACCAGTGCAGGTTTCCATGCAGCTCCAGTACCCTCTTGTAAGGAACCCCTGCTTTCTGGTGCAGGTTGTCGATATTCTGGGTGATGACGCAATCGAGCTTTCCCAGGTGATACAGTTCGGCGATGGCGATATGCGCCTTGTTGGGAACGGCATCGGCACTCAATTCCTTGAACAAGCGCCATTGCTTGCGGCGTGCTTCGGCGTTGTTTAAAAATCTCTCGTACGTAAAATCATCAGGGTCGAAGCGTTCCCATATACCGCCGGGGCTGCGGAAATCGGGTATTCCCGACTCGGTGCTGATACCGGCGCCGGTAAAAAAGGTCGGCCGTCTGGATTGCAGGATCAACTCTGCAATTTTATCTACCTTGGGGCTATGGTAATGCTCCATTTTTATCTCTCAATATATCTCCGGGAATCAATGAGAACATGACCCCGTCGAGGACATTTCCATGTTGATTTATCAGGTTTCTTAAAACACCTTCGCGGACAGCTCCTGCCTTTTCGGCCACCCGCTGGCTGGCCAGATTCTCCGTTGCGGCGATGATTTCTATACGGTTGAAATGCAGCTGTTCGAAACCGAACTTCGCCAGCAAAAGGGCGGCTGCCGATGCCACTCCGCTGTTGCAGTATTGTTTTCTGACCCAGTATCCGAGGTTGGCTACCATGTTCTGGTAGTCTATGCGGTTTAAACCGCACCAGCCCATGAGATTCTGGGTACAGGGATTTACGATTACAAAATTGTATTCCATCCCTTTATCCCAAATGGTCGAACAGGCTTTCAGCCATATCCGGCTGTCGTCGATTGCATAGTCTTCGTTTGCCCAGGTCAGCCACTTTTTCAGTTCGTCAATCGATTCATGTACGGCATTGCAATGTTCCTGTGCGTCTTCCATGCGGCAGGAGCGCAACAGTACCATGCCGTCGGTCAGGGCAATATCTTTTTCTATTTTTATCATGGTCTTTCTCTGTAACTGCAGATATCTGTAAGGCAACATTTGCTGCAATCCGGTTTCTTGTTACAGGCCTCCTTGGCGAGATTTACAAGAAGGGCATGGTATTCGTTAAAGACGGAAACATCGGGTGTCAGATTTGTCATAAAAAGCCTCTGGAAATCGTTGTAACTGTTCTCTTCTTTTATCAACCCGATGCGGCTGAAGATACGGCGGGTATAGGCGTCTATCACGAAAACCGGTTTGCCAAGCGCATATAGCAGGATGGAGTCCGCCGTCTCCGGCCCGATACCGAAAACAGAAAGAATATCCTCCCGCAATTTGTACGTTTCCTTTTCGGCCATCCTGCCCATATCATCTGAAAAATTCTCTCCCAGCCAGTACACCAGGGATTTCAGTTTGCGGGCTTTCACATTGTAGTAGCCGCTGGGCTTGATGAGTTCCGCCAACTCCGAAAAAGATATGTCCCTTATCGAATCCGGTGAAAGCGCCTGCGCTGTTTTTAGATTGCAGATGGCTTTTTCTACATTTGTCCATGCCGTCGATTGTGTGAGCACGGCTCCCACTATTACCTCGAACGGAGATTCGGCAGGCCACCAGTGCTGCGGCCCGTAGGCGGCCAGAAGCCGCCGGTAGATTTCATTTATCAACAAATCGTCTGCTTTATCATCATTCATAAGAACACCAGGTTATCAGTATAGAATTATATCACGGAATAAATAGTTTGGAATTCGTTAACGGGGTCGTATTAGTAAAATCGGCCCCGTTAATTGCAAAGATTTTTATAGCTTTGGTCTGTCAGCTATTCCAGCGGAGTCAGAGTAAGCAGTTTTCTGGCAACGGAAGGATATTCAGCAATGAATTTTAACTCATCGCCGGTCAACGGCTTCTGGGCTTCGACATTGGCATATCTTACCAGTTCCAGTATCTTGTTGGCTTCATCCCTGTCGGCAAAAGAAACGGACATCTTCCCCATTATGTGGCTGAATCCGGAGATGCCGCTGTATTCACCGGCGCAGATTTCACGCCCCGTCTCCACCAGTTCCGGGTCACCTCTTCCCAGTTCCTTGAACCCGTAAAGCTCGTAGTTCTCCGGGTCCTTCAGCACGCCGTCGGCATGAATGCCGGATTCATGGGCGAAAGCATTGGCTCCTACGCCCGGTTGATTTATGGGAATGGGAACGTCGAAAGCGTAGCTGGCGAACTTGGCGATTTTGTAGGCTTTCGAAAGGTCTACGCAGTTGCCGAGCTGATATTTTTCTCCGAACCCTTTGGATTTGGTAATGGCCAGAATCGTGGCCACCAGGTCGGCATTTCCGCACCTCTCTCCGATGCCGTTGACGGTAGTGTTGATGTAAGCGTCCTGCCCGCCGTCGATGACACCTTTGGCCCCTGAAATTGAAGTAGCCACTGCCATTCCGAGGTCGCCGTGGCAGTGAAGTTCTATGGGAAGCCCGACGTTTTCCGCCAGAGCTTTTGCAGTTTCATAAATAGAAAACGGGTTGTCATATCCAAGGGTATCGCAATATCTTAATCTGCAGGCGCCGTGTTCTTTAGCTGCCTTTCCGAACTTGATTAAATAATCCAACTCCGTCCGGGAGGCGTCCTCTGCGTTGACCCCGATGGTTTTGGTTCCGTGCGCTTTGGCTGCTTCAACGGCACATGTCATGTCGTTGATAATGTCGTCACTGTTTTTTCTACCCTGGAATTTCCCTTTTATCATCTGTTCCGAAGTAGAAATGGAAAGATTAAGATGCTCCAACCCGGGTACCAGCTTGTAAGCCAGCTCGACGTCGGCGACCATCGCCCTGATCCACCCTTCCAGTATCATGTTTTTTATGACGCCAAGTTCAGCCAGTTCGAGGTTGGCCTGGAGATAATTGGATTCATGCCTGGTAGTGGGGAAACCAAACTCGGACTGAAATATCCCCATCTCGTCCAGATATATGTTGAGCATCGTCTTTTCGAGCTTGGAAAGTCCCAGTTTTGCTGTCTGGACG
Source organism: Dehalococcoidales bacterium (assembly GCA_034429935.1). GTDB lineage: Bacteria > Chloroflexota > Dehalococcoidia > Dehalococcoidales > UBA5627 > UBA5627. Next base: position 360,935 of record DAOUFJ010000001.1, read on the forward strand.
CCATCCCTGTTGGTAACGTCTACTAGATAAATCTTTGGCATTTTGTCACCTCATTTATAAAATAAAAAACACTTACCCATTATAGATGATTAAATTATAATGGTAGCACAATATTCTTTAAGCGGCAATTTTATGCTAGAATTAATCAAGGTTTTTTTATCTGCACCAGTAGGATAAAAAACCGTCCTGTTTAATCGAAAAACATCGCGGAGTCAGGGGGCATCGGAATGAAGAAGCTAAAGGTTGGTATTGTCAACGTTACCGGCTATGCCGGCGTAGAGCTGGCACGGTTGCTGGTCAAACATCCTGATGTTGAACTGGTTTCCGTTACCGGCAGGAGCACTGCAGGACAGAAGCTGACCGATGTTTTCCCTCATCTTGCGGGAACGACTGACCTTGCCGTAGCATCCGAACTCGGCGATGTCGATTTCGCTTTTGTGGCAATGCCTCATAAGGAGAGCTGTCTTGAAGTTATAAAATTAATCGAGCGCGGTATCAGAGTGGTGGATATCAGCGCCGATTTCAGGCTCAGCAATGCCGAAGAATATCCCGAGTGGTATGGCTTTACCCATCCGTCACCGCAGCTTTTAGACCAGGCGGTATACGGTTTACCCGAATTGTACAGGAAGGATATTGCATCAGCTAAACTGGTGGCCAATCCGGGTTGTTACCCTACCAGTGCCATCCTGGCCATGGCGCCTGCCATCAAACAGGGTATATTGGAAGACGATGTTATCATCGACAGCAAGTCGGGGGTGTCGGGGATGGGAAGGACGCTGTCTATCGGCAGCCATTACTCGGAGGTCAACGAAAATACGTCTGCCTATGCTTTGAAAGGGCACCGCCATTTGCCGGAGATCGTGCAGGAACTCACTTTTCTAAACGGCGAAACGGTGAACGTCACCTTCGTTCCTCACCTTGTCCCGATGACGCGCGGCATTCTCTCCACCTGCTATGCTTCTTTAACGGAAGAGTATGCCTCCCGTGAAGATATGCAGGAAGAGATAACCCGTATCTATGCGGATTTTTATAAGAATGAGCCTTTCGTAAAAGTGGTGGATAATCCTCCGCATACCAAAAATACGTGGGGAAGCAATATGTGCCACATCTATCCGTCCGTCGATACCAGAACCGGCAGGCTCATCGTCGTAAGCTGCATCGATAACCTGGTCAAAGGTGCGGCCGGACAGGCAGTTCAGAACATGAATATCATGTGCGGTTTTGCCGAAACGGCCGGGCTGGAGGCTCCCCCGGTATATCCTTAAAACCCCTCAAAATAATTGATTTTTATAATTCTATAAATGCAACCTTTCATAGAAAAGATGTTATCATTTACCGTGAGTCGAATGCGGCTGACTTTCAGGAGATAAAGAACGGGCAGCGATTTGCAGAATGCCGGCAACAAGATACGGCAACCCTATCAATAACCATGTATTATGATCATAGCCAGTGCAGATAAAGATGATACCTGTAACGGCTGAGAGCATGATGAGCCCTATTCCTCCTGCTATACTTTTTCTCAAAGATAAGGCCAGCACACCCAGTGCTACCAGCATAACGATAAAATATATACCGACGTTGATATCGGAAACACTCCCGAAGGTCATACCTGTCCACAACTCCCCGAACAAGATGGTAGCAAGAGACGCCAGGATACGCCCTGACAAATTAAATGCTTTTTGAACATTATGTCTCAACTGCTTCTCCAAGTGCCTGTCTCCGGAATTATTTCCTTGCGTCGACGTATTGAATGAACACGGATGAATTACTATCGAGTGCATCCAGATATTCACCTTCGAATACGTATACAGGGTATACATAATCCTGGGCTTGTGTCATTGAATCCAGATAATATCCAAGCGATACTCCAGTTATCCTGACCTTTCGCCCTTCTTCCATCCCCAGAGGCTGTAACATCGATTGGTTATTAATGAGTTCCTGATAAGCCTGTTGTGCCGTCTTGATCGACACTTCCATATCGGTTGTTTCATATTCCGCATGATACCACTGAGCCTGTACTACTTCGCCTCCGTCACCAATCCTGACGCTCAGTTTTTTACCGATTCCTGCTGCCGGGAAATCGCCGATATCATAATCAAAGACAACCGACAGATGGGCAACTCCATAGTTATAAGTGCCGCCCGGTACAACCTTCCCAACCCGGATATCCGGAGTGAGAAGCCCCTTTTCTTCCAGGAATTTTAATGCAATATCTTTTGCAGTTTCATCATCGGGAAGAGAAGGCTTTTCAGCCGGATACAGTTTTTTCATATTTGTGTGGTATAAAATTGCTCCTGTTTCAGGTGCCATCTCAAGGCCTTCATCGGAATGTTTATTTTTTAAAAAATAGAGACCAGAACTATCCTTAAAGTCTACTAAAGGTTCGGAAACTCCAAACTTATCACCAATATTCAGGGCGTACTCTTCGGTAACGTCAGGGTATTTCAGCCGGTATACCGGTACAGTATCAGGCGTATCGGGCAAAGAGGCATCGAGCTGGTAATTGTTGTTCATCCATCCCAATTGATTCAATGCCAGTTCCAATGGTTGAGAGCAACCGCTTGTCACGAACAAGCCGGCGGTCATTAATATGGTAACTAATATTACAGTAATATATCTTTTCACTGTTATCGCTCCTTTATCCACCTGCCATACTCCATAAAGCCTGTTAATCTTCACAAACGGGTTCTCCTGATTATCTGTCTAATATATATAGACGGAATACAGGGGTAAAAAGTTCCGCTTTTCTTTGAAAACCTTCATTATTTGAATCGGGTAACAGAGCCGAACTTCAAAGTGCTACAATAAAGAACATTAAAACAACTTTTAGCTTTGGATAAAATGGAAGATGTAAAAGACGATGAACTCGTAAGGCTCAGCCAGCAAGGAAGCGAGGAGGCTTTCAATGCGCTCATAGAACGCTACCGGAAAGAAGCCTTAAATATAGCTTTCCGTATGCTGGGTAATTTGCCGGATGCGGAAGATGTTTGTCAAACCGCGTGGTTGTCTGCCTGGAAATCTATTAAAAATTTTAGAGGGGGCAGCTTTCGGGCATGGATATTCAGCATCGTATCCAACGCCTGCCTGGATGAATTTCGCAAACGCAAGCGCAAGCGAACAATGGAAACAACGATTACCGATTTTTTACAGCCTTCCACAGACTGCGGTATAGACGACATGGTCTTAACCCGTGAAAAGGTGGAAGCCGTTCAGAAAGCACTGCTTCTGTTGCCTTACGAACAACGCCTGGCTGTGATTTTACGTGTGTACGGCGACCTGAATTATGAGGAAATATCCAGAGTGATGCACTGCCCTGCGGGTACCGTCAGGTCGAGATTGAACCGGGGGTTACATCGTTTAAGAGACCTTTTACAAGACAGAAAATGTTTGTAAAATAAAAGTACAGGATTTAAGAAATGAAAGCCAGAATAAAATGCTTTTATAAAACGGAGTGTTCAAAGACAAGAGAGCGCTTGGCATCGTATCTCGATGGCGAGCTTGATGATGGAGAGCGAGAGGGGTTGGAACTACATCTTGAATCCTGCCGGTCATGCCGTGAAGAATACGACTCGCTCAGGCAGACGGTAAGCCTCTTGCGGCAGATGCCGGAAGTAAGCTCCGAACGTATTTTTAGAATAGATGAAAAGAATGTTGCGGAGAAAACCGGCGACAGAAAGCTTGTAATCCTTTACAGGACTGCGGCTGCGGTCGCTGTTGTTCTAGCATTGGTTTGTGCCGGGGATTTCGGGCATTTATTTACACCGGCAGGGGATGCGCCGCTGGAAGGGCTACATTTATGGTCAGTAAGAGGAATTGAACTAGGATTACTTGTTGTTTTAATAGCATTGATAAGCCGCATCCTTATCCGTTTGTTTAGACGACGGAAGTGATAGATTAAAACGGTTTAAATATCATTGAAAAACATTATACCTGAGCTAAAGCTGAATCCAACTCATAAAAAGTCTCTTTTTTGAGTATTATGCACTTAATGCCAAATTAAAAACGCAGGGACGACCAACAGTCGTCCGCCCGTATAACAAATGACAGTAAGGCTATTCAAGAAAGATTGCCGCGCCCCGATTACATCGGGTCTCGCAATGGCAGTTTAATAGTATGTCTTTCTGAAATCACAAGGGGTGATTGAAGAATCCGGGGGGATGGGAGAGAAAGCCCTAAGGTATCTGCGGCAACAGGCGGAATATCAACCCTCATCCGTCATATCGATACATTGATACGACCCCTTCCCCCGAGGGAAGACATTTCCCATAAACAATTGATTGGCAGGCTTTCTTCTGCTATGCTTTAGCCTGCAATATGACAAATCAAGCTGAAAAAACGGTGTCGAAAAGTACACCATTCGGTAAGTGGGATTATCTCAAGATAACCATACTTGTCTTTGCTACGACGGGGCTATGGCAGTCGATGCATTCGATTATCCTCCCCATAAGAATCCTCGATTTTGTACCTGAGGCGGAGAAAAATACCTACCTCGGACTTATGACCTTTGCCGGCCTTATCCTTGCCATGTTGTTGCAGCCGATTTTCGGTACCATCAGCGACCGTTCGGGTTTCAGTCTCGGCAGGCGGCGCCCGTTCATCCTGGTAGGCGTTCTGTGTATGCTCCTGTTTCTACCGGGCATCGGGCTGGCGGGCAGCTATGCCGTTCTTTTTGCCGTCTATTGCCTGATGCAAATAAGCAGCAATGCCGTGCAGGGGGCGCACCAGGGTTTCATTCCCGACCTTGTTCCCGAAGGTAAAAAAGGGCAGGCTTCGGGGGTAAAGAGCTTCGTGGAGATGCTGGGCGGAGTCATCCTCATCTATTTCATCGGTAAATTAATGGATAATTATTCTGCCGGTGGCGGGGAGCAGTGGTTATGGCTTTCACTGGCAATCCCCGGGGTTGTTCTTCTTGCATGTATGCTGGTTACTGTTTTTTCGGTAAAAGAAAGGCCATTCAGCAGCGAATCCCGTTTTTCGTTTATCGACGTTGTTCGCAATGCTTTTAAAATCGATACCAGGATGAACCGCCGTTTTTTGTGGTTTCTGGCTTCGCGATTGTTCTTCTTTGCCGGCCTCAGCATTATACAGCAGTTCGCCTTGTATTTTTTGATGTATCTCGGGGTGCCCGACCCTGCATCTGCTGCCGCAAAGTTTCTTATTCTGGCTGTGGTCGGCATGCTTATCGTTGTCTATCCTGCCGGCAGATTGTCGGATAAGGTAGGGCGTAAACCCATCGCCATCGTATTCGCTTTTATCGGGGCATTCGGCATCCTCCTTATAATCTTATCCAAGGAGTACAGCACAATCCTGGTTGCCGCCGGGTTTATCGGTGTTGCCCTCGGGGGTTTTACCAGTACCAACTGGGCAATGGCTATCGATATGGTATCGAAAGGGGAAGAAGCGCGTTATCTGGCTATTGCCAACATGGCAACTGCCGGAGCAGGCGCCCTGGCGCGTCTTATAGGGCCGGTAATCGATTTCTTCGAGAATCAGAGTATGGGGTCAGGATATCAGGTGATGTTATTTACCTGCCTGGTATTCTTTATCATGGGAGGATTGATTCTGCTGTGCATCAGGGAGAAGGTTACCCGATAAAGTTGAGTAGCGCTTCCCATCCCAGCGCCCCTGCCCAGGCGACGCCTACGTAAAGAACCGTTCTTCCCAGCCAGCAGGCGATGAAGAATTTCCATGCAGGATATCTCAACGCTCCGGCGATACAACCTACCACGTCGAATGCAAAAGGGAAGACCGAGAGTAAAAAGATAGCGGGGGCCCCCCATTTACGCAGCCATGATTCCAGTTTAAGGTACCAGCGGTTGTTTTTTGTGGTAACCAGCGCCTGCCCGCTGTATCCGGCCATATATCCGGTCATCTCGCCGATGGCAGCCCCGATTCCGCCTGTTAACCCTACCAGTGTCGCCGAAGGCAGCGTTGCACCGAGCGCTGCTATAACCACGAAATTGCCGACGGGCAGGACAACGGATGCGTTTAATATCACGCTGATGATAAAAGAACCCAGATAGCCGTACCCTTTCAGGTTTTCTATCATGTCCGGATTATATTTGTATGCGAGGAATACCCCGATGACGATACCGACGATAAAAACGAGCATCAGAATAGGTAGAAGCCTTGTTTTTATCCAGGAAGGCTTGCATTCCGGCGGCTTTTCCTGCTGCTCTTTTGTAGTATCGTCCATATCACCTGATATTCTATCATAACCGGGTTAAGATAATCTAAAGGCTTTTTCAGTGGCTCCTGTTCATCATGGAGGAGCTCTTATTTTTAAAAGCACGGTTAACAAGTTAACTTCAGGCAGTCGATTGACAACTATTTGGCATTTGTGTATTATTAGCTCAATAAAAGAAGCTTTAAGCCATGATATCCAATCTTTGCACTTCATACTTCAACCCCAACTGAAAAGGGATAGGTTATGTCTTGGCGATGAACGTCACTTATAAATTAAGGGGGTTTTAAAAACATGATAAAACCGGGTCCATTAGAAATCGGGCTTATTCTGGTGATCATCCTTATTGTTTTCGGTGTAGGCAAACTTCCTCAGGTCGGCGCTGCTCTCGGCAAGAGCATCAACGCATTTAAAAAGGGGCAGAGCGGTGAAGAATTAGATGAGGCCGCAACAGCCAAAACAAAAAAGAAAAAGACCAAGAAAAAGGCAGTAAAAAAGACAGCGTCCCCGAAGGGAACCGAGGGTGAATCCGCAGAGGGAACCAAATCAGATGAAACTCCTGCAGCAGCGGCATAACTTTTCCGGAAGAACATTTATAATCGTCGCTCTGCAACTACGTCTGAACCAAATACTATACTTTTGAACAGTTTGTGAGCAGCATCCCCTTCCCTTTATCACTAGGAAGGGGATATTTTCAAGGGAAGGACGGTTATGGCGTTTCGGTATCCTGTTCTTCCCGGGTCGATTTTCAGCTTTAATAGTAGAGTTGGATTTGTTTTAACGGAGGTGATATACCGTTGAAATTTGGTCTTCTTGAAGTAGTAATTATATTGGTGGTTATCTTTATTATCTTTGGTGTAGGGAAGCTGCCTCAAATCTTCGGCATGTTCGGTAAATGGAAGAATGATTTCAGAAAATACAAGAACGGGGACGCCGAAGATGAAGAGCAAGCCGCTGCCAGGAAAACTAAGAAAAAGGCTAAGGGGTAATCATCAATCACGTCTCCATTATTTGAAAGCGGTTTGGGTCGCCTGCCGCTGCCGACAGGACTGATGTTTTACCTGTCCGGTGTAGTCCTGTATAGATGGGTGAACAATCCTATCTTAAATATCTAAAGAGAGAAAAAAATAATGGATTTTTTTGATATCGGTTTTTTGGAAATACTGGTCATACTGGTAGTAGTTCTGATTGTCGTCGGACCGGAAAAGCTGCCGGAATATGCACGCAAGTTCGGCAAAATAGTGCGCGACCTGAGAAAAATGACCAAAAACTTTACAGGAGAAATGAGCAGTTCCCTCGGTTTGAATGAAGAAATCGATGACTTGAAGAAGACGGCGCAGGGGCTTCAGGGTTCGCTGGATGAGGAATCTCAGAAGATAAAGAACGCACTGGACCTGGAAGCCGATGAGATAGCCAAGACGATAGATAATGAAGTAAAAGATGTTAAAAAGTCATTGAATGACGGGACTGCCGACCTGTCGGCTATGCTGGAAAAGGAATCCCTTGAGTTCGACAAGGCAGCTAAAGAGATAAAGTCTCCGCTGGATAGCGAGGCTAAAGAGTTGAACAAGACCTTGAACGAAGGTGTTAAGAAAGTAAACAAGTCTTTGTATGTTGACAATAATGTTCCGGCTAAGAAGGGCAGAACTGTTGCGGCAGATAAGGCTGTAAGGAAGAAAACCGGTGAGACCCCGGAAAAGCTGGATACGGTAGAGAAAAAGAAACCGCAGGATGAATTAACACCGGCTCAAGTTGAAGAAACAGGTTCCCCTGATAAAAAAGCCGGTTCGGAAGAAATAGGAATATAAAACAGTGGCAGAAACTGAAGAAAAGCGCGATCCGGTTACGGGCAAGAGGATGCCCATCAAAGGGCATCTGGTGGAGTTGCGCGACCGTATTATAAAAATTGTAATCGCTCTTGTTATAACGGTAGGCATATCTTTTATTTTTACCGATAATATACTGGCTGTTCTGTTAGAGCCTAAAGGCAATATTAGTTTGCAGGCAATCGAACCTACGGAGAACCTTGCCATCTGGTTCAAGGTGGCTCTTACCAGCGGCGTTATTCTGGCCATGCCGTACCTGGTATACCAAGTAATCGCTTTTGTCGCGCCGGGGCTTACATCCAAGGAGAAGAAATTAATATATCAACTTCTTCCTTTCATAACTATACTGTTTATAGCCGGTGTCGCCTTCGCTTATTTTGTGGCTCTTCCTCCGGCACTGGGTTTTCTGGGGAATTTTATGGCTGACATAGCTACAAACGAGTGGAGGGTCAGCTCTTATATCAACGTTATTACCCGTATGCTGGTAGCCATCGGCTGTGTTTTCGAAACTCCCCTGATAATAATGCTTTTGGCGAGGATGGGACTGGTTTCCCCGCAGTGGCTTGCCAACAAGCGCAAACTCTGGTTTGTCCTGGCATTCGTCGTATCAGCGCTGATAACGCCGACGATGGACCCCATCAATCAGTCAATTATTGCCGTTCCACTGATAATCCTGCTTGAATTGAGCATTCTACTTGCCAGGCTGGTATACAAGAAACGTGAAAATAAAGGTAAAGTACCGTCCGAATCATCTCAACCTGCGCAGGCGCAGCAATAATTTAATAGCCGATAATCAAATAGTATAATTATTATAGAAAAACAATCAGAGGGTATTGGAGATTTATAATACCGGTACCAAACTGGAAATGAAATATGGTTAGTCAATATTGTGTGTGTTTTTCCTGCGGACAGGAAAAGGAATTCAGTCCCAATGAACTGGCCTGCGATGTGCTTGAAGGATGGCTTATTGTGACCGCTTTCAACGGGAACGGTTCCGTCGTAAGGTATAATTTTTGTTCTTACGAGTGTCTTCAGGAATGGGTAATGTCTCAAGCCTCTTTCGCTCCCGATACCTTCATGAAGTCATTGAACGAAGAAACCGGGAACAATAACTAAAAGAAGGCAGGCCTTTTATAACGGCGGAGAAAACCCGCTGCAAAGAAGGCCTGCTATTTTTATTTAAAGAAACAACCGGATAATGGCGGTTAAAGGAGATTCCATAAAATGGGCGACATACCGGAAATCGGTAAAATCTCGGCTGATATCTTCAGCGAAATCATCTTCCCCAGGCTCGGAGCTGCGAGTAAAAATGTACTGGTCGGCCCGATGCACGGAATAGATGTTGGTATTGCCGAAGTTGGGGATAAAGCTGTATCTTTTACCACCGACCCGGTATTTATCGTCCCCGAATACGGCTGGGAGAGGGCAGCCTGGTTTGCCATCAATATCCTTGCTTCCGATTCGGTCACCTGCGGATTGCCTCCGCGCTACTTATCCATAGATATGAATCTTCCCATGTCGATGACCAAGGAGCAGATGGATATTACCTGGAAGGTGATTCACTCCGAGTGCGAGAGGATGGGCATCAATATTATCACCGGGCATACCGGCAGGTACGAAAATTGCCATTATCCGATGGTAGGAGGGGCTACTGTAATCGGTGTCGGTGAACTTGATAAATACGTTACCCCGAGTCTTATCAGTGCAGGGGATAAAATAATCGTCACCAAGGGGCCGGCCATTGAGGCAACAGGCATATTCGCCGCCATGCTGCCACGTCTTTTGGAAAAGGAATTCGGCAAGGAGTTCAGCATTAAAGCGCAGGATATATTTTACAATATGTCCGTTGTCGATGACGCCATGACCGCTGTAGGTGTCGGTGTCAGGGAGAACGGCGTCACAGCTATGCACGATGCCACGGAGTGCGGCATCTGGGGTGGTCTTTATGAAGTAGCTCAGGCTGCCGGGCTGGGTGTAAAAGTGGAGCAGGGAAAAATCGTGGTCATGGATTGTGTTCTGGATATATGCCGTTTCTTCGGCATAGACCCCTATGCTTCGATAAGCGAGGGGACACTAATCATTGCTTGCAAAGCACATAAAGCCGATGCCATCGTCAACTCTTTAGCGAAAAAAGGCATCGCTTCTTCTGTAATAGGTGAATTTATTAAGCCGGAAGAAGGCATGATATTGGTTAAAGGCGGCAGGGAAACAGAACTGCGACATCCCATTGTCGACCCTTTCTGGAAGGCTTTCTACGGTGCCCTCGATAAATACAAGGCTTATCTGTAAAATAAAAGGCTGGTAAAACACAGGTGGAAATCGGTAATAACGAAGTTATAAACAGGATATTCGAACTCAAAAAAGAGAGGAAGGCCGTGATACTGGCTCATAATTATCAGCCGGCAGATGTGCAGGATATCGCCGATTTTGTCGGTGATTCGCTGGAGCTTTCACAGAAAGCTGCCCGCACCGGCGCCGAAGTCATCGTCTTTTGCGGAGTTCATTTTATGGCGGAAACCGCTTCCATTCTCTCTCCCGATAAGGTTGTTTTGCTTCCGGAGTCCTCTGCAGGTTGTCCGATGGCGGATATGGTTACCGCTGAAAAACTGCTTGATAAGAAGAAAGAGCTCCCGGGTGCAACTGTAGTTACATATATCAATACCACGGCAGCCGTTAAAGCCGAATCCGATATCTGTTGCACCTCGGCTAATGCCATTGAAGTGGTGAAAAGTCTTGAGAACAGGCAAATATTGTTCGTACCGGATAAATACCTGGGGCATTATGTCGCATCTAAGGTCAGGGATAAAGATTTCACTTTCTGGCCGGGATTCTGCCCGGTGCACGCCGGGATAAAACCTGAGGCTGTTCTTAAGCTGAAAAAGGAGTACCCCCTGGCAAAAGTGATGGTGCATCCCGAATGCCGTCCGGAAGTAACCGGGCTTGCCGATGAAGTATTGAGCACCAGCGGCATGTGCCGTTATGCCGGGCGTCCGGAAGTTACTCAATTGATAGTGGTTACCGAAATCGGGATAATCCACCGTTTACAAAAGGAAAACCCGGGGAAGCAATTCATCCCGGTTTCTTCTACTGCTATATGTCCTTCAATGAAGCTGATTACACCGGAGAAGGTTCTGCGGTCTCTGGAAACACTGTCTCCGGAAGTTAAAGTTTCCGAAAATATCAGGATTAAAGCCGTCGGAGCAGTAAATAAAATGCTCCATGTAGGCTGAAAGAGGCTGCGATGCCCGAATCCGATTGTATTGTTGTTCTGATTACCGCTCAGGCCGGTAGTGAGGCTGCTCTTATCTCGAAAACCCTGCTGGAACAGAGGAAAGCCTCCTGTGTCAGTATAATCAACGGGATGGAATCATCATACTGGTGGCAGGGGAAGATCGATTCTGCCGAGGAGAGCCTGCTGATAGTAAAAACCGGCAAATCACTTTTAGGGGAAATTGTACAGATCGTAAAAGAAATACACAAGAGCGAAATCCCCGAGATAATAGCCCTTCCGATTATCGGTGGCAATACGGGCTATCTCGACTGGGTTAACAGGGAAATAATCTGAAGGTTAGAGGATAAATCTTAAGGAACACATCTGAACTTAATATTGGCTGAAGATAAAATTTTAATATATCCAAATAAAAAAGGAGGGTATAAAAATGTTTAAAGTCAGTCGGTATTGGGCAATGGCAATATTGGCCATAGGTGTCGTGTGTATCGTTATCGGAGGGGTGTTTATTTTTCAATCCGTCGATAAGGGAAACTGGATGCGGGAGGCAATGCGGCAGGAAAAAGTTACCCTGGGGTTGAGTGAGGAGCAGATAGCTGCCGGAGAGGTAATCGATACGGCGGAGGAAGCGATGGCGGCGGGAGATGTTATCAGGCAGCACCGTCAGAATATCGCTTCCAGCTATAGCGAGCTGTTAGCCGGCGGGCAGTATGACCCGACTAATCCCCTGCATCTCGAATATGCGCAGGCAATGAATATGGAGAATTACCTGTATCTGGCTGTCCTCGGTTTCGGTGTTTCGACGGCGATTTTGGGTACGGGAGTTTTCATGATTCTCGTCGGCATAGCGATATCAATTGTCGGCATAGTGTTTTTCAGGTGTAATAGAACAGCAGCCTGTTGATGTAGTAGAATATGGTATAGTTAATATACGCTACGGTTCGGTATTTTAAACCCCCGTTTTATAAGGTTTAATATGTGTAAGCGAATTGCCGAGGATATAAGAACGGTTTTTAACGGTGACCCGGCAGCAAGGAGCGTCATCGAGGTTTTGACGTGCTATCCGGGCTTGCATGCCGTCTGGGCGCACCGTATATCACATTTTTTGTGGAACCACCATCTCCGCTTCTCCGCCCGCCTGTTGTCTCACTGGACGCGTTTCTTTACAGCCATCGAAATCCATCCGGGGGCAAAAATCGGACGCCGCTTTTTTATCGACCACGGTTCGGGGGTTGTTATCGGTGAGACGGCGGAAATCGGTGACGATGTCCTTATATACCAGGGAGTCGTATTGGGGGGGACGAGTTTGAATAAAGGCAAGCGCCATCCGACTATCGGCAACAAGGTGGTCATAGGCACGGGGGCTGTGGTGCTGGGAGCAATCACTGTCGGCGATGGAGCTAAAATCGGTTCCGGTTCGGTAGTCATCAAACCGGTTCCTGAAGGTGCGACTGTTGTCGGCATCCCGGGCAGGATAGTGGACGAGCATCATAAACCGCTGATCGACCTTGAACATGGCAATCTGCCTGACCCGGTAGCCGATGTAATCCGCCTGGTATTGAACGAACAATCAAAGCTGGAGGAACGGCTTAAAAAAATCGAAACCACCACAGGTATCGAAGTCCCCCGTGACGAATTGAAGCAGAAGATAAGAGAAGTAATGAAGGAATTCGAACAGGAAGGATGAAATGGCCATTATTAAGAAGAGGGTAGTTCTGGTTATTCCGCAGGAGATGCTGCTGGAGCCGATTTTGTATACGATTAACCAGCAGTACGATATCAGGGTGAATCTGTACAACTCGGATATAACCGACGAAGAAGGATTTATGAGGTTGGAACTCGAGGGCGAAGAAAAACAAATCGAAGAAGGACTCGCCTGGGCAATGGCCAGAGGGATTCGCGTCGAAGCGGCTAACTAGTCAGCGATATTACGCCTTTAGTCGCTTTAAATGGAGTTTTAACCTGTTTATGATAAGCATATAAGTAAAAAAAACAGGAGGGAATCTGCCATGAGCGTAGAGAAACACTTTACTACGCAGGAAGCCAGGGAAATCGGCGAGGAGCTCGGCATCGACTGGATAAGGTTCGATGTTGAGCAATTCAGGATGGGGCTTGATGTCGAGCTGGAGCATGGGCTGATAGACCCCCGTACAAACGTTACCGACGACGACCCGATTCTGACGGGTAAAATCGCTTTGGCTCATTTAAACGAGTTTTCCGACTATTATACCCGCCTTTACGAGATGGAAGAAGAAGCGGAGAGGGAACTCTAGGCGAAGGGGGAAGTAAAAACTTCTCAATGCCGCTTTTCTGCGATTATTGCGGCGGTAGCCTTTTTATCAGCAATCCCTTCGTAATAGCGCAGGCAGCGGAAGTCGCGGAACATCTCGAGTAGTTCGTTGTGCCCCAGCAAGAAGTCCGGATTCGAGGGTTTGCCGAATTGAACCTGGTCGACGGTGTAGGTCTGGTATAGTATTATTCCGTCCTTCTTCAAGCCGTTCTTTATCTGTGGAATCAACGGGCGGTGAAGGTAATTGAAGCAGATTATCACGTCGTATGCATTTTCCCCGATGGTGTAGTTTCCTGCTTCGAGGTCGGCAATCTGCGCATTGATTTTGACGCCTGCCGAACCGGCTCTTTCCAGAGCGGTCTTCACCGCTTCTTCTGAAATATCCACTCCCCAGGCGTCGAATCCCATCCTGGCAAGGTAGATTGTGTTCCGCCCGTTCCCCATGGCAATATCCAGCGCTCTGCCTGGAGGAAGCAGCCTGATATTTTCCACAAGGAACGGAGACGGTTCGAATTCTTCATGCATATCCGTTTTCTTTTACTCTAATCTCTCTTGCTGAGTTCGAAGACTACGGGGCTGTCCGGGTCGGGACAGGCGACAGTTGTTTTGGAGGGGTCACTTTCCCACGGAAAACTTCCGCCGAATTGCAGCACTTCGGCGAAAGGGAAGAGAGCATAAAATGCCCAGGAGCACATGCCGTTCGGGGTGCTCTGTCCGATTACAAATTCGTCCCCCACTCTATGTCCCGCCTCGCAGGTGCCTTTCTGCGATATTACTTTAGCTACTACAGTATGCATTTCAACCTCCCGTAACTAATATTATATCCTAAATATTAAGCCCGAACACCAGTATTATGTAAGCTATGAAGAATAAAAGACCGAAACAGAGCGTGTACCAGTTCAGCTTGTTGAAGCGGATACACAGGTAGAGCGTCAGGGATATGACCGTTGTCGCGATAACGCTTAGAAGAATGTGAATATCATATGACCACGAGATAAGAAGAAGCGCCAGCGCAGGATAGAATGTCGAATACAGGATTTTCTCTCCGACCAGCGAGCCGAGGCTGAGGGTGTCTCTCCCCTTGAAAGCCCATATCAAGGCGGTCGAGGTTTCCGGTATGGCGGTGGCTGCCGGTACGATTAGCAAGGCCAGCGCCAGGGCGCTCAAACCGATACCTTCGGAAAGGGTTTCCACGGCACCGACCATTTTTTCGGAGCCGATGTATAACAGCCCGACGGCCACAAGCAGCTGAAGAACGGCCAGAGCCATCCTCCCTTTGGAAGCCCGGGGTATGATGCGGCAGAAGTAAGGGGCCTCGGCATCCTCTATCTGCTCGGCGTTCTTTCTTTTGTACATCGTCCAGATATAGTAAACAAAAGCGCCCAGGAAAATAAAGGCGAAGACGTACTTTATTGCATGACTGCCGGTAAATGCTGGTACCAGCGTCAGCGGGAAAAGTATGGTAACGAAGAGGAAGGGGGTTGCCAGTGATTTATCGACGTGCATATGTCCGCTGCTTCTCTTTTTGAGCAAAATTCCCAGCAGTATGGCTAAGCCTACCAGTCCGTAGGAAAGGCTGGAGGCCATGAACGGCTGCCCGTAAATAGTTCCGACGCCGATGTCCGTTCCCGATTCACCTGAGTATGCGAATACGGCAACCAGGAAAACCACCATTTCCGGTATGGAAGTGAAAAGCGGGGCGACGATAGAGCCGACGAAAGAGCAGCCGAGCCGTAACTGGCTGGCTATCCATTCGATGGCATTGGT
>DAOUFJ010000002.1:0-25518 GCA_034429935.1 Dehalococcoidales bacterium
GTTCTGCGGATTGGTCTTGGTAAGGTCACCGCCCGGCTCCCAGTCGACTCTCTTCAACGGATACATAATCCTGTTGGGTGAGTAGACACGCTTCTTGTAAGTGGCGGCGTAGTGGCTCTGTAAACTCTTCTTGGGGAAATCGAATGTCTTACCCCTGGCCACCAGTTTACCGGGTTTCAGTTCTGCTTCGGTATATTTCCAGTCCCAGTGGTGAGGCCTGATTCTGACAATCTTGCCGTTCTTTACATCAACAGCAGAGAGGGCTCTGCCGTCGGAACATCCGACTTTGAGAACTGTTTCTTCCGGTTCATCAGCCGGGTATAAACCGCCGGATATCGTCGAGGTCGTCGTCTTGGTTATCGTTTGCCCGGCGCCAACCGTCTCGGTTGCAGTTACCGTAACCGCTCCCTCTCCACCGACTGTAGTCGTAACTGTCTTGGTTTTTTCGATTGTGGTGCTGACAGTGGTCGTTTCGCCGTCACCGCAGCTGGAAAGCAACCCGGCTCCGATGGCGCCACCGACAACTACGGTACCCGCACCGACAAGAAAATCTCGTCTTGTTACTTCGCCGAATTGTTTCTTTTCCTCGTTCTCAGGCAACTTTTCTTTTTCTTCTTTCAATTCTTTCTCCTTTTATTGATTATTACTATGTAATAACAAAATGCTGTATAGGCATCACCTCCGTTTCTTTATCATCTGTCTGTAAAATCTTCTTTATGAATTCCTGTTTCTATAAGCTTTAACGGATGTATTGTTAAGGGAATATAGTTCTATAAATCTTCGAACCGGATACCATGATTCCGCATGTCAAAAGAAGCATCCAAACTGTCGGTCATATGGAATTCATTATTTTTTCTTTCTTTGCCTCGGTATCCCATGTTTTTCTTCTTATCAAGGCTTTCAAACGTGCAATAAATATATGATTATTAAACGGTTTGATTACATAATCATTGGCTCCGGCATCGAAGATTGCCACCAGGGTATTGATGTTCCTTTCACGTGATAAGACCATGATAGGTACATCCGAATCGTCACGTATTTTTTTTATTAAGTCCAAACCGTGCATATCGCATAATTGCATGCCCAGCAGAATCGCGTCAGGATAGCTTTTTTTTAATATTTCCAAACACTGCTTTCCCGAATTGGTGATAGACATCTGCCAATTGAGTCTATATAAGCTCAACAGGTAGCTGATGTTTTCGATAGTCTCGTTTTCAGTATCTGCAACAATTATTTTCATTGGACTTATATATAACCGAACAATGCTACTTTATACTACATATACCGTGTTAATAGAAGATGGAAACATTTTCCCTGAAGTTGCAAAATGTAACGGCCAGTGTGAAAAAGATGTGAAAAACTGGTATAAAATTAAGAAAAAAGCAGGGGTAATTTAAGCATAGTTAACGATTGGACAGGCTGCTTTATCGGTATATTTTTATTATCTTATTCGCTGGTAATAACCCTGTTTCGGTCTTCAACGGACTGAAAATCGCAACAACGGGATATCGAGGGGATGTTTGTGAAATCAATTGCGGGGTGGTAGAAGAGGGGGAGCGGGGAATACTGCCGACGAACTCTGGTAACTGAATCACCGTATTTATCATGTATATTACTGATAAATAATTATATTACCTTATTTGTATTGGTGAAATAATACCCCTGACCGACTTTGGTCTTGATTAAATTGGGGCGACGCGGGTCATCCTCGATTTTTCTGCGCAGCCTCAGTATGTAGCTTCTTATATTTTCATCGGAACTGTTATAGTAATCACCCCAGATTTTTTCCGCCAGGTGGCTGCTGGATAAGACGATGTCCTCGTTCTTCATCAATTCATAGAGTATAAGCCCTTCGGTTCTTGTCAGGTCAATCTCCCTGTCGTTATAAATCAGTTTGCTCATTGAGGGTGCAAATCTCATGTCTCCTCTGGTTATCGGTTCGTACTCATCGATTTTTTTGCTTTTTCTGAACAATGCTTTCAGCCGGGCCAGAAATTCCAGTTGGCTGTAAGGTTTTACCACATACGTATCTGCTCCCATTTCATGGGCCTTGATAATATCGATTTCTCCCGACCTTACAGTGGAAATCATTATGGGAACATCCGAAAAATTACGTATTTCTTTTAGAACGGTCAGCCCGTCGATATCAGGCAGCCCCAGGTCAAGAACAATAGCATCCGGGGCTTCCGTCTCTGCCAGCAGGATGCCTTCTTCACCCTTTGTTGTGTGCACTACCAGCAGTTCGGGCCAGCGAATTTTACAGGCCAGTATAAAGGTTTCCGCAATCGTTTTGTCATCTTCTATTATCAATACTTTCATTTTATGCTCCGTTATTATTGTACTGGAATTGTGAACGTAAAAGTGCTGCCTTTATTTCTTTTGCTTTGTACGAATATTCTGCCGCCGTGAAGCTCTATTATGCTCTTGGAAATAATCAAGCCCAGCCCCAGTCCATCCGCATTGCTGTGCGGTTTTTGGCTCATATCGAAGATATGTTCCATCTGTGTCTTTGTCATACCGCATCCGGTATCCTCTACCGCGACGATGATTTCATCTTCGTCTGTCCGGGCTGTTACGTTGATTCTACCGCCGGGAGCACTATATTTTATACTGTTGTTTATAAGGTTTAAAAGCACCTGGTGGATGCGGTCATGGTCTCCCTGTATTTGGGGAAGCTTGTGCGGCATATCCAGAGTTATTGATATATTCTTGTTGTTAGCTTCGATAGCCATATATTTTACTGCATCCCTTATAACATCATCGACGTCCAGGGATTTTAGAACGACCTGCAGTATTCCTCTTTCGCTTTTGGCAATATCTCTCATATCGTTGACCCTTCTGTCAAGGTTCCTGGCGCCCTGATTGATTTGTTCGGCCAGTTCCTTGAGGGGGCCTTCCGGTAACTCGGATACAAGTATTTCCGAGGCTGCCTGTATGGGGGTGATGGGAGTCTTGAGTTCGTGCACCACGGATTGGATAAATTTCGTCCGGTTATTGTTCATATATATCAGACTTCGGTTTAAATTTTCCAGTTCCGCAGTTCGTTTCTTTACCAGCTCTTCGAGGTTCACCTGGTATTGTTTTAGTTCTTTCTCCATTTTCTTGCGGCCGGTTATATCCTTTATATAGGCGACATTGGCGCTGCTGCCATGATAGTTTGCATAGCCGCTGGTAACCTCGATGGGAATTTCCTTTCCGTTCCTGTTAATAATGTACATATCGAAATAGTAGGGAATAACAGCCCCGCTAAGCTTTTTCCGGTGCCTTTCTCTTGAGTTCTTGAGATATTTGGGGTGCAGAAGGTCAAAGAAAGACATTTTAAGCAGTTCCTCCCTGCTGTATCCGGTGATGCGGCACCACTCGTCGCTGACGAAGGTCTGGAGACCCTCTATAGTTTCTGTGTCCTGCAACATGACGACAGCTTCGCCGACCCTGTCTCCCAGTTCTATAAGCGTGCGGTATATATCTTCCGATTCTTTCAGCTTCTGAAAAATACGGTTCTTTTCCGTGATATCCCTGTTGAAGTGAAAGAACAGGCCTCCCATAACGTTCATATATTTCATGCTGACTGATATATCGATGATCGTACCGTCTTTTCGCCTGTGATTAACAGTTACAAATCCGGTGGTCATTGCCCCTGCTTTTTGGGCCGCCAGAAAGGCTTCTTCTATCTGTTCCTTGCCGTCTTCTTTATCTATATATCTGATATCGAGGTCGTATAGCCCCATGGTAAGCAGTTCCTTGCGGCTGTATCCGGACATATGGCAAAAAGCATCGTTTACATCCAGTATTCTGGATTTCATATCGGTAATAAAAAATCCTTCGGTGGCATTATGGATGATGTATTTGTACCATTTATCCTTGATATAGGATGGGATTTTTGAATATTTTGAAACGGAATCCAATGGGCTTACTGCGGTATCGTCCGGTGTAGACGATGCCTCTGTAAAAAGAATATTCTCAGCATTCTCTATCTCAATCCATTCCATAATATCCCCTTCAGGAGGATTATCAAGATATGCCTCTGGATATTAATATAATAAACTACGATTCCCTCGAAATCAATAAATAAATTCGCATTTTATGATATTTTGTCGGCATTATCGTGCCGGTATTTAATCAATGGCAATTCCAGAAATGGAAATTATAAATAAATCAGGGTAGTTTTTGCCATATGCTGAATGTAAATAATGTTGACAAAAATAGCATTTTATTCTACATTATAGAGTTATAGCTCCTTTTGTTGATACATACCCAGTTCTCGACTATGGTAAGAGTTATATAAAGTCGGATTTGGGCAGTACTCAAATCGTCATCTGTTTTTAACTTCAGTTTTAACTTCTGTTTAACTCTATGCAATAAGTAGCCAACCTGGGCACACCATGTTCAAATTGTCATTTTGCGTTTACGTATTTTCATGCATCATGAAGTGCTTATTAAAGGAGAGGAATGAAAATGAAAGACACTCGCCGAGAATTTGAGCGGTATAGCGAGAAGATAGAGCAGCAAAAAGCGGAGATAAAAAAACGCATTACCGGTCTGCCGATGCTTATCGAATCATTGATGATTTGCTTCTATTCTCACAGCGAAAGGAAATTGGGGCCTCATCTGCTGATCGAAGGCAAAGTGGGGAAAGGAAAGTCGGCTACCCTCGATGCGTTTTCCCGAACCATATCGGGAGCTACCTTCAGCCGTATACAGTTTACCCCCGACCTCAAGCCGATGGACCTGGTAAGGATAGTAGAGCAGCATCAGGACAGAACGCTGGAATTTCATACGGGGCCTCTGTTCAGCAATCTCGTTCTTGCCGATGAAATCAACAGGGCACACGAGAAGACCAGGGCTGCCCTTCTGGAAGCTATGGGAGAAAGGCAGATTACTATCGGCAAAACTACCTATCCGCTGGAAGAGCCCTTTTTTGTAATGGCCAATGAAAACCCGATTGATGTCGAGGGTACGTTTACACTCGGTGCGGCTCAACTCGACAGGTTTATGATGAAAATCTATGCCGAATCGCTTTCAGAAGATGAAGAGGTTTCCATAGCGGAATCCCACCAGAACAAGGACCCCCAAATCAAGGAGGTAATTTCCAAGGCGGAGGTACTGGAGATTCGCGAGTTTATCCGCCAGAATATAATTGTAAGCCCCGAGATAAGACGGGACATTATCCGCATAATCCGCTCTCTGCGGCCGGAAGGGGGAATCGTTGTCCCGGAAGATTATTACCTGCTGCCGGAGGGGGAGAGAGGGTATCTGTTCCTGGAGAGAGCATCCAAGACCAGGGCTTTCCTTAAAGGCAGGGAGCAGGTTAACTTCGCCGATATCGCTGTCCTGGCTTTCCCGATCTTAAACCACAGAATCGGGTTCCAGCATATCTCCAATGACAAAGATAAAATTAAGCAAACGGAAGAGCTTATTTCGAAGGCCGTTGAAAAGGTATTAAAAGATGGGGCGCGCGGATTATAAACAATTGAAACAGAGCAAGATACAGCTGTTCTCCAGGATGAAGTTGAAAAACATCTTCTCCGGGGAATGGGATAGCATCTATATGGGGGAGGGTATCGAGTTTACCGATATCAAGCCCTTCGAACCCGGGGACGACCTGCGCGACCTGGACCTTATCACGCTGTTGCAATCCGGTGAAGAAGAGATCATCAAGCGGGCAGTCGGAAGGCAGATGAAGATTTTCGTCTGGGCCGATTTATCAGGTTCCATGAGAAGGTATGAAGACCCGTTTTTTCCCTCCAGGCCGGATATCCGGGATATAGCCATCGGACTCATAATTTATTCTGCCTGTAATGCTTATAGCCCGACGGGGCTGTGTATATTCGATGATGAAATCAGGGATTTTATTCCGGCAAGATACGGAGAAAGCTGCTGCGATAAAATTATGGAACGGATTCTCGACTACGACTATCAATATACCCGCAAGGCAGCGAACATCTCCAATGCAATAGCGTTCATGATGGAGAAGGTTTATAAGCAAAGCATGGTGTTTTACGTTTCCGATTTTAAAGACCCCGTATTTGAAGGCAATTTTACCGAATTGTTGAGGCCGGTAGCCCAGAAGTTCGATTTTATTCCTGTGGTTATCAGAGACCCGATGGAGAAGGATGTTACTTTAAAAAGACCTTTGAACATTTCCGTGAAGGATTATGAGAGTAACGGGGCATCGGAGATTTACCTGACCCCTGAGAAGCTTCGTAAAATGCAGGAAGCCTCCGC
Organism: Dehalococcoidales bacterium; assembly: GCA_034429935.1. GTDB lineage: Bacteria > Chloroflexota > Dehalococcoidia > Dehalococcoidales > UBA5627 > UBA5627. The sequence goes on from DAOUFJ010000002.1 coordinate 6,226, forward strand.
AAGGCATATCGAGCATCTTGAACGAAACTTTTACCATGTGGGCGTCGATTATGTGCTGCTGGATTCACCTTCGATAGATGATTGTTATCAGGTTCTTTCCGGCTTTTTTGAAGGCAGGAAAAGAATAAGAGTATAGATATTCCAACAAGGAAAGGAAATGAGTCATGATAAAAAGAAGACTGGTCTGGATACTTACATGTTTAGCTGCGTTAGTTATCATCGCCTTGGTACTGTTCTTACCAGGCTCGGGGGGCATCGAGGCGGGGAAATCGAGGGCGCAGGCATTGCCTGAGGGACAGGCTATTCTGTGTAATGCATATCCTGAAGTCAAGAGCGTCCAGAAGGGAGATGCCTTCCTGTTCATACTGGAAGTGCTGTATGATACGAACCAGGTTTCGGAAGTCGACAGCGTAACTCTTGACGATAACGTAAACCTCTCTCCGTTTGAAATAAGAAATACTACCGATGTGGTTTTTAACATGGATTCGGATACCAGAGTATTCCAGAGGCAATTTGAAATCCAGCTTATTAACGGGGATGTGGATGAACTCTATTCGTTTTCTACGATTGTGGTTCGCTACAGGCTTCAGGGGGCTGACGGATATGCCGAAACATCGGTCATACCGGAGACCATCTATGTATCTGCCAGATTGCCTGACAATGTCATGGTTGCCGCTACCACTCAGCTTAATTACGAATCGTTGAGGTCGCTTGAGGGAGAGATAGAAAGCAGCGGTACAAGCAGTTTAACGTGGATTTTATGGGTTTTCGGAGGTCTTCTGGCAGTTATAACATTAACCGACCTTACACTGCGTTATGTTTATAAAGGTAAGGAAAAGCCGGTAAAATCCGGAGAGATTGACATGAGCGATGTGCTCAATCAGGCGTATCGTTCTTTGCATGAGAATGTCAGGACGGGGGCCAGGTCCGGGAGTATTTTCCACCAGATAGACCATATCCTCAGGCTGGTAATGATACAGAAAGAAAATAATTCCTGGCTGGAAGAACCCGATATTGAAAAGGTTTCTTTTGAAATAAAACCAGCCGTCATTTCGCTTTTTGAAAAATGCCGGAAAGTAAACGGACAGGAAGCAAGTAAGGAAGAGATTGAAGAAGCCCTGAAACAGCTCGAGGAAATACTCGAGTTTTACTTCGGCGAGGAAATAGGAGAATGGAAGAGTTAGCTGATTTCATAGACTCTTGCGAGTTTGCTACCCCTGTCTATTTCTGGATAGCAGGTGCGCTGGCGCTTCTTCTTATTTTCATACCGTGGATAGGGAGAAAGAATGGTCTTTCATTCGACCTTCAATTCTGGAAGAATAAGTTCGAATTTAAAAGCCGGCGGGTTTTAAAAATATCGGTTCCCGTAATTGTTGCTACTGTTCTACTGGCCGGCATTCTGGCTCAGCCACAGATAACTACCAGGCCGGTTACCTATGTATACGGATATCCGGTCATGCTGGTGGTGGATATTTCGGGGAGTATGGGAGTCGGGTATAGCGAGTCAACCCCTTTCGGTAAAAGTTATGAAATATTCAGTGATTTGATTGCCATGAGGGGCGATATAAATTTTGGCCTCCTTTTATTCTCAACCGATATGTATATTGCCCGCTATTTCATTAATAAGAATGAGCTGTTTGCGGATACCCTGGAGAACCGGAAGGAAATCGCCTATCTTTCGGTAGGCACGCGAATAAGCGGCGCACTGGAAATGGCACATGAGTTTATGTCCGAAAATATCGACGGGGGAGGCGCCATTATCCTTATCAGCGATATGGATACCAGTTCCAAGGAGTGGCGAACCATAGTAGAAGAAATGACGACGATGTCCCTGGAAGGGATTATGCCTTATATAATAGCCCCGAGCGGGCCTGAGGAAATAGCGAAAAAAGCCCAGAGGCAGGGGATTGACCTGTCCCTGGTTTCGGAATTACAGGTTGTGGCTATGGATGATGACGAAGGTATCGATGATATATGCAGCGAAATTGCTACGATGAAGATGTCTTTGATAAGGGAAGAGGAAGGATTATTGAAAAAGAGCATGGTTCCATATTTCGTCATTCCGGTGTTGGCATTATTTGTTCTGTGTCTGGTACTGAGTGAAACGCGTTTCAGGAAAATACCTTAATATGGAGGAAAGAGCAATGGATAATGAGAGAAAAGAGGAGAAGAATTTTATGGCGGCGGTAACCGCTTTTGCCAGAAAAGCATGGATACATATCAGTTTAATAATAGTTGCTGTCATTGTGATTGTTTGCGGATGTTTCGTAAATTCCGCTTCGAATCCGGCAAACAGGACTGATATCAGGTTATATAACCAGGCAGTGGAAACTTATAATCTTCCGGCAGAACTTCTCCCTGCAACGGATGAACGTCCTTCGGAATATCCGATTGTAAGGGCTGTTGCCTATTTTGAGCAGGCCTATGCAAAAAGCAACGATGATAATGTTAAAGCCCTGATACTTTACAACATGGGGACTCTTATGGGTAAAGACGGATTGACTTATATTACGGGGAATACCCCGTTTTTCAGTATTGCAGAGGGAATCAGTAAACTGGAAGAGTCTATAAGGCTCGACTCGGATAATGAAAACGCCAAGTATAATCTGGAGCTTCTGGAGAAAGCACTGGCTATACTGGAACCGGGTGGTGAAGCGGTCGGGGATAAGGTAACGGGGACGATGGGTGGTATGGCGGGGTATGCTTCAGGCGCAGTATATAAAGGTTATTAAACCGCTTTTTGAAAGAGGCGACGGATGATTTTTGAAAATCCTGGTGTATTATGGTTGTTGCTGGCTTTGCCTCCTTTTCTTTTTGGATTGGGTTTCTGGGGATGGAGGGCCAAGAAAGAAGCGGCTTCGTTGTTCCCCATGCTTATCGGCCGTTTGAAGAGAAAGCATATAGAGAAATACATACTATCTGCGGTAATCATGGCGCTCCTTATCGTTACGCTTGCCCTTCCCCAGGTTGCCTATAAAGCTGCCGCACCGACTCAGAAAACGGGGGAAATCATATTGCTGGTGGATGTCACCAGGAGTATGGCTGCATCTGAGCCATATGCTCCTACAAGGCTGGACAGGGTTAAAGAAATTCTTTTTGATATCATTGATAGCATGGAGGAGTTGGGACAGGTTAAGATTTCTCTGTGCGGTTTTAATGACATCGCCCGGTCTCATGTGCCTCTTGTCGGAGTGGAAGATTATTCCTATCTCAGGGAATCTATCAAGAGAGTGCTGGATATAAACTCTACTCCCGGGGGGGATACCAGCCTGGGGCAGCCTATTCTGAATGTGGTGAATAAATTTTCTGAGGATGCGGAATCCAGGACCATTATCATCCTCAGCGACGGGGAGCCCTATTACTGGGGGCAGGGAAGAGTTACCGACACGGAAGCCGAATATATTGAACAGGCGATAGAAACGGCAAACGAAGAAGGAATAAGAGTAATCACTATAGGGGTCGGGGAAATCGAAGGGGCGAAAATACCTCTTTATAATGAAGACGGGGAATTTAGCGGCAGCTATGTTCAGAAATCGAAAGGCATTGATTTTGTTTTTTATCTCGAAGAGGACATCCTGAAGAAGATTGCGGCTGAGACGGGCGGCGCTTATTTTAATGAGAAAAATCTCGATGGTCTCACCGAACTAATCGAAGAAGGACTCATGACGGCTGATACAGAAGTAGTGTCTGAAGAGGAGGAATATCAATCTGTTGCTCACTGGTTTATACTGGCCTCTTTCCCGGTCTGGGTGTTTTTTATAAGGCGGCATATAATCGGGTGACGGATGAAATTTTAGGGGGTAATATGAATAAAATATCTTTTCCCATTATTATAACTGCAATTTTATTGCTGGGGATGCTCAGCGCCTGTGGTGAGACAACTCCTGCTACAACAGGTAAACAAACTACCGAGACGACACAGACAACAACTTTGACGGCACCTGTGAATATAGAGGTGGAGTATGAGTTGATGGGGAATGAGACAAGGGGGCTTCTCTCGGTATATGAACTGGAGGCGGTTGCCAAAGCAAAGGAAGTGGATGTAACCGGTGTTGTCGCGTCGGTCAGAATAGCAAGGTCGAATGTGGACATAACAGCCGAGTTTTATGATTCTTCGGGGGCACTGCTAGAGACGCTGAACGACAGTTATATACTGGATGCTTCGCAGACTCATAGCTCTGAAAGGTTTACCTTCAAATATTATTGTGAGGCCCCCTCGCAGGTCGCAAAATGTAAACTTTATATAGAAGCCTACGAATAGCTATACGGTTGATTTTATGGGAAGTTTGTTGATTTTTTCCTGCACTAATTCTGCAACATCAAGACTATAGATTTTTACCGTTTCTCCTTCGGGGGGCTCGAAGCTAAAACGGAATGATTTTATGTATCCGGGCTGAATATTTTTTACTATAATGGCTTTGATTCCGATTTTTTCATCCCTGTAATCTTTGAATGTTGCTACCAGAACAGCATCTGTCGGGGCATCGGTTAAGTTCTTCAATGTGCCCCTGATTTCCTCCTTATTTTCGACTGTTCTGATGTCGTGTCGGCAAATCTGGACCTTTTCTGTATCCGTCGTCGTCGTTTTGATTAAAGTTACGCGATAACTTTTGGCATTCCCGCTTTTAACCTTGTTCGTTGTAATAATCATCATTCGGCTATAATCAGGCTTTAGTTCGTATTCTCTATGACGGACTGTGTCAAGAATGTTTCCGGCAGAATCATAAAATACGGCATCGAATACTGCCGAAGCAATGGTTTTATCCGAGACATTTCTTATCGAGATATCTATAAAGCTCATCAGCATTATTCTGGGGTCGTCATTGTCGGTTTCTCTCAGGGAGTGCTTGAGTATGGTAATTTGGTTATTACCAGTGACTACTGGTACCGGGGTTGCGATCATATTGGTTATTTTAATATCATAACTTTTAATATCGCTGCCTTTGCGTTCGGATGGCTCAACTTGCAGAATTCTGGTTCTGCCTCTCTCGAAATCATGCATAATGTGACTGGTATAATCTACAATATCTCTTTTAACATCATAGAATGTTACTTCAAATACGATTTCACCGATATTTACATCTGAAATATTTTTTAATTTAAAACATACCCCTTTACCAATACTTTCATCTTTTTCTTCCCTGTAGATAAGATTATGATTAAGTATTTCGATATATCTGTTTCCTGTCAGCGTTAATTCCGGTATTCTGTATTCATTTTTCGCAACGTCTGCTGCTTCAGCATCCTTTTCCCCTGCCGAATTCAGTTTTATAACTTCTTTTTGTTCGAACATTTTTTCATCTCCTCGAATAGTATTAAAGGTGCTAATCAATCATCGGTATTTTTTCTATCGCTGCTTCCCTGACTATACTAAGCACGGAAGCGGAGCTTAAAGTTGCCCCGGTTATGCAGTCTATTTTGCCGCCGTCGCGTCTAAAATAAGCGTCGTCTATTTTAAGGCCGGCAAACTGGGCAAGGTAATTTTCCGTAATCAACAACTTCCAGAACAACGGGGATTCATTGTTTTCTGTAACGTAAATATTGTTTATAGTCTCTTTATCATTCTTTATCCCCACCAAAATGACTATCGGGCCGGCAATTTTACCCCCGTCGGAGGTCATAACCTCTTCGCCCATTCCTTCCGCATAAAAGGCATACCCTATACTGGCTCTGCTGCCATCGTATATATCGTATATTTCAGTCTCTTCGTTATATGTATAATAATGTGCCGCATCGAATACATTCTGCAGTAATTCCATCGTTTCTATATCGTCATATAATACAATGGTGTTACAACCGGCAGTAAAAGAAACCGGAATAACTGTAAAAAGAGCCACGTATCTCATGGATAACCCCAATATCCGCATAATTTTCATATTCTAATGTCTTTGATTATCATTAGTTGTAAACAATTATCTTTGACTATATTCAACTTGTTATACCATGATTCTATTTTTTGAATTGTCCCTGTCTATTTCTCTCTCTTTCTTCTCCAGTTCTTCGGCATCTTTAACATACCCCTGGTCTCTCAGTTTTTCCCTTGTTAACCATCCCAGCATCAGGTTTTCACGGATTAAATCATTACAATACCGGCACTGGTGGCATTTTTTGTTGCAGGTGGTCACTCTTTCGAAAAAATCCGTGTCCCCCAGTTTTTTATTATCCAGATAAGTGCCGAATTTTAAGCTGAAGCTTAAGAAACTGCTGCACATGATGTCCAGGAGGTCTCCTTCCCAGTTTTCTTCCATGTAGGCTTTAATAGTACGTAGTGTTCGGTGGGAAGGAGTCGCCCTGCCAACAATTTTAAAATAATTGGTTATTTCACTATATTTTATAGCGTCCTCCGGCCTTATCCAGCCGGATTTTAGAATCTGCGAATTATCTTTTTCGATAACGGGAATACAGCATTCCTGTGTGAAATCGTAGCTTTCATTGTAGTTTCTATCAATTTCTCTTGACCTGTGAGATATGTAATTGAAATGAAATTTTCTGAAAGGGCATTTATATAAACACCCCTCGTTTACCATCAGTTTCAACCTGGCACCGGTTGTTTTTTTTATTTCCTTGAGAAGTTCGAGGTCGCGGTTTATGTTGGCATCCGGAGTGATTGTATCCGCTCCTGCATCTCTAAAGATAGCCGCTCGCTGAATACTGTCGATGTCGCTGAGTACTGAAGCACAAATTTCTATGGAGGGAATATTCTTTCTGACCATTTTTATATGCACGGGATTGGCAATAGTAACCGCTTCCAGCCCGTGTTCTTCATGCAGCTTTTTTATATAATCCAGCAGTCTATCGGAGTTTTTAGATGAGTACCAGTTTCCGCCTTCGCATACAGAATTAATGACAAGATTAACTCTCAATCCCTCTTTATGTATATCATCTACCACTCTTAAAAATTGATTCAGGTTTTGTTTCGGAGATATTCTGCCTGAACCGGCATATTCCTGTGCCCCGGAGAGAAATATTTCCCTGATTGAATTTGAGCCGCATTTTTTAAGTTCGAATATATTCTTTAATATTTGGGGGTCGTTATTATAAGGAATCGAAAATTCCAGGTTATTCATCTTCTCATCTCCTGTTACAGACTTTTCGGAAGGGAAAAGGTATATTCATCTTGTAAATTCCCGTTTTACAACACTATACGTATAATTTTCTTCGCAGCCACGCAAGTAACAGGCAATAGATACTGGTTGCCCAGGCTAACCAGTAGCCGATGGCCATCCCTGCAGTCATATCGCTTTCCACATGGTCCTGTATATAGATATATGTCGTTCCGATCAGTTTCATTCCATAGAAATCCTGGCAGCGGATTGAAGCGAATATAATGGCTACTATTGCAACTACGGCATATGAAGCGCCGGCTATGAAAATGATTAAACCGGGCAATGAAAAAGTGAATTTACCGATTTTAACTGACTTATTCTTTATAAATAGAGTAAACAGCAAAGCTGCCAGGCATAATCCGAGATATGTCCACATAACCGGGGCAAAGAAGCCAGGCATATCTGCTCCTTCCAGGTATCCGGCGAAAGTGCCCAGATTCCCGTATTCAAGTCCCCACGGATGTATTACAACGGCGTCATCGAGTTTTAAATATACTACGTAAGCGCTCCACCATTTCAGAAGCCACGATACAATGAAACCTGCTATAGCAATCAATACCAGCCCTCGAAAAACCCATGCTTTTTTATTGCTCATAATTCTATTAGTTTCCCCTTTCTATACTTGTAGTTTATTCCGACAGGGGATGAATATGATTGAAAGATATCCACCCCCTGTCATTTACATGTCTTAAATCATTTAATTCTTACGATAATGCAATATCTCCGAGATTGACGTCTTTCTCAGTATCGATGGAATCAAAATTCTTTGTTTTACCGTTGGCTTCTATCTTTAATGAGAAAGTCCCTACTGCCAGACCTTCGAACCAGAAATCTCCGAAGCTGTCGGTTGTAGCTGTGAATGGGCCACCTTCGCCGGTAAGCGTACAGGTGGCATTTTCTATTACATCTTCTTCGTTCGGGTCATATACCGTTCCGGCAATGAATCGCTTGGGTAAACCCTTGTAATAGACCCTTGTATCCGGTGTATCTCCGAAGTCGGGAGACAATCTTTCAGCTTCGCTTACAAGGCTGCTCATCGCACTCTCGTCACCGAATTTAAAACATTCCGTCGGACAATTGTCTATACATCTGGGCTCCTTAATCGGCCATCCCCTGTCCAGTATATGAGCACAGCCGGTGCATTTTTGGGCGATGTTGAGGTCTTTATTAAAGTAGATGGTGCCATATGGACAGGCGGCAAGACAGTACTGACATCCTGTACATTTGGTTGGGTCGATTATAACCAAACCGTCATCCCTTTGATAAATACCGCCGCTTACAGGGCAGGCTGATATGCATGGAGCATCGTTACAATGCTGGCATATCAGCGGGACATAAGCCATTTTTACCTTGGGGACAGTCCCTCTGATATAATGATTCAATTTCAGCCAGAACTGCCCGGTATCAGGTTGCGGTTTTGCATAGGAACCCCAGTCATTACCGACATGTTCGTCCTTGCAGGCAATCTGGCAACCGTGGCAACCATTGCAATGGGTAACATCATGAACAAAGACTTTCATTTATAACAGCCCTCCTTCGACCCATGAGGATAAAATAAGCCCGGAATCAGGGTCGTAATCTCTGGCAAATGCTTCGGGATACTGTTTCCTCCATTCTTCCATTTGAGACATTTCCAGTTTTGCAACTTCAACCAGGTATCCGCTGGTAGCTTCACCCCAGCAATTCGGAGAAGTTCCGTGTCTTGGGCAGATAAGATTGATAGACCCACCCCTATCGACTGTATCGTTAATCATATCAACCCTGGAACCATGGTCCATAAGTACTGCTCCGGGTATGATTCTTTCACTGATTTCAGCAGCACCTAAGACGATTCCTCTCTCGTTGTATACCTTTACGAGGTCGTGATTTTCAATGCCCCTTGCTGCTGCATCAACGGGAGAAATCCAGACGGGTTCGTACATGTAACCATCGTAACCTTTGATTTTACATAATGATATCTCTCTTATCCATGATATATCGTCGCAGTTGACGTGTTCTCTCCATCTGGGATGATTGGCAACCATAAGCAGGGGATAGGATTTACATCTATCTCCCCATTGGGATTCGTCGTGCCACATACCGGCTCCGCCAGTTATCCAGTGTGGAACCGGCGGTCTTTCCGCGTCGTCCGGGAAGTTCTCAAGAAGCCCCTGGGATTCGAATTCCAGTAAACCGGTTGGGGTCGATAAAGGATTCTTTGCAGGGTCGTTATAGAAACCTCTTTGTCCGACTTCATCGTCCTCCCAGCCATCTGCAAAATCGTTAATCCAGTATCCAGCTTCTTTGAAATCCTCCCAGCTCATAATGTCTTTCATGGCTGATGCATCATACCCTATTTTAAGAGTATCTGTTATGCTCTCTCCGACACCGAATGTGTACTCCATATATGCTTCTTGCCCAAAAGTTGCTTTAGCTACTTCAGCGACACATTCGTAATCGCTCTTGGATTCACCGAGAGGCTGAATAGCCTGCCCTTCATACAGAATCGGGTAATAACCGGAAGACCACCAGCATGTATTGATATCCTCTTCTTCAATTTTTGTATTAACCGGAAGAATAATGTCCCCAAGTATGCAGTCATTTTCAAACCATGGATGCTGAATAAGATAGAATTCGATTTTTTCGCTTCTCATCGCTTCCAGTGTACCGAAGCCATGATTCCAGCAAGCCATACGGCAGGGATTGTCGCACCATGCCATGTGAATCTCCGTTCCGCCTTCTGCTTCATCGATGGGATAGATGTATTTGATGAACTGGTCTGTACGCGGAGAACCGATAGACGTAGTTCCCCATGTAAAAGTAGGGGGATTCAGGATAGCATCCTGGATTTGTGTCTTGGGGATAATCTGTGGTGTATTCGGGTTACCACCCAGAGAACCGGGTTGTATCGACATGAAAGAAACATTAAGTCCTCTTCTCGGATAGTCTCTCTTCAACGGTTCGTGATACATGTTGACTCCCGGTCCTCCCCATCCCTGCATGCCTAGTAAGCAGGCTTCCAGCCTGGAGGGTTCACTGGAATAGGGGCCTCTGATGAAAGAGCCGCCATAGTGATGTACACAACTGGTAATCTTTTTGGCCCAGGTATGAGCTAAGCCTTTGATTGTCCATACCGGAACGCCGCAGAACGGTGATGCCCATTGCGGTGTCTTGGGGGTGCCGTCCTCATCGCCCATGACGTATGCACTGAATGCTTCGAATCCGTGAACATGTGTACTGACATATTCTGTATTGTATGTTCCTTCTGATATCCATATATAAGCTATGGCAAGTTGTAGGGCAGCATCCGTGTTGGGGAATACGGGAATCCATTTATCGGCATGTACCGCTGCACCATAGTTTAAGTCGGGGCAGATATATACCGATTTGATGCCGGCGTCATTCCAGAAGTAGCATAAACGGCTGGGTGCCTGACCGGCGAATCCCCACATGGTTGTCTCCAGGTCACATCCCTGGAATATAAGCATCTCGGCATTCTCGGCAAGATCCATGAACAGGTTGGTCGTTTTGGGTTGTTTCCCGGATTGACCCTGTCCCCAGACATGCATCGACCCCCAGTACCAGCCTTCCCAGCTATCGGCGTTTCTGATCTGTGAAGTATAACCGCCCTGAGCCATGAGAAGACGTGTATGGCAACCGTGGGATTGGTGAAGCAGTTTCGTCTCTCCGTGTCCGTCTCCCTGCAGCAGTATGCTGTATGGCCCGTATTTATCGCTTATCCTGTTTATCTCGCTGGATATGATATCAAGTGCTTTATCCCAGGTTATTCTCTTGAATTTGCTCTTGCCACGGTTTTGCGGATTTACCTTGGCAGGGTCACCGCCGGGTTCGAAATCGACTCTCTGCAACGGATATAAAATTCTATTGCGGGAATATACGCGTTTCTTGTAAGCCATGCTGAAAGGATCGGCACATACTTTGACATGAGTTGAAAGGCTGGCTCCGTTTCGCTCAATTGTCCAGTTCTTGTAATCTCCAATGTTGTATTTCCAATCATAATGTAGAGGTCTAATCCTGACTATTTTCCCATTCTTGACATCTACACATTCGGGCTCACCACCGTTACCGAATCCAATGAGAGACAGGGCTTTAATGACAGTTTCTTCGGGTTCGTCCGCGGGGTTCGTCGCTCCTTCGGTTACTGTTTTGGTTGAAGTAACTGTTGCCCCGGCGGTACCACCCTGTATTGTAGTGGTGGATGTAACGGTAACTGCATCACTACCGGCCAGTGTAGTTGTAACCGTCTTGGTCTTTTCAACTGTCGTAGTGACGGTTTCTCCTCCGTTACAACTGGAGAGTAATCCGGCGCCGATAGCGCCGCCGACAACTACAGTGCCAGCACCGACAAGGAAATCACGTCTGGTTACTTCACCGGACTGTTTCTGTTCTTCATTTACTGGTAATTTTTCTTGTTCCTTTTTCAATTATTTCTCCTTTCATAGATTTTCATTATGCAATAATCAATTGTTGAATAGGCACCACCTCCATTTACTATCCGTTATTTGTAGAAGTCTTCTATATCATTCAAAATTACAACCGCCCTTTATATGATAGGAAGAAGATTGGCAAACTGCCCGGAATTTATTTTTTACGGCGGTGGATATCGGAATATCCGGTGTCGTTCTTCTTATTAATGCTTTTAAACGGGAGATAAAGATTGCCTTGTTGAATGGTGAAACTACGTAGTCATCGACTCCGGCTTCGAAGGCTTTTACCAATGTGGCAATCTCATTATTGCCGGATATGAAAATAACCGGAATATCCGAATCATCTCTTATTTGGATAACCAGCTCGAGCCAGGTCATGTCGGATAGGTGCATCCCTGTAATTACTATGTCGGCAGAATTGCTGTTTTTAATTGTATTCAGGCACTCTTTCCCCGAATTTATAACAGACAGTTCACAATCAGGCATAAGTAGGTTCACTGAGGAAGAAACGTCGCTTATGATGTCGGAATCGGCATCTGTAATGAGTATTTTCATAATAAACCCCTCAATTCATGGAGTCGTCTTATCCCTGTCAATTATTGTGCTGATTATCGATGGATTCATTAAGCATAAGTGCTTTTATCCTGGCAATTAATTCGATATCATGAACCGGCTGTTTCATGTAACGGTCGGCTCCTTCTTTCATTGTTTTTACCAGTTCGTATTCATCGCCTGTATTTGAGAGAACGATAATATAGTTTTCGAATAAGCTGCGTATCGCTCGTATAAGTTCGAAACCGCACATATCTGTTATATCGAGACCTAATATAAAAATGTCCGGGTTTTTTTCCTGAGCTATCGATATGCATTTTCTGCCTGAATCAGTTGTTAGCAAAATACAATCTGGAAACGCTGCTTGAAGCGATATGCTGATTTCATCAAGAACTTCTTTATTTTTTTCACAGATCAGGACGCTTCCTAAACTCACTTTTTTCACGCTTTAACTATCCCTGCTAATCAAGTTACAGCAACGGCATTATGAATCAAATTAAAAAGTGCTCGATAATCTTATGAAGTGGTAACGATATTATTAAAAAATGATAATGTTATGAGGAGGATATCGATAAAAAGCATTTTTTATCGGTCGGTTTTTCTACGTGTGCAGAAAATATAAAAGGCCGGCATATTACAAATGCCGACCTTTTAAAAATAGAAAATGAAAATCGATATCAGGCTTTTTCGAGCAGATACCCCAACCCGGATTTTGTGAGAATCAATTTCGGTTTATTGGGATTGTCTTCGATTTTTTTCCTGAGATGCCTGATGTATACCCTGATTGCTTCATTAGCTCCGGGATAATCGTCTCCCCAGATTTTTTGTGCAATGGTGGATAAGCTTAATACATTCCCTTTGTTCATAGCTAAGTGATATAGTATAAGCGATTCGGTACTTGTCAGATTTATTACCTGATTTTCAGTTTCCAGCTTGTGAGAGGTTACGTCGAAACGGAAACGTCCTATATTTAGACATTGTTCCCCTTGAGGGTAGTATTTTTTTCTGAGTATCAGCTTTATGCGCGCCAGCAGTTCTAATGGACGGAATGGCTTGATAATATATTCGTCGGCCCTCCACTCGAGCGCCCTGACGATATCGGTCTCGTCGGAATTAACAGTTAGCACGATTATCGGTACGTTGGAAAAAGTACGAATTCTCTTGAGCACGTCGAATCCCTGTATATCGGGAAGTCCTATGTCAAGAATTACTACATCAAGAACTTCTTTTTCGACTATGGCAATTCCTTCCTTTCCGCTTTGTGTGGAAATTACCTCGACTTCCGGCCAGCTTACCTGCATAATCAGGGAAATGCTGTCGATTATCGACAGGTCGTCTTCAATAATAAGAATCTTCATATAGTCCTCCCTGAATTCAATTATTCTGTCGAGTTTATTGGCAGCCACACACAGAATGTGCTTCCTGTTCCCTTCTGGCTTTTAACCGATATGTGTCCGCCATGTAGTTCTACGATTGTTTTAGATATGAATAACCCCAGCCCCATTCCTCCCGTTCTTATCAATCCGCTTTCCAATCTGTGGTACGGCTCGAATAAATATTCCATTTCTTTTTCATCTATACCGATTCCGGTGTCTTTTATCTGGATGACTATACCGTTATCTTTTTCGTATACTTTTAATGTTACATTCCCGCCGCTCGGGCTATATTTTATAGCATTATCCAGGAGATTTAATACAACCTGTCTTAAACGTTCTTCATCGGCATTGATTGCGGGAATATTCTGCGGAACAAGAGAGTTGAAAGTAAGGTTCTTCTTGGTTATCTCGGGTTTTATATAATCGATTATAGTTTTAATCAGGTATTTTAAATCTATCGGTTCGGGTTTTATATCTATCATCCCAGTTTCACTTTTTGCCAGGTCAAGAAGTTCATCAATTCTTTTAGACAGATTTAAAGCACCCTCATTAATATTTCTGGCAAAACGCAGCGGGATTTTATCCTCCAGTTCGGAGCACAAAAAATCGCTGGAGGCCAGCAAAGGTGTAAGCGGGGTCTTTAACTCGTGTACCAGTGCGCGGGTATATCTAATTTTATTGTTAATCTGCTCTTCTATATGCTGAGTTTTTTTCTCCAGTTCACAGGTTTTTGCTTCAACCTGTGTCTCGAGTTTTTGGGCATATTTGCTTAACGTATATGTTCTCAATTTTATTGCTGCTACTACCGCCAGTAAAGCTGCTGCAATTAAAGATAATATAAACCACCACTGTTTCCAGAATGGAGTGGATATAATAATTTTTAATGAATTTCCCTCTTCGTTCCAGACACCGTCACTGTTTGATGCCTTGACTATAAAAGTATATTCGCCGGGAGGAATATTGGTATATCTGGTATAGCTGTTGGCTGCACTGCAATAGTTCCAGTTTTCCTCAAAGCCTTCGAGTTTGTACGCATATTGGTTGTTTTCAGGGGATTCATAATTCAAGGCAACAAAATCTATTTCAAAAGAGTTGTCAGCATATTGCAGTTTTACTTCTTTTACATCCTCTATCGGTTCATCAAAAGATATTGTCCCTTCCAGTAAACTAAAATCATTTATGACTATTTGTGGTATATTTGTATCTTCGTCCATATCTTGCGGGAAAAATGATATCAGCCCGATAATTGTTCCGAAAAAAAGCTCTCCGCTCTCGGTTTTATAGCTTGACCTGAATAGAAAGAAATCGGATTGCAGTCCATCGTCTACCCCGAATTTCGTATAAGTTCCATTGCTGACCGATAACCTCCATAATCCGTCTCCTCCCGTAGATATCCAGATATCGCCATTGTCATCCTCGATTACGTCACGTATCATGTCGTTTATCAGCAGATACTCCAATCCATGCTGGATGAATTTATTATTAAGGATATCGTAGCAGTATAAACCGTTCTCTGTTGTAATCCATAATATTCCGCGGCTGTCTTTATAAAGAGAACAAACTATATTATTGGCGGGTAGTCCTCCAAAATTATCATTGTCGATAACGCATGTAACTCCCCCGTTTATCAGGTCGATTTTATAAAAGCCTTCGTTTGTACCGACCCATAAATATTTATCATCAGTTTCATATATTATCCAGATGTTTCCCGTCTGAATACTTTCCGGAAATTCGGTTTCATTTTTATATTGAGTGAAGCTGTCTGTCGTGGTGTCGAATTTGCATAATCCTTCTGAAGTGCCAATCCATACTATTCCATCCATAGTGGCGTAGAGTGATATTATAGTATTCCCTGAAATACAGTTTGTCTCATTGGGTATGTATTCATACGTGGTTAACTCGCCTGTTTCAGTGTCGAATTTCTCCAGCCCGTATCCGTCCGTTCCTGCCCACAGGAAACCATCAGAGCTCACACAAAAAGAATTCATTCTGGAATTGGAATAGTTCTGGTTTGTAAATATATCAGGCCACATCTCTTCTATAACGTATTCTTCACTGTTGAATCTGATAGGCCCCAATCTTGTTTTTAGCCATAAATCGATACCGTCAATGCTGCGAATATTGGATACGGCATTGTTGTTTAAAACACCCGTATAGTAATATTTGATAACCTGTTTACTGAAATTAATCTTATTTATCCCGTAATAACTTCCTATCCATATGTTTCCCTCGGCATCTTTATACAAGGCTGTTATGCGGTCTGTGTTGAGACTATTGGGATTATCCGAATCTGGAACATAAGTATGAAAATCCATGCTTTCTACATCCAGTCTATTTAACCCCAAACGGGTTCCAATCCACAGATAGCCGGTATCATCTTCACAGATTGAAGTGATGTATTCATTACTGGTGTCCTGTGTATTGGACGTGTCGTTAAGATAGCTGGTGAATGTTTTATTCTGGGAATTATATTTATTTATTCCCGTTGCCGTTCCAATCCAGATTGTGCTTCTGCTATCTTCGTAAATTGCAGTAATGTGATTGTTACTGAGGCTATTTTCATCATCCGGATTATTTGAATATTGTGCAAAGTCATTAGTCTTGGTATTAAGTATGTTCAGTCCATCTATTGTTCCGACCCATAGATTCCCGGAACTGTCTTCATATATTGCAGTAATGTAATCGTTGCTTATGCTGTTTTCATCGTCAGAAGAATTTTTATATACGTTAAATGTATCGGTTATCTGGTTGTAGCTATTAAGACCTGTTGTAGTGCCTATCCATAGTTTTCCGTTGCCATCCTCGTATATCACGGTAATGCTGTTGCCGCTGATACTATCTGGATTATCCGTATCATTTAAGTAACTAATAAAGGTGTCTGTTTTACGGTTATATTTATTTAATCCCCAGGTTGTACCAATCCACAATTCATCCTCTTCTGTTTCGTAAATTGCTGTTATACTCGAATTGGAAATGGAATCAGCTATAGTTGGGTCATGCTTGTAGATGTAGAAATTTACGCCGTCATATTTATTTAGCCCTAACGAAGTCCCGAACCACATATAACCATAATGATCCTGGAAAATAGCGTTTACATTGTTGTGAGAAAGACCTTGTACGCTGTTGATGCTCTCGAATTTTAAATAGTCGTCGGAAGAGGCTTCTACATCTATCCGGGTGGGAATCATGATTAATGATGTAATCAATGTAACCGCAACAAGTATTTTTTTATATTTATTCATAATATTCAGGTGTTTTGATACTATTGACGCATATTAACGGGAAAGTATGTTAAGTAATATTAATACAATAAATATGTCGTGTAAATACTTTTATTGAATGGGGATTACCCTATTTTAGTATAATTCATGTGGTATTATCTCTGGTTCGATGATAAAGTTAGTATCAATTCCTTTTAGCCCCATGGATATAATTTCATCACGATTATAACCGACCATTTTGCAGAAATTATCATTAACATCCAGAATGTTGCCGTTTATATCAGTGAGAAAGAAGCCATCCAGTTCGCTTTGAATAACTTCCCTGTATAAATTATCTCTGTTAAAGAAATTATTATTGCTAAAATTCGATAGGGGACCTTCTTGTTTAGAAGTCACATTCCGTTGGTGTGGTATCTCTATGATTTGTTGTATCTCTTTTTCTTCCATGCTGTATATACCCTGTTGGAAGAATGTCTGGAGATGACTAATCAATATGATAGACTACAATATCGTTGAAATCAATACTAATATAGTAGATTTATATTAGTATTCAATTAAAATATCCGTTTAAATTTCCATGAATTAACAAGAATATTATATTGATTGATTATTTATAAGTGCTGTTGTGTCAAAAGGCAAAAAATAAGCTAAATGAATAGTTTGTGTTGTCATCGTTTATATTTGTTATAGATTGACATTGTCGGTAATGAATAGACTTTATTTCTATATGTGTTGGCCTGTAATTGGGTCAAAATAGGCAAAAAGTGTCATTTTAATGACACTTTTTTATCTTATTCTTAGTTATATGAAGGCATAATATTAAAAGGGTTGAAAGTGGATTGATTTAAGCGTTAAGAATAATGAACTTAAATAAAAATGCTGTAATTTTTAAAGGTGGCAAGGAGAAAAATATATGGGAAACTTCATGAAGTGGATAAATAATTTTAAGTTTAGAACAAAAATAATTTTCGGTGTTTACGCTAACATCGTTTTGGCTTTATTTGCCTCCGGTGTTTCCATTGTATTCATGAGCGATGTATCTAACAGTAGCGAAATATTAACGTTATCCGATGATGTAGTTCAAACGGTTATACAGGCGGGGAATGACAGGCGGGATTTCATCTCCGGGGGCGATATACAGTATGGGGATAGTGTACAAAATGCATGCCGTACAGGGCAGGAAATTCTGCGGGAAATAATTAGTCTTACCAACTCGAAGGAAATAGCTTCTACTGCCGAAGATATGATAGGTGTACTCGATGACTATGTCCTGATTTTCCAGGATGTTATCGATGCTGTAGATGTAAAAAGCACGATTTTTAATGCAACTGGTAACCTCGGAACAGAAATTAATACTGTCATCAATGAAGTAAAAAGTGTGGCACAGGGTAATTCTGATGCCGTCTTTAAACTGCTTGAATTTGAAAGCGATTTCAATATGCTGCAGATGTTGTTTGTTTACTATTATTCTGTTGAGACCGACACTGCTTATGATGCGGTGGAAGCACAATTTACCGTTTTAAAATCTGAACTGACCGAATTAACCGGTCTCGTTGCGGGAAGTGACACTTTGAAGGCGGCTACAGATTCCATGTCGGCGAACATCAATAGTTTTGAAAACCAGTGCGCTTTATATAAACAGAGGACTCAGGATGAGGTCACGGCATTGGCAGAACTGGATGTATTAGCCCAGGAACTCGACGGCAGTGCCGATAAATCCAGTGAATATTATGGCGGGGCAGCTTTACTCTCCGATTTGGCCGGTAATGACCTGTCAGACTCGGAAAGCCTGCAAAGAACGTTGCAGATAATAGTTGCTGTTTCGGGGGTTCTTATGGGTGTTCTGGTATGTAATGTATTGATAGCCAGCACTACCAGGCCTTTAGGCAGTATAGTAAAAATCGGGGATGCCCTGGCGGCAGGCGATATTGACAGGGAGTTTGCACTGGATATAAACAGGCGCGATGAAGTCGGTGACCTGTCCAGGTGTTTCCAGAACATAGTAACCAGTCAGAAGGAAATATCCGCCGGTTTTGAGAAGATGGCGAGCGGCGACCTTACCATAGAATTCAAACCGCGTTCCGAAAAGGATGCTATGGGGGTCGCTTTTGTCAGGATGTTGAATGACCTGCGTGCTCTTATGACCAAACTGACCAACACGGCAAAAGGGTTGACGGAAGCCAGTGTGCAATTGTCAAAGGCCTCCGAGCAGGCGGGACAGGCGACGCAGCAGATTGCCAGCACCAGCCAGCAGGTAGCCAGGGGGGCCAGCGAGCAGTCGGCTTCGTTGCAGGAAACTACGCATGCGATGGGTCAGTTATCCACGGCAATCGAACAGATATCGAAGGGGGCTCAGGAACAGTCCAGGGAAATAGAAAAGACACTGAGCACGGTTAAGAAAGTTGTCGATGCTTCCAATAAAGCTACGGATGAAGCGGCGCAGGCTGCCGATGTCTCCTCAAAATCGGCAGAGGTTGCCAAGAATGGAGCCGTGATGGCGAAACAGACAGTGGATGGCATGGAGAAGATTCGGGAGGCCATCGGTTTCACGTCACAGAAGATAACCAGGCTGGGCGAGCAGTCCGGAGAAATCGACAAGATAGTGGCAACC
>DAOUFJ010000003.1:0-88932 GCA_034429935.1 Dehalococcoidales bacterium
GTCATGGGGCCGACGCCGCCCGGAACCGGCGTTATAGCGCTGGCCTTCTCTTTTACCGATTCGAAATCGACATCACCGCAGATAATAGCTTTGCCGTCCGGCGTCTCCCCGATGCGGTGAGTGCTGGCGTCGATAACGACAGCACCTTCTTTGACCATGTCTGCTGTAATAAACCGTGGTTTACTGCCGGCGGCGGCAATAAGAATATCGGCTCTTCTTGTATGCGCAGCCAAATCTCTGGTCTTTGTGTGGCATACGGTAACGGTGGCATTGGCTCCTTTGCCTTTTTGCATCAGTATGCCAGCCATCGGTTTTCCCAGTATATTGCTTCTACCGATAATTACCACATCGGCTCCCTCGGTTTCTATTCCTGATTTTTCCAGTAAAACCTGTATCCCCAGCGGGGTACAGGGCAGGTAATTGGCTTCTCCTATCATCAGGTTGCCGATGCTTTCCGGGTTGAAGCCATCTACATCCTTGATGGTGCTGATAGCCGCCAGTACGGTATTTTCATGAATATGCGGCGGCAGGGGGACCTGTACCAGTATCCCGTGTATATTGGAGGCGTCGTTCAGACGGTCAATAAGTGCCAGCAATTCCTTTTCGCTGGTTCCGTCAGGCAGTTCGTAGTTCTCGGAGTATAATCCCATGGTTTTACAGGTTTTTACCTTCATGCCTACATATAATTGAGATGCCGGGTCGCCGCCTACCAGGATGGTAGCCAGTCCCGGTACTATATCGTATTGTTTTTTTAGCCGGGTGACTTCCTCAGTCAGTTCTTCGCGAATATGCCTGGCAATAGTCGTGCCGTCAATGATTTTTGCTGTCATTATTTATTTTCCTCCGATTCTTACCGACGGGAATTCATTGGTATCGGTATGCGGCAAGAACAGGGCTGCAATATAATTATCCATAAAAGAACTGTTTTCGGAAAGTTCCAGATTGGTCATCATGGATGCGATATTTCTCCCTTCGTATAACAAATCGCAGGAGAAAGATGCCAGTCTTGCTCCCAGCAACGAACCGTTGCCGATGAACAGAAACCTGTCACGCGGAATATCGGGTATAAGCCCGATGGTTATGGCGTTTCCTATATCTATGTTGCTTCCGAAAGTCCCCGCTATGATTACCTGCCGCAGGTCGGCGAATTTTTTATCGACGCTCTGAAGCAGTGTCTGGTAACCTGCATACATGGCTGCCTTCGAACGTATCAGGTTGGCGATATCGGTCTCGCTGATGACTATATCTTTATATGTTTGCGTCTCGTTACCGTAAGCCAGCACGTATTCGAATCCGTTGTCGCCTTCCCGTATCCTCCTGTTCAAAAGCCCTTTGTTGAATTTCCCGTTTTGGTCGATAACCCCTTTTTCAAGCAGTTTTGCCGCAATATTTATCAGTCCAGAGCCGCAGATTCCCTTCGGTTTGGTGTTATCAATCGTAGTGATAAGCGGTTCGTATGTCCGGTTGTTAATATCGAAGTCCTCGATAGCGCCCGATGTGGCTATCATGCCGTGCTTTATGCCGCCCCCCTCGAAGGTAGGGCCGGCGGAACAGGCGGCGGTTACCATCCAGTCTTTATTGCCTATCACTATTTCGCCGTTGGTTCCGATATCTATATAAAGTGTTAATTTATCTCTTTGATAGGTTCCGGTACCGAGTATTCCCGCAACGATATCCCCGCCGACATAACTGGCTACTGAGGGGATGCAATAGAGATATACGAAATCAGCTACTTCTATGCCTGTTGAGCGGGCTCTGGCGAGCGGAACGAAACTGGCGGTCGGTACATACGGTGACAACCTCAGGTATTCGGGATTGAAGCCCAGTAGCAGTTGTGTGATTACCGTATTGGCGGCGACGACGATGTGAGAAATATCTTCCGTTTCGATATTTGCCTTTTTAACCAGGCTCTTTATCATGTCGTTTACAGTGGCGACTGCCGCTTTTTGCAGTTTCTCCAGTCCGCCAGGTTTTTTGGCCCAGGCTATGCGGCTGATAACGTCTTCTCCATAACTTATCTGGCGGTTGTAATCGACGCTTTGCGCCAGTACCCTGCCGCGGTTCAGGTCGAGCAGCTGCCCTCTTACGGCGGTCGTTCCGATGTCGAAAGCCAGTGAATAATTCTTTGTTCTTGTATCCCCCGGCTCGATGCGAATCAGCTTGAAACTGCCGTTGAAATCCGCCAGTAAAGTAACGGTGACATTCCAGTTTCCCTCACGCAGAATATCCGCCAATCCGTAGAGTATGTTGAAGTCAACGGACACGTTATTTAAACTGCATTGCCGTTTCATCCCTTTAAGCAGCCTCGAGAGGTCGCTGGTATTGTCCTGCAACGATGGCGGCGGTAATTCGAGATATATCTTTTTCAGCGGCGGGTCGAATTGCCATCCGGTTGCCAAGGCATCCGAGGAAAACTTTTCTTCCCGGTCGAGAACCGCTTTTTCCAGTTTCGATGTCGCCGGAATTTCCACGACAAGGTCGGATAAAATTTTGCTTTTACAGGCCTGCCTGACCCCTTTTTTATAATCGTGTTCCGAAATTTTATCTGTCCTGGCGCTTTCCACCTGCCCGTGTTTGATAATGACGTTGCAGGTTCCGCAGACGCCGGCTCCTCCACAGGAGGCGTTGATATGCACGCCGGCGGCAACCGCCGTCTCCATCAGGTTGGTTCCCGGCCTTACTAATATATCGATATTGTCGGGCTCAAAGTGTACGGTATATTTTATTTCCGTATTTTCTTCAGTCATTTTAGAACAACCCTTTTATTTTTCCTGTTTCCACATCTACATCTATGCGCCTGAAAGCGGGGTCGGAGCAGGTGCCGGGCATCAACTTTATATCGCCGGCAACCGGAACGATGAATCCTGCTCCGTTGTATGTCAGGATATCCCTTATTGGTAGCGTCCAGCCTGTCGGTCTTCCCTTGATATTGGGGTCGTGGGTCAGGCTCAGGTGAGTTTTTACCATGCAGGTTGCCATTTTATCAATGTCAGTGTCTTTCTCCAGCCGCTCCAGCTTGGCTTTGGCTTCGGGGGTATAGCTGACGTCATCGGCTCCGTAAATCTGCCTGGCAATAGTTTTTATTCTGTCTCTTAAGGGCATCTTGTCTTCGTAAAGCAATTTGAAATCGACTTTGTCTTCGCAGGCTTCGATGACGGCATCTGCCAGTTCCAGTGCGCCTGCTCCGCCTTTGAGCCAGTGCTGCGACAGGGCGACCCTGGCTCCGGCCTGCTCGGCTATTCTCCTGACGGTATTTATTTCATCTTTAGTGTCCGTATAGAAGTTGTTGATACATACCACGGGATTAATACCCGCTCTTTTTACGGTTTCGATATGTGCAATCAGGTTTTCACAGCCCTTTTCCACCAACCCGATGTTTTCGCTAGTATACGCAGCATCCAGCGGTTTGCCCGGGGCAACCTTGGGGCCGCCTCCGTGCATCTTGAGCGCCCTGACGGTAGCCACGATGACGGCACAGTTGGGCACCAGTCCGCTGAGACGGCACTTGATATTCCAGAACTTTTCGAAGCCGATATCGGCACCGAATCCGCTCTCCGTAACATGGTAATCCGACAGCTTCAATGCCACCTGGTCGGCAACGATGGACGATTGCCCCACCGCTATATTGGCAAAGGGGCCGGCATGTACCATGACGGGCTGCCCTTCCAGTGTCTGAAGCAGGTTGGGATTGGCGGCTCTCACCATCCAGGCGGTCATGGCTCCGTCCACTTCCAGGTCTTTTGTGGTTACCGGATTGCCCTGTTTGTCGTAGGCAACGACTATCTTAGCCATGCGTTCCCTCAGGTCTTTAAGGCTGGTAAAAACCGATAAAATCGCCATAATCTCGGAACTGACCGTTATGGCAAAACCGGAACGCATCATGAAGCCGTCCATCTTGTCGCCGATGCCGATGACTATATCCCTTAGTGACTGTGCACAGAAGTCCATCGCCCACTTCATCTGAACATTGCGCGGGTCTATATTAAGTCGTTTCAAATTTTTTTTAGCCAGAGTTTCATCGTCGTAATTGAACTCGTGCTGAATGCGGGAGGTCAGCGCTACCATGGCAAGGTTGTGAGCATTGGTTATATTGTCTATATCGCCTGTCAATCCGAGTGAGAAAGGGGACAGGGGAATACACTGGGATAATCCTCCGCCGGCGGCGCTTCCTTTTATGTTGAATGTAGGGCCGCCCGAAGGCTGGCGGATGGCGCCGGATACGTTTTTATTTCTTTTAGCCAGTCCCTGCACCAGCCCCATGGTAGTGGTGCTCTTGCCTTCTCCGAGGGGAGTAGGGGTGATGGCGGTAACATCTATATATTTGCCGTTCGGTTTATCCTTCAGCCTGTCCAAGACAACAGGGAAATCGACCTTGCCTATAAAATGACCGTAGGGAAAAAGCTCATCTTTCTTAATTCCCCATTCCTCGGCCAGAACGCTAACCGGCTTCATGTATTTTTCAGCTTCTTCGGCGATCTGCCAGTCCTGCAGTTTGGTGGGGTCGAGCGATGTGATATCGAATTTTGTCATTTTAGTGCCTCATCTCCTCTCGTAAGAAAATAACAGAATGCAGGTGATAAAAATGTTATCAATTAATTATACACATGTCTTGTATCATAAAGGAATATTCGGTTGTATAAATTTTCTATTGGTATATCTAATCGGTGGTGTATATTTTGTTATAAATCTGAAGAAGCGGTGAAATGATAGTATAAGATAAAGCTAGCCGAGCGTCAAATAATAAAAAGGCGATTAAACGTAATGTTTTGAATATTATAATTTAATTAATCAGGACAAGGTTTGAAGAATATATAGCCCTGAGTTATAATTAGCTTTGCTTATGTTATATATTCAGTATTTTTAGGGGGAGAGGTTTGCTCAAAAGTCATAGTTGTGGTGAACTTACCAGAAATAATAGCGGGAACAGGGTAACTCTTGCCGGATGGGTAGACCGCCGCCGTGACCATGGCGGTTTGATTTTTATTGACCTCCGGGACAGGGAAGGTGTCGTACAGGTTGTTTTCAACCCGGAAACGTCTAAAGAATGCCATGATACAGCCAGCCAGTTGCGTAATGAATTTGTTATTCAGGTAACCGGGCAGGTTTCCATGCGGCCGGCGGGTACCGAAAATCTGAAACTGCCTACCGGAGAAATCGAAGTGCTGGTTGAGAGTGTGAAAATCCTGAATACCTCGAAAACCCCTCCTTTTTATATAAACGAAGATATAGAAATCGATGAGAATCTGCGTCTTAAATACCGCTATCTGGATATCAGGCGCGAACGGATGAAGAACAATATTATTCTGCGCCACCGTGTGGTAAAGATGATGCGTGATTTCATGGATAGCCGTGGCTTCCTGGAGGTTGAAACGCCTATCCTGATAAAAAGAACTCCGGAAGGTGCGCGCGACTACCTTGTACCGAGCCGCGTCTATCCGGGCAAGTTTTATGCCTTGCCGCAATCACCTCAGCAGTTGAAGCAATTGCTGATGGTGGCGGGTATCGAAAAGTACTATCAGATAGCCAAATGTTTCCGTGACGAGGATACTCGCGCCGACCGGCAGCCGGAATTTACACAGCTCGATATCGAGATGAGTTTCCCTGAAGAAGAAGATGTTATACGGTTAGTAGAAGATTTATTGACTGACATCATGGAAGAATTAAAACCGGAGAAGAAATTTATCAAACCGTTTCCTCGTTTGAACTATGCCGATGCTATGGAGCGTTACGGTTCGGATAAACCTGATATCCGTTTTGGCATGGAGATAAAAAATCTTTCGGATATCGTTGCAGACTCGGAATTCGCCGTTTTCAGTTCTGCTGTTGCCCAGGGTGGTAAGGTAAAAGGAATCTGCGCTCCCGGGTGTGCCGGCTATTCGCGTGCTCAAATCAACGAGTTGAATGAAATGGCCAGGGGGTTCGGAGCGAAGGGGCTGGTAACCATCCTGCTTGATTCTTCTGCCGGCAGCGTGGATGATTTGACTATGGACATGGTGAAATCGCAGATAGCTAAATTTCTCACTTTAGAACAGGTTAAACAGATGGCGAAACGTCTTGATGCCAAACCCGGCGATATGTTGATGATAGCTGCCGGTGATGATGGAACCGTCAGCACCGTGCTGGGCAGATTGCGTTTGGAGATGGGGGGCCGTTTGAATTTAGCCGACCCGGATTTATTTGCATATTGTTTTGTGGTAAACTTTCCTTTGTTTAACTGGGATGAAAAGACGAACCGCTGGGAATCGATGCATCATCCTTTTACGGCTCCCAGGGAAGAGGATATTCCGATTCTTGAATCGCATCCCGAAAAAGTGTTCAGTCAGAGTTATGATATAGTATTAAACGGATATGAAGTCGGTGGCGGCAGCATAAGAATTCATAACAGCGAATTGCAGCGCCGTGTTTTCAAGGTAATGGGGCATACCGACCAATCCGTCGACCAGTTGTTCGGCCATTTGCTTGAAGCCTTCAGCTATGGCGCCCCGCCTCACGGCGGCGTGGCTATCGGAGTTGACCGTACCCTGATGTTGCTTGCAGGGGAAAGCAGTATCAGGGAAGTGATACCGTTCCCCAAGAACCAGAATGCTTATGATTTATGTTTTAACGCTCCTGATGTTGTCAGTCAGGAAGATATAGATGTCCTGCATATAAAGCTGGTAAATGAACAGGGTGAAGAATAAATAATATAAAGGGGTAGTAATGAAAGCAACGCTGGATAAAACGGAAAACCGTATGAGTTATCTGACTGTCGAGACAGAGGCGCCGGAGATAGAAGAGTACATGGAAAAAGTATATCAACGGCTGGTAAGAAGAACGGAAGTTCCGGGGTTTCGTAAAGGAAATGCACCGAGAGAGGTGCTGGAAAAGCATGTCGGCAGAGAAAAACTGCTGGAAGATGCCATCAAGGAAATGGTGCCGGCTACCTGTTCCAAAGTTATGAAGGAACAAAATCTGGAAGCAGTGATGCAGCCGATGGTGAAAATTCTGCAGAACGAACCTTTGAAATTCGAAATGATAGTTCCCTTGAAACCGGTAGTGGAACTTGGGGATTATAAAAGTATTAAGGTGGAACCCGATTCGCTGGAAGTAAGCGAGGAAGAAGTCAACGAGGTTCTGGAAAATCTGCGTAAGCAATATGGCGACCGTTATGATGTGTCGGACCGTCCGATAAAGTACGGTGATATTGTAACGGCTGATGTGGAAGGCGTGATATATGAATCGCCATTCATTCGCAACAAGGGCGTCAAGTTCGAGATGAATTCCGACTTCGCCAAGGAAATCCCCGGGCTGGCTGAAAAAATAGTCGGATTGAAAAAAGGGGAGGAATCGAAGTTCAAGTTGGCACTCCCGGAAGATTATGAAGCCAAGCTGGTAGCAGGGAAGGAACTGGACTTTACGGTTAAGATACATGATGTTCAGGGGACATCGCTGCCTGAAATCGATGATGAGTTTGCCAAGAAAATCGCTCCCGGTATTGAATCGCTGGAGGCTCTTAAAGAACGTATAAGTTTGAATATGAAGAATGAGAAAGAGCGGAATGCCGTCGCTAATTTCGAGGAAAAAGTCGTTGAAAACTTAATCGAGGTCAGTAAACTGGAATATCCTCCTATTATGATAGACATGGAATTACAGGGATTGATTGAAGAGTACAAGCAGCAGTTGCAGGCTTCCTGCAGGGACCAGAAGGAATTCGAGGAGCGGATGAAACAGGTGCCTGACGCAAAGCTGAGAGAGAACGGCAAGCCTATGGCAAAAAAGAGGGTGCTATGGTCTCTGGTGGTGAACGAGGCTGCCAAAGCGGAAGGAATTACTGTTACCGAGCCGGAGATAGATGAAGAGATAGAAAACATGATAAAAGATGCGGGGCAAAGGGCTGAAGAGCTTCGCCAGTATATGAATGAATATAATAATAGAATGAACGTCGAGAGCCTGTTGAAAGCAAGGAAAACTATTAAAAAGCTTGTGGAAATCGTTCAGGCTAACAACTCGTCCGACAGCTAATATTTAAAGAAAGGAGTACGAACAATGTACGAGAATCCGATGAATGTAATTCCCATGGTGATTGAAAGCGGGGCAAGGGGTGAGAGGGCTTACGATATATATTCGCTATTGCTGAAAGAGCGTATCATCATACTGGGAACTCAGATAAACGACCAGGTGGCCAATGTTATTGTTGCACAGCTTCTCTTTCTTGAAAGGGAAGACCCTGACAAGGACATACAGCTTTTTATAAACTCGCCGGGCGGCGTTATCGCATCCGGACTGGCTATTTTGGATACCATGAACTTGATTAAACCTGATGTTTCTACAATTTGCGTCGGCATGACCGCTAGTATGGCTACCGTTTTGCTTGCTGCCGGGGCCAAGGGTAAAAGATTTGCCCTGCCCAACTCGACTATACATATGCATCAGGCACTCGGCGGGGCACAGGGACAGGCTTCCGATATCGTTATTGCCGCCCGTGAAATCATGAGGCTGCAGGATTTGATAAGGGGCATTCTGGTTGAAAGAACGGGACAGACTCTGGAAAAGATTATTCACGATACCGACCGTGATTTCTATCTGAATCCGCAGCAGGCTGTCGAATACGGTTTAATCGACGAGATTTTAACCAAGCCGGAAGAAGAGAAAAAATAAGCTGACTTTCTGTCAAAATTGAAACGACAAAAAACGGCGGGGTAGCGATATCCTGCCGTTTTATTTGCATAATTAACTACTTCTTTCGATTACCACGCACTCAGCACGACAATTATGGTAACGTCATTGCGAGTCCATTCCCGAAGGGAAGGCGAAGCAATCTCTCCCGTACGATCTTGTAATGTTTGCGCTTTAAAATACAAAAGTATTTTATATTATATACGGGGCGGGGTGATTATGTTGTATTGTAGGGATTGCTTCGCCCCAACAAGTTGAGGCTCGCAACGACGATTCTCTATCCGTTATTCTGAAGAGGGAGCTAACGACTATTTCTTATCTTTTAACAGCTTTTCGATTTCCCCTGTGAGATTATATCCGTTAATCGGATTTCCTTGCGCATCAAGCACTTTGCCGTCGGAGATAGCTACTTTACCGGCGCTGAAAGCGGCCATAGTGGACAGTATCAGCGGGAACTCTCTTTTCATCCCGTGTTCACGGATAGCTTTGAAAAGGTCGTTATTCTCGCCCTGTATTTCTTTGATTTCGGTAGCCGTCTTTCCTTTAACAGCCTGCCGGTATTCGTCGAAAGGCTTTCCTGTAATCGGAAAGGTGCAATAGCTGACGACCGGGCCCTTATCGAGTTCCGGTGTAACCATGTGCATCATCACGCCGGTCTCTGTTGCTTCGGATTCTATCAACTGCCAGATAACTTCGCGCCATGTTCCTTTGGGGCCGCCGGGTGCTGCCGGATGCAGGTTGAGCATCTTGTATTTTTCGCACATCTCCTCTCCTGCTATGAGCATATAGCCCGCCAGCACGCAGAGGTCTGGATGGAAATCCCTGAGCAGTTCCATGACCCGCCGGTCGTATTCGAGCCGCCACTCGGGTAACGGTTCGTCAACATCATTATCCGGTCTGTCGCCCTTGAACTTCTGATATGAAAAACAGATAAGCGGAATGCGGTGGCTCTTTACAAGTTCAATAAACTGGTCGGTTTCGGGCGATTCACCCTGTTCGCGGCTGCAAAAGACAAAAGAAATTTCGGCATTGCCTATCTGTCCGGTCTTGATGCCGTTTAAGGCAACCTTGAAGAGTTCCCGTGATCCTCTGCCTCTGCCTGTCGAAAACCAGCCGAAATGATACATTTTACTTGAACCTTTTCATAATTTTATTTTTCACGCTGACGAAATGCACGAGCGGGCTCGAGGAGCGTCCCGTGATTTTTCCCTGTGCGAGTGCTTTTAAAAAGTCTTCTTTGCCGTTGAATTCGGGCATTTCGATATAGGTTCTGCCTATTTCCGGGATGGAGTGGGCATCGCTGCCGGCACTCTGCTTGAAGTTGTTTTTTTGAGCGAATTCAAGTGCCAGTCTGCGGTTCTGGAAGGGAAGAGTCCTGGCGTTGTAAACTTCGATAATATCTATATCGTCCTTGAGTGGTTCGAGATTTATCCCCTGAAAGGCTGAAGAGCGGAATTTATCGAACGGATGCGGAATACAGACGAGTCCATCTTGTTCCCTTATCCTTTTAATCGCTTCTTCGGGGGAAATATGGCTGGGGATGGTCTCTTTGAGAAACATCCCCATTATTTCTCCGTAAGGGGTTAAAATCTCTTCGGCGACAATCACTTTAAAGGGTGCTGTCGATTGCAATTTCAGCGCCCCCTCGGTCGTTCCGTGGTCGCAAACAGCCAGGCAGTTTATGCCTGTTTTGAGGCATTGTTTAATTATATCGTCCAGCGAATTACAGGAATCGGGTGAATACCGGGTATGCGTGTGCAGGTCGGCTTTCAGCATATATCAGCTTTTCCTTTCCAGGTAAGCACCTGTCCTGGTATCCACCTTGACTATATCTCCTATGTTAATAAACAAAGGTACCTGTACGTTAACGCCGGTTTCGAGTTTAGCCGGTTTTGTTCCGGCAGTTGCGGTGTCCCCTTTAAATCCGGGTTCGGTCTCGGTAACTTCGAGTTCGACGGCAACGGGGATTTCAATGCTCAATATTTGTTCTTTATAGCTCGATACCTCTACCAGCATTCCTTCTTTCAGGTAGTCGATAGAATCCCCCAGTTGAGATTCGTTGATGGTGATTTGTTCGAAAGTCTTCGTATCCATCAGGTAATATAAGCCGCTGTCGTTGTAAAGATACTGCATGTCGCGGGTGTCCATGGTGGCTTTAACGATTTTATCATCCGACTGGAAGCTCTGCTCGATAGTATGCCCGCCGACGATATCCTTAAGTTTTACATGTGCCAGCGCCGTCCTTTTCATTTTTATATGCTTGTAATCGATAACCTGGTAAAGTTTATCGTTCAATACGATAACAACGCCTTTTCTTAATTCTGAACCGCTTAACATTTGCTCTCCTGAAAATCTATTTGATTGATTGTGAAAGTACGCTTATTTTACCATTTTTTATCATGACTGTATCCTCGATTCTTACTCCTCCCCACCCCGGCAGGTAAATCCCCGGCTCTATGGTAAAGACCATGTTTTCGGTCAGGGTATCCTGCGAATTTCGGCTGAGGGTCGGTTTTTCGTGGGCGGCTAAACCGAGGCTATGCCCGAGGCTGTGTCCGAATGTTTCTCCGTACCCGGCTTCTTCGATGATTTTCCTGGCGAATCCGTCTGCCTGGGCGCCCGTTGTTCCCTCTACAATCTTCGAGATGGCTGACATCTGGGCATCCAGCACTATTCGATATATTTTATTGAAGGTTGCATCCGTTTCCCCGGGGCATAGTGTCCTGGTGACATCGCTGCAATATCCTTCCACTTTCGCACCGAAATCTATTACAATCGGCTCTCCTTGTTGAATAGCACGTTCCGATGGTCTGGCATGAGGCAGTGCCGCATTGGGGCCGGAGCCTGCGATGATTTCAAAGGGCATGGATTGGCTGCCGTATTCACGCATGGTTTTTTCCAGTTCCCAGGCCAGTTCCAGTTCCGTCATTCCCTTATGAATGATTTCAGCGATGTGTTTAAATGCCCTGTCGCTTATTTCGGCCGCACGCCTGATGCAATCGATTTCCTCCTGGTCTTTTACGGCTCTTATGTTTTCTACCGTATCAGTCAATGGTACCAGTTGTAAATTTATCCCTGTTTTTTCGATTATTCCAGACATGGACTGATATCTTTCGAAGCTTGTATCTGCAGATTCGAAACCGAGTGTTTTAACATTCAGCCCGTTAAGTATTTCCGGGAACCATTTGCTGAGGCTTCCCGATATCTGGAACAGGTTGAAATCGGGGGACTGGCTTTTTACCTGCTCGACATAACGAAAATCGGTAGCCAGAACCTTTTGTTTCTGCGTGATGAAAAGATACCCGGCAGAACCGTTGAATCCCGACATGTAATACCTGTTTTCAGGCTGGGATATTAAAATGGCATCTACCCCTTTTTCGTTCAGTATTTGCCTGAGTTTATTGATTCGATTGTTTATCTTCATTTGTGTTCCCTTCCAGTTTAGCCATCGGGTGGGCGGAGAGATATACCTTGCGTGCCTGACCCTGGGTTACATGGGTATAAATCTGTGTGGTAGACAGGTTGGCGTGCCCCAGCAATTCTTGTACCACCCTGAGGTCGGCGCCGCCATCGAGCATATGCGTGGCAAAGGTATGGCGCAGCAGGTGAGGGTGTACGTTTTTATCTATGCCGGCCAACCTTGCATATTTGTGCATCAGTATCTGTACCATGCGTTCGGTAAGCCTGCTCCCGTCGCGGTTTAAGAATAACGCCCCTCCCCCCCCTTTTTTAACGAGCAGTTTTGGCCTTCCATGGGCAAGATAATTGCTGATGGCTGTTGCGGCAGGTTCTCCCATCAGTACCATGCGCTCTTTGGAGCCTTTGCCCCAGACGCGTATCTCGCGGCTTTCCATGTTTATGTTATCGATATTGAGATTTGTCAGTTCGCTTACACGTAATCCGGAAGCATAGATCAGCTCCATCAACGCACGGTCGCGTAGCCCCTGCGGGGTGGATAAATCCGGCGCCTGTAATAACCGGACTACCTCTTCGATTGTTAAAAATTCCGGCAGCCTTTTGTCCAGCTTCGGTGATACGGAGTGTTCCAGCGGGTTTTTATCGAGAATTTTTTCTCTGGCAAGGTAACGGTAAAACGAGCGTATGGCCGATAGCTTGCGTGCAATACTGCCTTTAGCCACTCCCTGATTGGCTAAATAGGCCAGATAGTCGCGTAAAACCCATTTATCCGCTTTATCCAGCGACTCTATTTTTTTCAGTTTCAAGAACTGGAAGAATCCTTTTTCGGTGCCGCGTTTGGAATTACCTACCAGGTCGCTGGTATAGTTGCGCACCGTATAGGGGGATACGTTTCGTTCCGCTATCAGGTAATTGATATACCTGTTAAAAACTTCCTGCATCGGTTTTTATTCCTGCTGGAGTTTATCCTTGTAATCGCATTTGGTACATTTCACCCATTTGACTCTGTAAGCCGTAACCAGTCCGCCGCATTTGGGGCATGGTTGCGGCAGCGGCTTCGTATTGATAGCGAAATTGCATTTGGGATAGCTGCTGCACCCGTAAAAAGTGCGCTTCTTTTTGCTGCGCTTTTCTATTATATCCGCTCCGCATTCCGGGCATTTGGCTCCGGTCTTTATCTTGAATGAGCTTGTGTATTTGCAATCGGGATAGCCGCTGCAGGCCAGAAATTTTCCGAAACGCCCGACCTTGATTACAACAGGCTTGCC
Source organism: Dehalococcoidales bacterium (assembly GCA_034429935.1). Classification (GTDB taxonomy): domain Bacteria; phylum Chloroflexota; class Dehalococcoidia; order Dehalococcoidales; family UBA5627; genus UBA5627. The sequence continues at coordinate 13,341 of DAOUFJ010000003.1, forward strand.
GCATAGAGGACAGACCTCGTTTGTTTCCTCGTCTGCCAGCTTTACCTTTTCGATTGCTTCGGCGGCTTTCTGCAGGTCGTTATCGAAAGGCCCGTAGAATTCCTTGACTACCCCTATCCAGTCCAGATTTTCATTGGCAATCTTATCGAGGTCGTTTTCAAGATGCGCCGTAAAATCTATGTTTACTATATTGGGAAAGTGCTGGAATAACAGGTCGTTGACGATGAATCCCAGTTCAGTCGGTTTGAAACTGCCGCCGGGCTTGGTGACATATTCACGCTCCTGTATGGTAGATAGAATCGGCGCATAGGTGCTGGGTCGGCCGATGCCCCATTGCTCCAGTGTCTTGATGAGCGTCGCTTCGGTATAACGTGACGGCGGTTTGGTAAAGTGCTGTTCATCGAAAAGCCCCAGCAGCTTCAGGTTGTCACCTTTTACCAGTTCTGGAAGTGCCGGAGATTTATCCTCCTCTTCGTCATCCTTGCCTTCGGTATAGAGAATCATAAAGCCCTGAAAAATATTTACAGAGCTTGTCGTTCTGAGAAGGTATTTATTTTTTGATAAACTGCATTTTGCGTCGATGTCGATGGCCGTATTTTCAAAAGTAGCTTCCGCCATCTGGCTGGCTACCATCCTTTGCCATATCAGGTTGTAAATCTTATATTGCGTGGGATTGAGGTATTTCTTGATGGAAGCGGGTGTTCTCCAGACTTTGGTGGGGCGTATCGCTTCGTGGGCTTCCTGCGCCCCTTTTACTTTGTGGGAAAAGGAACGGGTGTGCGCCGGTAAATATTCCGCTCCGTACTTTTCGGAGATATATGCTCTTACTTCCGCCAGCGCCGAAGGAGCGACATGAGTCGAATCGGTTCTCATGTAGGTAATCAGTCCGACGCTGCCTTCTTCTCCGACAGGTAAGCCTTCGTAAAGTTGCTGTGCCGTCGCCATCGTCATCTTGGCGGTGAAGTGGAAACGTCTCCATGCTTCCTGTTGCAGGGTACTGGTAATGAACGGAGGTGCCGGCTGCCGTGGCGTTTTCTTGGTGCTGACCTTGTTGACGCTGTAATCGGCCTTTTCGAGCTCTTCCTTGACGGCTTTTGCCTCGTTCTGATTCTTGATATTTACTTTATCACTGTCTGCGGTTTTAACCAGCATAGCACGGAAAGGCTTGGTGTCTCCGGCAGGATTTTTTAACAGTTCGGCTTCGATAGTCCAGTATTCCACGGGAACGAAATTCTCGATTTCCCGCTCGCGGTCTACGATGATTTTTACAGCTACGGATTGAACCCTTCCGGCCGATAATCCTTTCCTGACCTTGCGCCATAAAAGAGGACTGAGCTTGTAACCCACGAGCCTGTCCAGTATGCGGCGTGTCTGCTGCGCATTTACCAGTTGCATATCTATCTCACGCGGGGATTTGAAAGCCTGGGTGATAGCATCCTGCGTTATCTCGTGGAAGGTGACACGGTGGTATCTGGTGCCATTCAGTTTTATAGCCTCGACAAGATGCCATGCAATGGCTTCCCCCTCGCGGTCAGGGTCTGTCGCCAGATATACGGTAGAGGCCGTCTTAGCGGCATCCTTGAGCTCTTTCACGGTTTTGTTTTTGGCCCTGGCAACGACGTATTTGGGCTCGAAGTTATTCTCGACATCTACCCCCAGGCGGCTTTTCGGTAAATCCCTGATATGCCCTAAAGAGGCTTTGATGGTATAGCCCTTCCCTAAAATTTTGGCCAGAGTTTTTGCCTTGGCCGGTGATTCTACGATTACAAGGTTGTTTTTCATTTAGTTAATCTCTATTTTATATAATTCTTTATTTTCCCGTATTTCGCGGCAAAGTGCATAATTCATTGCCCCGATTTGTTTTACCATTCCCTTGAGTTCCATCATTGCCAGCGTGCTGCTGGTTACGGATACGGGTAATCCGCTGGCACGGCAGACTTCGTCGATATGTTTTGGTTCGGCTCCAAGGTTTTTAAGGATGAGAGCTTCGGTATCGGAAGAGGGAATGACTTCTTTTATTTCCAGTTGTTCGGCGACCGCGGTTAAATTAAGCTCTTGTAATATGTCTCCGGCGTTGCGGACCAGCCTGGCTGTTCCTTCCATGATGAGTTTGTTGGTGCCGATGCTTGCCGGTGATAGCACGCTTCCGGGGATGGCAAATACTTCGCGGTCCTGTTCGAATGCCAGGTGTGCCGTAATCAGTGAGCCGCTGGTTTCTCCGGCTTCGATTACAAGTACTCCCAGGCACAACCCGCTCATGATGCGGTTGCGGCGCGGAAAATTCTCAGGCCTCGGTTTTGTTCCGGGAGCGTATTCGCTTATCATAGCGCCGTTTTTTATTATGTTGCGGGCGAGATTGGCATTTTCCGCCGGATAAACGCTGTCGAGCCCCCCGCCCATCACCGCAACAGTTCTGCCGCCGGCGTTCAATGCCGACCGGTGGGCGATGGTGTCTATGCCTTTAGCCAGTCCGCTTACGATGGTTATTTTGTTTCGTGCCAGTTCCGATACTATTTCTTCTGTCAGCTGCCTGCCGTAGGCGCTGGGGTTTCTCGTTCCGACGACTGCCAGGCAATATTCGTCTTCGTCTAAAATATTCCCTCTTATATAAATTACGGGCGGGAAATCGTGTATTTCTTTCAGCCGCGAGGGATAGCCGTTGTCGTGATAATTGAAGGCTTTTATATTGTATCTTTCCAGTTTCTCTATCTCGGCATCGAGAGATATTTTGGGTCTCCATTGAACAACGGAATTGACGGCACTATCGTCCAGTCCCGCTTTTTTGAACTCATCAGGGCCGGCATGCCATGCTTTTTCAATATCGCCGAAGTAATTTTCAATCTGGGTGAATTTTACCCTGCCGATACCGGGAATCAGGTTGAAGCCAATCCAGTATTTGTTGCTGTCATTAATAGTAGTCAAAGTGGTTACATTCTAGCACAATAATAATTAATAATGAAAAATCCAAATGCGGGAGGGGCGATTGATAAATATATCTTCGCTTTGATGATAGTGGCTATGGGGTAATGCCTGTCATCTGTTTAATAAATGGTATTCCCGCAATTAATATCGAAAGGCATGATAAGCAGCCTTTGAATTTCTTTTCCATAACTATCGAAAAACCACTCGATTGCTTTTCCGTAGTTTTCCTTGTTATCGAATTCCCAGTACGAAAAATACTTGACGCATTTTACTACCTTTGTTAACTCTCTCGGGGGATTCCCTGATTCGACTCCGTCTATCGTGAAAAATCGCTTTACATATTTTATATCGATACAACCGGGTTGTCGTTGTTGCGCCGCTGCAACGCTTGTTATGAGGGTTTCAAATTCCGCCAGCTTATCTGGTTTAACCTGGAATAATTTAACCTCGGAAAAACCGCCTTTCATTTTAAAACCTTTCTTATATAAGAAAATCCGCTGTCAAACGGGTTTATAAATAAACGGGAGATTAGATGGCGGAGAGGGCGGGATTCGAACCCGCGGTCAGGTTACCCCGACACACGCTTTCCAGGCGTGCCTGTTAAACCACTGCAGAACCTCTCCGGATTGGCCTTATCAGTAATAAATAAGCCTGGTATATTGTATTATATTTTGTGTCTTAATTCCAGTTAAAGGTAAATAATTGCAAGGGCTTATAAAATTCTCTTTTAAGTTTTGACCGGACTACTTTTCCATTGCCCTGTCTTTCAGCTCTTTGGGCATTTTTTCAATCGCATAACGCAGGGCGGTACGGGGCATGGTTTGTTTATTTTCCATGATGAACTCAAAAACTTCTTTCTCGTGGGCCTGGCTGGCCGCTTTAAGCATCCATCCGTAGCCTTTCTGTACCAGGTCATCCTTATCTTGCAGTAATATATTGGCAATTTCGAAGATATCTTTTAAAAACAGCCCGCGCCTGGCCGGAATTATCAAAGTTACCGCTGCGGCACGTTTTTCCCATCTGTTTGCGGATTTAGCCCACTGTTTCAATTCGTTTACATATTGCGGATACGTTTCTACGAAAGAACCGATAGTGTGGTTGCAAAGCGTATCGCATGATGCCCAGTTGCCTACATAATTTTTTACCCATTTTTCGAAGACCTGCCAGTCCGTTTCCTCGTATTCCTTGTTAAGCGAGTAAGCCCAGTTGCAGGCGATGAATGACTCTTCCATGTATCCGGATTGCCAGAGTTCGTCGCACATGGCAAGTATTTCCGTTTTGTTTTTATCTTTATTTATGATCTTGAAGTACTCTTTCCCCATTTTTTCGACCAGGGCGGTATTAACGCCGTATAACTTCACCTGTTCTTTAAAAAAGCGCATTCCGCTTTCGCGGGTCTTTTCATCACTGTTTTCTTTTAGCCTGTTCCTGATTTCATCCAGTATTTCTGTCATAGGTTTTCCTTTACCGAAATAGTTGGGGGAAATTTGAAAATGGCGGAGAGGGTGGGATTCGAACCCACGCTTCACTTGCGCGAAGACCGCTTTTCGAGAGCGGCACCATGAACCACTCGGACACCTCTCCAGTGAGTTAACATAAAACAGCAGTTTAAGTTGATGGACGACTAATTTTCTCTGCGGTTTAATTATACTTGGTGGCGATAGCCTCGTCAAAAAACTTTACTCTTAAAAGACACCCCCTGTATCTATAAATGCCTGATGCAGGGGTGTCTTAATGCTATAAGATTAGCCTTGCTGGGATTTTGAATAGCTTATTTGAATCATATCGGCTTTGCCCCACACTCCGATAATAACGGTAAACGACAGGTCATCAATAACTCCGGAAAGATGTATAGATTGCCCCTCGTATTTCTCAGTAATCGTTTCTTCATAATCCTGTGTATCGCCGTAAAGCGCACGGTAATAATCTAAAGCTTCTTCAAAAGAACCTGTATGGCTGAATAATTTGGAAGCTATTATTTCACCTGCGGGAGGATTGCTGTTGCAGGTGTAGTCTTCTGCCCACATGTTGCCCAATTCATATAAGTTTTCAAGCGATTCCGGGAAATCTGCATGGAATGGATTGCTGGTAATATTCAATGTGTTCGGCAGCAGAACCGAAAGATACACTATGTTGTCTCCGCTCCAGTAATCCCAGCGCGCATCGACTTCGTAGCCGCCGATTGTTCCCACAGCGTCGTAAAAACTGGAATCCTCTGTTGTCTGGAGAAGGGAATTATAATATTCGGTGATTTCTTCCTGGGTTTTATCGGTAACGTAAATAACATTGTAACGGTTTACATAAACACCAGTTGCATTGTAAGACGGGAACTGGATATCCAGCGCGCAGCTATCGATTGCCAGTTCTCCGTAGAGAGGCCAGATGTCTTCAGGATATCCCTCCAGCAGGTAACCATGAAAATGGCTGTAAGGATTGGCAGTGGTCGTTGACGCGCTTGTCGAAAATGAGGTTGTGGTTGTACCGCTGGTATTGACTGTAGAAGTAACGGTTATCGTTGTGGGAGAGGTTATTGTTACGGTAGTCGGAACCGGTACGGTAGATGTAGTTGTAACGGTACTGGTTTTCCATGCGGTTTCTGTTGCAGTGATGGTTTCCGCAGGAGGGGAACTACATCCGGACAGAACTGTTAAGGCAATCAGGATACCTGAAACAGCGAAGGCAATTAAATAACTGAATTTTTTCATAATAATATACTCCTGTTTAAAAATGATTAAATAAAATACATTGGAATGCAGTTGGAGGAAAATAAACGTTACTATTCTTTAAATAACTTCCCGGTTATTTTAGCAGAACTGTTAAAGTAAAGGCAAAATTAAGCCTGATTGCTGGTTGTGAAGCTATCAATCTCAAGCACAAGGTTTGTTATCAGATTGCTAAAATCCCAGCATTTCCCGTATCTTTTTTTCGATGATTTTGTGGTCGAATGGTTTTCTGATAAACGGGAGATTGTTCCTGTGAAAAAATTCTTTGACTTCGATATTCTCGGCATCGCCGGTTGTAAACAGTATTTTTGTAGACATGAAAGGCTTGTCGCTGACGATTTTATCGTACAATTCCAGTCCGTTCATGCCAGACATCCTGATGTCTATTATTACCAGGTCGTAGTTTATGCCGGCTATTTTTTTCAATGCATCTTGCGGGTCGCCGGTTGTATCTACAGTATATTTAGAGATATCGAGTGTCGACTTGACAAACTGTTGTATGGCCGGTTCATCATCGACGACAAGAATATTTGTTTGTTTGATATTGCTTTCTGTTTTCGAGATCGGTTCGGTTTCTATTGCTTCACTCTGAACTTCATCTTTGATTACCGGCAATTCTATTATAAAAGTTGCCCCTTTGCCTGATTCACTTTCGACGTTTATCGTTCCCTTGTGTTCGGTAATTATTGAGCGTGACAGGCTTAAACCCAGCCCCGTCCCTTCTCCGACAGGCTTCGTGGTAAAAAACGGCTGGAAAAGGCGTTTTTTATTTTCATGTGAAATACCGGTTCCGTTATCTGCAAAAGATATTTGCACCTTATCTCCGACCTTTTTAGTCGTAACAGTCAAATTCCCCGGTTTACCGGTTTTCTTCATTGAATATTCGGCATTGATAATCAGGTTTAAAAAGACCTGTTGAATTTGCCCCGGGTCAACAGTAATTAAAGGCAGGTTTAAGTCGTAATTTGTATTTACGGAAATATTGTTGGTCTTGAGAACATAATTACGCATATTCAGTGTATTATCTATAAGTGCATTTATATCGACCATCGCTTTTACAGGCTTGTGCTGTCGTGCAAAGGTAAGCAATCGCTTTACGATATCAGCCACTCTGCGGCTTCCGTCAGCGATAATTTCTACCTGTTCTTTCATATCCGGAGGCAGGTCTCTTTCCAGCAGCATATCCGAAAAACCGATTACGCCTGTTAGGGGGTTATTTATTTCATGGGCGATGCCGGCGGCCATTTCTCCTACAGAAGCGAGCCGGCTGGAAATTTCAGCTTTTTCCTGAAGCTGCCTTTTTTCTTCCTCCGCTTTCTTGACCTGTGTAATATCTCTTATGATATGAATTGAGGCGACTACTTCGTTTTGCGAATTCATAATAGGGGATACGGTTATCTCAAGGAATTTATCCAGTTCTGCGTCGTGTATTTCAACGACAGATGAATCTTGGGCCTCCAGCATTTTTATATGAGGGCACTCTGCTATAGGTTTATCCATTTTATGTACTAATTCGTAGCAGGTTTTTCCGATTATATTCGCAGGATTTACATTAAAAAGGTCGGCGTATGCTTTATTTATGCGAAGTATTTTAAAATCCTTGCTTTGAAGCGATACGGGTGTAGGGATTGAATCGAATGTTATTCGCCATTCTTCTGCTGCATTCCTGAGTTTTTCTTCTGTTCGTTTGCGTTCGGCTATATCCATGGCGATAATTATCCAGCTGCGCAGTGAAACGGCGACAACCGGGGCCAATCCCTGTATTAAGAATAAGTCGTCCGAAGAATATCTCTGCTTTGTCGATTTGGGCGAGAGGCAGATGCCTCCTATTTCTTTATCGCTGGCAACCAGGGGAATCAGGAATTCCACATTCGGATTGACGATTATAGATGAATTCGGGAATTCTATGCTGCTGTTGCGGTCTGATAGCAGCTCCACCAATTGTTTTTGCTGTTCTGCTTTCATATATATACCACTGGCTGCGACGATTTCAAATTTCCATCCTTCAGTCGTTGTGAACAGGCATGCTCCATCCAGATTGATTCTATCTGCCAGGGTATTTACTACCAGCGTGGAACCGGTAACGATATCCGTAATGGAGTTAAGGGAAGCTCCCAGTTCCTGTAACACTTTCCGGTAGTCGTATTTATCCTTGTAAAAGAATTTGTCCACCAGGGATTCGATGCTGGTTTTAACTGGGCCGAAGAGTAAGCTGGCAAGAATGCCCAATAATAAAGCTATTGCTATCCCTTGCAATATAGTCAGATTTTTTACATAAAAGAACATGATAACAATAGCAATGGAAAAAATAGATGCTATTACCACTGAGATTGCACCGTAAACAACGCCTCGTTTGATAATAATAGTAATATCTAATAGCTTTTGGGTTGTTACTGCATATCCCATACCTATAGGAATGAGTGCTATAAATGTAATACTTAAACTAGCAGGAATTATTATATTTTCTGAGATAGCCATTGGTAGTATACTGAGCAGTAAAAATGGGGCTACCGCAGCAATTGTAAATAGTAGCAATATTTTCATTTGCTGTCGTGTTCTGGGAGAAGTCGCGCTCTTATAATTAAAAATCACTACAAGTATTACTGCTAAGAATCCTGCCCCCATTTCAAATAGACGAATACTTCGGAAAAAAGACACTGGCTCACCATTAGTAAATCCGATAAATGGAGATAATATGATAGTTATTATTGCTGGTATATAAATCATGTATAATAATGCATTATTTTTCAGTTTAGTTTTTTCTTCTGGTAGAACTATAAAAAAATGTACTAATAACCACGGACCTATAACTGTTGCTACTATAGATAGAAATGAAGCAGTTGGAACCATTCTTAGTAAAGCAGCATTTCCGCTGATGGCTAATCCAAATGCAAGGGAACATAAAAGCAATAATATTGCTGCCGTATTATGTGGTCTTTTTTGAAAAACATAGTAAGCTGTTACCCAAAATATTATGCATACTAGAAAATATGATAATATTTCAAGTTTGGATTGGTTAGTAAGTGAAGTGTTTTCTACGGTTACAAATATAGATTGTTCATCGTTGTTTGTTACGGTTAGTTGTTTAATATAGATTCCAACGCATTTTCCTTCTTTTTCATAATCCTTCAAAAAATCAGCAGAAGGGCTTCCATTAATTTCTATAGGAATGTCGCCAATACTTATTCCTGCTTGCTGTCCAAGCCCTGAAAAATCTATACTCTGAACACTCCAGCCGTCATCGGTAAGAGAAAAGGATACCCCTATAAAAGGTTTGTTAATGCTTATTATAAAAAATATTACTGAAATTGTTACAATACAAAAGCTAAGAAGATATATAAATATCCCCCATTTTTTATAGCCTACTTTACTTAAAACAGCATTAAATTTAATTTCATTAGCATTGAAAAGGCTCATTTAAGGAAATCTCGCAATCTTTTTGTATTTATTCCTGCCCTATCGGCTTTATCTAATGCATCTGATGCATATATTTTATAAGATTCCAGTTTAATAGCAGTATAATGTATGGCACCGGTGTCTGAAAGGATTTTTAAGGTTTGTTCTTCGCCGATTGTTGAATACAATCGGTTAATGTAGTAATCTCTTAATTGTTTATGATTTGCATCTTCTGTTTGTGACAGTGCGAAAATGACTGGCAGGGTAATTTTCTTATTTAATAAGTCTTTCTCATTAATTATCCCGGATATATCATTGATGATTTGAGCCATCATTCCCAGATTATAACCGAATTCTTTGAAGATATCGTGTATTTCTTTGTTATCGGTAGCTAATATTGAACCTGTGTAACAGGCACATTCAATTTGGGAGGCGGATTTTAAGCTCAAAATTCTGAGATAATCATCTTCTGAAATATTAATCTTATTACCACATGATAAATCCAGATGTTGCCCTGCGCAGGCAGTCAGGTAATATGAATTTATGGTTTCGAGAATACGGACTATAGTCTTTTCTTCTATATCTCTATCTTTGAGCCTGGCAATAGCTTTTTCTCCAAGTACAAGAAGGGTAGTTGCTATATTATTTGTTATCGCTGTTCCGTATTTGGAACAAAGCGATAACGGAGAATCGTTGTCTTCTATATCATCAAATACGTCTCCGGCAGCCATAAAAAATTGAAGGGAGGCACAAATAGGGATAGCCTTTTCAGATATACCACAAATAGCTCCACAGACCACTGCTGGCAGTAAAATCCAGGGAGGTTCATGTTCATCTGTAACGGACAACGCTCTCCTGCTTACTGTAAGCGGCTCTCTGGCATAACAACCCATTTCTTCTGGGAGCAAGGAGATGAAGTAATTCATCTCTTCGCTTAGAAGTTGTCTAGCATTACCATCGTACATTTAGATGGAACTTAACTATAGAATGTTGTTAAAACCAAAGCAATCCTGCTTGAATGCTTGCCGCTAACGCCGGTGAATTGGAGGTTGCAAGACCTAATCTGGAACTGGTATTCAAAACGGCTGTTCTCTCATGTTCGGTCAGGTTGTAGCGGCTCATTACGCTGTCGGGATTTGCCAGAAACTGTTCTTTGGTGCTCTCATCGCTAAAAACTCTCTTTACCATTTCCTGTAACTGTGATTTCATGAACAACCTCCTTTTTATTTTGCAAACTTTTGGTTAAGCAATATATAACTAAAGTATAGTATTAAATTGTGCTAAGGTCAATAAATTCAGGCATGTTTTCTTAATAATTATGTAGTAAAAAAGTACTATATAATTATTTATTATCCAGCAACTTGTTAATTGCTGCCATCAGTGTTTGAGGGTCGAATGGTTTGGTTATATAATCATCGGCTCCCATTACATCCAGACTGAGCTTTTTGTTTAATTCATAATCGAGCGCGGTAAGCATGATTACCGGAATGTCAGAAGTGAGTGGATCGTTTTTTATTATATGGCAGGCGACATCCCCGTTCATTTTTGGCATCATTATATCCATTAAAATTATATCGGGCCGTTGATTATGAATTGAGTTTAGTGCCTGTTGTCCGTTGGTGGCTTCGATAATAGTGTAGCCGTTAGAGAGGATTCTCTTTAACAATGACCTGACGTGGTCTTCATCATCAACGACTAATACCGTTTTTTTATCGGTTTTAACATTCTTCATAACCATAATATATTATATATTTTATCGATGATAAAATTCTATAGATTTACTACATTAAAGCCGATATTTTATTCAAGGTGGAGTCGAGAAAAACCCTGGTAATTTCTGCATCAAATTGAGAGCCGCTGCATCTTTTTATCTCTGCTACTGCCTCGTTTATGGATTTTGCTGACCGGTAAGGACGGCTCGATATCATGGCAACGAAAGCATCCGATATTGCCAGTATCCTGGCTCCCAGCGGAATTTTCTCCCCTGAAATTGTCTGATGCCATCCGCTGCCATCATAATGGTCATGGTGATGTTCTATTATTTTTATAATATTTTCATTGACTACAGGTCTTATTATATTTGCACCAATACTGGCATGTACCATGATATGTTCATATTCTTCAATCGTAAGTTTTTCAGGTTTGTTTTGAATTATCTGGTCGACAGCGATTTTGCCAACATCATGTAAAAGACTTGCCCAGCGCAAATCTTCTATTTCTTCGGGGGATAAATCGAGGTCTTTTCCGATAGCAACAGAGATTTCGGCTACCCTCATTGAATGCCCTGTTGTATATTCATCCTTATCCTCAAGTGCAAAAACCAGTGATTTTATGGCTTCGAGAAAAACTGTACGGATTTCTTTACTCTGCTGGCTGATTTTTTCTTCCATGTTATTATGATAATCTTCTATTTGTAGCTGAAGAGTCCTTTTTTCGAGGGTTCTTGATACGCACATTGCCACTTCATTCAAATTAAATGGTTTAAAAACATAATCGTCAGCACCGTTTTTCATGCACTCGATTGCTGTATTTATATTGGTAATAGAAGAAGTCATAATTACAGAGATATTGGGATACTTGCTTTGAATTATTTGTAAAATATCCGTACCTGCTATATCCGGCAGTTTAATATCAAGTATAACCAGTTTAACGTCATTGTTTTTTATTGCTTCCATGGCTTCATTGACACAACCGGCTTCTTCACAGATGTACCCGCTTTGTGTCAGTTTGCGTGATAAAAGCTTCCTTATTGAATTTTCATCATCAACTATGAGTATTTTCTCCTGCTGTTCTGTCATAACTTAATACTCCATATAAATAGAAATAAAAGATTTTATTTTGTATTAACAGGTAATTCCAGTATAAAGGTAGCTCCTTTGCCATATTCGCTCTCGGCGTATATCCTTCCTTTATGCTCTTTTATTATTCCGTGACATATACTTAGACCGAGCCCGGTGCCTTTGCCAGCCTCCTTGGTAGTAAAAAATGGAGAGAATATATGCGGCAAATCTTTTTTAGCTATACCTGGCCCGTCATCTTTGAATTTAATTACTATTTTATCATCTTTCTGTTCTGTGGATATTGTAAGCGTTCCTTTTTTATTTGCACTCAACATGGCGCTTTCTGCATTGATGATAATATTCAGAAACACCTGCTGCATCTGAAAATGGTCGATTAAAATATCAGGAAGGTCGTCAGTATAGTTGTGGTTGACGACAATATTGTTTACCTTATGTTCATAGGCCCGTAGTTTAAGTACTTCATCTATTACATTGTTTATTTTTGCAAGATGCTTGATAGGGGCATGCTTCCTGGCAAATGTTAACAGGTTCTTTACTATTCCCGCAGCCCGCTGCGCCTCGCTGTAAATAATATCAAGGTCGTCTTTTACATTTGCAGGAGGGGTATTCTCCATAATCAGTTGTGAGTATCCGATAATGCTGGTAAGCGGATTATTCAGTTCATGAGCGACTCCGGATACAAGTTCACCTATGGAAGCCAGGCGGTCCGACATGATAAGTTGTTGCTCCATATGTTTACGTTCTGTAATGTCTCTGGCGATATGTACTGACCCTGTAAATTCACCGTTTTTATCGAAAATAGGAGAGGTGGCTATGTTAAAATATTTTTCATCCTCGGATATATATAATTCCATACTGGCGCTTTTATGTGTTTGAATAGTTATTCTGTGCGGACATTGGTCGATGGGTTCACACATATGATGCAATACTTCGTAGCAGTGTTTGCCGATTAGATTTTGAGGCTTTTCTTTGAAGTAATCGGCAAAAGCCTTGTTTACCCTGACGATACGGTAATTTTTATCGTGAATGGATATCATGCTGGAGATGGAATCAAAAGTTGTCCGCCACTCTTCTGCTATGTTTAATATTTTTTCTTCGGCTTGTTTCCTCTCGTGTATATCGTGTGCAATTATCATAATTACTGAAGGTTTTTCATCACTTTGTTTTATTATATTACAGCTTACTTCGGCCGGTATAACGTTTCCGTTCTTGTGGCTTAATTCGAGTTCAACAGTACAAGATCTGTTGTTTTTATCCATAGAATCGCCGAATATTTTTTGGAAAGTCTTTTTGGCTTTCACATATGAATCAGGAGTTGTTATTTCATCAATTCTTTTTTGCATGGCTTCTTCAACGCTGTATCCCAGCAGATGTGTGACAGAGGGACTTATATAACTGGGGATATCAGGGGAATCCAAATTGACCATCCAGATAGTGTCCAGGACATTTTCCGTTAAAAGGCGATACTTATTTTCATTTATTCTAACTTCATCTTCCGCTTTTTTCCGTTCGGCTATTTCTTTGTTCATGGCTAGAGACTGCATTTGTAATTTTTGGGTATTTTCCTGAAGAAGTTTTTGGTAATCGAGATTTTTACCGATTAACAGGCAAAAAATAATTGCCAGCGCCAGGACTCCGATATCGAGGAATATGGATGTTTCTTCTTGTATATCAAAAGCGTATGAAATATAGATAGCAGGTGATAAAAGTATGCAGGTAATTACCCCGGGCCTGGTACCGTATCTCCATGTCGTTATTATTGAAATTATTATAAATATGGTGCGATACAAAGCGATATGGTAAATGGTTCCATCATGCATATTGGTATTCAATCCGGTTAACGTATTAATAAGTGGTGCATAGACCAGCACAATAAAAATCGCTGCAAGGGAGAAAAGATACCAGAAATACCTATCTTTAATCAGATCGGCTGGTTTTCGCTTGTTTGTTTGAGTAATTTGAGTGCTGCTTTTTTTATCAGTTGGCTTCATTTATTTAACCTGATTAGAGAAAAGTTTATTCATTTTTATTGCCTCTGTGGGTGAAGATACGCTCATAAGCAGGACATGATTAAAAAATTTAAAAGGAATCGCTTTATCTTTATTATTCATATTTTCTTGAGATGATACATCGGATTTTTGGAGGGTAGTGCACAGCCGCCTCTTTTTCTGTATGGTATGTCATCTATTATCATCTTTTTATCCCGGTGGAAGAAAGTGTTTTTACTTTATCCTGTAATTTGCTTCGCTTTAGATGTTCTATAACGTCTTTCCGAACTGTAACTACTGCCATAGGGTATAGTCCTTTTGTAATAATTACAGATGATACTTAAGTACATCTTTTTATATTATAAATCAAAAATATCCCATCGGAAGTACTCTTGTGGGGTACTATAGTAATAGTAAAATAGTATGACTACCACATGGAAGATTATCGGTGTAAAGAAAAAAAGAGGGGTTTTGTCTTGTAATTAAATATGGAATACATTTCTGGCGTTGCCGGAGGTATTTTGGGCTATAGTACTTTCGTTTGTTTTTTTGAGTTTAGCTACGCCATTAAGGGTTTTTACTAAATCAGCAGGTTTTGATTCATATTCCAATTCCGTGTTGCGGTAATAAGTTACAGGGGAATCTGTTTCGAGGAGTAATTTGTCGAGAGGAGTTGCCTGGATGGCTTTTCGGTGTTCTTCATGGTATTCGATTGCCGGACTGGCCGAAACATAATAGCCGCTGCTGAGTATGTTTTCCAATATATTTAGAGGCCCTGTATACCAGTGAAATATAGCTCTTTTTGTTTTTGTTTCTTTTGCGATGTTGAAACAGTCCTGCCATGAATATCTCGAATGTATTATGGCAGGTTTATTATGCGCAACGGCAAGTTCTAAAAGTTCTTTGAAAACACTTTTTTGGATTTCTTTAGAGGCTTTTTCTTTGACATTTTTGCTGTAATCCAGCCCGATTTCGCCTATACCTATGGCATTGTGTATGTTATCCCTGATAAAAGCCATATTCTCACGGAAGTCGTCATCTGCTATGTTATATGGGAATAAACCGAGAGCGGGATATATGAAATTTATATATTCCCTGGCAAGCGCCATAATCCTCCGGTTTGATTCAAGAGAGGTTCCAACAGCGATTATCGCTACTATATTGCGCTGTTTTGCGTTGGCAACGGCTTCCTTGATATTCTCTATTTCGTCGATATGAGCATGACTGTCTATAAGTTCAAGCGTCATTTATCGACCTTCCACCATATCAATGCCCATTTGGCAGAAGAATCCCGGTAGAATCCGTCATCGGTTTTTGTAAGCAGTGATTTGACGAATGACCTGTAAGAGTCCAGATTCGTATTACCAGGGATTTCATTTTTAGAAAAGTGTTTTACCGCTTCATTTAAATCGGAAAAGTGTTGTTTGGTTGTAGATTCGAAAATCTCGATATTGGCTTCTATTCCCATCTCGTAAAGACAATTATAAATAACCGGGTATTCCGGATAGGGGGTATAATCTTTGTTTAGCAGGCGGCAGGATTCCGCCTCGATGCCGTCAAAACTCTGGGCTCTCCATGTTACATAACAATACCGTTTTGCCACATGATTCATGTTTTCCAGTGAGGCATGAAGTTTGTTCCCCATAGGTAAAAAACGCGAGGCCAGTACGATATCATGCGGCTTTACTTCCGACTTAACGTCCATCTCGTACCAGTTTTTATTCACAACAGAAATGTTGGATATTCCAAGCACTTTTGTTTTTTCGTTTAATAAGCTGAGCATCCCGTTTGAAATATCTAAAACCGTCACCATGCGTACTTTTTGGGATACAGGCACTGCCATCAGTCCGCTTCCTCCGCCGACGTCCAGAACGGAGTATTCAGGGTTGAGTGCCATTCGTTTGAGCAGTTCATCCGTGTAATTGCTTTGGCTGACGTTTTTTTCATAGGATTCCGACTTCTTATCCCAGAATGCAGCGGCTTCTGCTCCTGTATGCAGGATATGTCCTGCCTGCATTTTCCACATCTTCTCCCAGTTTATATCTTTAATAAAAGTAGAGTTCATCAGTTGGGTTTCTCCCTGTCACTTTTTTATTTCTATCCATATTCCTTCACAGTCAAATACAACGCTGCCTTTCAATCCTGTGGCTGCGATGGCATTAACGAAATAGGCGGTGTTTTGCCCCTTATCCCTGACACTTGATGTCTCACGCCAGTTGTTGCGTGCATTTTTAAAGCGAGAATCAGAGATTATCCTTTTTTGAATTCTCTGGCTTATTTCCCTGTTACCTAAACCGCCGCCGCAGAAAATTATCCCTTTCGGTTTTAGTAGCCGGTACATCTCTTTGATCGCTCCCGGCAGGTCATTCCAGAAAAAAACAGATCCCCGGCTGACTATAATATCGAAGCTGTTATCGGGGAAGGGAATATCGTGAACATCAGTCTTTACCACCATCATTCTGTGGGCCAATCCCTCGAAGATAATGTTCTTGATGGTAACATCGACTGCAGCAGAATCATTGTCAAGGGATACAATATGCAGGTCGGTAATTTTGGCCAGCGCTATTCCAAGAGAGCCGGCTCCGGTACCGATATCGAGACAATAACCTTCTTTAATTCCAAACTTGTCGATAATATGGCGGGCTATGTACGGATAAACCTCTGAAAAGAGGAGATTCATTCTCTCGATATCGGCGTGGTTACTCATTTTTGCATAACTTTAAAAACAATTTCTCCAGGGCATACCTTACTGTTAATCATACCACCGCTTTGACTGATTTTTCTAATTATGGCATCCGGTACTACAACTTCGGCGCCGGCAATCATATCGGCACCGTAGTCAAACAAAACTTCCGACATTACTGTACTTGGCCCGAGAACAACGGTATATGCCTTGCTGTTTTTAGCAAGCGCAAGGAGCCTTTCCATGGATTTATTTATCAGCGTAGAACCGGTGATAATAAGTAAATCGCAATCGGGGATTAAATATTCGGCTGCCGAGTCTGGCAGTATCCCTTCTTTAGCATTGAGTTGATAAGGGTCGAGTTCCAGAACAATCATTTTATCAGCTATTGTTTTTAGAGCGTCCATAAAAGGGAAACCCCCAACCATTACCACCTTCTTCCCCTTGCCTTTTTCGAGGACGAACTTCTCGGCATTCAAATCGAGGTATTCTTTTTTGGGGGCGACCATTGAATTGATGGCGGCCACGCCGATACTCGCCTCCGTGAGATTCCATGATTTTGAATACCCGGCTAGTTCCAAAGAGGTTTTCTGTGTCAGGTTTCCCATATCTTTCACATAATTGCCGTGTTTTACGGGAATGCCATAGGTTTTGGCAAGCCCGCAATATTTCGCATTAACAGCCGTCCATGATACCCCGAGAGTGACATTTTTTACGGGGGCATCGTTTTCTTTTACGGAAGAAATCAGGTCATCTATTAATTTCATAACTTTATTCCTTTACCCTGTAGTAAGCCCCATAAAGACAGGCCTTGCAGTAAGCCTTGCCATCTTTGTATACGGCTCTGCCGTCCATAACGCGTTCACCGCATACGGTACACTCCGCTTTCTCTTTGGGAAGCCCGGGAAGGTCGTTCTCGGGTATATCCACCTCTACTTTTTGTATGCTTAACATATCTTCATCCGGCGTTTCCGATACCAGTTTTAAGACCTCATCCACAGAGAGATTCTTATCGAAATCTTTAGTGGTAGTGACCCGATATGCTTCGCCTGTGGATAGTTTTATAAAAGTAGCAGCGAATCTACCGTAATCGACATACTTCAATGAGCGTTTTCCCAGAGTACAACCGGTCACCCCCTGTACGGCATCGGTCATACAACGGGCAGTTTCAACGTATACAATAAGGTCCTTATTTTTTTTCTCATAAGGATTGAATCCAAGTAGGCGCATTGCGGCAAGAGCAGATTTTGTGCCCATTGCAATCCCGACGCAAATATGACCGTGAAATTCCTCGATTTTTTTGGCAAAATAGTAGAAATCCTCGATTTCCTTAGGACTGACTGCCATATAGTAATATCCCCCTTAAATAAATATAATTAATCTATCGGAACGCATATCTTTCGGTTTATATCCGAGTCTAATTGTAATACTTTTACTCTGATTCCGTAAATATTATAAAGGTTTTCTTCTGTTACAACCTCGTCCGGTGTCCCGAAAGCCAGAAACTTCCCTTGATTCATAATAGCCACCTTGTTTGCCACCAGGAAAACATGGTCAGGGAAATGGGACGTCATAATAGACGGCAACCCGTTTTGGGTTATTTCCTTCAGAATGCCTAAAAAGCGGTTTTGGTTGCCGAAATCAAGGTGCGAGGTTGGCTCGTCCAGAAGCAGGATGGCTGATTTTTGAGCCAGCACGCGGGCGAACATAACCATCTGTCTTTCTCCGCCGCTTATGTCGGTGTAAGGCCTGTCGTGCAGATGGTATATATTAAGTTGGCGCAACGCTTCGCGTGATATTTCAATGTCTTCTTCGGATGGTGTTGACATTAACCCTACATAGGCGGTTCTTCCCATCAGAACGGCATCCAGAACTGTATAGGGGAAGGTGGGTGAATGTATTTGCGGGATATATCCTATATTTCTCGCTATCTCGTTGCGCTTCATATGTCCGATGTTGTGATTGTCCACAATTATTTCGCCATTCGTTATAGTAAGCAGATTGGCGATGCATTTTAGAAGCGTTGTTTTTCCGCACCCGTTAGGCCCCAGGATACACAAGTTGTCCCCATCGGATAGTGTAAAGCTTATTCCATTAAAGACATCTTTTTTGCTGCCGAAGTACCTGAAATCGGCATTCTTTACTTCTAATTTTATACCCATCCCTGTTTCCCCCTTCTTATTAAATAGAGGAAGAACGGGACACCGATTATCGCTGTAAGTATTCCGATAGGAATCTCTACTGATAGTGCGGTGCGGCATATGTTATCTATAACCAACAAATATATTCCCCCAAGCAGTGCAGAAACCGGTAGCAGTTTTTTGTTGCATGGACCGACCAGCATTCTCCCGATATGCGGCATAACCAGTCCCACCCAGCCTATCATTCCGCTGACAGAAACAGCCGCTGCGGTAATCAGGCTGGCGCAGACAATTATAATTGCTCTCAACTGGTTTGTGTTTACTCCCAGCGCCTTAGCCTCTTCTTCTCCCATAGATAATACGTTTATTCGCCAGCGGATGAGCATAAGAACTGTTATACCGATAATTATAATAATGGCAACGGGGATTAAATCCGACATATTAATAGATGAGAGGCTTCCCATAAGCCAGAAAACGATTTCGGGAAGTTCGTCTTCGGGGTCTGCCGTGTATTGCATCAGGGAAGTCAAAGCCGAAAAAAGCGAACCGATTGCCATACCTGCCAGAACCAGCGTCAGTGTTGGATTTCCTCTGACGCGGCTGCTTATAAGCCAGGATGTCCCTACTGCCAGAATGGCTATTCCGAAGGCACTGATCTGGATTACAATGGGATTACCTGATATAACTATTGCCAGAGCTGCTCCAAAGCCGGCTCCGGCGGTTACCCCGAGGACTTGCGGGGAAACCAGGGGATTGCGAAACAAACCCTGGAATGAGGCTCCCGCAGTTGATAATGCAGCGCCAATGAGTATAGCAGCAAGTATGCGTGGAAGCCTTATATTGAATATAACCGTTTCAACGATATCTTCCCATGTCGGTGTTATGGGAAATATCTTGGACAAAAAAACCTGTATAACTTCCACTGGGGAGATATTATATCTCCCCAGTCCGAAAGAAATGATGAAAAGAAGTATCAATACGCCGAACAGCACAAGCGTTATCGTAGGTGCTTTCTTCCAGAAGGCAATTGATTTTTTATTTTCTATACATTTGTTCTCTGCTTGAGTAGTCATAGTATATGTCTGTTAAGCTGTATTTATTGTGTTTGCCATTAATGCGTCATAATCGGCATCGGTTAAATTATAGTGATAGAAATCCAGATAGAATTCCTGTACCTTGGCTTTTAAGTCCAGGTCAGTGCACTCGTCAGGGTAGAGTGTTTGAATCATCCAGTAAATACCTACGATTTCGTTCATTCCCGGGGGGCCGTCGAACCATGAGAACGGGTTGTTGGGCCTGAGATATACCCTTCCGTCTTTAACGGCCTGTACAGTCGCCCATGTCGGGTCGGAGAGTATTTCATCGTAGAGAGTAGCATCGGCGGCCCTGCCTATAATAATTATATCCGGATTCCATATAAGTATCTGTTCCATAGAAACCGAAGTCATGCCGTAACCGGTCTGGTCTTCAACGACAGCAACGTTCAGTCCGCCGCAAAAATCGACGAGCTCGGTATGCTGTGAGCCGGACGGGTCGGTGCTCAGTCCGCCGTCGCCTTCGGCATAGTAAACGGTAACTTTATCTTCTTCGGATATGTTGGCTAATACCGATGAAACGTAATTTACGGCCTCGTTATAATAGTTGATTAATTTTTGTGCCTGTTCTTCCACACCGAGTATATCTCCCATACTGGTGATTGAATCGGGCATGGTGTCGTAGGTATCGAAGACGTTGATGCAGACGACAGGAATACTGCCAAAATTCTGCTGCCTTTCCTCGACGGTAGCCGCATCGCTGGCAAATATTATATCCGGCTCCAGCGATATGAATGTCTCATAGTTGCCTGTAACTTTACCGTACCATCCGCCAATTACAGGCAGGTCGGCATATTGGGTATCGTAATAGTCGGCGCCTTCGGTGCTGTTTGGCAGGAAGCACCAGCCTCCCAGCTTGTCGGGTGCCAGCATATAAGTCAGGATACATTCGACAGGGCCGCAACATAGCACCTTATTGATTGTTGTCGGTATTTCGACGGTTCTGCCTGCATCGTCAACTATGGTTCTGGTAGTTGATTCTCCCGTAACTGTCTCGGTGGTGGTTAATATTTCAGTAAGAATACTGGTAGCTGTGCTTGTTTCGGTTACGGTGTCGGTTATTGTGGAATTATTGGAGACGGTACTTACCTGGGTCGTTGTTTTGGTGGTAGTATTTGTTACAGTGGTTGTCTGCGCTTCCTTGCATCCGGCAAGAGAAAAGAGCAGCGAAGCAGAGATGACCAGAGTAAATAAGGTAGCAGCTATTTTGTTTACTTTCATAAACCTTAAGAACCTCCTTTTGCTGAATCGCTAATAATATATAAACCGAATTACATTATGCTGTACGTAATATTAAACGGGATATAACAATGTGCATTAAATAAGGCAACATCGTAATATTGCCCACGATATGACCTTTATAATCATGTTTCAACTAGAACATTGAAATATCCTCCTTGTCATATTAAGTCGTTCTAATGTGGGAAGTTACAACAATAATATATAGCCTGTTATCATTTGCCTGTTAGAAACCTTCGGACGATATGTTAACAGTAATATAAAGTGATGTCAAGTAGGTCTTTAACATGGACAATAAACACACTGGGGAAGAATATATCCTCCCCAGTGTCAGCCTGATATAGAAATAATATTTTTTATATTCTTAATTTGTGCTCAGTGCATTTGTTGTCAATTCGTCATACTCCGCATCGGTCAGATTATAATGATAGAAATCAGAGTAGAATTCCAGAACTTTTACTTTCAGGTCAAGGTCAGTAGTATAAGTGGGGTACAGCGTTTGGACCAGCCAGTAAATACCTACAATCTCATTCACTCCGGGAGGGCCGTCCAGCCAGGAGAAGGGGTCACTGGGTCTTACATATACCTTGCCGTCTTTGACCGCTTGTATGGTTGCCCAGTTTGCATCTGAAGTTATAGTATTGTAAATAGTTTCGGTAGAACCTCTTCCGATAATAATTACATCAGGGTTCCATTCCAGCAGTTGTTCTATTGTGACTGCAGTCATTCCGCCTGATGCTACCAGGTTCTGAACATCAGCGACGTTTAATCCGCCGCAAAAACTGATCGGTTGGGTGTGCCAGGATTCAGCAGGGTCGGTACTTAGTCCGTCTTTCCCCTCGGCGTAATAGACGGTTACCCTGTTTTCTTCAGGGATGCCGGATACCACTGATTCGACGTAATTTAAAGCTCCGTTGAAGTAATTTATAAGTTTTTGGGCCTGTTCTTCAGCCCCCAAAATATTCCCCATAAATTGAATAGCTTCTACTGTTGTATCGAAATCGTATGTAGATGTATAAACCAGCGGTATGCTGCCGAAATTGGTTTGCATTTCATCAATCGTGGAGGAGTTATTGCAAATGATGATATCCGGCTCCATTGCTATAAACGTCTCGTAGTTGGCAGTTACTCCGCCGCCATCCCATCTGCCTACAACCGGTAAATCGGCATATGATTGGTCGTAATAATTCCCGTCGGGTAAAGAATTCCAGCCTCCGAGTTTATTGGGAGCCAGCATATAAACGAGCATACTTTCGGCGGCTCCTGTACATAATACTTTGTTTATTGTTGTCGGTATTTCCACTGTTCTGCCGAGTTGGTCAACAATGGTACGGGTAGCCGGTTCCTGAGTAACCGTCTCGGTGTCGGTTAGTGTTTCGGTAAGTGTACTGGTAGCCGTGCTTGTTTCGGTTATTGTCTCGGTGACGGTAGAAGTATCTGAGACGGTGTTTACCTGGGTTGTTGTTTTGATGGTGGTATTTGTTACCGTGGTTGTCTGTGCTTCCTTGCATCCGGCAAGAGAAAAGAGCAGCGAAGCAGAGATAACCAGGGTAAACAAGATAGTGGTTATTTTTTGGGTGTTCAATCTTAAAGGTCTCCTTTTGCTTAGTCAAATTCTTAATTAGCCGGGATAGGGATAAATATGCATTAAATGAAACATGTCCGTGTTTTAAATTGGCGCATTATTAGTTTCCCTGTATATTATGATAAAGCAGCTATCAATCAGGGGATTGCGTTCATGGTCAATTGAGCATACTCTTCATCGGTCAGGTCGTAATGGTAAAAATCGGAGTAGAATTCCTGGACTTTTGCTTTCAGGTCAAGGTCGGCAGTCTGGGCTGGATAAAGGGTTTTTATCATCCAGTACATACCTATAATTTCATTCATGCCGCAGGGATTATCGAACCATGAAAACGGATTGTTGGGTCTGAGGTACACCATGCTTTCCTGGACTGCTTTTACTGTGGACCATTCCTCGCTGGTAAGTATCGTGTTATAGACAACGGCTTCGGCTCCTCTGCCGACTATGATGATATCGGGGTTCCATATTAATATCTGTTCCATGGAAACTCCGGTCATACCGTAGCCTCCCATATCTTCTACATCGGCAATATTGATGCCGCCGCAGAACTGGATAAGCTCTGTATGTTGTGACCCGGCCGGGTCAGTGTATAATCCTTCTTTGCCCTCAGCGTAGTATACGGTTACCCGTTCCTCTTCTGGTATGCCTGCCAGTATCGATGTGACATAATCTACAGCTCCGTTATAGAAGGAATTTAGTTTTTGGGCCTGTTCTCCGGCATCTATAATTTCACCCATGAATTCCACTGCCTCGGGTACGGCATCATATGTATCCCATGTATTGATATTGACAACCGGAATACTCCCGAAGTTTTCCTGAGCATCATCAATGGTGATTGTCGTGCAATCGGCGTCATTGAAGAAAATTATATCTGGTTCGAGTGAAATAAAAGTTTCGTAGTTCCCTGTTTTTTTTCCGTACCAGCCTCCGATGTCCAGTAAGCCGGAATAACTCTGGTCGTAATATTCACCTGAGGGAGTCATAGTCCAGCCGCCTAATTTAGCGGGAGCCAGCATATAGATAAGAAGGCATTCGACAGGGCCGCAGCATAGTGCTTTTTTTACATCAGCCGGTATTTCTACGGTTCTGCCGAGGTCATCCACTATGGTGCGTGTAGCAGGGGATGCGGTGATAGTAGCGGTTTCCGTAACTGTTATGGTTTTGGTGGCTGTATCGGTGAGCATGCTGGTTTCCGTTACCGTCTCGGTTGTTGTCAAAGCATTCGTGATAGTACTGAGTAATGTTGAGGTTTTGGTGGAATTAACTGTTGAAGTTATGGTTTCGGTGGCACACCCTCCCAGCATGGAAGTCAGTAGTATTGCCCCCGAACCTGCCAGGAAATCCCTTCTCGAAAACCCGGTCGGATTTTTGAGTTTTTCTTTCATTATTTCCTCCTTGGATTTATTGATAGCGGTATATCTTTTAGTCTACGATATGTTTATATTGTTATATCGTGTAATAGCATTAAGCGGTAATTGGGGTTGAATTTATTGAATGTTGCCGAAAAAGATTACATTTGCTACCTCCTGAATTAAAGATGATATCAATGCGTTGTTATAATAATGTTAACGATATATTACAGCCAATATAGGGCATTGTCAAGCTTTTGTTATGATACAGAAATAAATGCGGAGGAAAGTAGGTGTTAATGCTGATTGGTAAATGTACACATTTGTCCTACAAGAAGTGTCGAAAAAACTTGACGTTGACGAAATATTATTGTAATATTCAGATACATTTATATCCGACTATCATTGTAGGGATATATCCTGGTTACTGTATCGATTCTTGGTATAGAATTTAAATAAGGTTTGCTTACTCAACTGGCTAATAAATTGTAATAGGGGGAGTTTAATGGAGAAAACTCAAGCTATGAATTTTGTAAAAGAGGTGAGTGAAATCCCCGGGGGGGAGGGCGTAAACCTCTGTATGCAGTGCGGTACGTGTACTGCTTCATGTCCCAGCGCCAAGATCTGGGAATACACTCCGTCGGAGATTATCGCTATGGTCAGGGCTGACATGCGCGATGAAGTCCTGTCAAGCAGTTCAATGTGGTGCTGCCTTTCATGCTATTCTTGTACCGTTCGCTGTCCCAGGGATGTTGAGCCGACAAATCTGTTTCATGTTCTTGAGTCGCTGGCTGTCAAGCACGGGTATAAACCCAGGAATACCGGCACGCCGGTGATGTACAACAGCTTTGTAAAATCAATCAAAAAGAACGGTAGAGTGAGTGAGTTCAATATGATGATGGGGTATTACCTGTCTACCAATCCGTTCGCGGCGTTAGGTATGATATCGGTAGCCTGGAAACTCCTGTCGCATGGTCGTATGCCGATATCGGCAAGGAAGATAAAAGGTAAAAAAGACCTTGATAAAATTGTACGAAAACTTAATGATGTTAGAGGTGCCCAATGAAGAGCTATACGTATTTCCCCGGCTGTTCATCGGAAGCTACAGCGGTAGGTTTGGATGTATCAACCAGAGCTATAGCGGAAGTGCTGGGGATGGAACTGAAAGAGCTGGAAGACTGGAACTGCTGCGGGTCGACTCCGTACGGTTCGCTGGATGAACTGGAATCGATTGCCGTGGCGGCGCGGAACCTGGCTCTTGCCGAAAAGACAGGATTGGATATGGTGACTCCATGCAGTTCCTGTTTCGTGACCTTGAATAAAGCCAGGGTTCACATGATGGAAAAGCCGCAGTTAAAAAATAAAGTCAATGAAGCTTTGGCGGCTGCCGGTCTGGAATATAAAGGCACTGTCAAGGTAAGGCTGTTGCTGGAAGCGTTGATGGAGGATATAACGAAAGAGGAAATTGCCGCTAAGGTTAAAAAACCGCTGGCGGGATTGAAAGTTGCTCCTTATACCGGATGCCAGGAAGTTCGCCCGAGGTACGGTTTTGACCATCCTGAAAATCCGATTGCGCTGGATACGATTGTAGAGGCGCTGGGGGCTGAAGTGGTTTCGTATCCTTCGAAGTGTAAATGCTGCGGCGGTTCGGCGGTTATTGCCGAAGAAGGCCTTTCTCTGGAACTGATGTACCGGCTGCTCGATGATGCCGCAAAAAACGGCGCCCAGTGTATTGTTACACCATGTCCGTTATGCCAGATGAATCTGGATGCCTATCAGGGTAAAGTGAACAGCAAATTCAATACCAATTTTGATTTACCTGTGTTGTTCGTTACCCAGGTGATAGGGGTTGCCATCGGGCTGAAAGGTGAACAGTTGGGCCTGAAAAAGAATATTGTTAACCCGAATAAAGTCCTGGCTAAATATCTGTAAAGGAGAGCGGAACGATGGAAGAAGTAAGAATCGGTGTTTATATATGTGATTGCGGCGCCAACATTGCGGGAACCGTTGATACTAAAAAGGTAACAGAATATGCGCAGGGGTTGGATTCGGTAGTCGTGGCACGCAATTATAAATATATGTGTTCTGACCCGGGTCAGAACCTGATAAAAGACGATATCAAGGAAAAGAAGCTCAACAGGGTCGTGGTTGCTTCGTGTTCTCCGAGAATGCATGAACCCACTTTCCGCCGGGCTGTGCAGGATGCGGGTATCAACCAGTATTATTTCCAGATGGCGAATATCCGTGAACAATGTTCCTGGGTGCACGAGAATAAAGAGATGGCTACGGAGAAAGCCAAGGCATTGGTCGAAGCCGCAGTCCATCGCGTCCAGTTTCATGAGCCTTTGCAGACCAAAGAGGTTTCGGTTAATCCGAATGTCATGGTGGTCGGCGGCGGTATTGCAGGGATTCAGGCGGCACTTGAGATTGCCGATGCCGGAAAGAAAGTATATCTGGTGGAAAAGGAACCCAGTATCGGCGGGCATATGGCAATGTTCGATAAAACTTTCCCGACGCTGGATTGTGCAGCTTGTATTCTGACCCCGAAAATGACGACCGTAGGTCAACATCCCAACATCAATCTTTTGAGCTATAGCGAAGTCGAAGAAGTCTCCGGCTTTGTAGGAAATTTCAAGGCAAAAATAAAAAGAAAAGCAAGATATGTCGATGAAACGAAGTGTACCGGTTGCGGAGAATGCAGCAAGGTTTGTCCTGTCCAGGTGGATAATGAGTTCGATGTGGGTTTAAGCCAGCGCAGTGCGGCATATATCCAGTCTCCTTATGCTGTCCCCAACAAGGCTGTTATTGATAAAAAAGGTTATTCACCGTGCCGTGTAGCCTGTCCGGCCGGAGTAAATGCTCATGGTTATATTGCGCTGATATCCCAGGGCAAATTTAAGGAAGCTCTGGAGGTCGTTCGCAGGTCGATTCCTCTTGCCGGTGTGGTCGGCAGGGTTTGCTATCATCCCTGTGAATCGGAATGCGAGAGGGGAACGGTAGATGAGTCTCTTACCATCCGAGACCTGAAGCGTTTTGTCTCCGATTATGAACTGAAGATCGGAAGAACGAAAGCGAATCCTGTGGAGATTACGAAGGGTGACAGGGTGGCGGTGGTCGGTTCCGGCCCTGCCGGTCTGGCCTGTGCATATGACCTTGTAAAGAAGGGATATCGCGTAACCGTATTTGAGGCGGCAGATAAGGCCGGTGGTTTAATGCGTTATGGAATCCCGGATTTCCGTTTACCGGAAAGTATTGTGGATAACGAAATAGACTACATAAAAGAATTAGGCGTGGAAATAAAAACCGGCACTGCGGTAAAAGATTTGAAAAATATTTTCAAGCAGGGATATAAAGCGGTATTTATGGGAACCGGTGCCGGCGGAAGCAGGAAACTGGGGATTCCCGGTGAAGACAATCCCGGTGTATTACCGGCTCTCGATTTCTTGAGGAGAATCAATTCGGGAGAGAAAGTCGCTGTTGGCAATAAGGTTGTCGTTATCGGCGGCGGCAATGCGGCAATCGAATCGGCCAGAGTTGCCTGGAGGATGGGAGCTAAAGATATTTCCGTAGTTTATAAAAGGTCGGAAGCGGAAATTCCGGCCTGTGACAGCGAAGTGGAAGAAGCGCAAAATGAAGGTATCAAAATAAAATACCTGACGGTTGTAAATAAAATCCTGTCAAAAGACGGGAATATCTCCGGTGTCGAATGTGCCGGTGTTGATGCCAGGGGGCAGAAATCGGCGGAGTTTGTAATGGATGCCGATACCGTAATCACTGCTATAGGTCAGGCAATCGATAAATCCGAATTACCTCAGGAGCTTGTATTCACCCCGCTGGGGAATATCGATGTCGATACTGTAACCCTTGAAACGAATATTGACGGCGTCTTTGCCGGAGGCGATGCTGTTGCCGGTCAGCTCGATGTAATTGCTGCGATTGCTGCCGGTAAAGCCGGTGCCGATAGTATTGACAGATATCTAAATGGGGCCGATATGCGCGAAGGCCGTTCGGAACAGATGCCGCGGGTTACGAATGTTAACAAGGATAAGGTAAAAACAAAACCCGGGGTGGATATGCCCAAATTGGAGATAAGCAAGAGACAGTCCGGTTTTGACGAGGTTGCACTGGGTTATGATGAAACTCGTGCCATAGAAGAAGCCAAGCGTTGTTTGAATTGTGCTGTATGTTCCGAATGCTTGTTGTGCGAAAAAGCTTGCGAAGCCGATGCTATCAATCATGGCATGACAGAGCAAACACTTGAGGTGGAGGTCGGTTCCATTATAGTTGCGACCGGCTTCCAGCAATTCGACCCGGAGGTCATGTATACATATGGATATAACAGGTTCGACGATGTGCTCACCGGTCTTGAATTCGAGAGACTGTCCAATGCTTCAGGACCTACAAACGGGACTGTTATCAAGAAAAACGGAGAAAAACCGAAGAGTGTAGCTATACTGCATTGTATAGGAAGCCGTGATGAGAATTATCATAAGTATTGTTCCCGTGTCTGCTGTATGTATTCGTTGAAATATTCACATCTGCTGAGGGAAAAACTTCCGGATGCCGATATTTACCAGTTATATATCGATATGCGCTGTCCGGGTTCCGGTTACGAGGAATTCTATGTCAGATTGCAGGAAGAAGGCGTCAATTTTGTAAGAGGCCGCGCAGCGGAAATAACCAATACCGCTGAAACGCCCGAAGAAAAAGATAAGCTTATTGTTCTATGCGAGGATACCCTGGTACGAAAGAAGAGAAGATTGCCGGTAGATATGGTAATTTTAAGCTGTGCTCTCGAACCGAGCGAGGGTTCTGCGCAGATAGGGAAGGTTCTCTCAATAAGTAAAAAGGCAGACGGGTTCTTCCTGGAGAAACATCCCAAGCTTGACCCCGTATCCACCATGACCGACGGTATATTTATCGTCGGTTGCTGCCAGGGGCCCAAGGATATCCCCGATACGGTAGCCCAGGCTTCTGCAGCCGCTGCCAGAGCGTTGGCCATGATAAGCAAGAATAAGGTGGAAATAGAAGCGGCTACATCCGAGATTAACGAAGAATTATGTTCCGGATGCAGAATCTGCAACGCATTGTGTCCGTACAGCGCAATTACATTTAACGAAGAGAAAGGGGTATCGGAGATCAACCAGGTTCTTTGTAAGGGATGCGGAGTCTGTGTATCTGCCTGTCCCAGCGATGCCATTAAGGGCAATCACTTTACTACCAAACAGCTTATGGCTGAAATTGAGGGGGTGTTAGCATGAGTTTTGAACCTAAAATACTGGGTATCCTCTGCAACTGGTGCTCTTACTCGGGTGCTGACCTGGCGGGAACTTCGCGCAAGAAGTATCCGGCAAACATCAGAATTATGAGGGTTATGTGCAGCGGAAGGGTAGACCCCGTATTTATCCTGAAAGCCCTGGAGTCCGGAGCCGATGGAGTTCTGGTTCTGGGATGCCATCCGGGGGATTGCCATTATGCCGCCGGGAATTATAAAACGATGCGGCGTATGGAAATGTTGAAGAAACTGACCGACCAGATGGGGATTGAAAGCGACCGGATTCGCCTGGATTGGGTTGCAGCGTCGGAAGGCGACAGATTCGCTGAAATTATCAAAGACATGACGGAAAAAATTAAAAAGTTGGGACCTTTCCCCAGAAATGGAGGAGATAATGGCTAAACCGAAAGTTGCGCTTTACTGGGCAGCCAGTTGCGGCGGTTGCGATATCGGGCTTCTGGAAATCGGTGAGAAACTGCTGAAACTGATCGATGCGGTGGATATCGTCTTCTGGCCGGTTGCCATGGACGTTAAATATAAAGACGTTGAGGCCATGCCCGATAAAAGTATCGATGTTTGCCTGTTTAACGGAGCGATTCGCAGTTCCGAGCAGGAACATCTGGCAAAGTTACTGCGTGAAAAATCAAAAGTAATGATTGCATACGGTGCTTGTGCTTATCAGGGCGGTATTCCCGGACTGGCCAATATGTATAATCGGGAAATGATAATGGAAAGGGCATATATCGAGACCCCCTCTACTGAAAATCCTGAAAAGGTTCTTCCTCAAACGAGTTATCAGGCACCTGAAGGAGAACTGACGCTCCCCAGGCTCTTCGATACTGTAAAGACATTG
Source organism: Dehalococcoidales bacterium (assembly GCA_034429935.1). Lineage (GTDB taxonomy): Bacteria > Chloroflexota > Dehalococcoidia > Dehalococcoidales > UBA5627 > UBA5627. The sequence continues at coordinate 43,387 of DAOUFJ010000003.1, forward strand.
AGTCAGACGGTTAAAGTGGAATATATTATTCCTGGGTGCCCTCCGGAAGAAAAAACAACATGGATGGCGCTTGAAGCGGTGATTAACGGGCAACTTCCTCCTGTCGGTACCGTCATTACTGACAATGCCAAAGCAGTTTGCGACGATTGTCCGCGTAAACGCGATGTAAAAAAGGTTAAAAAGTTCTATAGAACGTATGAAATTATTCCTGACCCAGAGATATGCCTTCTGGAGCAGGGGCTTCCGTGTGCCGGGATTGCTACCAAAGGCGGCTGCGGAGCAAGATGCCCGAAGGCGAATATGCCCTGTACCGGTTGTTATGGGCCGGTAGAAGGGGTTATCGATCAGGGCGCGCATTTCATGAACGCTATCGCTTCCGTAATCGATTCCAACGACCCTGAAGAAATCGCTAAAATCGTGGAGGGGATTCGCGACCCGGCAGGAACGTTCTACCGTTACAGTTTACCTGATTCCATATTAAGGAGGGCGAGAGTTTAATGAGAAAGATCAGTATAGACCCGATTACGAGGCTTGAAGGCCACGGCAAGATTGAGATATTCCTTAATGATGCAGGTAAAGTAGAGAATAGTTATTTACAGGTTCCCGAACTGCGCGGGTTTGAAAAGTTTGCAGAGGGAAGACTTGCCGAGGATATGCCGCAGATCACTCAGAGGATTTGTGGAGTTTGCCCTGAGGCGCATCACCTGGCTTCTACGAAAACACTGGATGCCTTGTTTCATGTGACGCCGACGAGTACCGCCAGAAAGTTGCGTGAGCTTTTATATAATGCTTTTTACGTTACTGACCATACTACTCATTTTTATATTCTGGGTGGCCCTGATTTCGTTATGGGACCTGAGGCTCCTGTTGCAGAACGCAATATTATCGGTGTTATCGGTAAAGTGGGGCTGGAATTAGGTGGGGCTGTTATAGGTACACGCAAGAAATGCCATCATATCATAGCACAATTAGGAGGGAAAGCGGTTCACCCTGTCTTTGGACAGCCTGGAGGAGTAAGCAGGGGCATCAATGAAGAAGAACGAAAAGAATTCGAGCAGATTGCTAAAGATTGTGTTGAATTTTCAAAGTTGTCATTGAAAGTTTTTGCCGATATTGTTCTGGCTAATAAAGAATATGTAGATATGATAGTCAGCGATGCTTATACACATAAAACATATTCAATGGGACTTGTGGACGAGAATAACAAGGTTAATTTTTATGATGGCAAGATCAGGGTTGTCGACCCCGATGGGAAAGAGTTTGCCAAGTTTGAACCCAGGGATTACCTGGAGCATATTGCAGAACATGTCGAACCGTGGAGCTATATCAAGTTCCCGTACCTGAAAAAAATAGGCTGGAAAGGCTTTGTAGACGGTAAAGACAGCGGTGTGTTCCGTGTGGCTCCGATGGCGCGTCTGAATGCTTCCGATGGTATGGCAACTCCGCTGGCACAGGAAGAGTATGAGAAGATGTATGATACACTCGGAGGCAAACCGGTACATCATACTCTGGCGATACATTGGGCAAGGCTTATCGAACTGGTCCAGGCTGCGGAAACTATGCTTCAATTATCACAGGACCCCGAGATTACAGGGGATGATTTACGCAACATACCGACAGCCACCCCCGATGAAGGTATCGGCGTTCTGGAAGCACCCAGAGGCACTCTGATTCATCACTATCAAACCGATGAATACGGTATTATCAAGAAAGCCAATCTGATAGTTGCTACAGTGCACAATGCAGCGGCTGTAAATATGTCGGTTGATAAAGCCGCCAAGGCGTTAATACAACCGGGCAAAGAAATAACGGAAGGATTGCTCAATCGTATTGAGATGGCGTGGCGTCCTTATGACCTGTGTATGGCATGTGCTACCCACAATTTACCAGGTCATCCGGCAATGCCTATGTATGTATATGACAAAAATAAACAAATAATTAAAAGCTGGGAATAGATTACATAATATTTTGAAGACTTTAGTTTTAGGATTGGGTAACCCGTATCTTTCTGACGATAGCGCCGGATTGCGCGTTATCAGGGAACTTGAGAAAAGGTTATCCAATCCTGATGTTTCGTTGAGCGAGACCAGTCTGGCCGGTATTACTCTGCTCGATTATCTGGTAGGCTATGATAAAGCTATTATCGTGGATGCCATTAAATCACCGGAGGGAAAGCCGGGCAGCATCTATCGTTTGACTCCTGAGGAGTTCGACACCAGTTGTCATACTACTTCCAGCCACGATATCGGTGTTATTGCGGCAATCGAACTTGGCAAAAGATTGGAATTGGCTATGCCGCAGGAGATAGATATTATCGCTATTGAAGCCGGAGATGTGGTGACATTAAGCGAAAATTGTACTCCTGAGATTGAGAAGTCAATTCCTGTTGCAGCCGACATGATAATAAAAGATTTGAGTGAATCTTAATATCTCCATTATTGTTTTGTTAAAATAATGGACAATATATTTTACCGATAGTATAATATTTATACAATGCCTGTTACGGGTCAAAAACAATCCCTTCAGATCAACCAGAATACAGGGCAATACATCAGGGTCGAACAATCCAACCTGATGCAGATGTCTCAGCCCGAACTTGACTCATTAATTCTCGAGGTTGAGCGCACTAAACTGTTCAACCGCCTGTTTAAAGAAGAAAAAATAATCCGCTATAACAGATTTAATAAGGCGGATATCTCCCGGAAGTTCTATACGCTTGATGAATCTGTTATATCCGGAACTCAATCGCCGGAAATAGAAATCCTGTTACTTGATAAGAAACGTATTATAGAATGTATCCGTGAACTGGGGCTGGAAAAATTCAAGAGATATTTTCTCCTGCCGGAAGACGGCTTATCAGAGAGTGAAATAGCTGCAAGGTGTGGACTATCTGTATCAAGGGTATGCGAGATAAACAATCTGGTGAACGATATTGCGGTGATGGATGAGTTTTATTCGTTATCCTCGCTGAATTCGAATGATATTAATTATACCAAAATCGCTTTGATCGAAATGGATAAAAACGGCTTTAGAGTGAGCTATTTTTTGAATTCCATGGCACGGGGACAGTACATCATCGATTATGAAAAGTTTGAGCAGTCCGAACTGAAAAAAGGCATGAATGCCGGGGAAATCAGGGATGTCAGGGCACTCTTTAAAAAACTGGAGATGTTGAACAGGTGTAAAGAAACTCTGCATTTGATTCTTGATAATGCCATCGAAAAGCAGGCGGCATATTTAGAATCGGGGAACGCTAAAGAATTGTTGCCGCTGAGCCAGAAGGAACTGGCGGTTAAGATTGGTGTGCATCCGGGTACTTTAAGTCGTGCCATCAGGTACAGGACGATAGAAATTCCCTGCGGCAAAGAGATTACTTTGAAAAGTTTGTTCCCCAACCCGCGCAAATTCAGGATGATGGTGTTGAAAGATGCCGTGGGGTCGGAAGAAGGGGCATATTCGGATGCGAAGATTCAGAAGAAACTTGCCGAAGAATACGGGATAAATATATCGAGGCGGACAGTGGCGAATATAAGAAAAGAATTGAAAATACCTGCCGGTGGAGCCAGATAAATGAGCATAATCTATACGGAAAAAGAAAAATGTAAAAGCTGTTATGCCTGCATACGCAGCTGCCCTGTAAAAGCTATCAAGGTGGAGGATCGGTTGGCCCAGGTGATGAGGGAACGTTGTATAGTATGCGGTAATTGCCTTGAGGTATGTGCTACCGGAGCAAAGCAAGCGGAAAGCGATACCAGCATGGTGTGGCAGTTGCTTAGCCGGAGCGATAATTATACTATTGCCGTCGTTTCATCATCTTTCCCTGCCGCTATGCCGGAAATTACCCCGGGCAGGTTTGTCTCGGCATTGAAAAAGCTGGGCTTCGATGAAGTAATGGAGGATTCCTTCGGTGCCGAACTGATAGGCAGGGAATATGCCCGTTTGTTTAAAGAATCCAGTAACAAGACGATCCTTACATCCAACTGCCCTGCGGTAGTGAGCTACATCGAGAAATACCATCCCAAGTTAATCGGCAATCTGGCTCACGTTGTCTCTCCTACTATTGCTACCGGCAGACTGATAAAACATAAATACAATCCCTCTGCAAAGGTGGTTTTCATTGGTCCCTGCGTGGCGAAAAAAGCGGAGTCGAGGGACATCAGTAACCGTGGGGTTGTCGATGCCGTGCTTACATTTGCCGAATTGAAGGAGATGTTTGCTGCTAAGGGTATCAATCCTGAAAATGAGAAGGAAGAAAAGTTCAGCGGGCCGGTTCCCAACCTGGGCAGATTGATGTCGGTATCAGGGGGCTTATCTAAGATAGCAGGTCTTTCCGACGATATCATCAAGAATGAGGTTATCAGTGCTCACGGAAGGGAATATGTGGCGAAAATACTCAGGGAGTTTTCGGGGGGAGAGATATCAGCCAGGTTAATCAATCTGTATTTCTGCCACGGCTGCATCGGTGGCCCCGTCATAGACAACGATTTGAGCGGTTTCAGGCGGAAGGAACTGGTTGCCAAATATACAGCCGGTGTTGCCAATCCGGAGCAAACCGAGAAAGACATCAAAAAATACAATGATATCGACCTGAGCCGCAATTTTGTTACCCAGAACGTAAGCCTTGCTTCTCCGGGTAATGATGAAATCGAAGCGGTTCTGCAAAAAATGAACAGAAGCAAAGTCGAAGAGCAGTTCAACTGCGGGGCATGCGGGTATAGCTCGTGCAGGGAACTGGCTATCGCCGTATGCCAGGGGCTGGCAGAGATAGATATGTGCTGGCCTTATCTGCATAATCATTTGCAGGAAACGCAGGACGGGTTGATACAGGCGGAAAAAATGACGTCACTCGGGCAACTGGCGGCTTCCGTTGCGCATGAAATCAACAATCCCCTTTCGGGTGTTCTTATATATACGCAGCTGATGGCTAAGAAGTTAAGAAGCGACAATTTCAGCAAGGAGGTTGCCCTGGACTACCTCTCAAAGATGGAGACGGAACTGAACCGCAGTACGAAACTGGTCAGAAGCCTGCTCGATTTTTCGAGGCAGTCGACTCCTGAGTTCTGGGAGGTCGATGTCAACGAAATAGTCGACAGGAGTTTTGACCTGGGTATTCATTCTGCGGAGATGCAGAATGTCGAGGTCGTAAAAGAGCTGTCGCCCGATTTGCCGAAGATAACGGCTGACTTTGGGCAGATTCAGCAGGTTTGTACCAATCTGATTATGAATGCGATACAGGCGATGCCTGGCGGTGGCGTGTTGACGATACGGACTCTGATGGAAGGGGAACAGGTATTAATCGAGGTAAGCGATACCGGTGTCGGTATATCTGCCGAGAATATGAAGAAAATATTCACCCCGTTTTTTACTACCAAAAGGGATAAAAAAGGTGTCGGATTGGGCCTGGCTATATCTTATGGTATCGTGCAGCGGCACCATGGGAAAATTGAAATACAAACTAAAGAAGGGGAAGGCACTACTTTCAGAGTATACCTGTCTGTAGACCATGCAGAAGAAGATTAAGATACTGGTAGTTGACGACGAAGCCGTAATGCGGGAGTCGTTTTCCGAATGGTTAACGGAACTCGGCTACGATGTTCTGGTAGCCGATAACGGGAACAGTGCTTTACAGGTAATTGAAGAAAAGAAGCCGTCCATTGCGATTATTGACCTGGTGATGCAGGGTATGGATGGCATCGAAGTTTTAAAGAGAGCCAGAAATATATCGGGTGAAATCGGGGTAATAATCGTGACTGCTTACGGAAGCGTATCGACGGCTATAACCGCCATAAAAGAAGGGGCATTCGATTATGTGGAGAAACCTTTTTGCCCCGGCAAGGTTGAGCTTTTACTCGAAAAACTGATAGAGCATCAGAATTTAAAGAAAGAGAATTCTCTGTTACACCACAAGCTCGATGAACAGTACAGCTTCGAGAATATTGTTTATAAGAGCGCCAGAATGCAGCGGGTTATAGAACTGGTTAAGGCTGTCTCTAAAAGCAACGCTACCGTGCTGATAACCGGAGAAAGCGGTACCGGGAAAGAACTTATTGCCAGGGCTATACATAATTATAGTTACCGCCATAATAAACCTTTCGTAGCTATCAGTTGTGCGGCTCTGCCCGAAAATATACTTGAAAGTGAATTGTTCGGGCATGAAAAAGGGTCGTTTACCGGGGCTCATGTTCAGAGGAAGGGAAAATTCGAGATTGCCGATAACGGCACTCTTTTTATGGATGAAATCGGCGATATGAGCGCCAATATACAGGTTCATCTGTTGAGGGTTCTGGAGGAAAGGGAGTTTACCAGGGTAGGCGGTAACGAGGTCGTTAAAGTGGACGTGAGATTGATATCGGCGACCAACAAGGATATGAAGGCTGAAGTTTCCCGTAAGACATTCAGGGAAGACCTGTATTACAGGCTTAATGTCGTGAATATTGAACTACCCCCTTTGCGTGAAAGAAAAGAAGACATTCCGTTGCTGGCGGAACATTTTCTGAAGAAGTTTGCACTGGAGAACGGAAAAGATATTAATTCTTTCGCTCCTGATGCCATGGATATTTTGCTTAAATACGAGTGGCCGGGGAATGTGAGAGAACTGGAAAATGTGGTGGAGAGGGCTGTCATCCTGTCAAAAAACAGGATAATTGGTGCGGAAGACCTGTTCATGGAACCGAACGGCTCCGTTGATAAAAGAAGTCCTGTGGATAGCATCAGAGAAATCGAGAAGAAGCATATCATTAATGTGCTTGAAGAATGTGACGGGAATTGCAGCAAAACAGCTGCTGTCCTGGGGATTTCCCGCATGACTCTTTATAACAAGATTAAAACGTATGATATTACGGTAAATAAAAAGAAATAAGCATCGTTAAGTCCATTTACTGGCAAGAAAATTGCAGTAATATTTTATAGGGAATAAAAATGATAAGAGACGTCGATAATTAGGGAGGGAATTATGGAATCATCTAATCTTATTACAATTAATCCGCAGGATGTGCCGGAGCATATTAAGCTGGGGCAGGACAATTTCAACAAGGCTAAATATGAAGATGCCATGAAAGAATTTAAGTCTATATTGAATGTGGCGCCCGATAATGTTGAAGCCAGGGTATGGCTTAAGAAGACGCAGAATTCAATCGATGAGGGTAACGGGATTCTGTTTCAAAAGGTCGCAAATCCCAAGATAAAGGAATTGAAAGAACGTCCGGGCGGGCAAAGGTTCTGCTTGTATTGTGTTAAAGGGGATGTTTCCCACAGAATTTGCAGCCGCCTTTTCCAGTGCAAGAGCTGTGAATTCGGGCAGGGTATGCAGGATATCCAGAAGGAAAAACTGGCTGCCCGTCGTGACGCTGCGGTGAAGAAGGAAGTATAGGGATTACACTGCAAAAATTCTTTATGCGATATTGTTTTCGAAGAAAAATTACTGGAAGGGGATGAGGGATATGAATGGAAGTTCGGTACTTGTTATAGAAAGCGATCCCATTGTAAGAGCATCTCTGTGTGATTGGCTGAGTAGTTCCGGGTTTGAAGTGACTTCTGCAGAAAGCGGAGAGGAAACTCTTAAAGTCGTTGGAAGGCGCAATTTCAACATCGTAGTCATGGATGTAAGACAGCAGGGAGAGAAGCAACTGGCAACTCTCAGGGAAATGAAAGCCATATCTCCATGGATAAAGTCGATTATTATCACTGCTTATCCACAGGAAGAAACGGTTCTGGAAGCCAAAAAAATAGGCATTGTAGATTATATGATAAAGCCGGTGGATATGGATGATTTGCAGAGAATCATCAATGGAACCATAGAATCTATTTACAGGGATAATATAAATTCTACTGAAATGGTTTCGTATTCCGAATCATATGCTGATGACATGGTGCTGGAGGTTAAAAAATCCTTTGCGATATCCAGAGAGAACCTGGCTTTAATGGTGGAGAATCTTATTAAAGAACTCGAAGTGGTGGGGGTAAAGGCGAAGCACGGTAAATATGTATACGATAGGGTATCCAGTTTTTTTGAGCTCAGCCTTGATTATGATGTTACTGTGTCTCCTCCGACCAGATACCTTTTTCCAGAGAGAGAGACACTTCTAAAATTTAGAACCGGAAACGGGCAGCGGGTGGAATCGGTAATAAATTATACCCCCAGGGTGATAATCGGGGTTCATCCTTATGATATAAAGGCTATAGAGCTGCTGGACGAAGTGTTTATATCCCATAATCCTGACCCGAACTATATAGCCAGGAGAGAGAATACGATAATAATAGGGGTTGATTGCCTGCACCCGTCGCCGAAGAGTTTTGCCCCCAGCATGGGAACCAACTGGACCGAAACCGGTTTCGACCTGCTGCTGACTGATATCGGCAACAGCTATATCGTTAAGATAGGCTCGGAAAAAGGAGCCGAAATACTTGCCAGGCATACCAAGTACAGGATCCCCACGGGAGACGAAATCGTAAGACAGAAAAAGGTACGGGGTGAGGCATTGGGAAGGTATAAGCTTTCTCTTGATGTCCCCAAAGACCGGATGCCCAAGATTCTGGAAGAAAGTTACGATGACCCGTATTGGGAAGCGAGGAGTGCCGCCTGTTTAAGCTGTGGTTCGTGTGTTATGGTTTGTCCCACCTGTTACTGCTTCGATGTCAGGGATGAAATGGCTTTGAATCTGAAAGATGGGGAGCGTTTCAGGCGCTGGGACGGATGTATGCTCGTCGATTTTGCCAAAGTCGCTTCAGGGGAGAACTTCCGCCGCGATAAGGCAAGCCGTTTTCGCCACAGGATGTTCCGGAAAGGTAAATACATACTTGAAAGATATGGCAGGGTCGGCTGTGTTGGCTGCGGGCGTTGTGCGAGCGCCTGCCTGGCGGGAATAGCCAGCCCTTTGGAAGCCTTCAATGCTATAGCGGAAAATGTACGTTTGAAAGAGGCGGCTACCAGTTTGGTACAACCGGCGAGGCAGGAAAAGGAGTTGTATGCTCCGGAAACGGCTGAAATCGTGTCTGTAAGAACGTTGACGGAGAAAGAAAAAGTCTTCGAATTGAAGTTGAAAAGCGGCAAGAAACTGGGGCATTCTCCCGGGCAGTTCGTTACTTTATCGATAATGGGGGTTGGAGAAGCCCCTCTGTCAATCTCGTCATCGCCGTTGAGGGGAAAAACGTTTCAACTGGCGGTGAGGAATATGGGCGATTTAACTTCTGCGCTGCATTCTTTGCAGGCCGGTGCAACGGTTGGCATACGCGGGCCTTTCGGACATGGTTTCCCGCTGGAGGCGCTGGAAGGGAAAGACCTGTTGCTTATTGCCGGCGGAATCGGTCTTTTCCCGTTGCGTTCGTTGATACAGTATGTTATGGATAGAAGATACGATTATGGTAAGGTAAGCTTGCTTTATGGTTGCCGTGCTCCTGCCGAAAGGGTGTTTACGGATGAACTTGAATACTGGCAGAACAGCAAAGAAATAGATTTCCATGAAACGGTAGATAAAAAAGATGATACCTGGACCGGCAATGTAGGTGTTATTACCAATCTTATCGATAAAATCGAAATAGACCCCAAGAAGACAATGGTGGCGGTGGTGGGGCCTCCCGTTATGTATAAATTCGTTATCGAAAAATTGAAAAAGAGGGACCTTCCTGATGACCATGTTTACCTTTCGCTGGAAAGAAAGATGAAATGCGGAGTAGGTAAGTGCGGGCATTGCCAGATTAATGGGGTTTATACCTGCCAGGAGGGGCCTGTATTTTCACTAACTCAGTTAAGAAGTCTTAGAGAGGCGGTGCTGTAATGAAACCGAAAGTAGCCTTCTTCGATTTTACGGGGTGCGAAGGATGCCAGCTGGATGCTCTGAATCTGGATTCCGAGGATTTTTTGAGCCTGCTGGATGGCATCGATATTGTCAATTTCCGTGAAGTTATGACCGAAAGGGCGGATAACTATGATATCGCTTTTGTCGAAGGCAGTGTAACCACGGAAGGGGAGATAGAGCGTATACAGAAAATCAGGGAACAGGCAAAGATAGTCGTTGCGCTCGGTGCGTGTGCCTGTATCGGTGGTGTAAACTGTCTTAAGAATCATGTTCCTATGGAAGAAGCCCTCAGAGTAGTATATGGCAAGGATGCCAAATATTATAATACCATACCGGCAAGGCCTGCCGATGCGGTCATCAAGGTCGATTACTATGTCAGGGGATGCCCTCCGGTAACCTCCGAACTGGTCAAGGTAATCAAGGCATTATTGCTCGGTAAAAAACCGGATATCCCGAACTATCCGGTTTGTGTTGAATGCAAGATGGCAGGCAATATATGCGTTTATGAAAAAGGGCAGACCTGCCTGGGGCCGGTTACCCGGGCCGGATGTAATGCTATATGTATAAACAGCGGGAGGTATTGCTGGGGTTGCCGCGGACTGGTCGATGAGCCGAATATCGAATCCCAGAAAGATATTTTATTAAAATACGGGCTGACGGCAGAACAGGTAATAGAGAAGTTTAAAATCTATGATACGTATAGTGAGGTGTTGAAATGACACAGGTTAACATAAATGTTCATCACTTAACCCGTGTCGAGGGACATGGCAATATCGTTCTTAATGTCAAAGACGGGAAAATCGAAGAACTTAAATGGATAGTTACCGAATCACCGCGTTTCTTTGAAGTTATGATGCGGGACAGATACTACGAGGATGTCAATCATATCGCTTCCAGGATATGCGGAATATGTTCCATATCGCATTCGACGGTTTCTTTACAGGCTACCGAGAGGGCTTTTGGTGTAAGGCCATCGGAACAGACCATACTTTTACGTAAATTACTTTTCAATGCGGAAGTGATTGAAAGCCATATATTACATGTGATGTTCCTGGCGGCTCCCGATTTTCTTGGGGTAGGCAGTGTATTTCCACTGGCCGATACCCATAAAGACCTGGTAGTCATGTCGTTAAGATTGAAAAGGCTTGCTTATAATCTGGCGGAGGCGCTGGCAGGCAGGAAGACCCATCCCCTTTCGTGTATCGTCGGCGGATTTGCCAAATTGCCTCAATACAGCGAACTTGAGGCCCTGCGCAAAAGGCTGGAAGATGCCCTGGTTGACCTCGCTGCCATTGTTGACCTTTTTAAAACGTTGAAAATACCTGATTTTCAGCGTGAAACGGAATATATTGCCCTGAAGGATGATAACGAATATGCTTTTATCAACGGGCAGATAGCCTCCAGCGATACGGGACTGACGCCTGTTGATAATTATTTGAATGTTACGAATGAGTTCTGTGTACCTCATTCTACTGCAAAATACACCAAAAATGCGAGGGATTCATATATGGTCGGGGCGCTGGCGCGCTTTAATATAAATCATGAAAAACTCTCGCAAAAAGCAAAGAGTGCAGCTGACGACCTGGGGCTTGTGGCTCCCAGTTTCAATCCGTTTATGATAACGGTAGCTCAACTGGTAGAGGTCATACATGTGGTGGAGCACAGTATCCAGATAATCGACCTGTTGTTTGAGAAAGGGCTGAAAGATGAACCTGTACGGGTTAACCCGAAGAGAGGAAAGGGTATATCTGCTGTCGAAGCTCCCAGGGGAATTCTTTTCCATGACTATACCTATGGAGAAGGCGGGATACTAAGGGAAGCCAACTGTGTAATACCGACAAATCAGAATCATAACAATATACAAAAGGATTTCGAAACACTTGTGCCTCTGATTCTCGGAAAACCGGAGGATGAAATCCGGCATACTATGGAAATGCTGGTAAGGGCTTACGACCCCTGTATCTCGTGTTCTGCCCATATGCTTAAAGTGAGTTTCAAATAATCAGTCAAAATAACGGATGCGGCCTTTAAGAAATCCACAGGTTGCATCCGTTTCTTTTTACAGGCTTTAGATGTAAGGGTAATTTATGCTTTACCATATATTTACGTATAGTTTACTAAACTAAGAGTATTATTTCTGTTATCTCTGTTCATGTCTATATTCTTGACACAACGTTATCTGCCCTATAAAATGGATGCTATATTGAGGTTGATTAAGATGATTTGCCCTGTTTGTAAAACTGATATGATAGATGTGGAGCACGAAAAAATAGAACTGGATTATTGTGTCAAATGCAGGGGGGTATGGTTTGATTCCAATGAACTGGAACTGCTGTTTGAAAAGATGAATATAAGGAATCACGGGCTGTCTTTTGCCGAACTCATCAATAAAGTGGATGAAACGATTCCTGAGAAAAAGCATAGATGCCCCATTTGCAGGCGGACTATGGGAAAGGTAAAAATAGGGCAATCTCCACAAACGGTCATCGATATATGTCATAACGGGGACGGGTTGTGGTTCGACGGTGGTGAGGCAGTTCAATTGATTAAAAAAACCTTACATAATAATCAACAGCAGGGTGATAGTGCTGAACAGCAGGTAATCAACTTCCTCGGAGAAGTCTTTCGGATATAACGGATTTGAATAGTATCCCGCAATAGCGGGAACTAATTTAGGAGGTGTTTCTTGTATATTCTATGGATATTACTTGGAATTATAGTCGTTTTATTATTGTTTTATGTTCTTACCTATAACGGATTGGTCAGGTTGCGCAACCAGGTTAAAAATGCCTGGGCACAGATCGATGTACAGCTGAAGAGGAGATATGACCTTATACCTAACCTGATGGAGACGGTTAAAGGTTATATGAAACATGAAAGAGAGACTCTGGAAGCGGTAACTAATGCCAGGAACCTGGCTCAGAAAATATCCGACAGCGGTGCCGCCGCACGTTCCAAGGCGGAGTCGGAATTGGGTACGGCTCTGGGCAGGCTGCTGGCTGTTGCAGAAAACTATCCCGATTTGAAGGCTAACCAGAACTTTCTTGCCTTGCAGGAAGAGTTGGCTTCTACGGAGAATAAAATCAGCTTTTCGCGCCAGTTCTATAACGATTCTGTCTTGAATTATAACAACAAGATACAGATGTTCCCGTCGAATATTGTAGCCGGTATGAGTGGCTTTAAGACAGGTGAGTTCTTTGAGGTTACGGCTGCGAACGAGAGGGAAGCTCCCAAGGTCAGTTTTACTTAGTAGAGGTAAGTAGCGAAATATGTGGGAACAGATAAGATCCAACCGGATACGGTCGGCAATCCTTGTTGCAGGTATGGGGGTTTTGTTATTCCTTATCGGCTATTTTCTGGGATTGTATGTCTTCGACAGCGGAATAGGCGGGCTGATAATTGCCGTAGCGTTATGGGCGATTATGACGCTTGTCGCCTATTTCCAGGGGGATAGTATACTGCTGGCATCCGCCGGCGCAAAAAAAATCAGCCATGATGACCATCCCCGTCTCTATAACATCGTCGAAGAGATGCGCATCGCTTCGGGATTGCCTAAAACACCCGATATTTATATTATAGATGACCCTTCGCTTAACGCTTTTGCCACAGGGCGAGACCCCAATAAAGCGGCTGTTGCTATTACCTCGGGATTGCTGCAGCAGTTGAATCGCGATGAACTGCAGGGTGTTATGGCGCATGAGATTTCTCACATAAAAAATCGTGATGTGCTGCTTATGGCTATGACCAGCGTTCTTCTGGGTACGATTGTGATGCTGGCATGGTACGGGTCGAGGATTATGATCTATGGAGGCGGTGGTTCCAGGCGCGATTCTTCATCAGGTGGTGGTGGTGCGCAGGCGATAATCATGATTGTTGCACTTCTCTTGATGATTTTGGCACCGATTTTTGCCCAGTTGATTTATTTTGCCATATCCAGGAAGAGGGAATATCTGGCTGATGCTTCCGCTGCACTGTATACCAGGTATCCTGAGGGATTGGCTTCAGCTCTGGAAAAGCTGGGGGCATCGACGGGACAGCTAAAGTCTGCTAATCAGGCAACGGCACCGATGTATATCGTCAATCCGTTTCGCAAGAAGGGGAGAGCAGCCACCGATTTGAGCAGTACTCATCCGCCGATATCGGAAAGGATACGTATACTGCGTGCGATGAGTGGCGGTTCCTCATTCGTCGATTACGATAAGGCATACAGGACTGTTCACAAAGGAAAGGGGGTTATCCCCGCCTCATCAATGTCTTTAACAGGGAATGAATATCGGGCTGTCGGGCAGGAGCGTAGAGCAGATGACCCCGACAGGCTTGAACGTGCGCGAGAAACCTCCGATGTTATGTGGAAGCTCAGTAAGTACAAGACCATAGATTGTCCATGCGGAACGAAATTGAGAGTCCCTCCGGGGTTCAGCGAGAGGGAATTGCAGTGTCCGCATTGCGGAAAAGTTCATACGCTCTAGTTGCATAATGATAATGAGTTGTTGGACAAAGGAGATACTATGTATCTCCTTTGTCTTTTATGAATAAAACCTGCCCGTAAATCTGAAATAACTTTGAGCCTTGAGCTCTCGTTGATACAATGATAAAATGCTTTAGAATCACATGATGTAGTTCGACTATAACCACGGTATCACCCTCTGCGGGGGAGTGTCGGAATTGGCAGACGAGCAAGACTTAGGATCTTGTGCCGAAAGGCGTGGGGGTTCAAATCCCCCCTTCCCCACCAAATAAAACCCCAGTGGGATACCCTTTTCCCATTTTGTAAAAATTCGAAAGTCCGCCACAAAAATCTATTGACTTTGCCCATTATTCGGTGTAACCTCATTATCAGAGGTATTTTAGATACTACAATATGTTGTTGTCGCCTTTGAAGATAACTGACTCCTTCTTTAGATGGAGCTTTATAGATAATTGTTGTTTTTTTGTATACAAAGGAGGCACACATGAGTGATGATCTAAAAAATAAATCCAATCAATCCGAGTCTAATCCCACACCAAAAATACTTACCAAACCGCTTCCCGCAATTCTGGATGATATGGAGGCCAATATCAGGGCTGCTATCGAAGCTGCCAGAAGAGCGGAGGATGCATCGAAGAAGGCGAATGAAGCTGCTTTATTAGCTACAAGAGCGTCTGGCGAAGCAGAAAAGCGGGCCGAAGAAGCACGGAAAGCCGGAGAGACAGCGGCGCAAAAGGCTACGGCTGCAGCTGCTGATGCTGCTGCCAGAGCTGAACAAATAGCTAAAACCGCTATTGCCGATGCTGAAAAAGCCGAGAAAAAAGCCAAAGAAGCAGCGGATGCTGCCAGCAGGGCTGCTGAAGAGGCTGCCGCCAGGGCTGAAGAAGCGGCTCTTAGAGCCGAAGAAATAGCCAGAGCTGCCCAGTACGCTGCCGAGGAGGCTACTGCTAAATCCAATGAAGTAGCACAGGCGGCTAAAGAGGTCGCTGCTGCTGCATTAAAGGCTGCTGAAGAAGCTGCTGTAAGGGCTGAAGATGCGGCCATCCTTGCCAGGGAGGCTGTGGAACGTTCTATTGAAGCTGCCAATGCTGCGGCAAAACAGGCAGAGAATTCGGCGAAGTTGGCAAAGTCGGCGGCGGCAGAGGCTAATAAAAAACTGAATGCCGAATCAGCTAAAAAATCGGACGAAGCGGGGAGAGAGGCTAAGAAAGCGGCGGCTGTTGCTTTCCGTTTGGCCGATGAAACTGCCAGAAAAGGGGAACTGGCTGATATAGCCGGTGATGCGGCTATATTGGCGGCTACCAGAATATCCGGAATGCTGGCTGAGAGAATAGATGAATCCGGGAAGGATGCCAAGGAAGCCGCTTCGAAAGCGTCTCATGTAGTAAGTGAGACATCAAAGAAAGCAGAGTTAGCCGATGTTTCCGGAGATGAAGCGATGGCGGCAGCCATAAAAGCGCTTGCCGAAGAAGCTGCGGCAAGGGCAAGAGAGGCGGCTATTGCGGCTAAAGAATCGGCGTTAAGTTCGATAGAAGCCGCAAAAATGGCATCAAAGCTTTCTGATGAAAAACTGGAGATGGCTAAAGCGGCGGTTGCCGGAGCAGAAGAGAAGGGGACTATGGAATCAGCTAGAAAGGCTGATGAAGCCGGCAGGGAAGCCAAAAAAGCAGCGTTGGCTGCGACGCGTTTGGCTCAGGAAGTGGCCAGAAAAGGGGAACTGGCCGGAATAGCCGGAAGAGAAGCGCAGGAGGCTGCGGCAAAGGTGTCAGGGGAATCTGCTGAAAGTACCGCAAAGGCGGGTAGAGAAGCCAGTGAGGCATCGGTTGCCGCTTCGAAGATGTCTGATGATGTTGCGAAAAAGGCGGAACAGGCAGATATTGCTGCAGATAAAGCCCTGGCGGCTGCTATTTCATCGGCTGTATCCCAGGCATTTGCGAAAGCAGAAGAAGCCCAGAGGGCTTCACAAACTGCCAGCACCAGGGCCGCTGAGATTGCCAGGATAAAGGCCGAAGAAACCGATAAGGCAGCAAAAGAAGCGGCTGCCCGGGCGGAAGAAATTGCCAGAACCGCACAAAAAGCTGCTGACGAAGCACTGGCTAAAGCGGAAGAAGCTCTTGTAAAGAAGATAGTCAGGAAACTTACTTCATCGGAGTGGGCGATATATATGATAATAATTATTCTTGCTATCGTATTCGGTGCGGTTTTCCTGGCTGTTGCCCTTGTAACCGGATTATAAAACTGCCAGATAATATGAATTTATACCAGCTATTCGGCAATCTTAAAATAATTGATTTTATAGCTGATGGCTGGTATAATGAACATTCATGAACGAGTATAAAAACCTCTCTACTCCATTAATATGAGTGAGGGGTTTTTATTTAAGAAAAGAGTAACAGGGTAATTTATAATGAATGAAGTAGATGTCCAGAAGCAGAATATTGAAGTCGAAACAATGAGACATTCGGCAGCCCATGTGATGGCTGAAGCGGTTTTATCGATGTTCCCGGATGTAAAATTCGGAATAGGCCCGGCGATTGCGAATGGTTTTTATTATGATTTCGAGTTGCCGCGTGCTTTGACGCCGGAAGATTTATCTGTGATAACCGATAAAATGAATGCCATAATTGCCCAAAACCTGCCTTTTAAACGTGAAGAAATCACTAAGGATGATGCCCGGCGTCTTTTTGCCAAACAGCCTTATAAGATTGAGCTTATTGATGATATCGAAGACGGTAAAGTCAGCATATATACTCAGGGGAATTTTACCGACCTGTGCCGCGGTCCTCATGTCGCTTCGACAGGCAAAATAAAAGCTTTTAAACTGGTAAACATTGCCGGTGCATACTGGCGCGGCAATGAGAAAAACCCGATGCTGCAAAGAATATACGGGGTTGCTTTCAGTACTCAAAAAGAGTTGGAAGAACATCTCTTCCAGTTGGAAGAAGCAAAAAAGCGTGACCATCGCAAGCTTGGTAAGGAACTGGAAATCTTTATCTTTGATGATGAAGTCGGACCGGGGTTGCCGTTATGGCTGCCTAACGGAGCGGCCATGATCGAGGAAATTGAAAAACTGGCGATAGAAACGGAATTCCGTCATGGTTATGTTCGTGTGAAGACTCCCCATGTCTCTAAAGAAGATCTTTTCAATCACAGCGGGCATTTGCCTTATTACGCCGATTCGATGTATCCCCCGATGGAACTTGAGGGGGTACGTTATTATGTGAAACCGATGAACTGCCCGATGCACCATAAGATTTTTGCCAGCAAGCCGCGCAGTTATCGTGATTTGCCTCTGCGCCTGGCGGAATATGGCACCTGCTACCGTTATGAAAAATCCGGTGAATTGTTCGGGCTGATGCGCGTGCGTTCGATGCAGATGAACGATGCGCATATCTATTGTTCTGAGAAACAGTTCGAGCAGGAATTCACCGATGTCATCGAGCTGTATCTGGAATACTTTAAATTGTTCGGCATTACGGAATATTCGATGCGTTTGAGTACCCATGATCCCAGCGGTCTGGGTAAAAAATATATCAATAATCCAGCTCTCTGGTTGAAGACGGAGGATATGGTTCGCAAAGCGATGGACCATAGCAATATTCCGTATTATGAAGTTGCAAATGAAGCTGCTTTCTATGGTCCTAAGATTGATGTGCAGGTTAAGAGTGTTATCGGTAAAGAATTTACCCTGGCAACCAATCAGGTTGATTTCGCGCAATCGGAGCGTTTCGAATTGGAATTTACAAACGAGGCCGGACAGAAAGAACGGCCCTTGATTATCCATCGTGCTCCGTTATCTACTCATGAGCGTCTTATCGGTTTCCTGCTGGAGCAATATGCGGGAGCTTTCCCTGTCTGGCTGTCTCCGATACAGGTGGCTGTGATTCCAATTGCTGATCGTCACCAGGATTATGCCAGAAAACTTGAGATGGAACTTAAGAGCAGATATATTCGAGTTGAAGTTGATTATCAACAGAAGACTTTAAACAATAAGATCCGTCAAGCACAGGAGCAAAAAGTTCCTTATATGTTGATACTGGGGGATAAGGAAGTCGATAATAATACTGTTTCAGTTCGTTTCCGTCACGGCGAACAGAAAAATGCTCTTCCGTTCGATGACTTTATCGATATAGTCACAAAAGCAATATCGGAAAAAACTGGAAATTAAAAAATACTTGATAAAAACAGGTTTACTATGCTATAGTCCTCTTATAAAAGTCATATAGTCGGGGAGGGATATAAGGACATAATTAAAGAGTTACGTGTAAACGAAAAAATTAAGTGCAAGGAAGTACGTCTCGTTGGTGAAAAAGGCGAGCAATTAGGGATTATTCCCTTATATCAGGCACGTGAACTGGCTAAGAAACAGGGTTTCGATCTTGTAGAAGTTGCGCCTATGGCAGTTCCGCCTGTTTGCCGTCTTATGGACTATGGAAAATTTAAATATCAACAGACAAGGAAAGAGCGAGAGACCAGAAAGACTCAGAAACTTTCGTTATTAAGAGAAGTAAGGCTTCGTCCTAAAATTGGGGATCATGATTTCGATGCTAAAGCAAGGGCAGCGAAAAGGCTTTTAGAAGGCGGAGATAAAGTTAAATTAACCATAATGTTCAGGGGACGTGAGAATGCTCATCCCGAACTCGGTTTGCGTTTACTGGAAAAGATGTCCGAATCCCTTAGGGAAGTCGCTTCTGTAGAAAAACAACCGACTAAAGAAGGTACAAGGTTGCATGTTATATTAGTGCCGCAGCAGGCGGCTTTGAAAACTAAAGTAAAGGAAGAAGTAAAACAGGAAGAAGATGCCAAAACTTAAAACACATAAGGGAGCAAAGACCAGATTTCATATCACAGGCAGTGGTAAAATTATGCGCACCAAGGGGATGAAGAGCCATCTGCGCCGCAATAAATCCCGCAGGGTGAAAATGCAGTTCGATGAAACCATTCCTCTGCATTCGAGTGATGAAAAGAGAATAAAAAGGCTTATCCCTTACGGGGTATAGTTAGATAGGAGAAATATTGTGGCAAGAGTAAAAAAAGGTGTAACCGCACATCAAAGACATAAAAAAATTCTGGAGATGACCAAAGGGCACAGAGCCAGCAATCATTCCTTATATAAGCGTGCTCATGAATCGATGATGCATTCGTTGAGGTATGCATATATTCATCGCCGGGATCGTAAAGGCGATATGAGAAAGCTCTGGATTACACGTATCAATGCTGCAAGCAGGGCCTATGGGGTAACTTATAGCCAGTTGATGAACGGGTTGAAAGCTTCGGGAATCGACATCAATCGGAAGATGCTTGCTGAGATGGCTGTAAATGAGCCGGATTCGTTTGCAAAGCTGGTTAAGCTGGGACAGGCATCCTAGAACCTGTATGAATTAGAATATTCATTCTTGAATGTGCTCCTTTTGATTTTTCTTTTTTGACGGTGTCAGACCGCAATTTAGTTTATATCAAAAGGAGTTTTTTCTTCCTCACTGCTGAAAGCTTTTGCGAACTTCGCGTCTAACGCGGGGTTTTCCTATAAAAAAAGCCCCCCGGTAAAAAGGGGGGCTTTTTATTATCTATAAATTAGAGGCTAAAGGTCCATCACTGCCTTTAATTCGTTATCGGATACATTTTCCAGTCTGAATCCGAGGTTACGAACCAGGTTTATCATCTTGATATTATCCTTAAGAACGATTCCGTATATACCCTTGAGGTTCTTTTCCCTGCCAATACCGATTAGCATATCGGTCAATTTATGTCCCAGCCAGATGTCCTGGAAGTCGTCTGCAATAACAGTGGCAAATTCGCCGAATTCTTTTCCCGATTCTATTATCAGTCTGCTGACTCCTACAAGGCTTCTTTTGTTTCCGCTGTTGTATTCGGCTACTATGGCTATCTCGCGGTCATAATCGATATTGCAGAAACGGCTGAGCATGTCGTGAGTGAATTCATTGATAGGATGAAAGAATCTGAAATTTTTAGATGCCGCAGACAATCCGTCGAGTAGCGCATGCTCCAGCGGTTCGTCTTCCGGGCGTATAGGGCGGAGCAGCACCTGTTTTCCATCATGACATGTCCACGGTTGCACGTAACGGGTAGGATATGGGGATATAATCAGGTGAGAAGATTCCATCTCCCCTTTCTTAACGACTTCTGTATCCAGAACGATGCGGGCATCCAGTGCGATAACCTCGTTGTTACTGATAACCAGCGGGTTGATATCCAGTTCGGCGATTTCCGGAAAATCGACAATCATGTTGGATACCCTGATAAGAGTCTCGTCGACAAGGCGAAGGTCTACCGCCGGTTTGCTTCTGAAGCCCTTGGATAAGGCTGAATAAATTTTCGTTCCCTCGACAAGTCTTCTGGCGAGTACCTGGTTCAATGGGGGTAATCCTATGGATATATCCTTATAGTATTCTGCTTCGATACCGCCCTGTCCGAATATGATAACCGGCCCCAGCGTGGGGTCTTTCTTGCTGCCTATAATCAGCTCATAATCATATTTATCGACCATTTTTTGTATGGTCACGCCATCGATTTTTGCTTTCGGACAGACCTTTTTTACAGCATCCATCATGTTGGCGTATGCCTGCTTGAGCTGTTGCGGAGACCTGATATCAAGGGCTACACCGCCGACATCCGATTTGTGGGATATATCAGGCGACTGTATTTTCATAACTACAGGGTATCCGACTGAATCTGCTGTGGCGACGGCAAGTTCCACATCCTTTGCAAAGAACGGATAGCTTACGCCGATGCGGTAAGTACTGAGGAATTTTTTCGAATCCTCTTCGCTTAATAACGTTACACCTTTTTCTACGGCGTTCTTGATAATGGTTTTTAAATGATTTTTGGCAATGCCCACATCGAATGGTATGTCTTCCGGTATCTGGTAAAGGCTTTCAAGATTGCGGGCATATTTATACATATAAAGATAAGTTTCCATTGCTTCTTCGGGGAATTCATATGTGGGCACTTTATTCGCATAGAATAACTGCCTTGCTCCGGCTACTTCTTTGCTTCCCATCATAGTAGTCAGGATGGGTTTATTGCTTTTCTTGGAAATTTTAACAATACCTTTTGCTACGTCTGTTGCATTTGCAGCGCCCTGTGGGGTGTATATTACAATAATACCGTTAATCCCCGGGTCTTTAAGAGCGACTTCTATAGCTTTTGTATAACGCTCTGCATCGGCGTCTCCGAGTATATCTATCGGATTTGCTTTACTCCAGAAGGTGGGTAAAGCTTCATTTAAAGAATTTACCGTTTCAGGGGACAGGGTGCTGAGTTTTCCACCTTTGGCAATTAAAGCGTCTGTTGCAAGAACAGAAGGCCCGCCTGCATTGGTGATAACAGCAACATTTTGCTCTTTGGGCAGATGAGTAGAATCAAGAATTGATGCACAGTTGAACAGGTCTGATACTTCATCTACGCGGACAACACCGGCACGGTTGAAAACGGCATCATAATAGGCATCGTCGCCGACAAGAGCCCCTGTATGGGATTTGGCGGCCTGAATGCTTTCCTGGAATTTACCCGGTTTGATAACGATAATTGGTTTACTGCGGGCAAAACCGCGTGCAGCGCTCATGAAATTTTTTACGCTTGCAAGAGTATTACCTATTGTTTCCATATAGATAATGATGCTTTTCGTTTCCGGGTCGTCACCAAAAAAGTCGATGAGGTCACCGAAATCAACATCAACCATGCTTCCAATGGAAACAAAGGCACTGAAACCGATATCTCTGCTGATTGCCCAGTCGAGAACTGCAGCACCAAGGGCACCGCTTTGGGATAAGAACGCTATATTACCGGTTTTCGTTATCTTGCGGGCAAAAGAACCGCTGAAATCTGTGCTGGGACGCATAGACCCCAAACAGTTCGGACCCATAAGGCGAATGCCATGTTTGCGGCAGGTTTCCATTACTTTTTCAAGTCGTTCATTTCCTGCTTTACCGGCTTCCTTAAATCCTGCAGAAATGATGGTGATAGCCTTTGTACCTATTTCAGCACATGTTTCTACTATAGCTGGTACATTTTCTGCGGCAATGGTAATAATTACGAGTTCGGGGACTTCGGGAAGGCTGCTCAGGTTGGGATAGCATTTTAAATCGAGCAGGGTTTCATACTTCGGGTTAATCGGGTACACCTTGCGCCTGTCTTTCCCAAGAATGAGGTTTTCCAAGACTATTTGTCCGATTGCTCCCGGACGGTTGGACGCTCCTACCAGGGCAACGCTCTGCGGGTCAAAAAATGAGTTGATTTTATTCATAATTGCTGCCGTTGTTCTCCCCCTTTAAAATATAATATTAATCTACATTTCGATAGGAATGCTGATGTTTATAGAGAAAAAACCCAATTGTCTAATATAATAATATAAAATGCAAAATTCTTCAATTTGTAACATAATTAGGGAAAATGAATATATTTCAAAAGGGATAAGACTAATTATGCTTGTCTTCGGGTAGTTCAGCTTTTTCCCTTGACGTCAGGGTTGGAAAGCAATTATATTAATATTATTGATTTAAACTGATAAAGAGGTTTTTTTCATTAAGTTTAATTTTGCACGGAGTTTTAAGGGCGGCTTTTTTCATGGTCTGTTTTTCTTTGTAAAAAAGAAACCTTAACTTTGAAAATATAATTCTGGCGGCTCTGTTTTCATACAGAGCTGTATTTTTGTTGAGAGGTAAGTCTATGAGCATCCTGAATCCTGCAATGGAATGTATGAACAGGGACGAACGTATAGAATTGCAGTCGAAACGGCTGCGGGTCACAGTGCGGCATGAATATGATAACGTCATATTCTACCGGGAGCGTATGGACGCTGTAGGTATGAAACCGGAAGACATCCGGGGGGTGGAGGATTTGCATCTGCTTCCGTTCATGGAAAAGAATGACCTGCGCAACGGATTTCCCTTCGGTTTGCTGGCGGTACCGAAAGAGCAAATCGTCCGTATTCAGGGTTCTTCGGGCACATCCGGAAACCCAATCGTTGCAGGCTATACGGATAATGATATAGAGGTCTGGACGGAGATGACCGCACGAGCACTGGCTTCGGCAGGCTGCGGGAAAGAAAGCGTAGTCCAGGTTGCTTATGGCTACGGATTGTTTACCGGTGGTCTGGGCTTGCATCAGGCGGCGTCGCGGCTGGGCGCTATGGTCATCCCTATGTCGAGCGGTAACACACAACGGCAACTCCTCCTGATGAAAGAACTCGGAACGACAATACTATGCTGCACCCCATCCTACGCTGTCTTCCTGGGCGAGACAGCCCGTGATATGGGAATTCTGTCACAGTTGAAGCTGAAGAGCGGATGTTTTGGAGGCGAGCCGTGGAGTGAGAAGATGCGCACCGAAATGGAGAATTTGTTCGGTATCGATGCACGCGACATTTATGGTTTGTCCGAAATCGCCGGACCTGGCGTCTCTTTCGAATGTGAGGAGAAGCATGGGATGCACGTCAACGACGATCATGTAATCGCTGAAGTGGTTGACCCTGAGACCGGGGAACAGCTTTCCTGCGGGACGCCGGGGGAACTGGTTTTTACCACAATTACTAAAACAGGGCAGCCCATGCTGCGCTACCGCACACGGGACATATGTACGCTGGATGATAAACCCTGCTCCTGCGGACGTACTATGCTGCGAATGAGTCGTTTGTCGGGACGTACCGACGATATGCTGGTGATTCGGGGAGTCAATGTGTTCCCGGGGCAGATTGAGTCTGTGCTGGCGGGTGTGAGCGGGGTGGCGCCACACTATCTTATTGTTGCCGACCGTGAAGCCTCTACTGATAAACTGGAAGTGCGCGTCGAATTGACGGAGGATATGTTCTCTGATACGATAAGCCGTATCCAGTCTCTTGGAGACATGATAGCCTCACAGATTAAATCCGTAGTCGGGATACAGGCAGATGTTAAACTCGTCCCACCCCGTTCCCTGCCGCGCTGGGAAGGAAAGGGGAAACGGGTTGTGGACAATAGGAGGATATAACATGTTCATCTCACAGATTTCGATATTTCTGGAGAATATACGCGGCTCCCTGCGTGATATGACGGAACTGCTGGGAGAGAAAAATGTCAATCTACTGGCTCTGTCAGTTGCGGACACCACCGGTTTTGGTATCGTGCGCATCATTGTAAAAAGTAACGATACCGAACGCACGCTGGACGTCTTGAAGCAGGCCGGTTATATCGCAAAAACCAATCGTGTTGTGTGTGTACGTGTACCGCACAAACCTATGGGATTGGCAAAGGTACTGGCTTGTCTGGATGAAGCAGGTATTGCTGTCGAGTACAGTTATTCATTCTGCCGGAGCGCTTTGGACGATGCAGCTATCATCATTCGCACATCGGATCCTGACCGGAGTGTCGTTGCATTGGAAGCAGCCGGCATCAGTATGGTCAGCCAGGAAGAAGTGGATGGCTTCTAAGATGCGAGTGTTGCGGATTTTTATTTGGGACACAATATTTGCATAATCACGAAAACCTGTCATGCTTTGGCGATCAGGGGCTTTTAAGAGGCGTTCTATTTCACTTTCTGTAAATGTTGGGACAGCCATAACTGGTACTCTTGGCGTTTTAACTTTAAGCATTACATTTTTGGGGATGAGTTCGTCGGTTGCCAAATATCCGAAGAAGGCTTTGATCCCACGAACATATGTTTGTACAGAAACAGGAGAAACGATTTCATCTTGTTCAGAGTTAAAGGGATGATGTTCGTATTTATGCTGCTTGCTGTACTCGATAATGAAGCGTCTTAAATCGTTAGCTGTAATTTGAGAACAATATCTTTTACCATCACCCAGGAATTCGATAAAGTGATGCATACTACGTGTAACCCATTCGATAGTACGGGGGCTGCGTCCGGCGGCTTGGGCATAGATACGATAAGCCTGTAGTCCTTGTTCTATCGTTATCATATCGTTATCCTCATAAACTGAGGATAACACGGGTTCAATTTCCTCGATACTACTTTGTACTACATTGCGTGCAGAAACATTGAAATTTGGTAAAGCAGCGGGTGTCTGATGATGTTTTGGGGTAGGGGAGGGGATGCTATTACGTTTAATGGCGTCCCTGGAGGGATTCGAACTCTCGACCCACTGCTTAGAAGGCAGTTGCTCTATCCAGCTGAGCTACAGGGACGCATAACAACAACACTATTTTATACTATTTATGTTCTTGTGTAAAAGTAGAGATATAAAATAGTTTAAATCATTTTAACAGCAGCCGCCACAGGGTTTATTCCATGGTTCCCATGCATCTTTATTATTCTGATGATTGCAGCATGTTTTAGCTTTGGGTGCTGTTTCCTTTGTTTTTTCTTCCGATGCCGGGGATATTGGCTTCAGCCTTCTGATTACGTCTACTTTATCTCCGGGGCAGCGTTCCCATCCTTCAGGTACGGGCACTCCATAACTCCAGCTTTTATATTCGTAATCCGATAATTTGTGTGCAGTTACATTTTCTTTTGCCGTATTTTTGTCAACCATCAGTATCTCCTTTAACGGATTTTCTCAATATTATATATCATTTATAGAATATATGGGTCAAGCGTGCTTTTAGTTATTTTGCTTTTTGTTGCCGGATTTAAAAAAGGTATATATTGCCATGCCGCAAAGTACCACTCCTGCAATAATAGCGCCTGTCCAGCCAAGCAGTGTCAAGCAGGTCATGATAATACCTGCAATGATTACGCCTGCCAATATGGAGAAGAATGCCTGTTTGAAGCCAATTCCGAGAAGGACTGCAATCAGCGAGCCCGTCCACGCACCGGTTACAGGTAACGGAATAGCGACAAACAATACCAATCCCAGTTTCTTGTATTTTTGTACCTGCCCGCTTTTATTCCTGGCTTTTTCGAATAGCCAATCGAAAAATTTCTTCATGACAGGCATTCTGCTCAACCATTTTGCAATGGATTCTATAAATAATAAGATGAAAGGAATCGGCAGCATGTTTCCGATTACAGCTAAGAACAGGGAGTAGTACCAGGGAAAGTCGAATGTTGCAATAGCTATCGGAATAGCTCCCCTCAATTCGAATATGGGTAGAGCTGAAATTATGACAACAATTAGTTCTTTAGCAAGGTTTAATCCAAGGATAGCGTCTATCAATAAAATTTCCTGTATTATTTAATCCAGAGCAGTCTAGCAAACAGCCATGTAAAACGTCAAGTGGATTAGTACTTTTGCTTGACAACCTTTTAACTTCATTGCTAGTATAAAGGTTAGCTCCTGTTTATCTTTTTTCTATGCAGTTTATTTGTTGGGTAAAGGGAATGTCCAGATTGTTAGATAAAATCAATTGTCCTGCAGACCTTAAGAAGCTGACAATGAAGCAGTTGGAACAGCTGTCCGATGAAATAAGGCAGGAAATCGTATCGGTTGTGACGATTAACGGAGGGCACTTGGCATCCAGCCTCGGAGTTGTCGAGCTGACGATTGCTCTGCATCGGGTATTCAATAGTCCGGTCGATAAAATAATATGGGATGTCGGGCATCAGGCATATGCGCATAAGCTGCTGACCGGCAGAAAAGAGCGGTTCAACACGTTGCGTCAATACGGAGGGTTATCAGGTTTCACATCGCGTGATGAAAGCCCGCACGACCCGTTCGGAACCGGGCATGCCAGTACTTCGATTTCCGCAGCCATGGGGATAGCAAAAGCTCGCGACCTTGCCGGGGAAGACTACCATGTAGTTGCTGTTATAGGTGATGGTGCGGCAACCGGCGGAATGGCTCTCGAGGCTTTTAATAATATGCTCCATCTCGGTTCACAGTTGATAGTAATCCTTAACGATAACGGTATGTCGATATCGCCGACCGTGGGGGCACTATCCAGGATATTTACCAGGTTCCGTTTTGATAAACGGTATTATCATGCCAGCGAAAGAAGTAAAAAAATTCTCGGGTTCTTACCTCTGGGGAATAAACTCTGGCAATTAGGGGAACAGTTCAAGAGCAGCATTAAAAGTTTTATCATGCCGACTACGATATGGGAAGAGTTTGGAATGGCATATATGGGGCCGATAGATGGTCATAATATACGGGACCTGGAAACAGCTTTGACACAGGCCCGTGATTACAGCCATAAACCGACGCTGATTCACATATCAACTACAAAGGGCAAGGGGTATACTCCGGCAGAAGGGAATGCGGTATATTTTCACGGTGTTTCTCCTAAGTGTAAACCACAGGAAAAAGTAATTCCTACTTATAGCGAAGTATTTTCGCAAACCATGCTGCAACTTGCCATGCAGGAGCCGAAGCTGGTAATTATAACGCCGGCAATGCCGGAGGGGAATTGCCTGAGTATAGTTCAGAAAGAATTTCCCGATAGGGTGTTCGATGTCGGTATCTGCGAACAGCATGCTGTCACTTTTGCCGCCGGTTTAGCCACGCAAGGATATATCCCCGTTGTTGCGATATATTCTACGTTCCTGCAGCGTTCTTTTGACCAGATAATACACGATGTGTGCCTGCAGGATTTACATGTCGTGTTTGCTATCGACCGTGGCGGAATCGTCGGTGATGACGGCAAGACGCATCAGGGCATCTTCGATTTATCTTATCTGTCTTTGATACCTAATTTGATAGTATCTGCCCCTAAAGATGAAAATGAGTTACAGCATCTTCTGTATACTGCAACCAGGACAAAACATCCGATGGCGATAAGATATCCTCGCAGCAGCGGAACCGGTGTTCATATGGATGCTTCTTTCAAACTTATTCCGGTCGGTACCGGTGAGGTATTGAGGTCTGGTAACGATGTCGCTATAATGGCTGTCGGTGCCTCCGTGCCGCCGGCTATAGAAGCTGCCGGACAGTTATTGCTGAAAGGTATTGAAGCAACGGTTATTAACGGCCGCTTTATTAAACCGCTGGATTCTGAAATAATCGTAGATACCGCGCGGCGAATAAAGCATATCGTAACCGTGGAGGAGAACGTGCTTATCGGCGGTTTCGGAAGCAGTGTCGAGTCGCTGTTGCAGGAAGCCGGATTGACCGATATTAAGGTGAAGGCTATCGGAATCCCTGATAAGTATGTTGAACACGGGACTCCGTCTATATTGCGGGCCAAGTACGGGCTGGACTCTAACGGAATAGTACGGGAAACAATCGCCTTTTTACCGGAAGTTAAACGTATTCACTGTTAAATGATATTGATATATAATATACCCAATGTGACATCAGGTATTAACTTTACTACCTGATTTATTTATTATTTTATAAATTAAAGGGTGCAGATGAATAAGTTAACAGTAAGAGATGTCGATGTCAGCGGTAAAAAGGTACTTGTAAGGGTTGATTTTAATGTTCCTCTGAATTATAAGACAGGAGCTATTACCGACGATAGCCGTATCAGGGCTTCATTGCCAACCATAGATTATCTTGTTGAAAAGGGCGCCAGGGTAATATTGTGTTCTCATCTCGGACGTCCCGGAGGTAAACCGTCGCCAGAATTCAGTTTGGAAATCGTGGCCCGGCACCTCTCGCAGATTTTGCGGCAGCCGGTAAAATTCGTTAACGATTGCGTCGGTGCGGAAGTAGATAAAGCTATTGATGGGATGAAAAGCGGTGATGTGCTGCTTCTGGAAAATCTCAGATTTTATGGGGAAGAAGAAAAAGGGGACGATGCTTTTGCCCGGGCTCTTTCGAAACACGGTGATATCTTTGTTAACGATGCTTTCGGTACCTCGCACCGGAAACACGCTTCGATTGTCGGAGTTACTAAATATATACCTTCGGTAGCCGGAATGCTGCTTGAAAAAGAAATCAATGCACTGGGCAAGGTATTGACTGAGCCGCCGCATCCGTTCGGGGTGCTTCTGGGTGGGGCGAAGGTCAGCGACAAGGTCGGAATGCTGGATAACATCATGGGGAAAGTGGATACCATCGTTATCGGCGGCGGCATGGCGGCCACTTTTTTGAAAGCGCAATCTTATGAAGTGGGCGCATCTTTGATAGACGACTCGATTGACGTGGCAGCAGACCTGATCGAAAAAACGAAGCTCAACCATGTTAATCTTGTTCTTCCCGATGATATGCTTGTTGCCAGTGAAGTGAATGACAGGGCGTCAACAAAAAATGTTCCCATATCTGAAATACCGGCCGATATGCATATAGTCGATATAGGGACATTAACGATTACCAAGTTTACAAAGGCTCTGGAAAAGTGCCGCACCGTCTTCTGGAACGGCCCTATGGGTATATATGAAATTCCGCAATTCAGCGAAGGGACGAAAATCATGGCAGGAATCATTGCCAATCTACATGCCACCACAATTATCGGCGGCGGTTCGACATCGGAAATAGTTACGGAAATGAAACTGGGTGATAAAATGACCTTTGTATCTACAGGGGGTGGGGCTTCTTTGAAGTTCTTGAGTGGAGAAACCCTTCCCGGGGTCGAGGCGTTATTAGATAAAGGTGCAAAAATAAACTAATCCGTACTGGAGTGAATTATTTTGGGTAATATTAATCTTGAATTCATAAAAGAATTGTCCAAAGCATCTCCTTCAAAAATAGTACTGCTGGTTGTAGACGGGATGGGTGGTTTGCCCGATGCTCAAAGTGGTAAAACGGAGCTTGAGACGGCGTTTACTCCCAATCTGGATGCGCTTGCCTCTAAAAGTATCTGCGGATTATCCGACCCGGTAAGCCCCGGCATAACTTCGGGCAGCGCTCCCGGGCATCTGGCGTTATTCGGCTATGACCCTGTTACGTACCGTATCGGCCGCGGAGCACTGGAAGCCATGGGAATTGATTATCCGCTGGAACACGGAGATGTAGCTGCGCGTGGAAACTTCTGCACCATTGATAAAGATGGTCTGATTACCGACAGGCGTGCCGGACGTATCTCTACCGAACAGAGCAGCAAATTATGCGGACTTCTTAACAATATGACCATTGATGGAGTGACGGTGTTAACTTTGCCGGTTAAAGACCACAGGATGGCTCTTGTGTTGCGCGGCGATAATCTCAGTCACGATATATCCGATTCCGACCCGCAGCAGACAGGCATGGCTCCTTTGAAAGTGAAAGCGAACAGTGCGGCGGCACAGCGAACGGCGGATATCGTTAATAAATTCCTCGTTATGGCAAGAGATGTTCTTTCCGGTTGCAGCCCTGCCAACATGTTGTTGCTGCGCGGATTCGATGAGAAACCGCAGTTTCCGTCGATGTCAGAGATATATAAACTGAAACCGGCGGCGATTGCCAGTTATCCGATGTATCGTGGTTTAGCCAGGGCGGTCGGGATGGAAATATTAAAAACCGGGCCTGCCATCGAAGACGAGATGGCAACGCTTAAACTGAACTACGGTAATTACGATTTCTTCTTTATTCATATCAAAGAGACCGATGCCAGAGGTGAGGACGGCGATTTCGTTGCCAAGGTGAAGGCATTGGAGCATATAGATAGAATTATTCCCGATATTACCGGGTTAAACCCCGACGTAATCGTGGTTGCCGGCGACCATTCCACTCCGGCTGCGATTAAGGGGCACAGCTGGCATTCGGTGCCTGTGCTGATACATTCGGCATGGTGTCGTCCCGATAGTGTGACCGGTTTTTCGGAATCGGCCTGCCTTTTGGGTGGATTGGGGAGAATGCCTGCAACGGATATCATGCCGCTGGCTATGGCCAATGCCCTGAAACTCAATAAATACGGAGCTTAAAGAGAGATGAGAACACCCCTGATTGCCGGTAACTGGAAAATGAATACCACGGTCGAAGAAGCGGTGACGCTTGTCGGCAGTATGGTGAAAACACTCGATGGAATCGACAACGTCGAAAAACTTGTCTGTCCTCCTTTTATTTCACTTATAGCAGTCTCGAAATTATTGGCGAACAGCTCCGTCAGGCTCGGAGCCCAGAATATGCACTATGAGGAAAAAGGAGCATTTACAGGTGAAATATCGCCTCTGATGCTCAAAGATATCTGCAGGTACGTTATTATCGGGCATTCCGAACGCAGGCAGTACTTCAACGATGACCCTTATATTAATAAAAAGTTAAAGGCTGCTATCACATATGGCATCAAACCTGTCCTGTGTATCGGAGAAAAACCGGAGGAGAATCAGGAAGGAAGAACTGCCGAGGTGCTGGTGAGACAACTGGAGCAGGCTTTGTCAGGGGTAGAAAATATCGCTACTCTCGTTATAGCTTACGAGCCGATCTGGGCGATAGGTACGGGCAGGTCTGCCAGCGGGGAACAGGCCAATGAGACAATCTGGGCTATCAGGCGAAAAATAAGTTCTCTATATAATAAGGAAGCCGCTTCGGATATCCGTATTCTCTATGGTGGAAGTGCCAACGCCGATAACATTTCCGAATTTGCCGGTCAACCGGAAATAGACGGTGCACTGGTAGGCGGAGCCAGCCTCAAGCCGGAGCAGTTCATTAGCATGGTCAGCCAGACCTCTTCCATATACAACGGGATGAAAAAGTAGGGGATACTTTACATAAAGGTTGTTGAACCAATCCTTTCTTTATTTCCTGTTCAATACTATTATATTCTATAATCATTATGAAAAAGATATTTGCTATTGTCGGCCCGACTGGAATCGGGAAAAGTCATCTGGCTGTCGGGCTCGCTCAAAAAATCGGTGCAGAGATAATCAGTGCCGATAGCCGTCAAATCTACAGGTTTATGGATACGGGTACGGCAAAGCCCGGGAAACAGGCATTATCTCTGGTGGCGCATCATTTAATTGACATAATAAATCCGGATGAATCCTTTAGCCTGGCAGAGTATCAGCAGAAGTGCCAGGTTGTAATTGATGATGTAACCGTTCGTGGAAAGTTGCCTTTGCTGGTTGGCGGCAGCGGTCAATATGTATGGGCTGTTTTGGAGGGGTGGGGAATACCTGGGGTGGCACCGGATATGGAATACAGAAACATGCTCGAAATGAGAGCCGTTCGGGAAGGCAAAGAAGTTTTATATAGTGAACTGCAATCGCTTGACCCGGAAGCTGCCGGCAGAATAGACAGGTCTAATGTGCGCCGGGTAATCAGGGCGCTGGAAATAACGAGAAATTCTGCGGATAATAAATTCAGGCAAAGAGATAAAAGCCCGATATATGATGCTCTTATAATCGGATTGACGGCTTCGCGTGATGAATTATATCGAAGAATAGATTCGAGGGTGGATTCGATGATAGAGAACGGGCTGGTAGATGAAGTGAAAGGTTTGATAAAGAATGGATATAGTCTGGATTTACCGGCGATGTCCGGAATCGGTTATAAACAGATTGGGATGTTTCTCAAAGGCGAAATAGCGCTGGAATCGGCTATCCAGCAGATAAAATTTGAAACACACCGCTTTGTCCGCAGTCAATATAACTGGTTCAAGCTAAAAGATGATAGAATAAAGTGGTTCGATATACAGGACGATATCGAACCTGACATAATAAAACTTACCGAAGATTTTATCGGCCAGAAACAGGAGTTATAAGATGTTTTTCACCAAGGTACAGAGCGTCGGCAACGATTTTATTTTGATAGAAACCGCTGATTTAACTTTTGATTGGAACAGTTTGGCGGAAGCCATGTGCGACCGGAAATTCGGTGTCGGAGCGGATGGTTTGCTCCTGCTTGTTCCTTCATTAAAGGCAGATTACGGTATGCGTATGTTCAATCCGGATGGCACCGAAGCGGAGGCCTGTGGAAACGGATTGAGATGCCTTATTAAATACTGTGCCGATGTTAAATTGTCCGATACCGATACCAATAAATTGACGATTGATACTATAGCAGGATTAAGAAAAGCGAGTTTCATACGTAAAGATGGAAAAGCAGATAAAATACAGGCAGGCATGGGAGTTCCTGAATTCGATACTGCGAAGATACCTGTAGCCGTGGATAGAAATAAAGGCAGGCTTGTCGATTCGAGACTCACAGCCGCATATCCCGTAGCGATAGCCCAAACTGATTTACTCCTTAATTTTGTCTCCATGGGTAATCCGCATGCCGTTTATTTTCAGGATAAGCCGGTGGATGAGTTTTCTTTAACACAGATAGGTCAGGAGGTCGAGAAGCACAGTATATTTCCAAGGCGCGTCAACTTCGAGGTTGCCAGAGTGGTCAATCGCCGGCAAATAGATGTTCGTGTATGGGAACGGGGGGCTGGTGAAACACTCGGATGCGGAACCGGCGCCTGTGCCGTAGCGGTGGCTTCAAGGCTTCTCGGATATACGGATGATAAAGTGGATATCGTATTACCCGGCGGTAAACTCCAGGTAGACTGGAACGGAGAAGGTGAGGTACTTCTCAGCGGCGTTGCCGAAATAGTGTTTACAGGCGATTGGAAAAAATAAAATATATTAGGGGTTGGAATTATATGCGAATGTCACAGCGAATGGGCAACTTAGCCCCGTATCTTTTTGTTGAAATAAACAAGAAAATTGCGGCTAAAAAAGCCCTCGGAGAAGAAGTTATCAATTTCAGTATCGGCGACCCGGATATTCCTACGCCGGAGAATGTGATTAATAAAATTTGCCAAACGGCTGCCGACCCGGCAAATCACCGCTATCCGGAGACATTCGGGTTGCCTGAGCTAAGGGAGGCGGTTGCCGCCTGGTATAAAAAACGTTTTGATGTAATACTCGACCCGGGGGCTGAAATATTGCCGTTACTGGGTTCCAAGGAAGGTATTGCACATATAGCATTATGCTTTATCGACCCGGGGGATATCGCACTGGTTCCCGACCCGAGCTATCCGGTGTATACCGGAGGAACGATTCTTGCAGGCGGGGAAGTTTACTATATGCCGCTTTTGCAAAAAAACAAATTTCTGCCAGATTTGGAGGCTATACCCGGGGATGTCTTAAAGAAAGCCAAAATACTGTGGATTAACTATCCCAATAATCCGACGGGTGCAGTTGCCGAAATCGATTTTTTCAATCGTGTGGTAGAATTCGCTAAAAAACATGACCTTCTGGTCTGCCATGACGGCCCTTATTCAGAGGTTTCTTTCGATGATTACAAGCCGGTCAGTTTCTTACAGGCTGAAGGGGCAAAAGACGTCGGTGTGGAGTTTCATTCATTATCCAAGAGCTACAATATGACAGGCTGGCGTATCGGAATGGTTGTCGGAAATGCAAAGGCCGTGCAGGCGTTGAATACGGTAAAATCGAATCTGGATTCGGGAGTTCCACAGGCTATTCAATATGCGGCTATCGAGGCTTTGAATAATTCGCAGGAAGCCATCGATAAGCATAATGCGATATACCAGAGGCGCCGTGACCTTGTTATCGAGGTGTTGAACGATATCGGTGTCGAGGCTAAACCTCCTAAGGCAGGTTTATATATCTGGGCTAAAGTTCCTGAGGGATATACTTCCATTGAATTTACCAATGACCTTCTGGATAATCTGGGGATTGTTGTAACACCGGGTACCGGGTATGGTGCTCATGGCGAGGGATATGTACGTTTATCATTGACGATACCCGATGCCAATCTGGTAAAGGGGCTGTCACGTTTATCGGGATGGAAAAACAACAAGGATAAGTTTAAGGCTAAAACAAGAAAATAACTTTACATAATAGGGGTGCAATATTAATAAAAATATAATCACCACTTCATCAAACCGTGAAAAAGCGCTGCTTGTCGCCGTATCTGTTGATAATATTAAGGATAACTGGTCGCTGGAGCAGTCTCTCGATGAACTGGCTCAACTGGCAGATACTGCTGAGGCTGATGTTGTCGGAAGGCTTACCCAGAAGCTGCATGCACCGTCGAAAAATCTGTATGTCGGCAAAGGCAAACTGGATGAGCTCGTTGAGCTTAAGGGGGCTTCGGGAGCCGATGTTATAATCGTCGATGACGAATTGACTCCTTTGCAACAGAGAAATCTGGAAGAATCTTTAAAGGTAAAAATCATCGACCGTGTCGCTCTTATCCTGGATATATTCGCCCGTCATGCCCAGACGCACGAGGGAAAATTGCAGGTCGAACTGGCGCAGCATGAGTATCTTCTCCCCAGGCTGGCAGGCCAATGGAGCCACCTTGAACGGCTCGGGGGCGGTATCGGAACCAGAGGCCCTGGGGAATCCCAGCTCGAAACCGACCGCCGGCTGATAAATAAGAAGATACAGAAGCTGAAGAAGCAACTCGAAGATGTCAAAAAACACCGCATGCTTTACCGCCAGCAGCGCCGAAAAAGCGGTATTCCTGTAGTGGCTCTGGTGGGTTATACCAACTCGGGTAAAAGCACGCTTCTGAATGCTCTGAGCAAAGCCGGAGTATTGGCCGAGGATAAGCTGTTTGCGACATTAGACCCGACCACACGCCGGATAAGACTTCCGGATGGAAGCATGGTGCTTCTCAGCGATACCGTTGGTTTTATCAGGAAGTTGCCGCCGACGGTTGTTTCGGCTTTTCGTGCAACGCTCGAGGAATTAACGGAAGCCGCTGTTCTTCTCCATGTGGTTGATTTTTCTTCTGAAAGTGCGGCGGAACAATGTGATGTAGTTGAAGGTATTTTAAAAGAACTGGAGATTTCCGATAAACCGGTTATTACGGTGCTTAATAAAATCGACCTTTTGCTGGATTCCGGGAAAAAATGGAGTGAAGATGAAGCCCTTGTTTTTTTTAAGGACCAAATAAAAAATGATAATGAAAATGCGATAATTATTTCGGCGGAAAAAGGTTGGGGGATAAAAAATCTCATGCAAAAGGTCAATAAAGTCTTAAAAGAGGTAAAACCGGTTGCAGCGGATTTTATGTCCAAAAATGGGGCTCTGTAATCAAAATCTAGCCATTTTATATGGCTGGTTAATATATTTCCTTGTATAAAATGCCGATTTTTGTTTTGTGCTGTGCTCAATCGTGGGAATTTTGCTAAAACCCCTTTAAGACCTTAAAAGTAATAAAGAGCAGCCGATTTTGTTTTTCTACCGAATTTTTATCGGAATTTGTTATCATGATTGTTATCTCCACCATATAATTTTACATAAAATAATTGGGTTTTAGAGTGTGTAAAATGTGACATATAGCGGAGATTTTTATCAATGGGATAACCATACTTCAATCCGATACAAACTCTTTTATAGAATCCACTGCATTGTTTGAAAGAATCGGCATGCGTCGAAACCGGGGCACATCGCTCTTTGAAGAAGAAAGATTGCTCTCCAGAGCAGTATATTTATTCCAGTGAGCCTCTTTTGTAAGAAAACTGTTTACAATACCGGTTAGTCGATCTTGTTGGTTTCGAAAAGAACTGGGCGCACAATCGGACAGGACAATATTATTGTGATAGATAGTGTGTGAAATTTTTGTATATTATGTAAACAATACATGTTGTACGTGTAAATACTATTTCGCACTATATATGTTATGTAATATCTAGGTTAAAAACCAGATAAAGCTGAAAAAGACATAAAATCAGTAAACAATATAGTTGGCATATATCATAAGTTCATCTTGTACATCGAATATTAAACATCAAATAAAAATATTAAAACTAAAAATATATTAGAGTGTAAATATTACGGCTTCGATTAAAAATATCGAGAAATATCAGGAGAAAATCCCTATCGGGGATGAAATTCTTGTTATAGTGATACTGCCAGTTATAGCGGAAATTTATGTAAAGTATAAAATTGTTGCCGGCGCATTGTTAGAAGGCACTGTATTTGTTCTTAAGCTTGAATCAGAATACATTCGGACAGCCGCATAGCTATGAGCGACCCTGTATATTTGCCCTGTACTGTTATTTGCTGGCCCTTTTGAAGGCTTCTTAAGGTGTCTGCATATTTTTTATCGAACATGCATTGAACACTTCTCATGACGTTTAATGACGAATCTGTCATGCGTATGTAGTGAATGGCGAGAACTTCCTTTGTGTCTATAGCAGCGGCATAACCGGATAACCGGATAATCTTGTTGATAAATTTGGTATTGGCTGTCGTATAGTCTGCCGTATATTCCGATAGTAATTCATCTATAGGTATAGAAAGGTCTGCCGGCTCGGGTTCGGTCTCAGTCTCAGGTTCAGCCGGAGCAGCAGCCTCTTCCTCCCCTGTGGATGGAATGTTTTCGTCTGTTATTGTTTCCTTCCCGATTATCTCTGGCTCTTCTTCTTTGATTTCTTCGGCAGTGTCATCGTTACATTCAAGAGATTCTGCTTCTGTTACAGCAAAATCAACCTGTTTTCCCTCAAAGGATTCCGGTTCATCGCTTTTCTTTGGTAATTCTTCCTCTGCATCTGCCTTGCATTTTTCCGGCTCCTCAATCGGCACCTGCTCTATAATTTCCGGTTCCGGTGTAGCCTCCTCGGATATTTCCACCTCATTTACAGTTTCATATAACTCTTTTTCGAGGGGCTCGGGTTTTTCGTTCAAAATATAGGAATCTACCAGAGGTACGTCCTGCATTTCATCTGTTATAGGATTTTCTTCCGGGGATATTTCTTCGGGTTGTTCGGATTCTTGAATTGATATCTTCTTATCATTCAGCCTTTCATCTCTTATCTGGCTGTATGTTTTATCTACGAGTTTATAACTCGGCGAAGCTAACGGATATCCGCATAAATAACATGCCCAGTCTTTCGTTCTC
Organism: Dehalococcoidales bacterium; assembly: GCA_034429935.1. Lineage (GTDB taxonomy): Bacteria > Chloroflexota > Dehalococcoidia > Dehalococcoidales > UBA5627 > UBA5627. Next base: position 81,206 of record DAOUFJ010000003.1, read on the forward strand.
ATGGTCTCTCTGAAACAATTCGGGCATCTTGTCATTTTACACCTCTAACAGAAATATCGGCGGCTATTTGTATATGAAAGAAGCTAACCACCATTTTGGGGGCAGTAAGCAAGGCAGGTGTCACAGAAGTGGGCTCGGTAGGTATCGAACCTACGACCAATCGGTTATGAGCCGACCGCTCTACCACTGAGCTACGAGCCCTCAATTCATTCACAAAGTTTAACATTTAATGCCTGGCAACACAAGATTTTGGAGCGGGAGACGGGATTCGAACCCGCGACCACCTGCTTGGAAGGCAGGGACTCTTCCGCTGAGTTACTCCCGCACTATTTTTATATAAACAATCTGCCTTGCATGAAACTTTATATATTATAGCCGCTGTATTATTTTCAAGCAACTTGTTTATATAGTACGTTGAAACGCATGGTTTTTTTAGAGGGAAAATTCGAATTTATAAGAGACACCCCTTGTTTTGGCGAATTTGGCAGTAATTAAGGTATAATGAATACCGTCTTTCAGTTCTTTGGTGTTTGGGGAATTAAATTGTTTATCAGGAGTTAATAATGAATAAATGGATGTCGATGGGGCTGGCTCTTATTTTAGTGATAGCAACTGTTACCAATGGAGTATTGTATTTCCAAACCTCGGATAAATTGGAAGCTGCTCAAAATCAGATAGAAGAGCTCGAGGGGAATCTCTCATCTTTGGAGAATGGATTTACGGCATTGGAAAACGATGTCGATGATGTGAAGTGGAGCCTGTCGCAGACGGATACAAATGTATCAACATTACAAGAAGATGTTTCCAGCTTAAACGATGCAATTTCCTCTGTCCAGGGGGATATATCCGAGCTGGATAATAAATACGATTCACTTGCTGAAGATTATTCTGATTTGAGTTCGGATATCGAAGCCTTGGAAGATGCAACGGTCGATTATACGGCAATAATATCTGCAATAGAACCTTCGCTTGTGATGATTCGTTCTGAAATAGACGGGGAATGGCATTCCGGTACTGGAGTAATAATAACAAACGACGGCTGGGTATTAACCGCTGGACATATTCTGGATGGTGCTACCGAGATTGAAATAATCCTAACTGACGGCAGCGTATATGCAGGTGAGGATGTATATACCAATACGATCGACGCTGGATTGGTTAAAATAGATTCTTCCGGAACCGATTTTACAGCGGCGGTTCTCGGTTCGTCTTCAAATACACAGGTGGGAGAACAGGTTATCGTTGCCGGTTATCCGCTTGGTCTCGATGGTGACCCGACCTACACTGTCGGTATCGTATCGGCATTCAGAACGGTTGAAGAATGGGATACCAATGAGTATTTGCAGGTAGATGCCGCAGTAAACGGTGGAAACAGCGGAGGCCCTGTAGTTAATATGAAAGGGGAAGTTATCGGGATTATTTCCTGGGGGTTTGAAGGGTATGCGGACGATGACGGGTATTTTTACGATGAGGTGTTCGAAGGAATGAATTATGCTGTCCCCATCGACCAGATTTTCCCTCTCCCGGATGAAATTGTTATCGATTAAAAATATTGTTTTGGTTTTATTGAATAAGAGGGGCGATAGAAAGCCCCTCTTACTTTATAAAATGTTGTAATTCTGGTATCCTCATTCAAGAGCTGCCATACGGAGAATTAATTATGGTTTTTCTTTTCGGCAATAAAGATTACTACGACCTTTTAGGCTATATAACGATGTATTGTCCTGCCTGTACAAGCCGGAGGATTTTTTCCGTAAAGCAGGAAAGAAAAAAACTGACTGTCTATTTTGTTCCCACTTTTCAGTATTCATCCAGGCAAATAATAACCTGTGAACATTGCAGGGAGACCTTTCAGGTAGAGGACGAGTTGAAGCCCAAAATAATCGAAAACATGATAAGCTCCGAGAAATTGGAGAAAATGAAAAAAGCCGGGAAAGTGGATTATTTGTTGGGGGAAGCCCCGCGCAAAAAACGCAGGAATGTAACAAAAATTTACTGCCAGTCCTGCAATGCCGGAATCAAAAAAGGCATGCTGTATTGCCCTCAGTGCGGAAACAAGCTATGAGTATAAAGCAGAATGTAAAGGATTTATTGACAGAGATTCCTCCTCATGTCCGGTTGGTTGCGGCTGCCAAAACTATGGATGTATCCAGAGTAATCGAAGCCATCGACGCCGGGGTTGAAATAATCGGGGAGAATTATGTGCAGGAAGCCGAAGCCAAATATAATTTAATAGGCAACCGGGTAAAATGGCATTTCATCGGGCATCTGCAGCGCAACAAGGTTAAGAAGGCAGTCGATATCTTCGATATGATAGAAACAGTCGATTCTATGGAAATCGCTTTAGAAATCGATAAAAAGTGTGCTGCGATAGGCAAGGTAATGCCGGTACTTATCGAAATCAACAGCGGATGTGAACAGCAGAAATCAGGCGTCGCTCCCGGTTGTGCCGAGAATTTTATTAAAAAACTTTCCGGTTTAAAAAACATTAAGGTTATGGGAATGATGACGATGGGGCCTGTCGTTACCGGCGAAGAAATCCGCCCCTATTTTACCAGGACAAGAGAGATATTCGAGTACATAAAAAGCCTTGATTTGCCTGGTGTCGAGATGAAGTATCTGTCGATGGGAATGACCGATTCCTATAAAATCGCTATCGAAGAGGGCGCCAATATCGTTAGAATCGGCAGCAGGATATTCGGGCATAGGCAAGTTTGATTAAGGGATGGATTCCATTCCCTTTATAATGTCTTCGATAGTTTCGAATGGCAGGCAATCGACATTCATCTCCCGGCATAGAGACAGCATCGGTTCGGTAGCGAAGGCATAATGCGATAATCTGGCTGCTGGTATATCAGAAGCGCCGTTGCCTACGCTGACAACCCGCCACCCTTCTTTCAGAAACTTGTTCATATAAGCCTCTTTAAAACCGTTCTGAAGTTCCTTCCCATCCGGGCCGATATACCTGGCTTCGATTCCGTTATTGTTGAATTCAGCCTGTGCGGCGCATACTTCCACGTCATTTATGCCGATGGTTTTAAGCAGTGTTTTTATATAAAAACTCAATCCGTTGCTGACTATAACGAAGCGGAAACCCCTTTTTGAACAATAGTCGAGCAACCCTGGAATTCCCGGACGCATCTGTGATTGTCCCTGAACGAATTTTGTTAGAGTCTGCTCGTTCTCTTTAACCATTCTGAATGCCCGTGTATTGAAATTTCCGACCGATATCGAACCGTTTTTATATTGTTCGAGGATGGAACGCCAGTCTCCCTCGGCAAAAGCATCCAGTATGATAAAACTGATGTCTTCTTCGGTTAGCGTGCCGTCGAAATCACATTGAACTAATGTCTTGATATTGCTGGGATGTTGCATGAACCGTTAGCCCCTGTACACAGTCTCTTCGTTGTCGTCCTGCGGTTCGATTTTGTAGAGCTTGTCTTCGCTTTCCAACTTGTCTATATACAGTATGCCGTCGAGATGGTCTGTTTCATGTTCGATAGCCTGTGAGAGAAGCCCTGTGGCTTTAATTTTTATTTTTTCACCTTTACGGTTGAGTCCTTTGGCGGTGATTGACAGCGACCTCTTGACTTCACCCTGGTAACCCGGGACGCTCAGGCAACCTTCCATTAATTCTACTTCACCGGAACGCTTGGTAATCTCCGGATTGATGATGCAGAAAGCCTCTTCATCCGGCATTTGCAGGGTGATAATACGCACGGATACCCCAACCTGTGGGGCAGCTAGCCCTACTCCGTCCGATTTTTGCATGGTCAATATCATATCGTCTACAAGCTGAAGTATAGACTTGTCTATCTCGGGAACCTTGACGGCTTTCTGCCTGAGTATCGGATCTGGAACGACTCGCACTTCCCTTATCTTTGCCATTGCTTCCTCTCACTCGAAGTCTGATGCTAGTATTATCTTAACACACCATATAAAATTATTCTATTTGAATGATATCTGCGGACTTGAAGTTTGGATGCAAGTTGCGGCTGAGGCTGAGTTATGCTAGTATATTTTAACCGGCCGGGGTGTAGCGCAGCCAGGTAGCGCACCTGAATGGGGTTCAGGTGGTCGACGGTTCGAATCCGTCCACCCCGACCATTTTATCCTCGCACAGAAAATCCCCTGATAATAACCGATTGACGGTATTTTCGTTTATTATTACAGAAATCTATTCAAACAGTGCTATAATGATGGCGATTATTACAGCTATCGGGTTCAAGAGGTATTTATGAGCAAGAAGTGGAAATTGATAACCATGATAATAGCCGGATATCTGGTTATGGTACTGCTGTTTACGGCTTTTTCGGATGACATATTTTATTTTACCCAGGAGATGAAAGCCGATTCCAGTGTTTATGCCGTTGAAGGTCAGTACGAATATTATTTTCATATTCAAAATGATGATAAATCCATAGTTATTGATTTTGATATCGAGAAAATAAGCGATGAACTGGCTCTTATTACGGTAAATATCACACCCAAAGATAACCACCGGATATCGGCGCTGGTACTGAATTTCGATAATATTATCCCTGCTGAAGCATTTCTCTATGAAGACCCTTCGGGAACATACGTAAACCCCTATAACCGGGAAATAGGCTATGGGGATAAGGGTGTCACCATCAATTACCCTGCTATGAGTACAGTAACGAACGAGGTAGTTGAACTGGAATACTGGATTGACATTACAAAGCTGGATTCCGTGGATGAAAAATTTTCGATGTCTTTTTCAATTTACATGTATGAAAACAGCCTGTTGAAAATCTGGCGTTATCATGCGCAATCCGGAGTGCAGCTGGATATGAACAGCTGATGGGGCGATAGCCGCTGTGTAGTTATGTAAAACCATCTCCGCTGTGGTATTTTATAGCTGATTTATTTTGACAAAAAGACCTCGATATAATAAGCTATTATGTCGTCGCACCCAATCAAGCTTTATAACAGGGGGCGGCTTTTTCAACTGGCGCATTCGTCTAGTGGCCTAGGACACATCCCTCTCAAGGATGAGATCACGGGTTCGAATCCCGTATGCGCTACCAATATCTCATTACTCCCTATTTCAAAACTCTATTCATTGTATTTCCCTGGTATCATGCTGAACTCTAACACCATTTGCCTGCTTAAAATTAACTGCTAATTTTATTATTGATATATTGATTATTTTAATGTTAGAGTATTACACTTAAGTAGAGCCATAGTTGAAAGTGAGGTGCTTAATGAACACAGGGATTATATTGGCATGGTTTTTGATCCCACTTATTGCTGTTATTGTAATGTTGGTAAATTATTATCGAAATGGAAAAGGTGTTTCTGAAAAACAAATTGACGACGAATATATTCGCTGGAAAGACTGGGCAGGTACTTTACTTCTTGTTATGACAGTACTTCTTGCTTTTGACGCTTCTTTATTAGGCAATTACGATAACAAAGCATTTGTTCTGCTCGGTGGTGTGGCTGGTTTTATGGGCATTTTTTTAGTTGCGATGTGGTTTACAAGAGAAGGTTTTTGGGAATATAAAGGTAAACCTGTGTTACTACGTGTCGGGACTGGACTTTTGGGATTCCAGGCCGTTCTCTTTTTATTGTCATTTCTAATCAAACAACTGAATTAAGTCAGACAATTAAATAATTGAATTTGTTCTGTTACTAAGAACAACAAAACAAACGTAAAACCACCAAAAACCGCGCCTATCGGCAAATACCTTATGCGCTACCAATCTATTTCATATTCAGATGGATTTTCAAGGCTTTTTCAACATTGGGGAGGTATTCTGGTGGTAACGAGCCAATAAAGCTTGCTATGCGGTGTTTATCTATGGTACGAACTTGATTAGCCTTTATTCTTGAATCGGCAATAAGTCCGGCAGTATCCACGGGAACGAAAACCTCGAAGGGATACTGTTTTTTTGCCGGCTGGCTCGTGATGGGCAGAATGGTAACTGTCTGGGAAAATTCATTGTTAATATCATTGGATACGACCAGCGCCGGGCGGCGCTTGCCGGTTTCAGCTCCGATGACAGGCTCAAGATTGATTTCATAGATGTCACCGTACCGGGGAAAATCTCTCTGGGAGGTCTCCGGTTTGCCATTATCTGTCATCGCGGCCATTCCTCCAGCGTAGCTTCTTCCCATTCATGGTTAATCTCGACATCTTCGTTTTGACTGGCTTTGTACCCTTCTACAAGTGATTGCCTGAGTTGTTCCTCTTCGAGCCCTTTAAGCTTATCGGCGATAGCCGCAGACACAAAGGAACTACGCTTGCGTTTGCTGACGCGGGATTTTAATCCCTCAGCGATATCTTCGGGGACTGTAAAGTTTATTTTCAGAGTCTTCATGCTCACTCCATTATCAGCTATAATATAAAAACACTATGAGTACTGTTTATCACTACTATAAATAAGTATAACATCGGCACATAAGAAGGGCAAGTAACTGCTAATCGGGAACCAATCCACTTGTATTCGATTTGCTAACAGACTCAAATAATCAAACGATAAAAATGGCAGCGCCGGATAAAAATATTAAATTAAGTATGCAATGGTTTCTTGCTTAGGTTATATACAGATTGAATCATTAATCCTGTAAAGCTGAATAGCAAGACTGATGAAAACAGTACTGCTTGAGGCTTTTGCAACATCCACGGATTGGAGCCGTTGAAATTTTCGAAGCTGAATTGATGAATCCATTCTCCCAGCAGAACTCCCGGGACATTAAATAACACCTGCAAATCCTGATTATACAGTGCTGCCGCTAACCCTGATAAGATGCCAAACAGAAAGAAACTGGCAATGATAATAACTTTTTTGGATATTCCCAGTTTATAGAGCAACAAAGCTATTAGGGATATTGAAATAAAATAAATAATCCCGATCCAGACAAAAATAACAACATCTTTAAATATATCCATATGCTGACGCTCCTTTTACTAAAAGAGGATTAAACCAGCATTTTATAATAGAAGCCCCATATTTTTTTAATTTTAAAAAGTAACGTTTGTCATTCCCCTGTTGGTGTGTATATTTATATCGTCGTCCGATGTGCCGTATGCCCATATTATGTAGTTATTGCTGCCGACAACTACTTCGCGGTCATACTTGTCTCCTGTATTCAAAGCGCGTTTGAATTCCATTGTCGTGTAGCTGCCGTCTTCTTTAAGTCCCGATTCGATGATGTCATTGGTCCCGTTTAGTGCAGTATCAGAAGGATGGCCTGCTGAATAATCGGATATATATGTATCGAAAATGCTGGGTTCACCGTTTTTTACCCATCCGAAAATGACATCCGAGTTAGTCATGCTTCCACCAAACCCGATAGCGACGAAACCGTTTGTGTTAACCTTTATTCCGATATAGATATATTCTGCGTCGGTATTCCAGTAGAGTGTGTATTGGTTCGGCACGATTGTTTTTGTATTGGTATATTCATCGGTTCCTATAACCCCGTCCGCAACCCATCCCCCTTCTTCCTGGCATGAGATACAGGGAAATATTAGAAGAGCTGAAATTAGTACTATCATCGGGAAAAGGCCGGCTTTCTTACGATTTATTTTTAACATTTTATCCTTCCCTTCTTATTCCTGATAATACGAATGATAACCCTGTTTATTTTAACTGTCAATACTTTGTCAGCGTCCATAACATATTGGACTTTTTAGGGGATATAAAATTATCCAAATAATAGCGCAAAGGAGGGATTTTGCCAATGCTGCGGTGAGGTCT
>DAOUFJ010000004.1:0-21166 GCA_034429935.1 Dehalococcoidales bacterium
CGATAAATTCGACAATTTTATTTCCAAAAGAACTGATGCTCAGTATTCAATATACGCATGGAAAGGCAAACATCGTGAGCTTGTCGAACCATAACGGCGTCAAACTATTTCCACAGCAACCAAAATGATTGGAAAGGATTGTTACAGTTGCTTTAAAGCTGTAAAACTTCTACAATTAGGTTTAAATTATAACCTCGGAGGACAGCAATCATATGAAACCGAAAACTATCAACTGGTTGTTAATCCCTGCCATTATATTATCGAGCGTTTTCATCCCTCTTGCAGGCTGCTCAACCGACGACAACAACACCGAAGAAGTTACCAGCCTGAAAATGGGCGTTCTGCCGCTTGTTTCCGCGCTTCCTGTATTTGTCGCCGTGGAAAAGGGCTACTTCGCAGAAGAAAATCTGAACGTGGAGCTGGTTACCTTTAACAGTGCGCTGGAAGAAGATGCCGCTTTGCAGGCAGGTGAAATCGACGGATATTTCAACGACCCCATCAATGCGATAGTGATGATAAACGGCGGAGTCGATATGTCCATAATCAATTCCCCCTACATCGCCAACGAAGAGAACAGGATGTTCGCTATCCTCGTATCTCCCGAATCGGAGATAACCAGTGTAGATGAACTAAAAGGTGTCGAGGTAGCCATCTCGTATTCGACCAATATCGAGTATATGCAGGACAAAATACTCGAATACTATGGATTTACAGGAGACGAAATCGCCAGCCAGGAAGTCAAACAGATTCCCGTCAGGCTGCAACTGCTTTTAAGCGGAGGGCTTGAAGCAGCTATTCTCCCAGAACCCCTGATAAGCGCAGCGGAACTACAGGGCGCAAGGGTCATCGCCGATGACAGGGTCATTTCGTTCTCCGAGACCGTCATCGCTCTCGACAACTCTCTGATGGAACAGGACTCTACTCTGAAAGAACGTTTTCTGAATGCCTGTGAAAAAGCTGCCAACAAGCTAAATACAGACCCGGAAAGCTGCACCGAACTGCTTTACACGAAATGCAGCGTACCGGAAACCCTGCGAGGCACATATGAAATCCCCTATTTCGTCGAAAATTACTTGCCTACCGAAGAAGAAATAGACGAAATACAGGAATGGCTTGTTCTAAAGGGTGTACTCAACGAAAAGTTGTCCTATGACAGGATAGTTAAATAAACACCGGAATTCTACTATGATTCGTGTCGAAAACCTTTATAAAAAATACAGGAAAGAATCTCCGTTCATCCTGGATAACCTGTCTTTCGATGTGTCAATGGGGGATACTTTATCCATTATCGGGCCATCGGGATGCGGCAAAACGACACTTCTGCAAATACTGGGGGGGCTGCTATCCTATACAGACGGCAGAGTGCTGGTCGACGGCGAAGAAATCCGCAAACCCAGGAAAAAGACTTCGTTCATCTTTCAGGATTTCGGGCTGCTGCCGTGGAAAACGGCCGAGGAAAACGCCTGTCTTTCAATGACCATCAACGGCATCGAAAAAAGAGAGCGGCAGCAAACAGCAAGCCTCCTGTTCGACGACCTGGGTATATCAGGGCAAAAACACTCCTATCCGGTGCAGCTAAGCGGCGGCGAAAAACAGAGGGTTGCCATCGCCCGTTCGCTTGCGGTCAACCCCGACCTGCTTCTGATGGACGAACCGTTCTCCGCTCTCGATGCAATGACACGCGAAAAATTGCAGGATATTATCCTCGCCAAATGGCAGGAGAGAAAATTCACGGCAGTTATCGTAACCCATAACATAGAAGAAGCGGTATTTCTGGGCAAGCGAATCATGATAATGGGAGATAAGCCTGCAAAAATAAAGAATATCATCGATAATCCCGGTTTCGGCATGGATAATTTCCGCTTGAGAGACGAATATTTTCAGGTGATGAAAAAAGTAAGAAGCAATATAAACAACAGGAATGACGACTCGGCGGTAGCTCCAGGGAACCTGCCATGAAGAAATCGAAAATCATTACTTATATAATCGCCGTCTTCCTGATAATAGCCCTATGGGAAATTCTGGCACTGATTCTCAATTCGCCTGTTTTACCTACTCCCGCAGATGTCATCGCATCCTGCGCCAAAGTGATGAAGACCTCCGAATTCTGGCAGCATTTCAGCCAGAGCGGAATCCGTGTTCTGATATCCATTATTATCAGCCTTGTTATCGCCTTTCCGCTCGGCATCCTTTTAGGCTACAACACCAGGGCAGACAGTATCCTCTCCCCCATACTGTTTCTCACATATCCCATCCCTAAAATCGTGTTTCTGCCGGTTATTCTGGTGCTGTTCGGGCTGGGCAACCTATCCAAAATCGTGCTGATAACCCTGATTATTTCATATCAACTGCTGGTTATCATCAGAGACGGGGTTTCCAATATAGACAAAAAACATGTTCAGACCATCAAGTCTATGGGAGGCACCCAGCTTCATACCGTTCTCCATGTACTCGTACCCGCAGCGCTCCCTTCCTGTTTTACGGCACTCAGGCTCTCGACGGGAACCGCCATAACCGTCCTGTTTCTGGCAGAGACATATGCCACCAGGCTGGGGCTCGGATACTACATAATGGATTCCTGGGGCAAAGCCGCCTACGACAAAATGTTCGTCGGTATCATCGGTATGAGCATACTGGGAATAATCTTCTACGCCATTTTCAGTTTGCTGGAGAAGAAAGTCTGCCACTGGAAAATGCTGGAAAGGGTCAAGACGGTTTCGGAAATAGAGGAAGGAAACAGGGGATAAAGCCGAAATATCTGTAATCGGGGATAAATAGTAAAATGACATTCCCCAGGGAGACAGATATAGAACAATATAATTTACACACTATACAGTAGATATTCCCCAGTTTTTGGTATATACTATATTCAAGATAGTCTATACAGGTGACAGAGATGAATACATCTACATTATCGGAAAAAGGTTGGGTGGTTATCCCTCAGGAATTGAGAGAGCGATACAGGCTAAAAAAAGGCGACAGGGTTCATATAATAGACTACGGCGGAGTGATTGCCATCGTACCGACCTCCAAGTCTCCGATTAAAAAATCACTCGGCATCTTGAAAGGTAACGGTTCCCTGGTAAAAGAGTTGATAAAATCAAGGCAGCAGGATGCCAAAAACGGAAAGTAACGCCTCCAGCCATGACAGATATGTCCTCGACAGTTATGCACTAATGGCATACTTCGAAGCCGAAGACAGTGCAGTTCAGGTTGGCAGCCTGCTTGAATCAGCTTCAGAGGGAAAATGCTTCATTTACATGTGCGTCATCAACCTCGGCGAAATCCTTTATATTACAGAACGTAAAAGAGGGCTTCCTAAAGCACAGGAAATTCTAGCCATTATAGACGAACTCCCCGTAGAAATCATCGATGCCGACCGCAGATTGACGCTATCGGCAGCCCACATAAAAAAAGAGTGCCCCGTGGCATATGCCGATTGTTTTGCAGCCACACTGTCGCAAGCCAGGAATGCCACCCTTGTTACCGGAGACCCCGAGTTCCATAAAATTAAAGCTGCCTTTGATTTGCAGATAAAATGGCTTGGTGACAGGCAACAAACCAAATAACAGACACTGATTAAAGATTGATTGCAAAAAGACATCGATATTTCCCTTTGCGCACGTTAGGAGTATATAATAAAAAACAATAATAAAAAATCCGGCACGGGGAGGGAAGCACAATGCAAAAAGAAGAGTACTCTTTCTCTATCGAGGTCGACCCAATTGTCTGGCATGATGTCAGCGACCTGCTTTCACAACTGGGGGCTAAAGCTACCGTCGATTTAAAAAAGACCGTCGATTTTCCGGTTGTAATCGATATAACTGTAAACGAGTTGAGCCTTCCCGGTATTATTTACAGTTTATCCTCCCTCTCGAACAATATCAACAAAAAGAACCGGACCGATAAGGATTACATCAAGATAAAAATAAAAGGAAATTCCGTTTGCTTCAGAGACAGGACAGTAGAAGAAATAACCTCCGCAATCCAGACGGGCGCCGATATATCGCAGATAAAAAAGGACGATAAGATGAATAAAATAAATGCAGAACTGGAGCAAAAAGCCAGGGCTGCCAAATCCGCATCCAAGCGTATGGCATGTATCGCCACCCCCGTAAAAAATCAGGCTCTGGAAAATATCGCCGGGGATTTAATCGCTAAAACCGATGAAATACTGGCTGCCAATAAAACGGACTACGCAGAAGCCGAAGCTTCGGGAATGAATACCGCCATGCTCGACCGCCTGCTGCTTACAAAGGAGCGCCTGCAGGGTATAGCAAATGATGTCCTGACCGTTGCCGCTCTCCCCGACCCTATCGGGGAAGTTACGGAAATGCATACCCTGGACAATGGGTTGATAATCGGTAAAAAACGCGTGCCGCTGGGTGTTATCGGCGCTATCTATGAAAGCCGCCCCAACGTTACGGTGGATATTGCCAGCCTGTGCATAAAATCGGGTAACGGGTGTATTTTAAGAGGCGGGAAAGAAACGATTCACTCCAACATGGCTCTGGCCAAAATAGTCCAGGAAGCCATAAAAAGAGCCGGCATCCCCGAAGGCGCCGTACAGGTTATCGAGAATACCGACCGCTCGCTGGTAAACGAAATGCTCAAGATGTCGGACATGATAGACATGGTCGTTCCCCGCGGCGGAGCCGGACTGATAAAATTCGTAAAAGAAAATGCCGTCATGCCTGTGGTTGCCGGAGGTATCGGAGTATGCCACACCTATGTCGATGCGGCCGCCGACCTCGAAAAAGCCGTATCCATCGTTTATAATGCCAAGGTATCGCGGCCTACCGTCTGCAACGCCCTGGACACGCTGCTGGTGCACGCCGATATCGCCGAAAGCTACCTGCCCGGAATCGCCAATGAGCTTAAAAAAGCATCGGTAGAAATTCATTGCGATGAAAAAGCTATGGAAATACTCAAAAAGAGCGGCGTTGGATTGAAACTGGTTCCGGCTGTCGAAGAGGACTGGGGAAAAGAGTTCTTAGCCCTCATAATAGCTGTAAAAGTGGTTTCTTCGCTGGATGAAGCGCTTGCACATATAGACAAATACGGGTCTGGACATTCCGAAGCTATCGTCAGCGAGAATTACGATTCGGCCATGCGTTTCCTCAACGAAGTGGACGCCGCCTGCGTTTATGCCAATGCCAGCACCCGCTTTACAGACGGCAGCCAGTTCGGCATGGGAGCGGAGCTCGGCATCAGCACACAGAAGATGCACGCACGAGGCCCTCTCGGTTTGAAGGAAATCACTTCCTACAAATGGATAGTCTTCGGCAACGGGCAGATAAGGGTCTAAATATATTTTAGAATAAATTGTGCCTCCGCTCTTAAACCCAAATAAAACAGAGAAGCCGCTCACAAAAGAGCGGTTTCTCTGCATTGAAAGAAGAAAAAGCATGAAAACATGCCTTTCCCCCCACCATTATACCAAGCAAACGCTAACAATTTCCAAAAAAGCATTTAACAGATTGATTGGCTCAATAAAAAGGAAGGTATCCCCAACCCAAAATGCTGAATCCCAACGTGTGGAGATGAAGAATCCAGGGAGAAAAAAAGCGTAGTCCCGGCAAACCGGGACTACGCATAACATCTTTCCAGTTCTATCAATCAACCCGACAGCGGTCTACAGCTTTCTTATCTGGTCTATGGTAGCCTGCTGGATTTCAAATAGCTGACGGATGCCCTTTTCGGCCAGAGCCAAGACCGAATCGAAAGTGGACTTCGAGTAAGGTTTGCCTTCCGCCGTTCCCTGTACTTCCACGAAATCGCCCTTGCTCGTCATTACGATATTAAAATCGGCTTCCGCCTTGCTGTCTTCGTCATAGCATAAATCCAGTAAAATATTGCTGTTGACAACACCTACGCTTATAGCCGCAACCTCGCTTTTTAATGGAATGGATGATATTATTCCCATGTTCGCAAGGGTATTCATAGCCTGATACAAAGCTACGTAAGAGCCGGTAATAGCCGCCGTACGTGTACCGCCGTCTGCCTGCAACACATCGCAATCTACCAACAGAGACCTCTCTCCCAATTCGGAAAGGTCGGCAATCCCGCGCAGCGAACGCCCGATAAGCCGCTGGATTTCCTGGCTCCTGCCGGAAATCTTGCCTGCCGACGAATCGCGCTGCGTCCTGGTATTGGTTGCACGCGGCAGCATCGCATATTCGGCGGTAATCCAGCCGGTGCCGCTACCCTTCAAAAAGCCGGGGACTCTTTCTTCGACGCTCACCGCGCAGATAACCTTGGTTTTTCCCATCTCGATAAGCACCGAGCCCTCTGCAAAGCTCTGATATCCCAATGTCATTTTAACCGGCCTCAAATCATCGTAAACACGGCCGTCAATCCTCTTTATCATGAATAATGATTTCCTCTCTATTTTTTTTAATCCTTAGAAGTATAACATTGATGCAGTATTGCAGCAATCGAAGATTCACGGCAACCTGTTGCCACCGGCAGCAAATATACTGTAGAATGCAACGGTGTCTGGCAACTAAAAAGGATGGTATTTAAAAATGCTGACCAATATAGCCATGATTATCGTCTCCTATTTCATCGGCGCATTTCCTCAACTCTACCTCATGTGCAAATTACACAGACTAAGCACAAAAGACGACCTGCACATGAACCTCTGGCAGGGGGCCGGCCCGTTCTGGGGCATAACCGGGGTATTGATAGACATCCTTAAAGGAGTAATAACAATTCTGATTTGCCAGGCTATCGGACTTGATTTATGGGCTATAGTTGCCTGCGGACTGGCAGCCGTAGCCGGTCAGATGTGGCCGGTCTTTTCCAGATTCGATGGGGAGAAAGGCAATACCGTAGGATTGGGGATGGCAATTACGCTGGCATACCTGCCGACTTTAATAGCGCTGATTCCGGTGCTATTCGGATTGATATCCAAACTGGTAAGGCTTCTCGGGTTGAAAGGACAATCCACACGCACCCGTTTTACCAAAGGAGCCGGACACAGCAACGCCCTGCCCATCGGAGTAGCGATATCTTTCTTAATACTGCCGATTGCAGCTTACTTCCTTGGAGAGCCGAAAGAGATTGTTATCGGCTTTATAATCCTGTTCGTAATTATCATGATTAGACGCCTGACCCAGGGTTTAACAGAAGACATTAAAGCAAAACGCAAAATGGGTGAGGTTCTTCTAAACCGCTTTCTTTTAGACCGCAGTATCAGATAACCGGGAGGGTAAAATATGGCTTCGGATATCGGTTTCGTAGAATACGTATCTTCGCAGATTAGCGGGGCAGGCAATGTCACATACAGGAAGATGTTCGGCGAATACGGAATCTATCTGAACGGGAAGATAATCGGCTTGATCTGCGATAACCAGTTCTTTTTAAAGATTACAGGAGCCGGGCGTCTTTCACTGAGAGAAATCGTAGAATCACCGGCATATCCCGGCTCGAAACCGTTTTTTCTTATCGAAGACCTTGATGACCGGGATTACCTGACCGCATTGATTTCCGCCACTTATAGCGAATTACCGGAACCCAAACCGAAAAAGCTATCGGGTAAAAAGAAAACGGACAGGAAAAGATGGCCTCTCAAAGCTGTAATATCCATTCAACTTTTGATTATCTTCTGGTAACAATCCCGGCAATAAACCGCATAGGCTTTAATATCGTTTCCACCATAAGCGAAATGCTGGTACAATTTCCATCCTCCCGCACCAGGTTTATCCTGCATCTCTCTCGTCAGCCTTTTATTGCACCTTATATAAGAGTGGTTGTGAGATTGTCTGGCGCATTCGCACTTTCCGCCTGACCTTTTCCATACCTGTTCAAGCACTTCCGTCAACATGCTCTCACCTCTTAAATAAAACATGTTTCAATGGATAATAATTATCAACACCATTATATTATACTGGATTATTCAGGTATTTATAGTATAATTTAAGACATAAATCAAAGAATTTCATCTATATGATTTCTATAATAATCCTCTTAATAGTCTTTTTACTGATAGCCATCCGGCAGGTCGGCAATATCCGGCTGCAAATATGGCAAATCATGCTGGGCGGCGCTATAGCAGTACTCGTAACCTGCCAGATTTCACCGATGGACGCATTGAAATCCGTCAATCTCGATGTAATGCTCTTCCTGTTCGGCGTTTTTACCATCGGGCAGGCAATGGAAGAAAGCGGGTACCTCTCCAACCTTTCCTACAAATTGTTCAGGCACGCAAAAAATCTCGACATCATGGTCATCTTTATCCTGTTCGGCATGGGAATATTTTCTGCCATATTGATGAACGATACGCTGGCAATCATCGGCACCGGCGTCGTCCTGTCGCTGGCAAAAACATCCAATACCAAACCCAAAATACTGCTGCTGGCGCTGGCCTTTGCCGTAACCATCGGCAGCGTTATGAGCCCCATCGGCAACCCGCAAAACCTGTTGATAGCCACGAGCGGAGAGATAGCAAACCCATTCGTAACCTTCCTGAAATACCTGGCAATCCCGACATTAATAAACCTGTTTCTGGCTTATCTTATACTGAGATTATTCTATAGCAAACATTTCAACGGCGGCAGCTTCACTTACAAACCCGAACCGGTCAAAGACCCCAGGCTGTTTACCGTAGCCAGAATCTCGCTCATCTTGCTTTTACTGCTGATACTGGCAAAGATTGTAATCGTGCTTTCCGGGCTGGATATCGATTTCAAACTGACCTATATCGCCCTGCTTGCTGCGCTGCCCGTTTTCTGCAACCTGCCGAAGAAACCGGGAATTATCAGGAGAATAGACTGGACGACGCTGGTATTCTTCGCATCGATGTTCATACTGATGCAGAGCGTCTGGAACTCGAATATCATACAGTCGGCAATAGAAACAACGAACATGGATATAACCTCGACAGGCATCATTTTCAGCATCAGCGTTCTCTTAAGCCAGATATTATCCAATGTACCGCTGGTCGCACTGTACCTGCCGATGTTGACTCACCTGGGGGTAACCGCTCAGGGGCTGATGGCGCTGGCGGCCGGGAGTACCATCGCCGGAAACCTGACGATACTGGGGGCTGCCAGCAACGTCATCATCATACAGAATGCCGAAAAGAAAGGCGGCGTAACCATCACCTTCTGGGAATTCATCAGAATCGGCATACCGCTGACGATTATCAACGTGCTGGTTTACTGGATATACCTCGAATGTATTATGTAAATTTCCCCGATGTCCCGCGGCAATTTCTGCCGGTTCGATTCCTATCTATGATCGCTTAGGATAACAATGCGACGCCGCTATGGATTCGACAAGCTTCCTTCGAAAGCCTCAGGACAGGCTCCACGAGCGGCTTAGTTAATCTTAACCACACTCCTGCGTTCCGATGTATCGGGGGGAAAATTGCAAAATGGAAGCAACCAAGACAAATTAATACAGCCAATTCCTACCCCAAACCGCAAAGATATTCCTTCAACCATAAAAGAACTGACTCAGCCGCCGCTTCCCTGTTCTGCCGCCTATCTCCGTTTAATATCAGTTTACGGTTAAATGTCCGGTCTTTATGCGATAAACCGAGGTAAAAAAGTCCGACGGGTTTGGTTTCCGTAGCGCCGCCCGGCCCGGCAATCCCGGTATCCGACAGGCATATATCGACATCCAATGCCTTCCTGCCTCCACGTGCCATCTCCTCAGCCACCTGAGGGCTGACAGCACCGTACTTATCCAGCGTCTCCAGCCTGACACCGGCAAGATTGACCTTCGCCTGATTGCTGTAAGACGTAATAGAGCCTTTATAGTAATCCGAACTGCCGGGAACATCTGTAATCATACTCGATAGCAGACCGCCGGTGGCCGATTCGACAAACCCCAGAGTCAACCCTTTTTCTCGCAGCATTTCGCCTGTTTCCTGCGCCAGTTTTTCCATTTATTCCCCTCAAAGTTATTGACTTATTCAAGCACTGGTGATATTATCCGAACACATGCAGGACAAGAATATCCTAATTCTGGCGAATTGTAAATAGCAAGGTGGTAAAAATGAAAGCATTATCGGCAACTTTTACAACAATCGGAGTTCTATGCACAATAATGGCTATCTTCACTGTCACTGGCATCTCACCGGCTTTCATCGAAGCTATCTGGGAATTCAGTGATACTATCGTTACATCTCTATTCTGGTTCGCTATATCCCTTATAATGGTAATTACCGGCGTCGCCTACGGTGTTCTGAACAGGGAGCTATAGAATTGTCAAAAAAACCGTCCCGGCAGATGCCGCTGGAGATTGCGGACGGTACGGAAACACATACAAAAATAAACGTACAGATTTCGCCGGGGGCATCGAAGAATGAGGTTACGGGCATGGCTAACGACGTGCTCCGCATCAAGATAGCTGCGCCGCCGGTCAAAGGTAAGGCCAACAAAGAACTCATCGATTACTTAAGCCATCGTCTGAATGTCGGTAAAGACAGCCTGGATATACTGAAAGGCCATACCTCTAAAAATAAACTGATATCGATAGAAGGCTTGAGCAAGGTCTCCGTTTTAGAGAAACTGTTATCCGATACAACCAAATGAAAGATACGGCCTGTTTTTTAACGAACTAACTGGCACAACTCTGCATCGTATCCGCAATGCTCACAGTGATAACTGTGGCTGTTTTCATCCGTATTGACGGTAATCAGTTCCCCGCATTTACTGCAGGATACCTGCGTCAGAGCTCTCATATAACCGCACTGCAAACAATGGTCGAACCATGTGTTTTCATCGACATCGATATACATATCACCGTTGCATTTGGGGCATTTTTTTGCTTTCCACATAACCATTTTATTCACCCCCTAAAAATCAATGCAGTACTTTTGTCATATATACAGCATCAACTTTTATCATTGATACATCCAGTTTAATACCGCATCAAATACGTGTATGTAACTTTCGTCTCATTATAATGTTACTTAAAGGCTATTTTCGCGACACAAAGGGGCAACTAAAAATGGTGATGAATGGTTATGAAGGGACAAACGATTGAGAAGGGGCCGAAAATGAATATCGAGCAGGATGCTTATGCAAACACTATCAGATACGGGCAGCGTATGGCATCGTTGGGACAGACAGCCTCGCAAAGAGCACACCAGTCGCACTCGACTCCGGCAATCGTAACAACGGTTTTATTCATTATCATAATGCCGTTCTCAAGGCATACACCCACGCACAGCCCGCAACCGTCGCATTTCTCTTTGTCGATTTCAGGTTTCATCAAATACATAAAACCTCTTTCCTTATTTCAAAGATTATACCCTTATTCATTTTAAATGTATGTGACCTTGGTCTCAGGAAAATGTTTGCGACATTCTTTTCAATGCATCTCTATCCCTGATAATAAGCCGGTGTTTATCGAAACTTATAATCCCGTCGGTTTCCATCGCTTTAAGCGAACGGCTGATTACCTCCCTGGCAGTTCCGGCCATAGCCGCCATATCGCGCTGGGTCAATCTCGCTCCCGATTCTTCATCATTTACGGCGTTATCCAGCAGAATACCGGCCAACCGGCCGTTTACCCTCTTGAAAGACAGCTCTTCGACCAGCGATAACAGCTGCCGCGTTCTCTTGGCCATTATATGTATGACGTTGGATGCCACCAGCGGATACTTCTTCAGTATCATATCGATGTCGTTCCTGCTAATCGCATACACGACTACCTGCATCATCGCCTGGGCGCTGGACGTATTCAACCCGCCGTTAAAGACAGGCACCTCGTTCAACGATTCTTCAGGACGCATAATCGACAGAATCTGCTCCTTACCATCAGGTGAAGTTTTGAAGATTTTAACCACTCCCGAAGCCAGAAATAAAAGCGCTTCGGCGGCTTCCCCCTCGAAGAAAAGCATGTCGTCACGCTCATATTTCTTTTGAATTACAAGACTGGTGATAAGCTCAAGCTCAACAGAGCTTAACCCTGCAAAGAATACCGAGGTTTTTATTAGTTCTTCTTTCGAGTACATAAATTTTCTAATTCCGTGATATTGCCCTCATGCTCAAGACACCTTAATGATAAATGATTTATCCAGCAAAAACAACACTTTATGTTATATTATTTTTAAAATGTGACTCTCTATACAAACAGGCTCTTTTCGATTTCCTTCAGCCTTTCAATTCCCTTGATTTCGTAGGGACGCATGGCAAGCTCGATTATCTCGGCATCCGAAAACCTTTCATGTATCATATCGAGGTATCTCTTTTGCTGAGCCGCCTTGGACTTCAGGAATTCGGATTCATCGGATTTAATGACATTATTCACCACCAGTTGCCCGATTTTAAACCCGTTCCTTTCCATTTCGTTGAATACGCCTTCCAGTTGCTCGAACGCCAGCGCTTCAGGTATGGTTACAATGGTAAAACGCACTTCCTTGCGCAGAAAATCCAGGCAATCCCCAGATAGCTTCTGCCAGCCCTTGATGATTTCCATGATGGAACTCCTCTGCCTTTGCCCGAATTTGAAGTTGGTGTATATCCGCGGCGCCAGCTTCAGGTGCTCTATCAGCATCGAGGGCGTATGCAACAGCGCCAGCGTCTGCCCCAGCGGAGCGGTATCCCAGATTATAGAATCATATTTACCGCTGAGCTTTAACTGGCGGATATAATCCACCATAAACTCATCGGCCAGACCCGGCAGCATCGACGACATGAAGTCCTTGAACGAATCATAATCCAGCGATACTATCGAGGAAAATACCTCGTATACTTCCCTGCCGAATTTTCTGTCCCACATCTCTTCTACTTCGGGAATGCCGATTTCATCGATATAGAGAGAATCCATAACCTTCGACGGCTTCTGCTTTTCACCTATTTCGAATATGTGCGCCAGTGACGGCGTGGCATCGGTTGAAAGAGCCAGTGTTTTTTCTCCGAGCGAGGCGTGGTGCAAAGCTGTCGTTGCCGCACAGGTCGTCTTGCCTACCCCACCCTTGCCGGAGAACATATAGATGCTGCCGTTATTTTCTGCCATCACTAATCCTTTTTCAAGTTGAATCGTGATTACATCGTTATTACTTTTTGTAAACAGGAGACCCGCTATAAAGCATCATTCTGGAGGGGGTATATTCGTATCACCTCCCCGGATGCTTCATTCGTCCCTCACGAATTCAGCATGACAATTACGAATCTGTCATTCTGGAGGGAGTGCAACGACCGAAGAATCTGGGGGGTGGAGTTAATTCCCCCCACCCAAGATGCTTCGCCCCGATAAATCGGGGCTCCAGCATGACAATTTTACCTCACCCCTTATTAATACCCCTCTCCGCTAGCGGAGAGGGGTTAGAGGAGAGGTTTACAGCTACTTCCCCCTGCCGGACATCTTAACCGCCAGGTTGACCAGCGTCCTTACGGGGACACCGGTAGCGCCCTTGACGTTATATTTTTTATCCTTGTCGGTAAAATTAGTTCCGGCAATATCCATGTGCGCCCAGGGTGTATCCCCCACGAACTCCGAAAGGAACAGGGCTGCGGTAATCGTTCCTGCCCCGCCCGAACCGCTGTTCTTGATATCGGCAACGTCGCTTTTAATATTCTCCCGGTAGTCCTCAAACAACGGCAGCTGCCAGACAGCTTCACCCGCCTCGTTTCCGGATGCGATAACTTTATCTACCAGCGCCTGGTCGTTTCCCATGATACCTGAACACTGCTTCCCCAGAGCCACGACACAGGCTCCTGTTAAAGTTGCGATATCGACAATTGCCTTCGGTTTCGATTTGTTTATATACCCCAGGGCATCGCAGAGAATCAGCCTGCCCTCGGCATCTGTTGAGATGATTTCAATGGTCTTCCCGGTCAGAGCGGTCAATATATCGCTCGGCCTGATAGCGCCGCCGTCCGGCATGTTCTCCACAGCCGGGACAACGGAGGTAACGTTGATTTTCAGCTTCAACTGGGCGATGCTGCTTATAGCCGCCAGAACGGCAGCGCCGCCTGACATATCGGCTTTCATTTCTTCCATACCGGCTGCCGTTTTTAAAGAGATGCCTCCGGTATCGAAGGTAATCCCTTTGCCGACCAGAGCCAGGTCGATATCATTCGATTTCCTGCCCTTATAGTTAAGAATTATCATCTTGGGAGGCTGAACCGTCCCCTGGGATACGCCGAGTAAGGCTCCCATTCCCAGTTTCTGCATATCCTCACGTTCGAGAACGGTGATTTCCAGCTTGTTATCTTCAGCGATTTTCTGCGCTGTTTCCGCCATGGCTGCCGGCGTCATGTAGTTGGCAGGCTCGTTGACCATGTCCCTTGCCAGGCATACAGCTTCGCCAATGATATGCCCCTTATTGCTGCCCTTTTTTATCGACGCGACGGCATCTTCCTTGGTAGCAAGAAGCGTCAGCTTCTTTATCTTAGTAAAATCGTTTTCTTTGGTGATATATTTCCTGAATGTATAAAGACCGAGGATTGCCCCCTCGGTTACCGCCTGTGCATAATCTTCCTGGGAAAACTTCCTGCCGTCAACGGATGATTTCGCCAGAATCGTGATATCCGATACCTTCTTCTGCCTTAACATACGGCAGGTCTCGGCTACCGCTCCGCGTATTTTATCCGGCTTGAAATCCTCTTTTTTACCCAGCCCCATCACCACCACACGCTGCACGGGCATCTTCCTCAGTGAGTAGAAAATATTGATTTCTCCCGGCTTTCCCTTGATTTCACCCCTCTGGATAGATGAAGTAATGGTCTTTCCCAGTTTCCTGTTTAAAGCAGTAAGCTCCTTGCCTAACCTTTTTTCCCCTTCGAACATTGCTACCAGCACGGCGCCGGTTTCACATTTTGTAATATCTCCTGATACTACCTTGATATCCAACTTAAACCCCTTTCCATATATACCTTTATTTAGTTTGTATTTCTTCGACTATTTCATCCAGAATCCATGTATAATCAACGGATGTATCTACAGAATAATGCTTGCGCTTAATTTTATCAACTGACTTCCGCATTCTCCTGTAAACATTCCAATCCGCATCCGAGTTATTATCCGACTCTTTCCCTCTTTTATCCAATCTGCCTTTGACGACCAAAGGAGGAGCTTCCACCTGTACGATGATAAGCCTTACCCCTGTTCTATCCGATATATCGTAGAAATGCTGCCTGTGCCTTTCTGTCAGATTGGTGGCATCTGCGATTACTGAGTAACCCTCTTTTAATAACCTTTCGCAGAGTAAATGGATAGCAGAGAAAAGCCGTGCGCTTTCCGGCTTGCTATGATTTGGATTCGGATTAAGAACCCGCCTCAAGGCATCGCTTTCCAATATTACGAAAGGCAGGCGTTCCGATAATTGTTTAGAAAAATACGTTTTGCCTGTCCCCAGCAGCCCGCTGACAAGCACCAGCACCGGTTTTTTCACCGCTTCCGGCAATTTACCCAAGCCGGCATAGAGCCTATCGGCATCGTTTTTATATTCGGACTTTGTCACATGATAGATTATAGAACAACTTTACATTGTTAATCTATGGAGAGATATGCCTGTCATTCTGGAGGACGCCGCAGGCGGACGAAGAATCCGGGGGGAGGGGGCATTTTACCGCTCCCCACCCAAGATGCTTCATCCCGATAAATCGGGATTCCAGCATGACAAAAAACATATAAAATATTTTTAAAATTTATATTGACTTAACCTATACCAAGTATCATACTTTTTATGATAAAAGCATCAGGAGGTTGTTAATAATGCCAGATAAACAGGGAGAGAAACCCAAGAAAATAGACAAAGCTACAAAGAAAGCATTTTTAGAAGCTCGCGGTCTCATAGAAGATATTTTTAAAGCCGATTTAAATGAAGCTGAAACCAGAAGACGTATAGAGCGTATATTCGAAAACATAATGGGCTATGACGCCTTAAAGCATATAACCAGAGAACATGCCGTTCATGGAGTAGGTGAAACCGAATACTGTGATTTTGCCATCAATGTCAATGATGACGAGACACCTTGTATGCTGGTAGAGATAAAGAGAGTCGGCGTTGAGCTGAGTAAAAAACATCTAAAACAGGTAGCGTCATATGCTATTAACATCGGCTGTGAATGGGTATTATTAACGAATGGCAGAGGATGGGAATTATATCATATTACATTTGGACAGCCTCCCCAGACAAGATTGATCGACAAATGGAATCTTATGGAAGATGACATTGCAACTCTGGTTAATAAGTTCAGTATAGTCGGATATAAAAACGTAAAGGGCAGTGGATTAAAAAAACTATGGGAAAAAAGTAATGTTTTAACTCCTCAAAACATGCTTAAAATAGCAATGTCTGAGGAATCCATAAAGATGTTCCAACGAGGAATTCGAAAGGCTAATGGTGTAACGGTATCCCCGGAAGATATTGTTGGCGCATTTCGTCATCTTCTAAACGAATTAGCTTTAACTGAAATGGACAAAATTAAAATATCATTACCGCCAAAACCTCAAAAGCCCAGAGCACCAAAACCAAAGAAATTAACAACAGTAGAAAAGGAAATAGAAGATATACTGGCTCAAAGTGAAGATTCACAACTATAAGATTTGCACAGGTCGATTAATAGGGATTTTTCATGTATGTAGTCTAGCATTTCTTAACAGGTACACCCAGATACTTTGCCGTAAGCTCCATCGCACAAAAGTCGCCGCACATGCTGCATGCCTTGCCGAAGGTGGTGTGCTGCGCATGGACTTCCCGGTGATGCTTCGGGTCTAACGATAAACGCGCCTGTTCTTCCCAATCGAGATTCTTGCGGGCAAGCGACATCTTCCTGTCCCAGTCCATCGCCCCTTTGACGCCCTTAGCGATATCACCGGCGTGCGCCGCAATACGGGAAGCGATAATGCCCTGCCTGACATCTTCCATATCCGGCAGAGACAGGTGTTCCGCCGGCGTAACATAGCACAAAAAATCGGTCCCGGCAGCAGCGGCAATAGCTCCGCCGATAGCCCCGGTTATATGGTCGTAACCGGCTGCCACATCGGTCACCAGAGGCCCTAAAACGTAAAACGGGGCCTCATTGCAGATGGACTTCTGCAATCTTACATTGGCTTCGATTTGATTAAGGGGAAGGTGCCCCGGCCCCTCCACCATTACCTGCACCCCGGCATCGCGAGACCTCTTTACCAGTTCGCCGAGTATGATAAGTTCCTGAACCTGTGCCCTGTCGGTAGCATCGCAGAGGCTTCCCGGACGCATACCATCACCCAGACTGAGAGTGACATCGTATTTCAGTGCAATTTCCAGCAGCCTGTCGAATTGTTCATAGAGCGGGTTTTCCTTCCCGTTATGAATCATCCAGCCCATCATAAAAGCGCCGCCGCGTGAAACGATATCGGTCACGCGTTTCTGCTTCTGCAACCTTTCTACTGATTCGCGCGTTACGCCGCAGTGTACGGTAACAAAATCGACGCCGTCTTTGGCATGTTCGGCAATCGTATTAAACAAGTCATCGGCAGTCATATTTACAATGGCGCCGTGTTTGCGGGCGGCTTCCAGCCCGGCCTGATAGATGGGAACGGTACCGATAGCAATCGTGCTTTTATTAATAATGGCGCGGCGGATTTCATTGACGTTACCGCCGGTTGAGAGGTCCATCACCGCATCGGCGCCGGTTTCGATTACAACCGCCAGCTTCTCCAGTTCGGTTTCCACATTCCCGTAATCGGAAGAGTTGCCGATATTGGCATTGACCTTGGTCTTTAACCCCTTGCCGATACCGCAGGGAATGAGGCTCTTATGATTGATATTGGCTGTGATGACGATGGTTCCGTCAGCCACTCCCCGGCGGATAAACTCAGCATCCAGCCCTTCGGACTCTGCCACCTTTTCCATCTGCGGCGATATGATTCCCTTTTTTGCCAGTTCAAGCTGTGTCATTTCTCTCCTTAAAAACAATAAAACCAGAGATTCGGAAATACCGGACCCTGGTTTCTCGTGTCCGCTTTCCTACGCTCGCATTACCGAGTTCAGGTCATCAGGGTTGTTCCGTGTAATCAGAACTCTCAGCCTTTTTGCTCCCCTAGCGGTCTTAATTATTAGACTGCAATCGTAAAAACTATAGCATAGATAGCTGGATTGTGCAATTTACAGAACTGTAATCTTTAATTGACTTTCGATTAAGGAAAGCATATTTTTATTATCATAAGCTTGAATACCCATTGAAAGGAGTAAGCAGAGTTATGGAAAAAGTAATGATAGTTAACGGAATGAGCTGTGACCATTGCAAAAAGGCAGTCGAGAAGGCGCTGAATGCTATCAGCGGTGTTGAAGCCGAAGTAGATTTAAAGCAAAAGACGGCAGTAATTAAATCGAAAGCGGCAATCGACGATGAGGTATTGAAAAATGCCGTAACCGAAGCCGGTTATGAGGTGGCATCGATTTCGAACAGGTAACAATAACCCGGGAAACCGAATACAGGTTATGATACAGGATAAATAAAAGTAATAGACTGAAACAGAAGGGAAAACCGGGATAAAACTCATACCGCTACTCGGATATACAAAACAGGATAGCCGGTTTAATCTTCCCTCTTCTGGTCGATATCTTCTTTCATGTTCTGGAAATCGATTATCCCCCCTTTAAAAATATGAAAACCGCATTTTTTATAGAACGGCTCAAGTCGGTCATCGAAAGTGACTTGAACGCACCGAATACCTTCCTGCTTAATATCGCTGACTGCTCTTTGGACAAGACTGCTGCCGATTCCTATTCTCTGATAATCCGGGTGAACCATCAGGTCAAGCAGAAAAGCATCTGCTACTCCATCACTTAATACCGATAAATAACCGACAAGCCTGCTGTCTATATGAACGGTGTAATATGCATACTGCCGTTTTAAAATCTGTCCATATATTCCTTCAGACCTATCCCACCCGACCGCTTCCCGAAGGGACGCTATCTCATAAGGATATACCGTGCTATTCTTAAGAACTTTATAATTCATTTTTTCTCTTTCCCCAATATTATAACCTATATTTCCCCACCCGTGAATAAGGCTCTCCGGCACTTGAATTAACCTAAAAATTGGTGTATTATACGCTGTATTGTTCACGATATTTCGTATTCAATTATACATTACTAACCACTACAGGAGATAAGAGTATGGAACTAAGCACCATCGACTGGAACACAATGTGGAAGGAAGCCTGCGGCACTTCGCCGTGGAAAGGGTTGTCGAGCAAGGAATTGTGGGACAAGCGCGCCGACAAGTTCAACAAGAGAATCGATAACGTAAAATCGGACGGCGAAAAACTGGACAAGGACGATTATATCTCCAAGATGCTGGCCCGCATCGAGACATCGCCCGAAGACACCGTACTGGATATCGGCTGCGGCCCCGGCACACTGGCCATTCCGCTGGCTAAAAGGGTAAAAAGCGTTACCGGGCTGGACATATCAACCGAAATGCTCAAATATCTAAAAGAAAATGCCGATAAAAGCGGCCTAAGCAACATCAACTATATAAACTGTTCATGGGACGACGCTATAGTGGGAAAAGATGTCGAACCTCACGATATTGTGGTTGCTTCCCGGTCGCTGGGACCCATGGATTTGAAAGAAAGCATGCTTAAGCTTGCTTCCACCGCCAAGAAGGCCGTCTATTTTACACTGCCGGTGGTACACCTGCCGTTCGACTGGGAGGTATACCAGGCTATCGGCAGGAACGAAAGAAAACATCCGTCATATATCTATGTATTCAACACCCTGTACCAGATGGGAATAAACGCCAACCTGGAAATCCTGAATTCGAGAATAAGAGTCAAATTTTCCAGCATCGAAGAAGCTATGGATGATTTACAGTGGCGGACTACTCCCTTTACAGATGCAGAAAAGGAAAAACTGAAAAAGTATCTTGAAGGAAAATTCGCTGAGCAGAAAGACGCTCCTCTCTTCAGACACGAGGGATTTTCCAAATGGGCGCTTATCTGGTGGAAAGTACCGGAGAACGGTGAAATAAAAGCCTGAAAAGTTTCAATTAAAATGCATCCCTCTTGTGCATTTGCAGATATCATACATTTCAGGACAGGCATATGGATTACACTTTTTAATTAGTTATTATCTCGAAAGTACCCTGAATAAACTTCCTGTGCTGATGAGATGTGAATTTTTAAAGGACAACTAAATCCGTTCGTAGTGAGCCTGTCGAACTAAGCGGCGAGAAAAATTAATTGTATTATTGTTCCGCTCTACAGACCCTTTCCCGATACACCAGGACTCAGGGTGAGCGGAACATACTCTCCTGTCAATACAGTGCTATTTCATCTTATTTTAAAGGCCTTTTTTCCGGCATTCCCGGTCGTCTCGGATATTTACCGGGAGTCGGCATAATCTTATCGATAACCACCAGATAACGTTCATCGTTAAGTTCTTCGATTTCAATCCGCTCGACCGCTGAAAGCCTGCCACCGAGTGTTTCTATGGCTTTAACCGACTGTTCCATCTCCACCTGGATATCCCCTTTTTTCTGGGCGATAATGCAGCCGCCGACAGCACAAAAAGGCAGGGTCAATTCACACAAAACAGGCAACTCCGCCACGGCACGCGACACGGCAACATCGAACTTCTCCCGGTATTCAGGCTTCTGCGCCGCTTCCTCGGCACGCTCCTTTATCACTTCTATACCGGATAGTTCCAGTTCCCTGATAATATGTTCCAGAAACAAGACTTTTTTTGCGGTAGCCTCCAACAATGTCATTTTCATATCAGGCATAGCAATCTTTAAAGGTATTCCGGGGAAACCGGCTCCGCTACCAATATCTATAATCTGAGAACCGCCAGGCATTTTTCCCCTTATAACAGATAAAACAGTCAATGAATCCAAGAAGTGTTTCATTTGCACGCTTTCGATATCGGTTATGGCAGTTAAATTGATGCGACTGTTCCAGTCGACCAGTTCACTGTAATAAATCTTAAACCGCTGGATTTGCGAGTTATCTAACGATATCCCAAGCTTTTCCGCCCCGATAGCAAGATGCTGCATCAATATTTCTGACATTCTATTAACCTCAGCAAGCATTATATCATTATCGAGAGCCGTAACGTCATCGTTTAATAACTACATAACTATCTTTTTCTCGCTTGATAACATCTATAAACAAAGGGTACAATAATCCTGTAGACAATTTAAGGAGTTATATTCATGGAAACCGGTACCTGGAAAATTAAAACTGGACTCTCTCAGATGCTCAAGGGCGG
>DAOUFJ010000005.1:0-52365 GCA_034429935.1 Dehalococcoidales bacterium
GGTAAGAAAAACCGTTAACAGGCTGGCGGAAATCGTTACCGGAAAGAAACAAACCGCTCCGGCAAACTGATTAGATAACCATCCAAGCATGGCTGTATCGAACAGGTGAGTAGAACAAAACTGCTCACCTTCTTTGTTTAAACGGAATATATTGGCATACAAGAGGCCCCCTATTCTTGCACTATGATAGGCAACACCGGACTTGCCCCATCCCCCACCCCTAATCAAATTGAGAACAATATCCTGCACGTAATAAATGACAATGCTGTTACAAACATTACAATGTAGAAATAACTGGTAAAAAAGTGAAATTACTTATGATAAGATTCATCATGACAGTTAATTTGATTCAAAACATTACGTAATTAATGTCTCTTAACACAGAAAAGAAAGAGCTACTGGGGACCCGGTAGGGTACAACTGGCAAACCGAATTCATATATTTTAATAGATGCTTCGGGAATCAACATAAAGGGGAAGATTTAAATGGGGAAGAGTGATACGGCATTCGAGAAATACTTCAAAAAAGTCGAGTTGCAAAAACAGGAAATTCAAAAGCGTATCGTCGGATTATCCCAGTTCATCGAATCATTATTTATCTGTTTTTATTCTCACAGCGAAATGAAATTGGGGCCGCATCTGCTGGTGGAAGGAAAGGTAGGCAAAGGGAAAACAGCCGTTCTTTCCACCTTCGCCAGGACAATATCGGATGCCAGATTCAGCCGCATTCAATTTACCCCGGACCTCAAACCGATGGACCTCATCAGAATCGTCGAGCAACGCGAGGATAAAACGCTTGAATTCCATCAGGGACCCCTGTTTGCCAATCTGGTTCTCGCTGACGAGATTAACCGTGCTCACGAAAAAACCCGCGCCGCCCTACTCGAAGCTATGGGGGAAAAACAAATCACCATAGGCAAAGACACCTATCCCCTGGAAGAACCCTTCTTTGTAATGGCCACTCAGAATCCTATCGATGTCGAGGGGACTTTCTCACTGGGAGCCGCCCAGCTCGACCGTTTTATGATGAAGATATACACCGAGTCACTCTCCGAAGATGAAGAAATCATAATCGCCAGGGCACATCAGCAAACAGACCCTGAAATAAAAGCCGTAATTTCTAAAAGCGAAATACTGGAGATTCAAAAGTATATCCGTGAAAATATAATCGTAGCACCGGTGGTTCAGAAGGATATTATCCGGATAGTAAGGTCACTCCGAACGGACGGGGGGCTGGTAAATCCCGATGAATTTTACCTGCTTCCTGAAGGAGAAAGGGGTTACCTGTATCTGGAAAGAGCAGCCAAGACCAGGGCATTTATCAAGGGAAGGGATTCTGTAACATTTTCGGATATTGCTACGCTTGCTTTCCCTATCTTAAACCACAGAATAGGTCTCAAATACACTGCCAGAGATACCGACCGTATAATAAAAATCCGAGAAATAATATCCAGAGCTGTGGGAAAGGTAGCGGAAGATGGGGCAAGCGGATTATAAACAGCTCAGGCTGAGCAAAATGCAGCTTATTTCAAAGCTGAAGCTCATGAATATTTTCCCGGGGGATTGGGAAAGTATCTATAAGGGAGAAGGTATCGAGTTTGATTCGACAAGGCCATTCGAACCCGGGGATAATCCCAGGGATATAGACCTGTTCACAATGGCTCAATCCGGCGAAGAGGATATAATACTGCGGGCAGAAGAACGCCAGATGAAAATTTACATCTGGGTTGATTTATCCGGTTCCATGGAAAATTTCAACGAGATGTTTTTCCCCTCAAAACCGGATATCAGAGATATTGCCACCGGCCTTATCGCTTACTCCACCTGCAATATTTATACCCCGCTGGGGCTGTGTGCCTTCGATGACGATATCAGATGCTTTTTCCCTGCCAGAGCAGGAGCAGACCATTGCGATGAAATTATAAACTGGATTATCGAACAGGACAATCGCATTAAAAAGGGAAAAACAGATATTCAGAGAGCGACCCGCTTCATGATAGAAAGGCTATACCGTCAAAACATTGTATTTTTTATATCCGATTTTAAAGACCCCGTATTTGAAGGTGATTTTACTTATCTAATAAAGCCCCTGGTTGAAAAATTCGATTTTATACCTGTAGTCATCAGAGACCCTTTAGAGAATAAAGCCTCTATAAAAAAACCGATAAGCATAGTAGTTAAAAATAACGAAGGAGATGGATGGGCAGAGGTTTATCTTACTCCTAAGAAACTGCATGAGATCCAGAATCTTTCGGAGAGGTATCTCCAAAATCTTCAATGGAATTTCCATCATCTTGGCATTGATTGCATAGTGCTTGATTCCCCGCTAATAAACGACTGCTATCAAATACTTTCGGCTTTCTTCGAAAAAAGAAAAAGAACCAGGTTATAGATATAAAAGCATGGGCAGGAGAGTAGCATGAAAAAAAGAGGACTAATCTGGATTGCAACCGGTTCGGTGATAGTAATGGCCATTGCAATTGTTCTGTTACTTACAGGACAAAGCAACACGCAATTAGGCAAAGCAAAGGTGGATAAATTAACAGAAGGCAAAGCTATCGCTATTGAGTCGAGAGCTGAAAGTTTCGGTGTTTTGAAAGGAGACGCCTTTCTTTACTATGTAGACGTACTGTACGACCCGGAACAGGTATCCGAAATCGATACGGACAGCCTGATTGAGAGTATCAACCTGAACCCCTTCGAAGTAAGAAGCA
The DNA here is from genome assembly GCA_034429935.1 of Dehalococcoidales bacterium. GTDB lineage: Bacteria > Chloroflexota > Dehalococcoidia > Dehalococcoidales > UBA5627 > UBA5627. The sequence goes on from DAOUFJ010000005.1 coordinate 2,714, forward strand.
TTCAGGAGTCGGAATTCAAGCTGGATGACGGCACATTCGTACACCGGATAACATACGAATTGCAGTTGATAGACGGCAATGTGAACTATCTGTACGATTTTCCAAGCATCGTAGCCAGATATAAGCTGTCCGGCAGCGACGGTTTTCAGGAAATGCCTGCCTCGGCCGAATCTGTCTACGTTTCTTCCCGATTGCCTGAGTCCGATGAAGATTTTGTAAAGCTCAGCTATATAGACCTCGGATACGAAGCTCCTCTCAGGGCGCTGAAGGGAGAGATTCTGGAAACGGGACAGAGCAGCCTGCCGTGGATATTGATAGCCTGCGGCGGCATACTGGCAATCGGAGCAGTAGTTGACTTGACGGTAATGGTGATCCCCCAAAAGAAAAGGGATAAAAACAGGACAAGCATTGAAAAAAACAAACAGGTTGCCCAAGTTTATCGCTCTCTGCATAAGAACATAGAGAACGGGGCTTCTCCAGATAATATTCTCTACCAGATAGACCATTTCATAAGACTGGTTCTTTTCAGAAACGAGCATCTCGACTGGCTGGAGGAATTGAATATAAACCGGATTCCCGCCGACATCAGGGCGGAGACAGCCTCGCTCTTTAATAACATTTCCAAAATCGGTAAAGATATTACACGGGAAGGTGATATAAAGGATTCACTTCAATACATGGATAAGATATTAAGGTTTTATTATCAAGAGGCTGTAGATAGTTGGAAGAACTAGAAGGGTTCCTGGCTTCTATAGAATTCTCCACCCCCGAATATTTTTTAATAGCGGGTGCGGCAGTATTGCTGCTTATTTTCATACCATGGGGGAGAAGGAAAAAGAGAGGGCTGTCTATCGACCTCGACTACTGGAAGCCGCATATCGCACCCGAAAGCAGGAGAGTATGGGTAATGTCAGTTCCCGTAATTGTTATCTCCCTCCTCCTCGCGGGTGCCCTGGCTACTCCGCAGCTCATCACTAAAGCCAGCACCTTGATTGTGGGAAAGCCTGTAATGGCGGTGATTGATTATTCAGGCAGTACATCAGCGGCCACCGAGTTTCATCCGGAGGAAACGATGCAGGAAGCCGCCCAGAGGGTTTTCAGTAATCTGGTCGAGCTGAGGGCTGATATAAACTTTGGGCTCATGATATATGCCAGGGAGAACTATGTCGCCAGGTATTTCACGTACAAGAACGAGCTTTTTACGGATACCCTGGAGAACTGGGATGTATTAATGCGTGTCAGCCAGCAAACGCAAACCGCCGATGCATTAGCCGCAGCTAACAGGTTTATGTCAAACAATATAGGGGGGGAAGATAAAGCCATTATACTGATAAGCGACCTCGACTACAACGCAAATGATTTACCAGAAATAGAAGAGAATATCGATTCGATACTGGCAAACGGCATAAAGCTCTATATAATATCGACGACCGGTAATGAAGAAACAATGGCGAAAATGCCGCAACCCGACGGAGTGACCGTTATGAGTTCTTACGACGCGGAGAGCATCAACGAAATGTACAATGAACTGACTGCGATGCAAACTTCCTCCATAAGGACAGATGAATCACTGGTAAAAACGAGTTTGATGCCGGTTGTCATGCCGCCTGTTCTGGGGATTTTTCTTCTTTGCCTCATACTAGGTGAAACAAGGTTCAGGAAGGTTCCTTAAGCGATGAATATCATAAAGCTACAGGAGAAGTCTGTTATGAAAGAATTTCTTTTAAGAAAAGCTATGGTAAATGTTGTAATTTTTGTCGTTTCTCTGGTACTGATTGGATTCGGCATCGGTATAGTTTTTCAGTCAGGAACAACAAACAGGACTGATATAAAACTGTACAACCAGGGTATAGCAATCTATAACGAAGCGGAATTGATACCCGAGGATGTTTTTAAATCACCGGCAAAATTCCCGGAAGAAAATATTATAGAAGCTGCCGCTTATTTCCAGCAGGCGATATCAGTGAGCAACGATAATGAGCTTAAAGCCCTGGCTCTGTACAATATAGCGACCATGATTGCCAGAGACTATGTAATTTTTTCATATGAGCGGCTTTCGGGACTTGGATTGGAAGATGCTACAGGTTATCTCAAGGAGGCTGTAAGGCTTGACCCCGATAACGAGGATGCCAAGTACAACCTGGAATATCTGGAAAGGATTCAAATCGAGCGGACGGAATCGTCTGGCGGCGTCGGCTCGGGGGGCTCGACGGAGACAGGAGAAGAATCCGACAGGGGATATTAAAGCCTGTTGGAAACAATCAGGGCAGGTAAAGTATGATTTTTGAAAATCCCGATGCGCTGTGGTTACTGTTGGCTCTGCCACCTTTGCTTTTGGGAATGGCTGTCTGGGGATGGAAAGCAAAAGAAGAAGCAGTAAAATTGTTTCTGGTGGATATGCGGCGTTTAAGAAACAAACATATCGAGAAATACCTCCTCTCCGGATTGCTGATGGCGATATTTATCATAACGTTTGCTTTACCCGAGGTTGCTGTTAACAGCCTGGCTGCTGATGAGAAAGCCGGAGAGATAATTCTATGCGTGGATGTCAGCACAAGTATGGCAGCCCGGGAGGATATAGATTCTGCCAGCAGGCTGGAACGGGCAAAGGAAATGCTTTACAAAATAGTAGACCGCATGGAAGAACTGGGGCAGGTAAAGATATCCCTCTGCGGTTTTACCAATATGGGATGTTCCCTTGTTCCCCTTGTCGGAACAGAAGACTATTCGTATCTGAGGGAAAGCATTGACAAAGTGCTCGATATATTATCGGTGCCCGGTGATGGCACGGACATCGGGCAATCTATTCAGGACGTATTAAAATCGTATTCAGAAGGCGAGGAAGCAAAATTATTAATTGTTTTCAGCGACGGGGAATATTATTCCGGCATTTACGGCAGCGGCAGCACGGAAAAGATACGCAATACTGCACTCGCCATCCAGCAGGCTCTGGCTGACGATATTAAAATTGTTTCCGTCGGCATCGGAGAAACGGAGGGCGCTAAAATACCCCTTTACGACGACGGGGGTAATTTTACCGGTAAATATAGCCAGAAAAAAGAGGAGGACTTTATTACTTACCTGAACGAGACCGCCCTGCAGGAGTATGCCACCAGAACGGAAGGAGAGTATTTCACGGAAGATGACCTGCCGGGTTTGATAAATTATATCGAAGATAATCTCTCAGTAAAAAGAAGCGAACAAAGTATAAAAACCTATCAGCCTGTAGCCCACTGGTTCCTTATCGCTTCCCTGCCGGTATGGGTGATTTTCGCCAGGCGGCACATACTGAATTGATTTACCGGGGAAAGGCATTGGACTGCGAATCAGTTCAGTGTTCACATTTTTTACAAAAAAGAAGATATGCAGGTTTTATAGAACCTTTACATCCGACAAAGCACGAATGCTGTCGGATAATCAAAGAATAATGGAACAGGGAATAAAAATCTAAAGGGGGATAAATTGACCAGCCAATATAATTCGACATGTGATTCAAAAATGACCGATGACGTGCTGATAGCGATAACCAGGCACGAACTTGCGGACAAAAAGGTTAATGAAGCAACTTCAGTAAAATCGTTAAACATTCATTTTAAAAATGTATCGGAATTACATATCTCAAAAGTATTATTTGCAGTATTATTCTATGACGCAGGGCACAATTTACTTGATACCCTAGAACAGCAGTTCTCCGATTTTAAGCCAGATGCTATCCGCGTTATCAATGTGGAAACGGCCAATGCCAGTGACAATCAAATTGAAGGCTACGAAATAAAAATGAGAAACATAATTGCTTTATCGAAGCCTGTCGCCACCGGTAATGATATGGTCGAAATAATAAAACACCATTTGTTGATAGGGGCCGACCCCTATGACTCCGCTTCCGTAAGCGGTCTTATCGAGCTTTCTATAGGAGCCATATCACTGTCCATCAGAAATATTACAGATAAAGTATTATCGACAATAATTTTCAATGCCGAACTTTATGATATAGACAACAACCTTATAGATACGATAATACACAGGGAATACGAGTTGAACCCCTTCACCAGCCGCGCGATTATGATCAGTTCCAGCAAATATGAAGGGAACCATGCAGCGAGCTACAAAGTCAGCGTAATCAAGGCTTTAACAACGGAAGCGGAAAAAATTCAGCTGCGCAGGCATGATAGAAATTCAATTGCAAACGATGGTGAGAGGATTGGCGGAACGTTAAAGAACCTGAGCGACAATAAAGCGGATGCAGCCGTAATAGTTACATTTCTGGATTCGAACAATGAAAAAATAGAGACGAAGGTTTTACCAGTCAAGGGCATAGTCCCCCATTCAATCAAGCGTTTTAGCCTGGACTTCTATCCGCCGCCGGGGGAAAAAGTAAAAAGTTACACCATAGACGCCGGCGAGATAATATAAGACTCTATAACCTGATTTCGAGATAAGATAAAGATGGCAGGCAGCAAGATACCGGACACGTTACATCAGGCTGATAACGCACAGGAGGTCATGTCCATCGAATGCTGCCCCGCCTGATAACAATAGGCTATAACTGTATCAAAGAGTCAAAGCTTTGCAGCCCGTAAGTCTTCTCGCATAAATGGCAGTTATAACACTGGCTCCTGCAGTATTTCAACTGTTTTTCGAGAATCTCAAATTTATCCTTCAGCAGGAAGCGCTCTTTCAAAGAATCCTTTATAACCTTTATATCAGTTTTGAAGCGGGCAAAATTATCGCAACCCAGTATCCAGGAACAGACCGGTTCAAGTTCATTTTCCAATATCGCAGAGAACGAAGGAACTGCCCGGTTTCCGGCAAACCAGCCGAATTGACGGGCCGGTGATTCCGAACCGGGCTCCTGGGAATTAAGCCTGCCGCTGAATTTGAATATATCGACCAGTTCGGCATATTCCCTGAATACAGGCGTATGAATCCAGAAACAATTGGTTCCGACCCTGGGAATAATTGCATTTCCGAAATGACTTTTCCATTTCCCGCATGCCAGCGCACCGAGATTGTCCCAGTAGCTGATTTTCCTGTAATATATCTGCAAATCATCGTGAACCCGCTTGTATGGGCAGGACGGCATGCAGTCCTCCACAACCAGCATACATGTTTTGACGGCCTTCCCCGGATTTTTACTTTTATAATTTTCAACAGCCTCTTTTATTCTCTTCAGTTCATCCATATTCCTGTTCAGGGAGCGGTCGAGTTGAATCAGATTGAATCCCAGGTACAGGTAGTCGAGAACCTGCTGGGCAGTCGACACCTGTTGATTTACAGTGTTCTTCCACTTCATCTCCGGAAAACGCTGCTGCAAAAATCCCGCCCTCATCATGTGATTATTGGCAAGAGTACAGCTTCTTAAACCCCTGTCATAGAAACCCTGCAGCCAGTCTAAAAAAGCCCCCATAACCCGATTGTTACGGCTATAAAATATCTCAACAGGGATATTCAACTGATTAAGCGTCAGGGATATTTCGATACCAAAATCCTTTTGAATCCTGAACAGGTTATCGACCTGCGCATCGGATGCCTCGACTCCCATCACGTTGCCATAGATTATCTCATGATTTCCACACCGGTCGTCATAAATCTCTTGACCTTCATAGTTATATCTGAAAATCTTCCCAAAGTAGATATCGTATATCTCGTTTTTAAACTGCTGCGAGGAATTTTTCATTGCATCGTAATATAAATCCGCATCAGGCCAGCTGTCGAAGTGAGCTATAGAGAATCTGTGACTTAATAAATCATCCATATAAACCTGCCTTAAATCGATAGTTGATTTATCTCATTGCTATACTGCGTATACATACGAGAGCCCCTGTATATCAGACGCCGCTCTAGCTAAGTTGAGACTGATAATATATAGCCGTGCGAGACCCTGGTAAAGATATATCTGGGATCGGTCGGATCATCCTCTATTTTCTCACGAAGGCGCTTTACGTATACCCTGATAGCTTCATCCGAGCCGGGATATTCCCTGCCCCATAGCGCCTGTGCCAGGCTGTAATATGTAACTACCTTATTGGCATTGTTCATCAGCTCTGCAAATATGACACACTCGCTCTTGGTAAGGATTACATGCTTATCGTTGAATAATAACTCGTGTTTATATGCGTTAAGTTTGAATTGTCCCTTGGTTAAGGTAACCTCTTCGGATAGAATATTCTGCTTGCGGGTATTCGCTTTTATACGAGCGATAAGCTCCATCTGCCTGAACGGTTTGACTATATAATCGTTTGCCCCCAACCCCAACCCGGTAACGATATCGACTTCCTCACCGCGTATCGTCAATATGATTACGGGGACACTGGAAAACTGGCGGATTTGCTTCAATACGTCGAATCCGCTGATATCCGGTAAACCGAGGTCAAGAATCACGATATCGGGAGTGAACTCGTATATCATTTGTATTCCTTCTTCCCCTAAACGGGTAGAACTGACGTTTGCGTCCGGCCAGCACAGCTTAAAGGTCATGGATAGCGATTCCAGAATGCGTTTATCATCGTCGACAACAAGAATCTTCATTATTTATGCCCTCCAGTCGATTTCCTTTTATGTAAGTCTAACTATCCGCATTATTAATCGGGATTGAAAAACCGAATGTGCTTCCTTTGTTCAATTCGCTATTTACCCATATCGTTCCATGATGCAGTTCAATCAGCATTTTTGACAGGGACAACCCCAATCCCAGTCCACCGTAACGGCTATTACTGGCTACCGGATGTTCGTTGCGTTCGAAGATGTCATCCAGTCTGTCCCTGCTAATTCCCCTGCCGTTGTCCCTTACTTTTACTTCGAGATTATTGCCAGCTATTTCCACAGAGATGAGAATACTGCCATCCCTGAAGGTATATTTCAGAGCGTTATCCACCAGGTTATTAAGAACCTGGGAAATACGCTCCTTGTCAATAAAAGCCTGAGGTAATTTCTCCTGTATATCGAACTCCAGGGACTTTCCCTCCGACTCCGCCAGCAATGTAAGGTCTTTTTTCAGTGATGTAAACAGTTTTTCAAGCGAGACTTCACGCTTTTTCAATTTGAGTAAGCCTATTTCACCGCGTGAAATATCCAGCAGTTCATTGACCCTGTTACTCAGGCTGCTTACATCCTTGTTGATACCATTGGCCAGGTCTAAAAACGATTCGGTTTTCGCCTGTTGGGCAAGAATATCGTTTGTCAATTGAAGCGAAGTAAGAGGGGTTTTCAATTCGTGAACCAGAGCCCTGGTGAACTCGGCGCGGTTATTCAATTCGCTCTCCAGTTGGTCCGATTTGCGTTGCAATTGCTCGGATTTTTGAGCCAGCTGGCGAGTCCTGTCTTCGACATTGGATTCCAGCACAAGGGCATATTTTTTTAAAGTACGCGTCCTCATTTGTAAAAACAGTAATATCATCAATACTGCAAACATAATTGAAGATAAAATAAACCACCATTGTTCCCAGAAAGGGGTAGCAATAACTATCTTTAACGAAGCTCCTTCCTCATTCCAGACGCCCTCGCTGTTGGAAGCTTTTACAATAAATTCATATCCTCCGCTTCCAAGATTAGTGTATTTGGTGACACTGTTGTTAGCCCCGCAATAGTTCCAATCTTCGTCAAAACCCTCGAGTTTATAGGCATATTGAATCTGGGCGGGAGAATCGTAGCTTAAGGCAACAAAATCGATAATAAAAGAATTACTGGAATATGGAAGTGTTATTTCGGTTATATCCTCGACCGGTTCGTTGAAAGAAATCGCTCCTTCCAACAAACTGAATCCGTTGATTACGACCTCTGGAGCACTGGTGTTTTTGACCATCTTATCCGGGTAAAAGGATATAAGTCCGCCGACAGTGCCGAAAAAGAGCTCTCCATCTTCAGCTTTGTAAACGGCTGTAGAACAGAACATATCGTTTTCAAGACCGTCATCTATCTTGTATTCGATACATTCATTGTCTTCCAACGACAACTTCCATAAGCCCTGGCGTGTCGCCACCCATAAAACACCACTGTTGTCCTCCAGCATCGTAATGATCGTTTCATTAGTCATAGCTTCCGCTGCCGTATTTGAGACGAATTGATCTTCGCTGAGCCGGTAGCAGAATAAGCCATGATTGGTTCCAAACCACAACAATCCCCTGCTGTCCTCCAACATAACATAGGTAGTATTTCTCCCGATATTTTCTATGTATATAGGGGCATCTTCGTACATCAACGGGGTGCTTGCCACCATGCTATTGTTATCGAGTATATAGATTGCATGTTGGGTTATTAACCATAACCTGTTATCGGATGTTTCATATATCAAATCAACGATTCCGTTGATTTCCAGATCAGGATACAGGTTGAATTCCTGCGTTACCGGGTCGAAGCTGCATAAACCGTTCGCCGTTCCTATCCACACGGTTCCTTTGTGGTCTACATAGATAGAAACGATTCTATTGCTGGGCAGCTTGCTGTCATCAGTGGTAAAAGTAAAAAGCTCGCCTGTTGCCGCATTAAATTTGAGTAACCCCGATTCCTCTGTCCCAATCCAGAGACTGCCGTCAGTACCGATAGCAAACATGCTCTTTACGAGATTCTCTTTGGCCTGCTGCGTTAATATATCTCCCCAAATATTTTCTACTTCGCTGTTTTCGATATTGTATCGAATGATTCCCAACCTTGTTTCCAGCAACAACGTATTACTATCCAAACTGGCTATTCCGGAAATAGTATTATTAAGTAAAATTCCGGTGCAGTAATTAAAGACCTGCTTTCTGAAATTGATCTTATTCAAACCGTTGATGGTGCCTATCCACAGGTTATCTTCGTTGTCGAGATATAATGCTGTTATTCTATCGGCATTCAGGCTGTTGGGGTTATACGGGTCGAGCACATAAGTATTAAATGTTTTCCCATCGCGATTGAAGCTGTTCAAACCGTCGTTCGTACCTATCCAGATTGTCCCCTGGCTATCCCCGCATATATTTGTTATGGAATTGCTGCCGATACTGCCTGAATCTTCAGGGTCGTTCAGGTAAACAGTAAAGGTTTTATTATCCCTGTCGAATAAATTGAGTCCGTAATCCGTTCCTATCCAGAGAGAACCATAACTATCCTCGAAAATAGCTTTAACATAATTGTTGCTGATACTGTCAGAAATGTTGTAACTATGTTGATATGCGGTAAAAGACTGCTTATTTCTGTTAAACATGTTGAGGCCGTTGTTGGTACCTATCCAGAGCACGCCATGGCTGTCTTCATATATTGCCTCGATAACATTCCCGCTGATGCTTTTTTCGTCATCAGGGTCGTTCAAATATACTGTAAAAGTTCCGTTTGCCCTGTTGAATAAATTGAGACCATTTCCTGTCCCTATCCATAATGCGCCATAGCTGTCTTCGAAAATAACCTGTATCGAATTATTGCTGATACTGCTGGAATTACCGGAGGTATTCAAATAAGCAGTAAAAGTATTATCTTGCCTGTTAAAAAGATTGAGACCGTAATCCGTTCCTATCCAGAGAGAGCCATAGCTGTCTTCGAAAATTTCCCTGACATTTGAAGATGATATCGTTTCGGAATCGCCGGCATCCTGATAATAGATCTGAAAACTAATCCCGTCATATTTATTCAAGCCAACCAGCGTTCCTACCCAGAGATATCCGTAGCTGTCCTGAAAAATACTGGTAACACAATTCTGGGATAATCCCTGTTCTGTCGTTATACTCTCAAATTTCAGGGAATTGCTTGAATCTGCCGATACTATTGAAGAAGAGGGGAATAAAGTGAAAAATACTATTAAGAAAGCCAGGATAGAGAACGTTTTCCCCTGTTTTTTCACGATATTTCCAGCCCTCCTTGTTATTGTTTAATACTATACCACCAAATCAGGTTGTTGTTTCATAACATTACTAATTTGTAACAAGAAAAATGGCAATAGTTATGGTTTTGTTATGGTTTGAAACTTATACTAACCAGAAAGTTAAAGGATTAATAATATCTTAATCCTGTGTCGTAAAACCGTTAACTCTATTAAACGGATGATGAATTGTAAAGCTATGAATATACTTATTGCCGATACCGATTCATATACCACAGCCCGCTTGTTCAGCTCAATAAATCAATCATGTCCTGGCTGGCATGTTTCCGCCGTTACTTCAGGTTTTCAATGTCTTGAAGCGTTAAAGAAAAGGAATTGTCCTGACGTGCTTATACTGGGAAAGGATTTATATGATGTTTCAGGGCTGGAACTGATTGAATTGATTCGTGATGATTCCGATATCCCCGTTATATTCCTATCTGACGATAAAGAGATTCAGACATTGTTAATAGCTTTCTATAGAGGTGCTACGGACTACATTGTCAAACCATTCAATGAAAATGTGTTTCTGGCTCGTTTAAAAGCAGTAATCAGAAGGAAATTATGGGACCTCGAAATTGAAGTAAGCCGTTCCGAAGCAAAAAGCAGGGATATTTCCGCCGGGCATATTAGCAGGATAAATGCAGGAATCTGAATAGCGCGAAGTTTAATTACAGGTTCCCCTGCCGTGCAAATTACCGTGTAGCTAATCTGAATTAATCGTACAGATAGATTGGTTAATTTAAAGAAACGGAGGTGATGCCTATTAAATATTTTATCGATTCATAAACAAAATCTATGAAAGGAGAAAGAATTGAAAAAAGAACAAGAAAAATTACCAAAAAATGAAGAGCAAAATCAATCCGGTGAAGTAACAAGAAGAGATTTTCTTGTCGGTGCCGGTACGGTAGTGGTCGGTGGCGCTATCGGTGCGGGACTTCTTTCAAGTTGCAACGGAGAAGAGGTAACCACAACGGTAGTTCAAACAACTACTAAAACCGTTCCAACCACAGTAACAGCAGCCGCTACTACAGTAACAGAAACGGTAGGCGGAGATGGCTCAGTCACGGTTACTTCTACCAAAACCGTAACAGAACCGGGGAGCGGGAGTAGTGTTGAACCGGCTTATGAAGAAGAGATTTCAGCAATAAGATCTGCTGCCATGATAGGTGTTGCCGGAGGCGAGCCCATGTCAGTGGATATGAAAAATAATAAAGTCATAAGGTGCAGACCGTTACAGTACCTCGACTCTTATTCTCAAGAAGAATTGAATGAATGCAACTGGGAATTCAATGTCAAAGGGAAAACTTTCAAGCCGATAAACAAATCGCTTCCAAGCTATTTTGCATATGGATTCAAACATCGTGCCTATAGCCCCAACAGAGTCAAGTATCCTCTAAAGAGGGTTGACTGGGAACCGGGCGGCGTCAATGTAAACCCGCAGAACAGAGGGAAAAGCAAGTTCAAAAGGATCAGCTGGGACGAAGCAACCGAAATGGTAGCCAGCGAGATTGTAAGAATCGAGCAGCAATACAGCACCAAGGCCTGGTTTATCCATTCCCGTATGCATGGTACATCAAAAACGGTGCACATGATGCATCTGGCTCATATGAATGTACTTGCGCTATTCGGTGATTTTTCATCATATGATAACAACCCCGATAGCTGGGAAGGCTGGTTCTGGGGCGGCAAGCATGTAGGCGGTGCAGGCACCAGAGGTCTGTTACAACCATCCGCCAATGTCTATAAAGATGTATGTGAAAATACGGAAATGATAGTATGGCAGGCCGGGGACTGGGAAACCACTCCTTCCGGTTTTGAAGGCATGTGGTCCAGCCGATTGGCTTATTTCTTAACCGAAGTAGGTATAAAGAACGTATATATCTGCCCGGAATTGAATTTCGCAGCTTCCGTACATGCCGATAAATGGATACCCGTTTTACCTGACACAGATGCAGCTTTACAGCTGGCTATAATCTACACCTGGCTTGAAGAGGATACTTACGACAAAGATTATGTTGCTACTCATGTATACAGGCCGGATGATTTCTTTGCATATGTCAGGGGCGAAACAGACGGAACACCCAAGACCCCGGCATGGGCTTCTGCAAAATGCGGTGTTAACGAATGGACGATAAAGGCTTTAGCCAGACAGTGGGCTAAAAAAGTTACGTCAACCGGTAACTACTACGGCGGCAGTTTTATTCGAGGCCCCTATTCATCTGAACCCGCCAGATTAGCTTATTGTCAGCTGGCAATGCAGGGACTGGGCAAACCGGGCGTTCAGCAGTTGTGTTACCTGGGGCAGGGACTTGGCGGAGCATCCGGTCAGTACGGACTTATGACAGTCAGCATGTCGGGTAAAACAGGGCTTGCCAAGATGATAATCACCTCTTCACAGCATATTGCTCTTACAAAACTGCCCGAAGCTATTATAGATGGTCACCTTGAGTACTGGGGCGGCGGCATGGCTTACGAGCCGGTTTCCGACCAGTTCATCAAGCGTGTATATCCTGCGGAGACAGACGGCATGAGAGTCCACTTCTACTGGACTGACTGCCCGTGTATGACAACCTGCTGGAACGAAGGCAACTATTGGATTGAAATGTTCAGAGACCCGTCGATTGAATTTATGCTGGCTCAGCATCCCTGGTTTGAGAACGATTGTCTCTTTGCAGATATAGTCCTTCCCAGCACCACTGTTTTCGAAGATGAGGATCTGGTTTCAGGTGGCGCCCGCGGCGCACTTTATTTCTACAGGCATCCGATTCCGGCAGTCGGCGAATCCAAGAGCGACTGGGAAATCGGTAACTTAATTTGCAAGGCAATAGAGAAATACGGCGGAATCTACGCAGATGCATACAACAGATACAATGAGGATTTCGGCGATACTGTCGAATCGAGAATACAGGCTTGCTATGACCTGTCACCCGGTGTAAACGCCAATATGAGCCTTGAAGAGCTGAATCAAAGGGGATACTTCCTGCCCAAGAGCAATCCTGCATGGGTGGATACGTCACCAGGCCTGAGAAAATTCTACGAGGACCCGGAAAACAACCCGAGAGACCTGCCATCTGGAAAACTGGAATTCTATTCCGACGGCATTGCGGAAACCTTCCCAGATGATAAAGAAAGACCTCCTTATCCCGTATGGGTAGAGGGCGGTCCGGCTTCTGAAGGATGGGCACATGATGAGAGGCTTGGAAGTGCACGCTCCCAGGATTACCCGTTGCTACTCGAAAGCAACCACCCAAGGTGGAGACATCATGCCCAGGCCGACGATATCCCCTGGATCAGAGAGATCCCGACATGCAAAGTCAAAGGTTACGACGGCTACATGTATGAGTGCGTCTGGCTTAACCCGGTGGATGCCGCCGCAAGGAATATTGAAAGCGGAGACATAATAAAAATATATAACGACCGGGGTATTACACTCGGCGGCGCCTTTGTTACCGAAAGGGTTTCCGCGGGTACTGTACACATGGACCATGGCTGCAGAATTGACCGCATCGCCGACAGAATCGACAGAGGCGGCGCCAATAACTTGATTTCTCCATACGCCTGCACCGGCAATATCTCATGGGGACAGGCAACCAGCGGCTACCTGGTCGAGGTGGAAAAGCTCGATCCGGACCAGATGGAAGAGTGGAGAAAGACCTATCCTGACACGTTCGAGAGAGAATATGACCCTGCTTATGGACTGCATACCGATGCCTGGATTGTTGAGGGAGGTGACGAATAATGAAATCCTTTGTTATTGATGTTGCACATTGCAGCGGTTGCTATTGCTGCCAGTTAGCCTGCAAGGATGAACACTGCGGCAACGATTGGACTCCTTATGCTATGCCACAGCCTTTGACCGGGCATTTTTGGGGCAAACTGATCGAGCATGAAAGAGGATCTGTACCTAAAGTCAAGATGGCTTATGTTTTCATGCCCTGCCAGCATTGTGAAAATGCGCCCTGTGTTGATATCTGCCCTGTTGAAGGCGCCATTTATACCAGGGAAGACGGATTGGTAATTATCGACCCTAAGAAATGCAGCGGTTGCCGCCTGTGCATTGATGAATGCCCTTATGGGACTATTTATTATAATGACAGTATACAAATAGCCCAAAAATGCACCGGTTGCGCTCACCTGGTTGACAGGGAAAGCTGGATAGCAGGCATCAGGTGTGCCGATGCCTGCCCGAATACAGCTATCGAATTCGGTGATTCCGTCGATACCAGCGGAACCGAAACCCTTTATCCAGAATACGGATTGACCACCAGGGTCCATTATAAAAAGCTGCCCAAGAGATTTATCGGAGGTTGCGTTTACAACTCTTCAACAAAAGATGTTGTAGAAGGCGCTACCTGCACTCTGAGCGGCACCGCCAGTGGCACTGCCACTACGGATGGTTTCGGCGATTTCTGGTTCGAAGACCTTGCGGAAGGGACATATTCCCTGAAGATCGAGGCTTCGGGATATTCAGCTAAGACGATAGCGGATATCAGCACAGCAAAAGACGTTAACCTGGGAGATATTGACCTAGCCTAAACCGGTTACCCTGACAGAGGGTGGGGCTTTCCCCACCCTCTGAGAAAAAGCGTTTATTATTAAAATGGAAAGGTGAAAATATTTATGAATGCAAGAGCCTGGTTTTTCCGTGGACTGCTCCTGATTGCAGCCGGCTTGATGGTTTTGTCATGGTTTATGCCCTGGTGGGAAGCCAATGTCGTTATATTACAGGGAGCCAATGTTGTGATTCATCCCTGGGGGCTTACAAATACCCTCGATTTCTTTATTGTATATATTGAGGGGTCAGATATGCCGGGATGGTTTAAATACGTAATGTTCAGTTACCTGGGGATAGCTGTATTAGCTCTTCTGGTAAGCATGTTTCTCAAGGATAAAGCAGTCAAGGTGTTGAAATTCAAATTCAGCTTGCCTCAGTTAATTATCTTGATCGTCGGTATTTCATATATTATTGTTCCTGTAGTAGCTGCTATCTTTGCCGCTGTACGCACCGGTGATTTCTGGGGTATGCACCTTTTAGGCGAAACTCATATTGTAATCAACGACCTTGAGAGCGATGTCGTAGCCGGTTTCCTGCCCGGATACTATCTGGCTTATACAGCAGGTGTATTGATAGTAGTTCTGGCTATATTACGTAATAAGATAACCGGTAAAACGGCTATTGCCGAATAATACCTGTAAAGGCTGCTTAAAATAAGTCGATGGATCATGTTTTGACCTTAAAAAGAACCTATCCATCGTCCCTGTTTATGTTGAACTGCATAAAGGGATATTTATGAGGACTGAGATATGAAAGAGATTGCAGCAAAATACGCCTGCCAAAGCAATAAAGCTGAAGTATCAACAAATGGTTGGAGCCCATCTCCCGGATATACCGGGGAAGAGACGGGCTCCATCCGCCTGAATAAAGAGGTTGCATACAGCGGCCAAATCGGACGCCTGAGGGAAGACTTTTGTATAGACTTCATTGCCAGAAAACAAGAGGCTTTCGAAAAGATATATCGTGAGCAGAAGAGAATGACTCTGTATGAGGAAATTACCTGTAGCAAGGGCTGTTCCAATTGCTGTATATTGAGTGTCGGGGCTTCCATACAGGAGGGTGAGGCAATTGTCTACTACCTGTACCACAACGATGATGCACTCCAATATTTTCTCAAAGCGTATCCTGAATGGAAAGCTAAGATTAAAACGCATGATAATCTCTTTAACCGGGAACCTCCGTGTAATATCAAAACGAATCCCAAAATAGCCGGAGGTCTTCAATATAAGATTATCGACGATTTAACTGAATTTGCTTATTCCAGATTGAATATCCCCTGTCCTTTCCTGCGTGAAGGCGTTTGCTCTATTTACGAAGTACGGCCGCTGGTATGCGCCGGATTGATAGCAACCACTCCGCCCGAACGCTGTAATCCGTTATGCAGAGAGAGGGCAAGGCAGTATCAAATATCCAATGATTATTTTCTTGCCGACGGAACTACATATAGATTTTACGGGAAAGAACTGGAAAAGCCTGTCTGGTCTATTATGCCGATAATGGTTTACAACATACTCGAATACGGACTGGAGTGGGTACTGGCAGCAGCCGGAACGGAAAGCCTGCTGAAAGATTATGATGATAATCATGAGCATAAAACCTAGAATTAAGAGCGTTTGCTCACAGCAGTACTGCCGGATGGCAGCCGCTGTTTTATCATTATTTTTAGTGGCAGTCATGTTCGTTTCCGCCGGTTGTAATACATTGGTACTGGAAAGTGACACTGAAACGGTGACTAAACTGCAGGGTGTCTTCCCCGAAACCGGTTATTATACATACGATGAGGAAAACGCAATCTATACAGTATATGACACCAATAAATCCAGAGCCGGTTACGCTTTTAATGCAAGAGGCACAGGATACAGCGGGTCAATTCATATACTGGTAGGACTTGAGGACAAGGAAACAATAAGAGGAATCGTGATACTGTCTCATGATGAATATGCTTCCGACCCGTTCGGTGCCGGGCCAGGTGACAAATTATATGGAACGGAGCTTTCCAACCAGTTCATCGGGCTTGACATAGACGATTGTGCGCTGACAAAGGAAGGCGGGCAGGTAGATGGATTAACGGAAGCCACGGTAAGTTGTAAGGCAATTGTCGATGCCGTCAGAGAAACAGCTTTAGAAAAGGTCGAGCTTATTAAATAAGTTACAAAAATATAAAAATTCGCAAAACCATTATGCAGAATTGTCTGTTCAAATAAGCAGTGCAATACCAGCAAATATGAAAGGAGAAAAGATTGAAAATTAATAGAAAAATCAGAAAAAATGGAGAGTTGTTTTTTTCAGCAATCTTGATTCTGGCTCTTCTTTTAGTACCGAGCATGTCATGCAAATCCGAACCGGTAACTACTACTCTAACCGTTACAGAAAAGAGTACCGTTACATCAACAGCCGTTTCGACAGTAAACAATACCGTAACGAATACGACAACCGTTACCAGTACCGTAACAAACACACCGACAACGCAGACATCCACCTCGAAAACTACTACCACGAAAACTTCGACCACCGCAAGCGCCACTACCAGCACTACGCTTGCATATACCACCGGCACTACCAGCGTCGCATGGAATGCTGACGGCGTTATCACCGAAGGCGAATATGCCCAGATGCAGCAGATGGATGCCAACTATTATGCATACTGGAACACAGATGACGAATATATATATGTCGGCGTAAAGGTTAAAACGGAAGGATGGGTCGGATTCGGCGTCAATTTTAACATCATGAGCCCATCTGAATATTATATTTACGGCGATATAGTATTCGGACATTTTGTAGATGGAGTGCCCGTTGTTTTTGACGGGTATGCAGTTGTCACCGATGTTTGGGGACCGGACGTTGACTATGGAGGTAACGACGATATTGTCGAATGGGGGTTGACCAGGGTCGACGGATATACAACTATGGAGTTCAAAAAACCGCTGGATTCAGGCGACCCGATTTATGATACCGCTTACAAGCCGGGGCAATCAAACTATGTACTTTGGCTTTATAGTGACAAGGATAGAATGCTTGGAATACCAAAGTATGGCAAATTGGTTACCATGATTCTCTAGCCCAACCCGTTAACATTTGAGTTAATGTTAATTAAATACCCCCTGTCGGAATGACAGGGGGTAAGGTATGGAATGTTATTCGATTGATGCATGGATAGAATACCGTAATAGAGCTTCTATTGCAACGTAAATTTCAGGGAATACAAATTTCAAGTAAAGGGGAAATGAAATTGTCCGAAAGTATAGAAACAATGGAGACCACAACCACAGGGGAATTTAATGTTCCAAAGTCGATTGCCGAAGGTAACGAGCAAATAGAAATTACCAGCCACAATAACCTTATAGAAGATGAAGAAGAGGGGAAACGATGTACAGGGGTTATCCTTAATTTAAGAAATATTTCAGGAGGGGATATCGGTAAAGCAGTATTCTGTGTTAACTTCTACAACAAAAAAGGCGACTTGCTGGACACAATCGAACCGGTCGTGACCGACTTTTTAAAAGAAGGAACACGAATACTACGCGCAGTATCTCCAAAAGACAGTCAATCTGATATTAAAAGCTATTCTGTAAGAATACGGGATGTAATTCTGACGCCGGAACCCGTAGCCATCGGTAATGACATGGTTGTAATACTGAATCATCATATTCAGGACCCCGACATCACTGCACGAGGGGATAAACGCTCAATAGATATGGCGATAAGAAATGTTTCGGGTAAAACCTTTGCCACACTGGTTTTCGAAGCGGTTTTTTATGATTCAATAGGCAATGTAATGAGTACGACACGGCATAGAGAATATGAACTGAAACCGAATGTCAGCCGCGGCATTCATATCGTACCAGATAAACTTGAATCGGATATGTTTAAAACTTATAAGGTATCTATAATGAGGGCTTTAACAACAGACATCGAGAAAGTGCAGTTGCGCAGGCACGAGATAAGAAGCATTGATGGCGGCGAAGAGGTAAGGGGAACATTAAAGAACCTGAGCGACATAAAGACAGATGCCGCCCTCATAGCAACTTTTAAAGACTCTAAAGGCGAAAAGATCGGAACAAAAATAATCCCCATGAAGAATATTGAACCGGGTTCTTCTAAAAATTTCCAATTTACATTTAATGCCCCATCAGGAGAGAAAGTTATGGAATATACTCTAAACATTGGAGATTTAGTGGAATAACTTCAGATAGAATGATCGGCATGCAGCAAGAATAGAGATGGGGCTATCTGCCTCCCCATATGACATGATACATAGCAAGGCCTGCAATATAGCCATATTGCTAATAGATAACCGAGGAATTTCCCCCATCGTTATTTTTAGCATGCAAATGCTTATAAGCACTACCGGAATTTCAGATTCGGGGGGTACTATACTGCCGGTTGAAAAGCTTATGTGCTACTGAAATTTAGTTTATCCAGAATCATACTTTGATATCCATATTTGTCATTATTATCCGGCTTTAAACCAATCAGATTATTAATAGATTCTTTTAAAGAAATCAGCCTTAATTCTATTTCCGCAGAATCATAACAATCAACCATATGATTTACTTCTTCAATTACTATTCTATCTATCCTGTTAAGAATAAGTTTACGATTTTTTACGGTATCGTCCCATATCCCGAGTTTCTCACCCTGTTCAATAGCAAAATCTACAGACTCAAATATATAATCTACTATCTTATCCTTATCCAGTAAACTGGTTTCATAGTTCAACCATTGATTCCACGCCGGTTTAGATAATCCTTCTATATATTCTTCAAGGTTTTTAAAAAGCAGTTTGTAGCCATATTTTTCAGGGGAATCGTAAGCCGGAGAACCGGGGTCAATAAATATCGGGCCGATTATGGGGCCTCCTACCGGGGTTTTATCCCTTCTCCCGAACCCCCCCCTGGAAATTGCTTTTTGATCCATAACACGCAGTTTATCCCATAAATCGTACGTCTCTGTGACCTCGTTATGCGTCTCCCCTGCCAATCCTATCGAGAAAAAGGTAACTACAGGTATGTGATACCTGTGACACAACCGAACTGAGTCGAGCAGCTCTTCATTCGTATAAAATCTGCCGAGTGATTCCCTGATGCAATTCGACCCTGAATCGGGGCATATATAAAATACCACCTGTTTCCCGATAGTGGCTGCTTCCTGCACAAATTCTTCATTTACAGGCGCAAATATATCGAACGTTATCTTCTCGACAGCAGGCCTCTTATCGCGAATCGCATTCATCAATTCCTTCCAGTACTTCTCGCCGCCCATTCTCGGATCCTGATAGATACCAACATATTTAATCCCCTGTTCCCCAAGACGTATAACATCTTCGACGATTTTTGCCGGGCTTCTGAACGCCGGTTTTTCCCTGCCGAGATACTTCCTGTATGTGTATGCCGAGCCTCCGCATATGTTGCAGTTATAGATACAGCCCCTGCATACCTCAAGACTCCAACGGGGAATGGGTTCCGAAAAAACAGATGATTGGGGTTGGATCAAGTCGAGCCTCGTAAATTCATATTCATCGAGGCTTTCACTGGGCGGCATAAGCGGTGTGACACGTACTTCACCGCTACCGTTACGATAGGTTAAATTAGGAGTAGCCGTTATTTCACCGTATTTATCCAGCCCCCTCATAAATTCGAGAAAAGGTTTCTCCGCCTCACCCCGGATAACGGCATCAATAAATTTATACTTCTGTATTATTTCTTCATTGAAACGCGTGGATGTCAACCCACCGACAATCACCAGTGAATCCGGATGCAATTCCTTGCACAGCCTGGCAATTTCGATTGCCCCTTGAGAATGCTGCTGCCAGTGCAAACCGATAGCATACACCCTGGCATTACTATCACGAATATGTTCCTCGACATCGAAATCCTTATCGCTAACCATACGGTAACCCAGATTATCAACGACAGCCTTATAACCATGCCTGTCAAGATATTCGGCAATACTGAGTATACCTATTGAAACCTTGGTAAATTGAACCTGTTCGGGGCTCGAACCCATGGCTCCCGGAAATATAGTCCTCTTCCGGAAATCATAAACAGCCGGCGGGTGTATCAGCAACACATCATAGTCCATTATGTAAGTTTCTCCTCAGTTTTTTTAACTTCATAACCGTATTATATTATTGCTCCTGCAAATGTTTTCGACTTGTTGATGTATGATTGACAATGCTTTTTAATATATTCCTTGACATTGCCACTACCCATTCCCGGTTAAATACCAGATGAATTACAACTATTGATATTATTATTACCGCTATCCACGCATGTATATCTACCCATATATTTCTTTGCAGCCATAAAAAAGAGCGGCCGATTCCATTTACCATAGGGAAATAGTCCATTTCGCCTCTCGGCAAAACCAGCCATATAACAAAACC
Source organism: Dehalococcoidales bacterium (assembly GCA_034429935.1). Classification (GTDB taxonomy): domain Bacteria; phylum Chloroflexota; class Dehalococcoidia; order Dehalococcoidales; family UBA5627; genus UBA5627. Next base: position 23,486 of record DAOUFJ010000005.1, read on the forward strand.
GGAAAAACAATCAAGAATAAAAAGGATAAGCAGAGATACAACAGCAACAAACTGCTCATTTATTTTTTTAACCGGAGTCGATATACATAATTTTATTTTTTTACATATCCCGACAATCCAACTCCAGTGCATTATAATATGCAGTACGATTAAAACTAAAAGAAGAACCGAAATCCAGTTATGAATATCTATCCAGGTATATCTATGCCAGTTTAAAACGGTATAATAGTTGCCAGAAAGTCCCTCACCATGCTGCTGACACATTATATATCCATGTTCTCCGATTCCTCTTGGTAAAATAAACCATAATATATAACCGGAAATCAGAGTACCGATTATAGAAAGCAAGAGTAGTAAATCGAGAAAATAATTGGTAAATCTCCTGACTTCCCTCTTTGCTTTTATAAAGCGCTCTTTATTATTTAAAGACACTGAATTCGTATCAATATTCATTAAATTTTATTATTTTTTTATACCTGTTTATACAAACAGGCTTTTCTCTATTTCCTTCAGTCTCTCGATTCCCTTGATTTCATAAGGGCGCATCGCCAGCTCTACGATATCGACACCGGAGAACCTCTCATGTATCATATCGAGATATCTCCTCTGCTGCGCCGCTTTGGACTTCAAAAACTCGGATTCGTCGGATTCGATTACATTGTTGATTACCAGTTGCCCTATCTTGAATCCGTTCCTCTCCATCTCCTTGAATACCCCATCCAACTGTTCGAAGGCCAAAGCCTCCGGTATGGTTACAATCGTGAACCGCACTTCCTGCCTCAGAAAATCCATGCAGTCTCCCGACAGCTTCTGCCATCCCTTGATTATCTCCATTATCGTGGCTTTTTTATTCTGCCCGAATTTGATATTCGTATATATCCGCGGCGCCAGCTTCAAATGCTCCACCAGCATCGAAGGCGTGTTCAACAACGCCAAAGTCTGCCCCAGCGGCGCCGTATCCCAGATTATCGACTGGTATTCTCCGCTGCGCCTCAACTCCCGTATATAGTCCACCATGAACTCTTCGGCAAGCCCCGGCAGCATCGACGACATGAACTCCTTGAACGAGTCGTAATCCAGGGAGACCATGGACGAAAAAACCTCGTAAACCTCCCGCCCGAACTTTTTGTCCCACATCTCTTCGACTTCCGGAACTCCGATTTCATCGATATAGAGAGAATCCATAACCTTCGACGGCTTCTGCCTTTCCCCTATTTCGAATATGTGAGACAGCGAAGGAGTGGGGTCGGTAGAGATAGCCAGCGTTTTTTCCCCAAGCAAAGCATGGTGCAGGGCTGTCGTTGCCGCACAGGTCGTCTTGCCTACCCCACCCTTTCCGGAGAACATATAGATGCTGCCGTTATTTTCTGCCATCACGATTCCTCATCAATTATTAATTTTACAGATACCAATATTTAGATAATTTAACAATGACATTTTGGGATGTTATTGACTATGCTAATTAACTGCTGTTCCATAATCTCACCGATACTAATAAAATATTCTTTTACAATTTCACCCTCAGGGGGAGTAAAGACAAAATGGAATTGCTTAAATTCACCGGGATTAATATCCTTTATCATTATTATTTTGACGCCGATTTTTTCCGCTCTCGCATCTTCGAATGTTGCAACTAAAGCCGCATCAGTTTTAACATCACTGATATTTTTAATAATCCCTCTGACTTCCTCGCCGCTTTCAACCGTCCGAATCTCATTTCTCCTCAATTGAATGCGTTCCACATCGGCTGTTATCGATTTAATCAGAGTAACACGATAACTTTTAACGGTCTCCTTATCTTTGTAGATATCGATATTTATAGCCCTGCTTCTGCCCGTCTTCAACTCATATTCTTTATGGTAAAACTTATCGACAATCATGCCTTCAGAATCGTAAAGAATTACTTCGAACATAGCTGTGGCAATTGTTTTCTCGAATACATTCCTTATTGCCATTTCGATAAAAAACCTGTAATCCTTTTGCATGGTAGCGGAATCTACGATCTGAAGAGAATGATTGATTATTTTTATTTTCTCATTACCGGTAGCAACAGGAACAGGCGTCTGAACAACCTCACCGACCTGAACGCTATAACTTTTCAGCCCGCGCCCTTCTTTATTGGAATATCTAATATTGATGGTATAAACCTTATCTTTTATTAAATCTGAAAGACAGACCGTTTTAGTTTCCAGAACATTACCGTTTTTGCCGTAAAAGATTACTTCTAATGTTGCTTTTCCTATATTTGATTCCGAAATATTTTTTAAATCGATACCGATACCATCCCCTCCCAGCTTATCCGGAATACCGCTATAAATAAGGTGATGGTTTAGAATTGCTATCTTTTCATTTCCCAGTGCAGACGGTTCAATTACACCGGAACCAGATTCATCTTCAGTACACACAGAACACATTTCATTATTTTGCATCATTTTATCTACCCCTTATATATTTAATTTCACCGGAGCCCCTATAACACACCCGGACATTAATAGTCTCAAATTGATTCCAATGGCACTTCGCTGCTCATTGAATCAAATTCAGTAATATTCCCGTCCGCCATCTCCGCGATATCCAGAATATGACTTCCAATCTTCCCGCCTTCGGGCGGATAGTAAGTCAATTTAAATCTTTGAAGAGAATCGGGGGCTAATCCCTTAAACGGCAAAACGCTTATGCCGATACTCTCGCCCAGATAATCGTAAAAATTAGCTACTAAAACGGCATCTGTTTTATTTTCGCCGATATTCTTCAATATGCCGCTTATCTCTTCGCCGCCATTATCCAGTTTCTTCATCTCATTTTTACGTATCTGAACTTTCTCGACATCCGTCGTAACCGTTTTTACCACTGCAACATTGTAACTTCTGGCATAATCGTCCTTGGTTTTATCACATTCGATGGTAATAACAAAGGAACGGCTACAATTCGGCTTAATATCGTATTCTTTATGTTTTACAGAATTTATTACATTCCCTTCCGAATCGTAGAACAATGCTTCGAAAATCGCCGTAGATACGGTTTTATCCGAAATGTTTTTAACAGCCACATTTACAGTACTTTCAAGTTGACTGATCCAGTGGTCGACGGTTTCATTTATTTCATGAAAAGAATGCTTTAATATCTTAATTCTGTCATCACCGGTAACAGTCTGCTCAGGAGTCAAAATAATATCCTTTACGCTGATATCGTAACTGCCGACAACGACACTCTCTGGCAAATTGGGGAATATACGTAAAGTCCTGACTTTTTCTCTGACCAAATCGTTTGCCACCTGTTCGACGGTATCGATAATATCCCCTTTACTGTTATAAAAAACAGCCTGAAAGGTAGCTTTCCCGATATTGGAACCGGCGATATTTTTCACGTCGATTGCCGCACCATTTTTCCCCGTTTCCATAATACCGTTCTTATTAATGAGCTTGTGCGACAACATTTTTATAAACTCATTGCCGTTCGCCTTGGGTTCGGGCGCCTTACGTGCCAATTCAGCCAATTTTTCGGGCGATATCTCTCCCTCACCTGAAGTTTCATCAAAATTCAGCAACATGGAATTGATATCCGGTTCCGGTACGATCTCTTCGGCGGCTTCTTCAACATCAGATATTTCTTTCACCAATTCCTTATCAGACATATGTAATCTCCCCGTATAAAATTGACCTGTTTTATATTAGATTTGTATTGCCTATATAACTGAAATTAAATCCGTATATTCAAGTTATTTCCCAATGAATATGATAAAAATACCGATAGACCGGGAAAAGAATTTTTATTCAATCAGCTTTATTTTTTCCACTGCCGACTCTCTAGCCAGATCAAGTACCGAAACTGAACTTAAAGTAGCACCGGTAACACAATCGATTTTGCCGCCGTCGGATGTAAAATACGCATCCTCTATTCGAAGGTTATCAAACTGATTCAAATAATCGGCATTGATGAGCAGCCTCCAGAACAGATAATCCTCTGCGTGAGATACTATAACGATTCCTTTAATCGTATCCATGTCTTTAAGGCCAACCAGTATTTTCATAGGAGCGCCCTTTTTGCTCCCCTCGCCGTCAAACTCCCCGTCATAGCTTTTCCCGTCAGCATAAAAGGCATATCCGATAAAGGATTTGTTATCATCGTATAATTTATATATCCCGGTTACATCATCGTAGTTATAGTAACCGGTTTCAGAAAATACACCCTGAAAAGCAGTTAACATATCCGGATCATTTTCCAGTATCAATAAATTATTCGAACAGCCAGTAGAAAATACCCCTGTTACAGCTAATACCGCCGCTAAAAAAAGCATTTTATAACCGGACAATCTTCACCGCCTGTTGTTCTTAGCCACTCGATAATTTCCCCGGATTGTCAAAATCTCTTTAAGTCTCATTTCAACACATAGATCAATATCTCTTAATTAATCTATATACCTGGGAACGACGCCGATATGTTGTCATGGACACCCTGTCCATCTATATTCCCTGCAGTACCGGCGTCTTCCCAAATATAAATCCAATCTCTCTTCTAATTCACCAAAATATGAACTATCAAAAAATTAACCGGATATTTGTTTTTCAGATTTATGTCCCAGTATCTTGTTATAGAAATGAGCTGTTATCAGAGCTACCAGACCGGATGCATAAATAAGGTAGTATCCAGGCAGGAAACTCGACCAAGTGTCTGCTTCATAATGCCCGCCCAGATCCACAACGTTATGGCCTATCAAAGGAGTATCGAAATAGTTTCCAGTTTGAACTGCGGCAAGCAGAGTAGCTGAAAGTCCGGCGATAATCCATGACAATCCGATTAATAAAACTAAAAATTGATTCAACTTGAACTTCAATTTGAATATTTTTATGTCTTTTTCTTTTAGGAACATACTTGCTATATATCCCAATACAGCAAGACCGAAATAAGCCCACATAGCAGGAGCCATCCAGACCGGCATTACTGCCTCAGAAGCATACGATTCATAAAAACCCAGATTAAATTCCAGCCCCCAGGGACGTATATGAATCCAGCCGGCTATATACGGAATTGAACATTCCCACCAGGGCATGAACCATGAAGTTATAAATAACCCCATGGCAATCATTACAAGAAAACGAAATATCCATGCTCTTATACTATTTCCCATATATCTTCCTATTCAGCAGACAAATAGATAAAATAACACATTACATTTTGAGAATAGTTACCCTCATAAACGAGTTCGAGTTGCTTGGACTTGCCAGGCTGTAAATCCTCTGCGTATTTTTCTAGTGTCCCTATTAAATTCCCATATGCATCCAGAAAATCGACTTTGTATAATACGTTTACCGGAGCATCGCTGACATTTTTAACCACCGCAAAAACGCTGATAGAGGTAATATGAGCTTCCATCCAGTGCTTGAGAGTTTTTACCTTACCGTCTTCAGAGAAGATTTCCTGTGATTGGGTAGTAGTAGCAGTGGTGGTGTCAGTCGTCGCAATTGTAGTATCAGTAGTAGTAGAAGTTTTAGAAGTGGTAGTAGTTGCCGGAATCAGTGTAGTCGTAACAGTCGACGTAATATTCGATGTCTGTGTTATCGTTTCCGTTACATTTACTGTCTTGGTTGTTGTAATTGTATCGGTCTTCGTAATTGTTGTAGTTACAGGTTCCGCATTACAACCACTTAAAACAAGAATAACGGCAATAACTAAAGCAAATGCGATGCCTTTTGTTTTAAACATTTTTAACCCCCTTTTATAATATTGCCGACAAAGATTTGAATCGGGCAGGGCGTATGGTTTGCTTCCTGCCCTTTTCAAATCATTTATTCAGGATTTAATCTCCGGTTTACTAAGAAAGTGCTATGTCACCGAGATTGACATCTTTTTCGGTGCTGATAGAATCAATTGTTTTCGTTTTTCCGGAGTATTCGATCTTAAGCGAGAATGTCCCCACTGCCAGATCCTCAAACCAGAAATCCCCGAAACCATCCGTCGTAGCACTACCGGAGCCATCTCCACCTAGAGTACAGGTAGCACCCGTAACAACTTCCTTGGCATCCGGGTCATATACGGTACCAGCGATAAATCTCTTGGGTAATCCGATATAGCTGACTCTCGGATTCGTGCCATATTCGGGATAGAGAATTTCTGCCCCGGTGGAATCGAGCCCGGACTCTTCACCGAATCCAATAGCATCATGTGCACAGGAATCGACGCATCTGGGGATATTTATCGGCCATCCCCTATCCAGAAGATGGGCACAACCGGTACATTTCTGAGCCAAATGCAAAGACTCGTTAAAGAAGATACAGTCGTAAGGACAGGCCATTACACATTCACGGCATCCTGTGCATTTTTTGGGATTGATGATAATCAGTCCATCGTCTCTGCGATTTATAGCGTCTTCGACAGTACAAACATCCATGCAGGGAGCGTCGCTGCAATGCTGGCAGGGAACAAAAACATAAGCTTTCTTTACCTTGGGAGTAGTTCCTCGCTCATATTCGTATATTTTCCCCCAGAACTGTCCGGTATCGGGTTGCGGCTTGGCATACGGGGTCCAGTCGTTGCCGCAGTGTTCATCCTTGCAGGAAATCTGGCAGGCGTAACAACCTGTGCAATCTTTTACATTGATAACAAAACTTTTCATCTAATCCGATTCTCCTTCCAACCATGCTTCTCTCAAAAGTCCGTAAGCAGGGTCATAAGCTCTGGTAAATGCTTCGGGATATTGTTTACGCCATTCTTCCATCTGGGCCGGATCCAGTTTTTCGATTTGAACAAGATATCCGCTGGTAGCCTCTCCCCAGCAATTCTGAGAAGTGCCTTTTTCCGGTGAAATCGGGTTAACAGAGCCACCCCTATTAATCTTATCTGTAATAGGATCCATGTGTGAGCCATGGTCCATAGAAGCACATCCCTCAATAATCCTATAGGTCAAATAAGCAGCGGCTAATTCAATACCCCTGTCGTTATAGACCTTTACAATATCACCGTGAGAAATGCCCCTTGCCTCAGCATCGATAGGATTGATCCATACAGGCGTATATTTATAACCATCGTAGCCGGTAATTTTACATGTCGGAATTTCCCTTATCCAGCAATTGTCATCCATCTGAGGATGTTCTCTCCAGCGAGGATGATTGGAAACGAGAACAAACGGATACTGGTTAACCCTTTCACCCCATTTGCTCTCATCATGAGTATAACCGGTACCGCCGGGAACCCATTTGGGATAAGGGCCTCTTTCTTCATCATCGGGGAAGTTTTCTTCCAGCCTGTCGGAATAGAACTCGAGTAAACCACTGGGGGTGTTAAGAGGATTGTCATCAGGATTTTCGTAGAAAGCTCTTACACCGGGATCAGCAGTCTGCCATTCAGGATCGACAGGAGGCATAAAGTATTTCTTTTCTTTCAGTTCATCCCATGATAAAAGTTCCGGAGCGTTCTTCTGTATCGAGTAGGCATATTCCATCCATTCATCAATGGTTTTACCACCGCTAACTTCCTGCTCGACACCGAGTTTCTTAGCCACTTCAAGAGCAACCTGATAGTCGCTCATGGACTCTCCGGCAGGTTCGATGGCCTTACCACAATACATGAAGATTTCTTTCTGTCCGAACCCGGTCGAACCCACATCAAATTCTTCGATGCCGCTTGTAATCGGTAAAACCAGGTCGGCATAAATACAGTCGTTTTCAAAAGTCTGCTGCTGACAGATATAGAATTCAACTTCCGGACTTCTCACCGCATCGACAAACAGGTTACCGCAGTTCCAGCAAACGGTGTTGCACGGTTTTTCACTCCAAAGCAGGTGAACCTTACTGCCGCCCTGTTCCTCGGGGATAGGATATGTATACTTTACAAACTGGTTTTCGACGGCAGCCGCCCTGGCAGTAGTACCCCAGTGAGTAACAGTCCCTTCCAAAATTGCATGATGAGTCAATGTACGGGGAATAATCTGGGCTGTTATCGGCTCCATGGCTCTGGCGCCTCTGGCAGAGTTCAATGTAGGAGCCTGCATAGCCCCCTTGGAGCCGTTATGGATTTGATGTACGCCGGGGCCGCCGAGACCCTGCATGCCCAACTGTATACATTCAAGCCTGGCCGGTTCATGCGAATAAGGACCTCTCTGGAAGGAACCGCCATACCAGTGACCGGTAGAAGTTACCTTGGAAGCCCATTCTCTCGCCAGTGCCTTAATTGTCCACTCGGGAACTCCGCATATCGGAGAAGCCCATTCAGGAGTTTTAGGAGTACCGTCTACATCGCCCATCACATATGCCTTGAATTTATCGAAGCCGTATACATGAGTATCAACATATTCTTTCTTGTAGATGTCTTCTTTGATCCATGTATATATGACGGCAAGCTGCAAAGCGGCATCCGTGTTGGCAATTACCGGAATCCATTTATTGGCATGTACCGCAGCCGCATAGTTCAAATCGGGGCAGATAAATATTTGCTGGATTCCGGCATCTCTGAACCAGTGGTGAACCGTACTTAAGAACATTCCGGGGCCTCCGTTGGGAGTTGTCTCCCAGTCACAACCCTGGAATACAACCATTTCCGTATGTTCCAGTACGTCAGGATAAACATTAAGAGCCGGCGTTATCAAACCTCGGCTGCAGGTTCCCCAAACATGTTCAGCTCCCCAGTACCAGCCTTCCCAGCTATCAGCATTTCTGACTTCAGCGGTATAGCCATTGAAATAGGTCAGGGGAAGACAGTGAGTACCACCACCTCTGTGAACCACCTTTTCCTCAACATGCCCATCCATACCTATCAAGAATACGGAAAAAGGCCCATATGTCTCCTGAACTCTTTTTATTTCATTGGCAATCATTGTCGTGGCTTCGTCCCAGGTAATCCTCTTGAATTTACTCTTGCCACGATTCTGTGTATTTCTTCCAGTAGTGGGATCTGCATCGGGGTCAAAATCGACTCTTTGCAGGGGATACATTATTCTGTTAGGAGTATATACGCGCTTCTTATAAGCGAAAGAAAAATAGTTCGGCAGGGACTTGCCCTTGCATTTATATGTCTTCCCTTTCGCAGTAAATTCCCATGTACTCTCAGCGACTTCCTCTTCAGAGTAATTCCAGTTATAGTGTAACGGACGTATACGTACTACTTTCCCATTTTTCGTATCTACACATGAAGCATCGCAACTTAAAAATCCGAAGCCTCTCACTATAGTATCTTCAGATTCCTGCCACGGTTCAACGACATCACCACCGGGTGCAGTCACAGTTTTGGTTTCAGTAATTGTCTGAGCGCCTTCACCACCAACTGTTTCAGTAACTGTCACTGCACCGCTTCCACCGATTGTTGTTGTCTTTTCAACTGTTTTGGTAGTGGTAACAGTTTGGGTTTCACCATTACTGCAACTGGAAAGCAATCCTGCACCGATAGCCCCACCGACGACCACGGTACCAGCACCAACAAGGAAATCTCTTCTTGTTACTTCACCGGATTCTTCCTGTTTCTCATTTTCAGGTAATTTTTTTCTTTCTTCTTTCAATTCTTTCTCCTTTCATAGATTCACATTGCGCGATAACAAAATGTTATATAGGCATCACCTCCGTTTCTTTACCTCAAACAAACTCTGTAATTGATATCTATTCCATCAAATTTTTAAATGTAAATGCTCTATAAATAGATTAAACTGGGGAATACGCAATTCAATATTCCGACTTTCCCGGCAGAGGATTACACATAACCCGTTGAGTATTCACATTCAGCGAATTGTTCCCTTTGCTCTGTATATCCCACTTATACCTTCTTAGCTTTGCTTTAATGCGGGCGAAAAATGTCGCTTTATTAAATGGGGCTTCTACATAGTCACAGGCACCAGCGTCAAAAGCCTTCACCAGTGTGTTTACATCCCTATCACGTGATAAAAAGATAATCGGAATTTCAGAATCATCACGGATACACTCGATCAACTCAAAACCGGACATATCCGACAGTTGCATCCCTATAATCGCCAGGTCAGGGCATTGGTTGCCTTTCAGAAGAGCAAGCCCTTGAATCCCGGAACTGATAACTGATAATTGCCAATCAGGCTGATATTGTTTTAAAGTCAGACTGACTTCTTCTATCAACTCCAAATCGGCACCAACCAACAATATCTTCATTACGATTCACCCCATTTGCAGAAAATTATCCTCATCAGTTTAGAAGCCGCACCATCCCCGTTCTTGATTTTTTGGATAGATATAGAGAAATTATTGAAGTCTATACTTTGGATGATACAACCGCGAGGTAAATAATTAGTTTAATTCAGGGGATGAAAAGTTAAATAAATGTTATGATTCAGTTAAATAATGGTTGAACCGATTCTCAAATATTAATAGCGATAATACTCGAAGAATTTAATAAAAGAATGCCAGGGGAGAGAAATTTCAATAAAAATTCAAAGGGATCAAATCAGTCTTGTTTGGCTAAAAAGTACCCCAACCCGTGCTTTGTCATAATAAGCGAGGGATGTTCAGGATCGGTTTCGAGTTTTTTCCTCAAACGATTAATATGCACTTTCATCGTAGAAGCCGCCTCTTTATATTCGCTGTCTTCCCACAGTTCTTCTGCGAGGTTATCATGGGTTACTGTTCTGCCTGCATTTTTCATTAATTTCAGGAGAATAGTGCACTCTATATGAGTCAGGTCTATTTTTTGGTCATCTTTTTCAACTATATGCTCAAAGGGATAGAGTTTTAACCTGCCACAGGTTACGACAGCGTCCTGCTCAAGGGAGCTATTTCTTCGTACAGCAGCCCTTACCCTGGAAATCAACTCGAGCTGTCTGAACGGTTTTATCACGTACTGGTCTGCTCCCAGTTCCAGTCCTTTAACGATATCCTTCTCTTCATCCCTGACGGTTAATATAACAACAGGCACCCCGGAAAAAGTGCGTATTTCCTTTAATACATTGAAACCGTTTATATCGGGTAATCCCAAATCCAGAATAACAACATCGAACAACTGGCTTGCGGCAAGTTCGATTCCCTCCTCACCCTTACCGGTAGCAATAATATCGATTTTAGGCCATCTTATCTGGAGTGCCAGAGAAACTACTTCCACCACTTCTTCGTTATCCTCAATGATAAGCACCTTATTTATCTCGTTTACCATTTGTATTTACCCCCCTCGAATGTATATCCGTTTTCATCAGCGGGATTGAAAAATAAAAAGTACTGCCTTTACCCTTCTGGCTCTTTACCCATATCCTCCCGCCATGAAGTTCTATCAATGTTTTTGAAAGAGACAATCCTATTCCCAAACCGCCGAGACGTTCATTCGTACTTTCTCCACGATAATACAAATTAAAAAGCCCTTTCTGTTCCTCGGGACTCATGCCGACCCCTTGATCCTGTATCTCGAAAACTATCGAGCCGTTATCTTGTTTAACGGACACATCAACGATACCTCCGGCAGAATTGTATTTTATCGCATTCCCGATAAGATTAAACAGTATCTGCCGCAGCCGGTCATTATCGACGAGGATAAACGGAATCGAATCCGGTAATTCAAGGCTGAAGGACTGCCCGTTTTTACTGGCTTCATGAGTCATATCGCCGACTACTTCACGAACTATGTTTAAAGAGTTCATCGGAGTACATGAGATGCTTAACGTCCCCATTTCACTTCTAGCTATATCCAGAAGCTCATCAATCCGCCTTTTCAGATTGTTAGCCCCACGGTTTATATTCTTTGCAAGTTTAGTCCCCAATTCATCAAGAGGTTGGTCAATAAGCAATTCGCTGGAACCCATCATTGCAGTAAGCGGCGTTTTCAATTCATGCACCATTGCGCGTGTGAATTGAGTACGATTCTCTAATTCATTCTCAAGTTGTTCGGATTTTAAAACCAACTGGTTAGTCCTTTCTTCAACCTGAAGTTTAAGCTCTTGCGCATGCCTATCCAAAGAATGCGTCCTGAGTTTTATAACCACTACCACTGCCAACACTGCAGCAGCCACCATTGCCATTATAAACCACCACTCCTGCCAGAAAGGCGGGGTTATAATTATCTTGAGATAATCCCCCTCATTATTCCAAACCCCGTCGCTGTTTGCTGCGATTACTTTAAAAGTGTATTCCCCACTTGGTATATTCGTATACTTCGTAGAGTTTTCCCCTGCGCTGCAATACTGCCATTTTTCATCAAATCCAGCCAGAAAATAAGCATATTCATTATTCAGGGGAGAATTAAAATCAAGAGCGATAAAGTCAATTTCAAAAGAGTTATCAGAATAAGACAACGTGATTTCCTCAATATCCTCAACAGGTTTCTCAAAAGATATATCTTTGTCAATTAATTTAAATCCGTTTATCAATACATCAGGAGGAGTGGTATCTGTTGTTATATCATCTGGATAAAAAGAAACAAGGCCTTCCGTTGTTCCAAACATCAACTCTCCAGATTCCGTTATATATCCGGCTTCTTCACAAAAAATAGTACTCACCAGCCCATCGTTTAATCCATATTTAGTACAGATTCCCTCCTGAGTAGAGTAACTGTAAAGCCCTTGCCTGTTAGTAAACCAGATATTCCCGGATTCATCCTCGATTATTTCAAAAATAAAGTCCTGAAGCGAATTTTCCCCTAAATCACAAAAATTTATTAGACAATTCTCCATATCATAGCTATATAAATCATAACCGACACCAAGCCATAACAATCCGGTACTATCCTGATAGATCGTTTCAACTTTATTCAGGCTTACACTATCCTCAAAAACAGAATCGGACAGGACAAGCGATATTTTCCCCGCATTTCTGTCCAGCATATATACTTCCGACTCTGTTCCAAACCATATGTTATAATCAAAAGTCTCATATATCGAATAAATAGATTCATGGCTGATAGCATAAGGATATTCAGGATTGTCCTGATATTGTGTAAACTGCTGCGTTTCAGGATCAAAACTGCATAATCCTATACTGGTAGCAATCCATATAACCCCGGAATGATCGCTATACAGAGAAATTATAATATTGTCTAAAAGGCTGTTTTCATTATCCGGTTCATTTAGATAAGTAGTTATTTCATTCGTTGCCGGATTGAAACTCTTGAGTCCGTTGCCGACTGTACCGAACCATATACATCCGTCATTCCCCAGACATATGTCGCATGTAGTGGAATTTTTATAATTGGTATTTTTAAAAACGCCGTTATATATAGCTTCCACACTCTCCGAATTATAGTTAAACAAGACCAGACCTTCTCCTGCCCACAACCAGATGCTGCCATCACCGGCATCCAATATACCGGATACGGTATCAGACAGGGCACCAGTATAATATTTAAAAAATTGCTCGTTCAAATTCAGCTTGTTTATGCCGTTTGTCGTGCCTATCCATATTATCCCGTTATCGTCTTTGTATAACGCCGTTATGCTATCGCCATTCAGACCGTTGGGATTATCTGTATCGAACATGTAAGATTGAAAAGTCATGTCATCGACATTCAAACGATTCAAACCTGTTCTGGTCCCTATCCATAAATATCCGGCGTTATCTTCACAAATAGACGTAATAATATTTCCGCTGATACTGTATGAGTCATTAACGTTATTTTCATAAAAATAAAATGAATCAGTTTCAGGGACATACATGTCAAGTCCGTGATTCGTCCCAATCCACATTATGCTCCGGCTGTCTTCATATATCGATAAAATATAATTGTTACTGATGCTGCCGGAAATATCGGGGTCATTAAAATATGAAATAAAGGTATCTGTATCGGGATTATATTTGTTCAAACCGTTGGAAGTTCCAACCCATAATACTCCAGTGCTATCCTCATATATCGTAACGATATAACTGTTGCTGATACTTTCAGGGTTATCGGGGTCATTAAGATACGAAATAAAGGTATCTGTATCGGGATTGTATCTGTTCAAACCGTTGGAAGTTCCAACCCATAACACACCGGAGCTGTCACTAAATATGGATCTGATCCCGTTACTGCTGATAGTACCGGAAATACCCGTATCATTAAGGTAAGCTGTAAACATATCCGTTTCATGATGATATAAATATAATCCGTAGCTAGTACCTATCCATAAACCATTATTATCTTCATACAACGAACGGATTTCAGAGTTATACAGAGAATTAGTTGTTGCCTGATCGCTCGTAAATACCTCGAATGTTATCCCGTCATATTTATTCAAACCTACAGTAGTACCAAACCACAAATACCCGTAATGATCCTGAACAATACAATTGATTATATTTTGAGATAATCCATCCTCTATAGTAAGGCTGTCAAAAATCAGGTTGTTTGAACTAGCCTGAACATCCAGTTGTTGAGGTATAATAGAAAATATTGATAGAAGAGCAATAATCAATACAGGTATTTTTACATTGTGTTTCATAATGAATCGTTTAATATTTAAATCAACGCTAATAGAACATATTTAAAGCTTAAAAATACAAATTATCACATCGAATAATGATTTAGTAGTTAGTATATAAAAATTATTATATATTTCGGTCTATTTTACAAATAAGCAATTTAAAATCAGCAATATTTCAGGTTTCTGGAAGGATAAATCTTGTGAGGCAAAGCAATAAATTTGTCCGAAATGGTAGGCGATATATTCCATCGGTATGACCTTTAATGGTGTGCAACAAGCAGAACCCGTTAAACAAGATAAGTTGTTTTTAGTTATAGTATATGTCTATTCCTTTTTGTACAAATCAAGTAATTGTTAACAATTCCCCGCGAACTATTTCTTATCCAAATCATAGAAGTACACTCTATTTCATTTCTCCTCAACACCGCAAAATTTCATACCATAAGGTTAAAACGATAAACCAACCCCGATAAAACAGGAGGAATTGAGATTAAAAGTTTGTTTTTAATACTACGATAATGCTTTAAAATAGAGATGAATTAATTATCTAAATAATCTATTTATAATTGTAATACTATTTTTATCCGACTATCAGCTACAGTAGTCGTGGTGAACACTCTACTAAAATACTTGATTTCCGTAGTAATTCACGAATAATAACTGGCTTTAGCCTATAATTAGTCAATAATATAATAAGGAGTAATTATGGCAATTACCTCATCGACGAAAGAGAATCACAGCGAGCAAACAATTCTTATATCTAATAAAAACATCGACATAACTTCAGTTCTCTTTAGAAGCCCTGAAGGCTATGCCATAATTGCTGCCGACCTTAATGGCAATATCACTTCCTTTAACAAAGGTGCCTGCCAAATATATGGTTATAATCCTGACGAAGTTATAGACAAACAAAACATAGAGATATTCTTTCCCCCAGACTTTATCAAAACAGGACAATTGCAACAGTTAATCGATGATCTCATAGAAAAAGAGTGTTACTCCTACAAAGGAGAAAATGTTAGAAAGAATGGAAAAAGATTCCCCTCCCATGTCTTATTTACTATAGCTAAAAATAAAGACAAACAGGAAGTCGGTTTTATAGAAATAGTAGAGGATATTACCGAGCGGAAGAAAACCGAAGAAGCCCTTAAAAAAAGCGAAGAAAGTTATCGTAATACTATAATCCAGAATCCGGATGGCATTACCATCGTGGACAAATACGGAAAAATACGTTTTGTAAATCCAGCTGCGGAGGCTCTTTTCGGTCGAAGTGCGGAGGAACTTCTGGGGGAGGTCTTTGGTTTTCCGTTATTGGTGGAAGAAACGACGACTATTGATATCGTTCGCAAAGATGGGCAAATTGCTATAGCCGAAATGCGCGTAGTTCAAGTTAACTGGGAGAGAGAGCCTGCCTATCTAACATCGCTTCACGATATAACTGAATTGGAAAAGATGCAAGAGCAGTTAATTATTACAGATAGGCTGGCTTCAATCGGGCAGCTTGCTTCAGGAGTGGCACACGAACTAAACAATCCTCTTACCAGCGTTATCGGTTTTTCCCAGATGCTGTTGGAGAAGGACTTCTCCAATGATGTCAGGGAAGACTTGAAAATCATAAACAGCGAGGCACAAAAAGCCGCTCAGATAGTAAGAGGATTGCTTACCTTCTCCCACAATCAAAGCTCTGAGAAACAGATGATAAATGTAAATACTCTCCTAGAGAGGGTCTTGGCTTTGCGCAGCTACGAACAAAGGATAAATAATATTCATGTTGATGCCAGGCTTGCGGCCACATTGCCTGAAGTAATGGCCAGTCCGCATCAATTACAACAGGTATTCATCAATATAATCATCAATGCAGAGCAGTCTATGACTGAAGCACGTCATAAGGGTACATTGACCATTACAACCGAACAGGTGGAAAACATTATAAGAATCTCAATTACCGACGATGGCCTGGGTATAAGCCGGGAGAATATGGGGAAACTCTTCACTCCATTCTTTACCACCAAGGATGTAGGAAAAGGAACCGGGCTTGGGTTGAGCATCTGCAGGGGAATAATTACAGAACACAGCGGCAGTATATATGCCAAGAGCAAACATGGCAAAGGTTCTACTTTTATTATAGAATTGCCTGTTGCTAAGGGATGCGTTTAAAATATTTCTGGAGATGTTAAAGAATAAATCTGTAACCCCTGCCTTCTCAACGATCCGACTGATTGCGATTTGTAATCCATCTCTGGAAAGAGGTTTACGGCTTTTATAAAACAGTCCCCGTGGCATCGCCCATCAGCATTAAATATTTGCTGAAGGCTTTCTGTGTTGCCAAGCCTATGCACACCATGCGCTCTTTCCCGCTTTTTCCGTAGACGACCAATATATCACATTCCGCCGATATATCCTCCATTTTCAAGCTCGCCAATTCCGCAAGCCACTTCCCTGTATCGAGTAGGATTAAAACGATAGCCTTATTGCATATGTCGGCAAACAAGCTGCCAGAAACTACCAGCATGATTGTTTTCTATATCTTGTTTACTGAAAGGCCTGATTACGAGCTTGGGGAGCTTTGGAGGCTTAACATGTATCATCGGGGATGCTTTATAAACGCCATCGCACACCCAGATGATGTAATCACGCCCTGTAAAAACGAGCGGAGCGGTGCAATGTATAAGAGTAGATAAAAACCGTATTCTGGTATATGCCTTCACTTCGTCTGAATTTTAAATAATAATCTATTTGCGCAAGAAGTTTTGATGGAAGCAAGTGTTCACTGCCAATCGTAGCACACGATTGATAACTTGCCGATAGTAAGGTGTCACTATTCAATTTTTTTGTTTCAGATTACCGATTTTAGCTTTAATGGTGGGCGATACTGGACTTGAACCAGTGACCTCTTGCGTGTGAATCGCTCCTGTAAAAAGGCGGAAGCCGCTTGCCTCCTTTTCAATGTCATTATATTTCTTTAAGTGGAAATAATCAATTAATTTATCATATTATAGCTTAATGTATTGATTATGAGATAACAAAAGATTATAATCGCTTTAATAGATAACTAAAGGAGTTATTTCATGAGCACAATAGTTCGATGTGGTAATTGTAAACAGGAATTAAATGAAGCTGCTGGTACGCAACCTGAAAAACGCTTGCCATGTCCTCTTTGTGGTTCTACTTCGAGAGCTTTTGATGAAACTATAGTAGAACATGTAGTTTTATCCGCTAATGTTGGCATGAAGGCAAAACATAAAGATGGTGGGAAACCATTTATAGAACAGAAATCTGAAAAAGGATTCAACAGAGATAGAAACAAGCCTGTAAATATAACTAGAGTGATAGACCGTCAAAACGATAAATATAAGGAAGAAATTATAGACCCAGAAACAAAAGAAGTAATACATAAATGCGAAGAACCATTATCATCACATGTTGGTCATGGCAATGCTAAACAGAAGAAGACTCAATAACAGTGCACACAGTCAAGCACTCAGGTTTAAATTAACCGGCCATTAAATATATCTGATTATTCAAGTAATACCAATTGAATTGGCTTTACTGTTTTTGTATATTTTCCTCTATGCTTAAAATTTTTTCTCATTAATGTATCAGGGTATATTACTCCCTCTTCAGGAATCAGAGGATAATTTTTATGCCTCGCTCTAATTGTCTCCCATCGCCATTGGTATCCTAACTCACACCCGTTACAATCTTGATAATGATACATGCGTATCTCTGGTAAACCATATTTATCCTTGGATACTGTGTATTCAGTAATTTTATATGTCTTACCACAATAAGAACACCATAAATAATTATCCGCTATTCCATTCTCAAATCTTTTTTGTCCCATAATTAAAACTCCTCTTAAAAATATATGGCTTTTGCAACGTCCTGTTAGAAGGTTAGGACGTTGTGGCGGCGTTATCTCCGCCGGTACGCCGCCACCAGCCCACCATTCGGCGAACCTACAGGCGGTTATCCATTCCTGCATATTTAGCTCTGCGTTTTGATACATCTATATCAAAATCTGCCTTTGCCGTTGTACTTCTAACCAAGTGCCTTATCTGTGCTATCGGTATCCTGTTATCAGGCGCATTCAACGATTCAGATGTTAACGCTACCATCGAAACCAGCAAGCCCCTCAATTGCTTTGTGAGATGTGTATAGCGTGGCCTTAATTGCTTAAGTCTTATTATCCCTGTTACCTGCCCGAATTGCCCGATTGCGCATTGTACCGCCTGCCAGAGGTTGCTAATCGGCCAACGAGACCTGTGACTGTCAGTTCCTATACTTCGGATTGTCAGCCATTGTTCGGTAAGATATTTGAACAAATCGGCAAGCTGATATTCCAAATCGTCAGGAGAGTGTATCTGCATTGTTCTTAATATCGTACGCCTGCATTGAAATTCCACTCTCATAACAGGCTGTAATTCCTGCCAGCCATTCTTTTGCCATAGTTCCTTAAACCAATCCTTATTGCTCTTCTTAATCTCATTGAGCTTATCGTATATCCTGCACATCAGCGAAGAACCTCCGATACTGTAACCAGTCAGATTCAAGCCGTCTTGATAACGCTCGAAGTGAGCCTCTTTCTTTTTGGCCCTTGTAACCAGTTCCTTAAAGTCCTGGCTTAATACAGGCAGTTCACATCCGAAATCAACGGCAATATCACAACGGGAAACAACGACAGCTCTAACGTCAGCCCATTCTTTTACCCATTCTATTGTCTTATTCATGGCGCTTTGCCAGCCAGAACGCCAGAGAAAGGCAGCCATAAACTTGATATGTACTTCGGGAAAATACTTGCCGTCCTTAGCCTCTTGATTAATTTTTAGTTCAATGTCCTGATTCCTTAATATAAAGTTATACCTTTGCGCACCACCCCTGTTGATTATAAACGTATAACCGCAGAAGTTAAGTGCTCCAAGGTCATTCGAGTAATCTGTGCTTCTGGCGTTTTCCTTTGCCTGTGTGAGTAATTCCCAAATATCAGAAGGAAAAGTATATTGCCGAACACAGAAGCCCAACTCTAAAGTATCGATTCCTGCGAGTATGCAGTAAACGTCCTTGTTTTCCAGTGCTTGTTCTATGCTCATGTTTATATGGCATTTGCCCGTCTTCTATTCGTATAGTAATATTATCCTTGGGGAATGAGGTTGACCACTTAAAGGCGGGCGTCCAATCCTCCTTCTTTTCCTATTACCTCATTCCCCAAGTTTACTTATTCGAGATTGTGCTTTCTCGGTCGGCCTCCTCTCTTACCCCATTCTTTTGCCATGTTCGGGTAACGCTCTCTTAATGCTTCTTGCCCTTTTTTACCTATAGCAACGAAGTGCTCTCGGCCTCTGTTTGCCAGAACCGAAAGTCCACCTCTTCGACCTGCTTCTTGTACTGTTATCTTTTCCAATTTTTCCCCATATAAACGAAAAGGGGACACATTTCTGTGTCCCCTTGAAAAAACGATATTATTCTATTTTTTAAAAAATCTACTAATTTAGTTTAGAAAAAATGTTAATTAACGTTTAAAAACATTCAAAACATAATCAAGTAAATTATGGTTTGATTTTACTCTTTAATTGTATAAAAAAGCAATATTTTTTGTCAATATCAGGATAAATATTTTTACAGCTCATTATTTTATATTCAGCATATCGGCTGGACTGGCGCTCTCATGCGCTTTCAAAGCGTCCTCAGCCCCAAGTGTCGAAACATAATGCCTTGTCATGCGCAAATCGCTATGACCTAATAAATACTGCAAATTAAACGGATTCCTGTCATTCCTTAAGAAATTCAAGGCAAACGTATGCCTGAACCTGTGGCAATTACCTTTGGCTGAAACACCAGCCCTCTCTTTTAATCGCTTAACCATAGTTTGAACGCCGTCTTTTGTAAACGGCTTTCCCTCTTCGGTCAGCCATAATGCCTGGTATTTGTTCTTTTGCCTGTATATCATATAACGCCATAATGCTTTTTGTGAAGTCGAACCTATTCTGACTATGCGCTCTTTATCACCCTTGCCCTTGACCTTAATCCAACCCCTTTCAGTATCGATATCGTCTATCTTGATATTAGCCAGTTCACTAAGTCTTAAACCGCTATCGAACATCACAAGAATAATCGCTTTATTCCTGCTACCGAGCAACTTGGCATTGTTCTTGAAATCCATATCACAAACCGACAGTATTTTTATTATCTCTTCGTTGGAATACGGCTGGATTACTCCAAGCTTAGGATTTGCAAGTCTTATCCTGACAAGCGGACTCTCATTGAGAAAACCTTCTCTTATACACCAGTTAAAGAATGTTTTCAGTACACGGTAATAATGATGAACCGTGTTATAGGTTGCTCTTGGTGTACTGGATTCCGAGCCGTTGCCCTCTCTCCCCCAGCGATGTGTCTCTCCAGAGACATAAGAGAGGAACTCCCGAATTTGCCACTCATTTAAAAGACGAGCGTCATCGGGGATATTGTTCTGGTCAGTCCACCAGAGGAAACGCCTTAAACAACCGTCATAAAACTTGATAGTAGCAGGACTTCTACAATCCGAGCGTTGTGAGAGAATAAAACCCTTAACGAGAGAAACAAGAGATGTACCTATTGAGTTGTTTTGTAAAAAATTAACCACCATCATACTAACGGCAACGCCCGCCTTAGTACAAACAAGTGGTCTAATTTAGATTTAACCACGCTTGAGCCGAGTTGTCAAGCAAGCGGTCTGAACAGGTTGCCCCAGCTTTAATGGTGGGCGATACTGGACTTGAACCAGTGACCTCTTGCGTGTGAAGCAAGCGCTCTAACCACTGAGCTAATCGCCCCTCCCCCCATATTTTATGTTATCGGCTGCAGCTTTGTAAAGAAGAGACGATTACACGATAAAAACACCTGACTACAGATTACATCGGGAGAGGGGGTTTATCCTCTATCTTCAAGATATCAAAAGACTCATCTCTCAATATATTCAAATATCTTGCAAGCTCCTGTTTTTGCTCATCCGAGAGGACGTCTATCATTCTGTTCAGGCTATCTTCCTTTTTCGCAGCCTGACACAGCTTCTCTCCCTTTTCAGTCATGGAAACCCTTATCATATTTTTCCTCTTGAGGTCTTTATTCCTGACAATCAATCCTTTTTTCTCCATCCTTAGCAGCAACCCTGTTATCGAATGGTGCTTGCGAAGCAGAAGCCGGGACAATTCCACAGGTGTAGCTTTATCTCCCAGCTTTTTAATATGTATCAAAACTGCAGACTCTTCAATGGTAATTCCGAACTTTCTGAGTTCCTTTCTCTTTATATTGACCATCAAATCCCTTGTTTGAAATAATAAACCGACCAATTGATGAGTACTTACCACCTGTGACTCCTTATGCATATCATCCCTCCTTATCAGGGAAAATAAATTTTGATATTCTGGTAAGTAGATTATACAACATTACAAATCATTACCTGCAATTATTAACAGTTAAAACCCTAATTTATCAAATATCGAAATCGGGAAATTTGCCGATTTCGCCTTAATCATATTGACTTTATATTTATATTCTTATACGATTTATGTCAATTTAATATATCACAATGCAAAATTGAAAAAGGCAACTTTTTGCCATGCCACAGATATAGTACTCAAGTACTATTCATGAAACTAAAAATGATACTTTAGGGCTAAAAATAGAGACCTTTATGCCGTTCCGGTTGCCATCGGGGAGAAAACGGCAAACCATTTGTATACATTTTTAAAAACTGGTTATTTTTTACCTTAAAACATGTTGATTTAAGCCTTTTTTGCAGATAAAATCCAATTAAATACCGCTTTTCTGAATCCGTCCCTGGACGGATTTTTTATATCATTTTCGGTGAATTGAAATGAGAAAAAAGGTCTTCGGAGTTATACTTACCCTTGTTTTAATACTGAACCTGTGTATCGCGGCTTCGACTAATGTAACGGCGGCAGGAAATACCTGGTATGTTGCCACTACCGGCAACGACAGTACCGGTGACGGCAGCTCAGGCAACCCCTGGGCCACCATTCAACATGCCATCGATACGGCTAATGCCGGCGACAACGTCTTTGTAGCCGATGGAACATATACTGAAAATATAAATGTAGATAAAAGCTTAAAAATTCAATCGGTGAACGGGGCTGCTTCTACAACGGTTGCAGCCTCGTCCAACGCCGTCAATGTTTTTTCCGTAACCGTAGATAATGTTAATATAACAGGATTTACAATAAGCGGAGCGACAGGCGACAGTGCTGCCGGCATAAGCCTTCAGGGAACGAGCGGCGACCAGTTAACCGGTTGCACCATAAACAGCAATACCTGTACGGGAAACAATAATGGAATCTATCTATATTATGCCGACAATAATATTATTTCAGGGAATACATGCAGTTCCAATACCCGCACCGGTATATATTTAATAACCTCGGACAATAATACCATCGCCGGAAACATTTTCAACACCAATACGAACTACGGTATTTATCTAAACGCTTCGGCATATAATATAATTTCGTTAAACAGTTGTAATTCCAATACTGCCTACTACGGTATTTATCTTAACGGCGGTAATAATAATGCCGTTTCAAGCAATACATGTAACTCGAACTTAAGCGGTATTTATCTGGATAACAATACAACGAATAATAATATATCAGGCAATACTTGCAACTCCAATACACAATACGGAATCCGCCTGGCTGCCGTAGACGACAACAGCATATCCGGTAATACCTGTTCCGGGAATACGATATCAGGAATATATTTACAGGATTCAGGCGATAATTTTGTCTCTAAAAATTCATGTGATACAAACAATGACAGCGGAATTATTCTGGTAAACTCAAGCAACAATACCTTTTCAGATAATACCTGCAATTCAAGTGTTAACTCCCACGGCATTAATCTCACATCCGCCAGCAATTACAACACAATCACCGGCAATACATGTGATTCAAACAACGTTTCCGGTATTGCTGTACAATCGTCGAGCAATCACAACTTGATAACAAACAACAAATGCGGTGAGTCCGATGTAACCGGTAACGGAGAATCCGGTATCTACCTGTATTCAGTCCAGAACAATACCGTTACAAATAATGACTGCAGATTTAATAATTCCTGCGGTATTTATCTCTATCAAGCTGACAACAATACCGTATCCGGTACCTACTGCAGCAGCAATCTGTGGGCAGGCCTTTATATAAACGATTCCGATTCTAACAGGGTATCGGACAACACATCCATAGGGCAAAGATGTATTGCAGTTAATGAGTCATCCGGCAATATCATTACCGAAAACGAATTGAATTCCGGCAACTATGGTGTTTATATATCGGGCAGTACCTCAATCGAAAATGAAATCATCTACAATAACATTGTAAGCAATGTTTACGGTGTTTATACAGCGACGGATATCACCGGCAGCGCCGTACTGATTAATTACAATAATATCATCGGGAATACTTCGTACGGTGTATACAACCAGGATAGCGAAGGGGGCAGCGGCGTAAATATCGATGCTACATATAACTGGTGGGGACATTCCAGCGGGCCGAACGATGACGATGGAGTCATCAACGGTTCGGGAGATAGTGCCAGCCGGTATGTAAACTGTAGTTCATACAGAAGCGAAATCATTACCGGAACTGTGACACAGACTACAACTTCGACTACTACCAGCACATCGACTACTACAAGCACTTCAACTACTACAACCACGTCCACAACAACAAGGACATCGACTACCACCAGCATATCGACTTCAACCAGCACTTCAACTACTACCAGGACATCGACGTCAACCAGTACTTCAACTGCAACCAACACCGTAACCAATACCAAAACGGCAGTATCGACGTTAGCCGGAAACATTGTTACCGTAGAGTCGGTTACCACATTGACCAAAACCGAAGAATTAACTCTGACGGCAACACTGCCGGCATCAACCATAACTTCGACGGAATCTTCGGTCGTGACATCAACTCTACTGCTTCCCGCAACGACTGTTACAATGACTTCGACTCTGACAGTATCCGATAGAGGCTTTAACTGGACGATAACCATCATGTTGGTGATAAGCGGACTGGCCGCCGGAGGCATGATAGTATCCATGCTCATAAAGAAAAATATATTTTAACCTGATAATATTTAAACCATATCCGAAAGGGAAAAGGCTTAACTTAATTATTTTGACTGCATTAGATGATTCCTTTACTTGCAATCCATTGAAAAAACTCTAAAATTTATTCACATAAACAAAAAAGCCGAAGATTATGCCCCCCGGCTTTATACTGAATATTTACAATCATGTTTAACGCATACCACCGCCACCACCCGGGAACATCCCCCCGCTACCCCCCGTCGAACCGACTGTAGTAACCACGCTTGAAACTGTAAAAGTGGTATATTGAGTACCACCGCTGTAAGTGCCGCCGGAATACAGACCATCCGTAACAGCACCGGTAGAGCTACCGCCGGAATAAACCGTATAAGTCTCTCCCTTTTTAAGCTGCGGGGAACTGAAGACCACCGACTGGTAGGTCTTTGCAGGAGCGAATGTAAGTATATCATCGCCGGATTCGGACTCGATATGAACGATTGTGCCGGCTGCCTGAGATGAAGTATAGGTTATCGCAACAGAATACTGGCTGGATGAAGTACCGAGAGACTGGGCCATCCCCGAGCTTCCTGCCGCTACAATCGTACCGCCTTTCATATTAAAACTCGAAAAATCCAGAGCCCCGTTGGCACTATTTGTGGGACCGTTTACGAGAACAGTACCATCGGTCATCTCAATGGAACCGCCAATATCGATTCCATCGCCCGCAGCATTGACATAAATATATCCGCCGTTGATGTAAAGATAAGCCCCGTTTTCATTCATTCCACCCATGCCGCCAAAAATACCGCCTGCAGAGCTGGACGCCGCCCCGTTTATGCCATCATCGCTGGCAACAATATGAATATCACCACCGTTTACCGTGATAGTAGGGGCTTCCAGCCCTTCATAGCATTTTGTAATATTGATAGTCCCCTCGTTAACAACCAAGGAAGATTCCGCATGGATTCCGTCGTCACCTGATGCTATCGAAAGACTTCCGCCGCCGATAGTCATAGTATTATCAGAATGAACGGCATCATCGGCTGAATCGATATTGATAGTGCCTCCCGTAATATTTATTCCATTAGCGGCTTTTATGCCTTTACAACTGTCTCCCGAAGTAGTAGTATTCTCCATTCCGCCGAAAAAGCTGTTGCCACCGGTTGTAGTATTGCCGTTAGCGCTACCTCCACCCGATGATATAGTCAATTCCCCTCCGCTTATAGTGATATCAGTTTCCGCCTGAATTCCGTCTCCTCCGGCAGTTATATTCAGCGTACCGCCGCCGACTAGTATATATCCGAGTGTGGCATCTTCATCGTTGTTGGACTGCATTCCGTCGCCGCCGGCAGTAACTGCAACGGTTCCACCGGCGACTACAATGGAATCCCTGCCCCGAATACCGTCGTTAACGGCATTAACTACAATATTACCTCCGGATATGGTGAGCGCGTCCTTACTGGTAATTCCATTATTATAGTTGGCACTGACCGAAAGTGAACCAGCCCCATCGATAACAAGATTATCCTTGCTGAAAACAGCAGCATCCGGTTCACCCGATTCGACATCCTCTATAACATAAGAACTGCTATCCGTTACATAATTGTCGGTTCCGTCCGCCAGTGTAATCGTCGTTTCTTCCGCATCGAGAATATAAATGGGGGCACTATCGTAACATTTTATATTTACCCCGTTAAGTACCAGGTTTACACTGGCGTCATCGGCATTTACGATAATCTGCCCGTCTTCCAGCGTGCCGCTGATTTCATAATTGCCTCCTTTAGTGATGCTGATGACATTGCCGCTGACAGCTGCGCCTGTGCCGGTAACCGTAACAGTGCTTCCAAGCGCAATTACGGCACCACCGACTCCAGCGGAACTGCCACTGCCGGTGCTCTCCCCCGTACCGTTTCCCGCTCCCGTTCCGGATGCGGATGCCAGGGTGCCATTAAGCTGCGCCCTTACGGATTGGCTGCGCTGTTCCACAAAATACTTTAAACCGATTGGGATTCCTTCATTACCCGATACGACAGCTTCGCTGACAACCTGCTCCGAAATCCCCTCCTCGAATTGCTCTGCCGTATAAAACTTTGTCTCATCGTCCTTCACATAAGAGCGAATCAATCCCGCCAGTTCATCGATGCGGGCATTTATAGTATCGCTATCGAACACTCCATCGAGCACTTCTTCAATATATTCATGATACTTCTCAAGATATGCAGCATTTGAAAGCAAACGGCTGACAAGCGGCTTAGCAGACATGGCTCCGCATGTAGGTTCATCTATATAATAGTTAATCGTCTGTTCCATGCTCAGGTCTATACGATAAGTGCCGAACGCCAGATTCAAATCCCATGGAATCATCACGAATTTACCGTCGTTTTCGTAAAGATAGTAGTTTTCACCGGACCCGATATAGTTATCCAGATGAACCATAACCGTCGATACCGCCAGGTAGCGCAGGACTTCATTTACATCCAGCACCTTTTCGATTTCTGTGGCGAAGGTATCGTCTGGCTCATTGTTGAGTACCTCGAGCAACTTATATAACACAGTATGGTTTGAGGTGCTCTCGTTCGTTTTTAAGCACATCTGCTCGATTAGAGACTTCGTTTCCGTACTTATATCGCCTGAATCGCTTTCATCATCCCCGCTAACGACATCGGTAATATCGTCGAGACTCCCCCCGCCGATATTGATATCTTCTTCATCGGGGGCATCATCCCCATCGGCGAGGTCATCTTTTGTCCACGCCAGATTGCCGGCCGGCTTCTCCGGTTTATAGAGGTTGCCATTGGTATAAGTAAAATTACGTTCGATGAAGGCTTTGTCCACCTGTTCCACCATGGTATATAAACCGAGATGAATATCATTAACCCACAGGTCGACAAAAGAGGCACGCGGAGCAGGGATATCTGTACTCTTGAACAATTCATATCCGAGAACTTCACGCATAAACGCAGGGTCGCCCCAGTTATTGTTGAAATTGAGTTTCTTCACGCCGTCCAGGTTCTGCTCGGCATTTAACAGATTCAAATCGGCTTTCAAACTATAGCGAATCGAATCGGGATAGATCTCTGCTACGGTTTTATAATTTCCTTTCGCCCTGATAGCTATATCGGAGATAACAGTGCTGCCATACCATAAATCCGCCTGCTTATATTTTTCATCGGCAGCATTGGCTATCAGCGATACCCAGTCGGATTCTTCCATAACTATGTATACTTTCAAGACTTTATCGATATCAAACGGACTGTCGCTATCGGATTCCTGTCCCTCGACAACAAGTGAACTGCAACTCGTTCCCAAAACCGGAAACAGTGTAAACAATCCCAGACCGAGCGCTCCGCCGCCCAGTCTGATGATAAATTCACGCCGGTTCAACCCTGATATTTCATTACCCTCGGCCATTGTCTTCTCCAGTAATTATGCAGTATTTAAATTATCGCAATATCCCGATTTGAAATGAATCTTACGAAAATAATATAGCAGACACATGGTAAAGGAGGCGTAAAGCGTATTTCCCAATCACAGGCGGTTAACAGGGATTATACCCGGGTTCATTTCTCAGGCATTGCGGCAGAAATCCAGCAAGCGACCGGCACAGCAATCCCTTCAACTCCAGTTAGTAAAACAGAGGATTGGAATAGTTACCATATTTATAAAGGATTGGTAAGAGTGAAACAATCAAAAAGACAGTTTAACGAGAGGGCCGATGTCGTCCGATAACCGGTTTTACCAAACTGGATTGAATCGGACGACCATACCTGGACATGAACAGGATTTCAGGCGATTTTAATCCTGTAATTTAATGAAATAACCTACTCCGGGTTCGTTGACAATCATGGAAGGATTGGCCGGGTCGTCTTCCAGCTTTTGCCGGATGCGGTGTATATAGGATTTCACATTTATGGCGCTGTAAAAACGCTCCCCCCATATCAGCTTGGCAATTTCATCCGAAGTAACCACATTTCCTTTGCTTTCTATAAGTTTGTGAAGAATACGGCCTTCGGTAAGCGTAACATTTACTTCCCTGTCTTTATAGATAAGGTCACGAATGGACCTTCCAAATTTCAGGGGGCCATATTCTACGGATAAATCCTCGCTCAATGATATTCTTCTCCTGGTCAGCGCTCTCACACGGGCCAGCAGTTCCAGCTGCCTGAACGGCTTAACTATATATTCATCGGCACCCAGGCTTAATCCTTTAACAATATCGGACTCATCGTCTCTCACGGTTATCATTACAATCGTCATTTCGGTAAAATGCCGGATCTGTTTCAACACGTCGAACCCGCTCATATCAGGTAATCCCAAATCAAGGAGCACGACATCAGGCATTTCCTTTTCTACCAGGTTTACCCCTTCTTTTCCCTTATACGCAGATATAAAATCAGCTTCAGGCCAGCCTACATTAAATACATTCTTGATATAGTCGACCATATTCTCATCATCTTCAAT
>DAOUFJ010000006.1:0-4020 GCA_034429935.1 Dehalococcoidales bacterium
CCATTATGATTGTGATTATGAGGTCTATAATAAAGAACAAAAACTGATAGAAGATCTTATAACTGTATATAAGAGTGATGCAATTGAAGTAAAAGGTAAAACTTGTAGGGATTGTAACAAATATAATCGTAATAGCAACATCTACTATCCAGGTAAAATTCACCATGTAGATGGTGATGTAAATAACGACTCTTTCGGAAATTTGGCTATGGTTTGCCCAAAATGCCAATCTCACATTTTATTGTCTAGATTTAGTCCAGAGGAAATATGGTTAATAAAAGCTAGAGGTTTGTCTTACGCTGAGATTGGGAGACTATTAAATCTGTCTAGGGAAAGGGTTCGACAGTTATGTAAGAAGTATAAAGCTATAGAAGATGCTAAACTGGCTAAACTTGCAGAATCTGATCTAGACCATCTAATAAAAAAAGCTGAATTTTTAGAGAACTATCTGATAGCCGATGGAAAACTCACTAGGAGAATTGATAGAAGAACTAAGAAAAAGCGTATTTTAGCTGAATTAGATAAATTAAAATCAAAGGATATCTAAAAACAGAGCCTAATAAGACCAAAGATAAATTCCATAATTATCCATGATGATAAACACAACCTAAGCAATATAGTTATGATATAATTGAGTCATTAGAAAAGAGGTGAAAACCAATGAAATTAAAGATAGTGCTTGAGCTTGGCGAAGATAAGGGGTATACGGTATACGTCCCATCCCTACCAGGCTGTATTAGCGAAGGTAACACCCGGGAAGAAGCTCTGGAAAACATTAAAGAAGCTATTTTACTCTATCTGGAGCCTACTGAAGATGATCAAATAGACAAGGAAAGAGGGGAAGTACTGGAGTTGGCTTTATGACCTCTGTTCCGGAACTTCCCTATTGGAAGATTACTCATGCTCTCCAAAAAGACGGGTGGGTAGTTGTCAGACAACGTGGTAGTCATATAAGGTTACAAAAGCATATCGCAAACCGTACCCTGAAACTTATTGTTCCTGCCCACAAACCGGTATTGCGAACTACATTAAGCCACATTCTGAAACAAGCGGAGATAGATTTAGATATATTTCTTGAACTTCTTTAAAGGTTCACTTCTCTAGCTTCAAAGTATATCTGCGATTTTGCTAACATTTTGCTAACCGATTATTAACTACTATAAAACACGGGACATCACTTTAGCTTTAAACAGTGCTATTGTCTATTTACCATAAAACAGTAGATTAGCTTTGAAAACAGTAAACATCAGTGCCGACTAACAATTTACACGCAGAAGGTCAGAGGTTCGAGCCCTCTACCGCCCACCATTTTGTGAATTTTTTCAGAATGAAAGTCCACATTTTGCGGAACAAGAGTGAACTCCCAGGAAAAACCTGTTTTTAAATTTCCATGTTAAGAAACAAGACCGGCAATTTGTTTTTTAACGATTTTCCCGTCACCTTTTCCTGTTCTTAGTCAGATCAATTGATATTCCTTGATTATCTGTACATATTGATGTACACTTAATTAAGTAACAAGAGGAGATTAGGTGGCCTACCAAATTAAAATCACCCCGGCAGCCATTGAATCATTAGAGGCCATCACTGACCGTCGCACCCGTAGCGCCATCGTACGACGTATTGACGCTTTGACAGAAGAACCTGAAAAACTGGGGAAACCTCTTCGGGGTTTGTTGACAGGGTTTATGAGTATACGGGCAGCCGGACAAAGATATCGAGTGGTGTATAGGATCGATGCAAGTAAAGCATGCGTGGTGGTCTACATAATTGGCATACGTAAAGAAGGCAGCCGCCACGATGTATATGAATTAGCCGAACACCTCGTACGGCGGGGATTGATATAGGAGGTTGAATATGACTATGACAAGGGAAACAAAAGAACTTAACACAGTAGATGCGCGACGGAAGTTGACAAAACTTCCGGAAGAGTTAGAAGATAGCTCGGCTACCGTAGCAGTAACCAGAAGAGGCAAACCGGTGTTGGCAATTATGACGTGGGAAGACTATCAGGCGATACTGGAAACCCTGGAGATACTCAGTGATGACAAGTCGGTTGAGCAGCTTCGCCGCAGCATAAAAGAGGTTAAAGAAGAAAAGACAATCCCCTGGAAGGAAGCCAAAACGCGGCTTGGTGCGTAGAAAGTCAGTTATCAGAACTGGCGATTAAGGAAGGAACCAATGGATGCAATATTTCAACAATATGTAGAACAATTACACGCAGGAGGTCATCCCGGAGGAATCGAGATACCGCCCACCATTTTTTTAAGCTAAAATTAAGGCTTATGTCAATTACGGCATAAGCCTTTTCCGTTAAATGGCACTATATATTTCAGCGGCATCTTCTGCATTCGGCGATAAGCGGAAAGACAACTTTTATCTGTTTCTGTTTTTACAACCTGCACTCTTGTTTTCTAAGCAACCATGCAATAATCACAGGGAAATATAACCACTGTAAGTAGCTGTATCAGGCCCTATGTTCCATATCGTTGGATAGTACCATCCTGCCTGATTGACTTCGATTATACAGGTTCCTGAGCCTCCGGAAATCTGATAGCCATAGCAGGAGCCATCTTGCTTGGAAGTCAGTCCGATACGGAATGAAGATGTGCCTGGAACCCAGGTGATTGAAATAGTTATGGAGTCTCCTGCATCATACCAGTATTCCCCATAGAGATGTGCTGCATTGACGTTAAGATCTCCGCTAATAGGGATGGAGCCTTTTTCAAGCTGAGGCTCAAAATATGTTATTTCAGCATCGAGAGTTACTTTTACAGCTTCCGATTTCCCTGCGCTTTGCCCTGCTATAATGACCGCGGACAGATCGGTGGGGCTCAATTCAACTTTCTGTGCATTCGCTATAGTAACTATAGCAACAGGGCTATTTTCCGTGTTTGTCTCTACCATTTGCAGCTCACCGCCGGGAACCGTCTGTGGAACAGTCTCTAAGAAGGTTGCATCATACGTGGGATCTGTGTCTATAAACGGGGCTTCGTCGTCGGCAGATACCACAAACGAACCTGCCAGCGCCAGCGCCAGCGTCAATGTGGCGGCAAGCAGGCGCACCCAGGTTTTCCCTTTCGAGCCTTTATTCAGTATCATATTAATCCTCCTTTCAGTGTCTTTCCGCTTATCGCTGAATGCAGAAACCAGTTTCACCTTGTGGTCTGCAAGATTCCAAAGTATGTCAAGTGTTAATTTGCAATACTGCCTCCGCTCCCGGTCGTTCATCGATTTTACGATGCTTTCGTCGCATGATAGCTCGCACATCCGGTCGATATTATGTCTGGCTATATAGGCAAAAGGATTGAACCATTGTATGGCATTTATAAGGAGCAGCAGGCATTTCAAGACTGTGTCACGGCGTTTGTAGTGCGTCAGTTCGTGAAGGAAAACGCAGCGCAGTTCTCTGGGCGAGAGCTTTATCTCGGGCAAGACAATGCGCGGCTTGAAGAGACCGCAGAGAAACGGCGAACCTGTGTAAGACGATGTATAAACGGGGATCTCTCCTGATATGCCCATTTCCTGCCTGCACTTCGAAAATATTTCAAGGGTCTGTTTGTCAGCAGTCAGCCGGCATTCCCTGAAAATACGGCGGTTCAGTGTGTAACTCTGAATAAAAACTACGGTTATAAATATAATTGTTCCGGCTATGAAAATGTACGGCAGGAAATCCAGATATGAGGTTACCGAGTAGATTTTCTGCGGTATTACCGAGATAGCGCTTACAATGGGGTTTGTAACAGCAGACTGGTTGAGTTCGATAGTGGAAATTACCCCGGGTATGCTTCCGTCTGCCTGTTTGAAGCTTGAGTGAGCCAACGATACGAGCTTGTAAAATGGTATCAGGAAGAAGAGATACATCGTTATGCCTGTATAATAATGCCACGAAGCAGTAAAGTGTTTTAAGGTCAGAGGGCTGGCCAGCTTCAAAAGCAGGTATAGCCCTGTGGCTGCAATGGACATCATAAATATATGGCTGTAGATGTCAACCAGCATTGTCTTCCTGCTCCTCGAGGTGAT
>DAOUFJ010000007.1:0-5986 GCA_034429935.1 Dehalococcoidales bacterium
GGTGATATTCCCGGGGCCGCTGGGGTATACCGTAAAAGACAGCACAGACCAGTTCATAATCCCGCCGGTGGGGATGCTGAGCATAGCGGAGTATCTCGACCGGAACGGATACCGGGTAATCGTGGACAACATAGGGGAGCGGATGGTGACAGTCGAAGGTTTCGACGTGGAAGAGCACATCAGGAGTCTTTCGGCGAGGGTCATCGGCATCGGGCTGCACTGGTGTTTACACTCGCAGGGGGCGGTAGAGCTGGCGCGGGTGTGCAAGAAGCTGCACCCTGAAGCGATGGTGGTTATGGGAGGGCTGACGTCGACGGTTTTCAGCGAAGAGATAGTGGAGAAGTACGGGTTTATAGATGCGGTCATCCGCGGGGAGGCCGAAAAGCCCTTTCTCGAGCTCATGAAGGTGTTAGAGCAAGATGATAAACTGGACAAAGTGCCTAACCTTACCTTCCGCAACAGTGAAGGTAAGGTTAGCGTCAACCCGATGATGAAGCCATCGGAAACCCTGGACGAATACGAATACACGCGGCTGGATTTAATCGAGCCGCAGAAGATAATTTACCGCAACGAGAGGGGCGGGAGCTGGTTCATACCGGTGTGCCGCGGCTGCTCCTACAACTGTGCCACCTGCGGAGGTTCGCGGTACAGCTACAAGACCTATCTTGCCAGGGAGAAGCCGGCGTTTCGCAGCCCGGAGAAGATAGCGGACGATATAGGGAAACTGGAGAAGCAGGGGGTTACGAGCATTTTCCTGTTCCAGGACCCGCGCATGGGAGGCAGGGAATACTGGACGAAGCTGTTGGCGGAGCTGAGGGGCAGGAAGTTCGAAAATGCGCACATATCGATGGAGCTTTTCGGGCCGGCCGACGAGGAATACATCAAGCAGGTGGCGAATACGGGAGTGCCGATAGTGCTTTCGATATCGCCGGAGTCGTGCTGCGACAGTGTCAGGAAGGCGCAGGGGAGGAAGTACGGCAACGAAGAGCTGTTCAAAACGCTGAGGTTATGCAAGAAGTACAATATCCCGATAGGGGTATTCTCGATGATAGCGCTGGGTGACGATACGCCGAAGACGGTGAAAGACACGTGGAAGATCTGGGAGCAGATATGTGTGATCAACGAGGAAGGCAATAGTAAATCGCCGGTGCACCATGCCTTCGGGCCGATGATACTGCTGGACCCGGGGTCGCCGGCCTTCGATTATCCGGAAAGTCACGGTTTTCGTTTGAGGTTTGGCAACCTGGAGGAATATGTTAAGGGGATGTCGCTGATGTCGTGGCATCAATGGATATCCTATGAAACGCGATTTCTGAACAGGGAATCGATAGTGAAGCTGATAATGGATTCGATAGAATACTCGATCAATCTGAGGGAGAAATTCGGGGTGTTCAGCGGGCATGAAGCGAGCTCGAGGAAGCTGCGCTTCGTAACCATCAACAAAATGGTGGTAGACGTCGTCAACCAGGCGATGGACATAGAAGACGAGGGAGAGAGATTCGAAGCCATCAGTTCGTTCAAGCAGGAGCTTGACGAGGCTTTGAGCAAGATGGTTCCCGTTTCGGATGATATGTGAACGGGGATGATATTAATTGGAATAATACCGGGAGCTTCAGTTTCCCGTAAGATATTATAGATTGACGGTCGGTAAATCGAACAATGAAAATAAAACGGATATTCCCGGCAGTTATAATAGCTCTAATCGGTGTTTGCCTGCCGTGTATGACCGGCTGCCAGCCGACGCTGGTATTGGACAGCGAAGCGGAGACGCTGGAGACCATTCGTCAGGTATTCGATGAAGCGGGATATTACCGCTACGACGAGGAGCCGGAGATATACGTGGTCTATGACAGCGGCAGAAGCCGTATCGGATATCTTTTCTATGCAAACGGAATGGGAGAAACCGTTCCGTCTGGGGAGGGGTTGTCGAAACCAGCCGGTCCGATAGTGATACTGGTGGGGATGGAAGATGCCGGTACCGTAAAGGGGATATACGTGGTATCGCATTCCGAGACGAAAGAGTACTGGCAAATGCTGGTCAACAACGATTACTTTGCACAGTTCGCAGGGCTGAAGGTGGAAGACGCCTATTTCAGTTACGTGGGAGGAGAAGTGGACGGGATATCGGGGGCGACACTGAGCTCGAAGCTGGTGCTGAATACCGTGAGGGACGCTGCCAGAGAAAAGGCGGCATATATAGAAGAGGGGCTCAAGTAAGGCATGAACTACGATGTTGTATTGATACACCCGCCGACTTTATACGATTTCCGGAAGGAGCCGGTTTTCCCGGGGCCTCTCGGTTCTTCGGTGGAGAAGATACAGTTTGTCAAGGTGCCGATCGGCATGATATGCATTGCCAACTACCTGGACAGTCACGGGGTGAAGGTAATCATCGACAACGTCGCCGACCGGATGGTAGGCAGTAAAGATTTCGATGTCGAAAGACACCTGAAAAACCTGGCTTCGGGGATATACGCCATCGACCTGCACTGGCATCACCATGCGCAGGGGGCTGTTGAGATTGCCCGGCTGTGCAAGAGGCTGCACCCGGATTCGCTGGTGGTTCTGGGAGGGCTGACCTCGACCTATTTCCATGAAGAAATCATAAGGAAATACGATTTCATCGATGCCGTAATCAGGGGGGAGGGAGAGAAGGCGCTGCTGGAATTTAGTGAAGAGTTCAAGAGGACTGGTAAGGTTCCGCACACTTCCAACGTCACCTGCCGCGCAGAGGATGGAGATATCTGTGTCATGCCGCTCAGGGAAGCCAGCGCCAGTCTTGACGAGTTCGAGTACACGAGGTTCGATTTAATCGAGCCGAAGACCTCCATCTTCATGGGCGGGGAAACCTTCGGCAACCTGGTAACCTGCCGCGGCTGCATCTACAACTGCACCACCTGCGGCGGCTCGGCCTACAACTACCGGAAATATTTCGGCATGAACCGGCCGGCGGTCAGGAGCCCGCAGCGGATAATCGAGGATATAAAGAGCTTCAATGCGCAGGGAATCAGCCTGATAAACCTCTACCAGGATGCGCGTATGGGGGGAGAGAAATACTGGAGGGAGCTGTTCGCCGCTCTCCGCGAGGAGAGGGACAATCTGAAGATAGACAGGTTGTCGCTGGATATATTCGCCCCGGTAGACGAGGAGTTTGCCCGGGAGGTAGCCGGCATCGGGAAACCGGTGATGCTCTACATGACTCCCGAATCGGGGGATGCCGGGGTAAGGAAGATACAGGGGAGGTGCTACTCGAACGAGGAAATCATCGATACGGTCAGGGTCTGCCACAAGTATCACCTTCCGGTAACCTTCTTTTTCTCGGTGGGTCTTTCGGGAGAAAACAGCGAGACGTTCAAGGGAACGAAGGAGTTATGGGACAGGCTGTGCACGCTGGACCGGCTGGGCATTGCCAGGCGCAGCTTCGGAGGGGCTGAGGCTACCATGGGAGGGCCGATTGTGGGGCCGATTATACTGGAGCCGGGGTCGCTGGCCTTCGACGAGCCTGAAAAATACGGATACAGGCTGCTCTTCGACAACCTGGAGGAGTATATCGAAGCCCTGTCGCAGCCGTCGTGGCACCAGTGGCTGAATCACGAAACGGATGCGCTGACCAGGGATGAATTGATAGAGTTGATACTGGAATCGGTCGCCTATTCGATAGAGGAGAGGGAAAAGTACGGGGCCTACGACAGCCGCCAGGCAGCCGAAAAACAATCGCAGGTAAAGACTGACAGGGTAGCTGTCGTGGAAGTGGATAAGATAATGGACATACTGGACGAGACGGAGAGGAAGTCTAAATTGAAAGAGCTGAGGAACGCCGTCGATTCCCTCCTCAATATGCGCGTCGGGGCAAAGTAACAAAAATATAACAAACGGAGGTATCAACAAATGTCTCATGATTGCACGAACAATCCATATTGCTGCGGAAATATAGCTCCGGTAGGTTCCACGATACCGGAAAAACATGTAGAAGAGGCAGAGGGGACGGGGATTGTCCCCGAACCCACGGTTACCGGAAACGACAAGATTGCAATAACCAAGCATCAACTCCTGGAGATACAGGTATATGTCTGCCTGTACAAGGTCAGTGTCGAGTTTGCCGTCAAGAACATATCCGACGTAACAATTTCCACGCTGGTATTCGAAGCCACCTTCTATGACAAGACGGGGAAAGCACTGGAAACCGAGACGCACAGGGAGCTCGACCTGCGGCCGGGGGTAAACAGGGGCATTGTCATCACTTCGCATACTACCACACCCGGTACCGTCAAGAGCTATAATGTCAGGATATCTAAGATGACGACGACGGACACGGAGAAGGTGCAGCTGCGCCAGCAGAACTTGAAGGTGGACGATGCAACGGGTGAAGCTGAAATAAGCGGCACCGTCAAGAACATCAGCAATGTTAAAACCGGTGCCGCCATGCTGGTCACCTTCGGCAACCATAAGAAAGAGACCATAGGCGACAAGGTGTTGATAATCAGGGATATCGAACCGGACAAACTTAAGAAATTCAGCCTGAAATACCAGCCTGCGGCCGGTGAAGATGTCGACAACTTCAGTATCAGGCTCGTCAGCAATATTTCGGAGATGCCGGAAGAAGCAAAATAGAGCGGCGGGATTTATGAATTTTAATCTGTGAAGAGGTAGAAATGAAAGCAATACTTGACAGGACGGAGAACAGGACGGCTTATATAATCGTGGAACCCGATGCCCCGGAACTGGAGACACATATCGAGAAAGTTTATCAACGGCTGGTTAAAAGGGTGGATATTCCGGGATTTGCCAGGGGGAGTGCGCCCAGAGATGTGCTGGAAGAACATGTCGGCAGGGAACAGGTGCTGGAAGAGGCCATCAAGGAACTGGCGCACACAACCTCTTCGGGGATAATCAAGGAGCACAATATCGAAAACTGGCTGCAGCCGATGATAACGATACTGCAGTACGAACCGCCAAAATACGAGATAGCGGTGGCCTTGAAACCGGTAGTGGAGATTGCGGACTACCGCAGCCTGAAGGTGGAGCCGGAATCGCTGGAAATAAGCGACGAAGAGGTCGATGCCATACTCGAAAAACAGCGCATCCAGCTTGGGGTGCTCGATCCGGTAGACCGCCCCGTCAAAAAGGGAGACCTCATCGTCGTGGACATTGAAGGCTCCGTATCGGGAAAGCCCTTTTTCAGCAAGAAAAATCTGAAGTTTCATGTCGACGCCACTTTCGCGCCTGAGATGCCGGGGCTGGCTGAAAAGATGGCCGGGGCCGAAAAGGACGAGGAGTTCGGCTTCAAACTTGCATTGCCGAAGGATTATTCTGACAGGCCGCTGGCCGGCAGGGAGGCCGATTTTACCGTGATTGTACGCGATATACGGGAGTTGTCGCTGGACGAAATTAACGATGATTTTGCTAAAAAGGTGGCTCCCGGCGTTCCCTCGCTGGACGAATTGAAAAAACGCATCCGCTACAACCTGAAGAAGGACAAAGAGCAGAGCGCCGATACGAAATTCAAGGAGAAAATCGTCGATCTACTGATAGAGAAGAGCCATCTCGAATACCCGACCATGATGATAGACCTGCAGGCCAGGCAGCTGATGGAGGATTATAAACAGCAACTCAAGTCTGCCGCCAAAGATGACAAGGAATACAAAGAGAAGATGAACCAGATATCTATGGACGTGCTGAGTGAAAGCGCCAGGTCTCTGGCTAAAAAGAGGGTATTGTGGGCGCTGGTGCTGGACGAGGTGGCTAAGGCCGAAGGCATCGAAGTGAGCCATGAGGAGATTGCCGCTGAAATAGACGGCATGACCCAGGATATGGATGAGATAAAGCAGAAGGAGGCACGCCGGCGACTGCATACCTATGAGCGCGAGAACGTCACAGACCTGATAAGGGTAAGAAAAACCGTTAACAGGCTGGCGGAAATCGTTACCGGAAAGAAACAAACCGCTCCGGCAAACTGATTAGATAACCATCCAAGCATGGCTGTATC
>DAOUFJ010000008.1:0-83059 GCA_034429935.1 Dehalococcoidales bacterium
CTTCCGGCAGGTGCCGGATGATTTCCGCTGTTGTTACGGGGGCTCCGGCTGCCCAGATGAACTCCATAATGCTTTTTTCCGCATCTGATATCCGCCGCATTTTTTTCATTTGAAACTCCTTTGTATATCTACACCATGTAGTTTAATCAAAGTCTACATCATGTAGGTAATGATGTCAATAGCTTTTTTGGGGAATTTTTGTCTGGAGATAATGTATTGACATTAGTTATACCAATAGTTATACTAATAGGAATGCGAGGTGTATAAACCATGTCTAATATAAAAACTGCAATATCGATTGAAGAACCCCTGTTCGAGGAAGTAGATGCTCTGGCTGAGGAACTGAAAGTTTCACGAAGCTCTCTTTTTACGATGGCTGTCCGTGAGTTTATCAAACAGCGCAAAAATCGGAAGTTGCTTGAAGCCATTAACGATGCTTACATCGATTCCACTGATTCTGTCGAAAACAGCGTAAATGAGACAATGAAATCCAAGCATCGTCAAGTAGTGGAAGAACAGTGGTAATCAATCAGGGAGATGTTTTTTGGGTTGACCTTGGTGTTCCATCAGGTTCCGAACCTGCATATCGGCATCCCCATTTGGTAGTACAAAACAACGTATTCAACAAGAGCCGGATAAATACCGTTGTCGTCTGTTCGCTAACGTCTAATTTGCAAAGGGCGAAATCTCCCGGTAATGTATTACTTGAGAAAGGTGAAGCAAATTTGCCTAAAGCCAGCGTTGTGAATATCACGCAGATATTTACTGTCAATAAAGAGGATTTAGTCGAAAAGATTGGCACTGTCTCAGATGAACGTATGGCTCAGGTATTGGATGGTATCGAACTGCTCGTTGCGCCGAGGGATGTTAGAGGGTAGTAAGTTGTCGAGGTTCTTCTATTGCCTATTTAACTCAATCTAGTCTCTTTTTTCCATATACTCCCCGAGATCAATGTTGCGTGTAATAAGTTTTATAAAATCTTCTCTATCTTCTTCCCTAAGAAAAAATTCGTGCCTATAGCCCAAACCGGTTCTAAGCATTTTCCAGCACCAGCGTAACCTCTGTTTCCAATTGTTTTCTATGTCCCAGAAAAGGAACTGATTGAAATTGTCATCGTTTGGATATATTTCCACATCGAGCGCACATTGCGGTTCCTTACAGTCGCTTTGAAAGCGAAAAGTAAGTGAATCATCAAAATTCCACACTTTCTCCATAATTAAATAATCCTTTTTCTAAATTCTTCATTGCTCTTTTATCTCTCGAACTTTTGCTTTTGCAAAAGCATATATCTCAAGGGAGCCAGTGTCAAATATAATCCAATGGATTTCGGAAGTTGCTTTTAATGTGGATAGTGTTTTTTCGAGTTCTTTGTCTCACCATCTTCCTATTATCTTCTCCCTCCCATTTTACTTTATTATCATAACCAATCATAATTCTTTCAATAACGTTATAATAAAAGAGTTTTGCTCAACGGTCTATTTAAGGAAAGATAAAATATGGAAAATAACGTAACCCGGCTGGATTACGAAGGTAAAAATATAATTTTAATCGCCACCGCTCACGTATCGGAGCAGAGCGCCGAGCTTGTAAAGAAGGTCATCGGCGAAGAGAAACCTGACAGCGTTTGCATCGAACTGGATGAAGGGCGTTACCAGAGCATCATAAATCCGAAGGCATGGGAAAGTATGGATATCGTCCAGGTCATCAAGTCCAAGAAGGTCGGCTTCATGTTAGCCAACCTTTTCCTGAGCGCGTATCAGAAGAAAATCGCCCGGCAGTTGAATGTTGTCGTCGGGCAGGAAATGTTGCAGGGGATAGAAAGCGCAAAAGAAACAGGAGCCGAACTGGTGCTGGCGGACCGCAAGATTCAAATAACCTTTCAGCGTATCTGGCGCAAACTGGGTTTATGGGGCAAGTTGAAGCTGATGTTCGGTCTGCTCTTTTCTTTTGCGGACGACAGTAAGATATCGGATGAAGATATAAACGAATTATTAAAGAAGGATATACTGGAATCCGCAATCTCCGAAATCCGTAATGAGTTCCCTATCGTCGGCGATGTCCTGATAAGCGAGCGTGACCAGTACCTGGCATACAATATCAGAGAGGCTCCCGGTAAAAAGGTTGTTGCCGTCCTCGGGGGGGCGCACGTTCCCGGTGTCAAGGAAGAGATCTTTAAAGCACAGGATATCTCTAAGCTCACAGAGGTATCCAAAGGCAGTCCTGTCTTCAAGATAATCGCCTGGGCTATACCGGTTGCTATCGTGGGATTGTTTGTCTACGGTTTTGTCACCAACATTCAGACGGGTTTGGAGCAATTGTCCGTGTGGTTTTTATGGAACAGCCTCTTCGCCGGGCTTTTCACGTTGCTGGCATTCGGTCACCCTCTCAGCATCCTTACCTCGGTTGTCGCCGCCCCTTTTACTTCCCTGAATCCGCTGGTGGCCTGCGGATGGTTTACCGGTATTGTCGAAGCTACCATCAGAAAACCGACGGTAAAAGATGTCAACAATGTACCGGAAGATATTTTCAGTCTTAAGGGATTTTTCAAGAACCGTTTCCTGAGGGTTTTTCTCATTATAGTTATGGCAAATCTGGGCAGCTCGCTGGGAACCTTTATTGCCGGAGCGGATATCATACAAAGGCTTTTTTGAGCGGAGAAGCCGTTAATCCTGGGGTGCCCGGTTGCTTAGCTGTTCCTGCTTAAAAATCCGCTTACAACCGTCTTGAATATCCCCGGCTGCTCGATATGGTGAAGGTGAGAAGAATCCGGTACCACCGCCATGCTTGCATTCTGAAAGGCTGTCTGGTAATCCTTAACTGTTTTGACTCCGGCCTCGTCGTTATCCCCGCAGGTGAGCAGTACGGGCTCATCTATCCCGTGCAGTTGCTGGAGCAGGTCGAAATCTTTCAATGTGCCCGTAATTGTAAATTCGCTGGGTCCCCACATGGTGTTGTAAACGTCGGGGTTAAGTTGTGAGAGGGCATCGTTCACATAATCGGGCCAGGTTTGCAGGCGGCAGACGTGTTTGTAGTAATATTCCATCATCGCGGATTGATAACTTTCCCCATAATCGCCTGTTTTCTCCCCGGTTTCAATCGCATCTCTGACGTCTTTCGGCATCTTCGCAATATTAGCTCTCTGGTCTGCATCCCAGCGGGGAGTGCTGAGCAGAGGCCCGCATAGAATCAACCCCTTGATTCCTGCCGGTTTTTTCTGAATCATGTAAGAACAGATGAGTG
Source organism: Dehalococcoidales bacterium (assembly GCA_034429935.1). Taxonomy (GTDB): domain Bacteria; phylum Chloroflexota; class Dehalococcoidia; order Dehalococcoidales; family UBA5627; genus UBA5627. The sequence continues at coordinate 3,241 of DAOUFJ010000008.1, forward strand.
CCGTTCCCCACGAAAATCCCATCAGGTATACAGAATCAATTTTAAGTTTACGTCGGACTTCATCGAGCTCATTAACGTAATAGTCTACGGTATAGGCTGATTTATCTATAGCCCTGTCGCTGTTGCCGCAGCCGAGTTGGTCGTAGAAGTAAACCGGGCGGTCTGCGGCGAGGTCGCTGACAACCTGCGGCATGCTTATAAATCCCGGCCCGCCGTGAATCACCAGCAGCGGCGTACCCTTTTGATTCTCTCCGTATACCGAATACCAGATGTTTTTACCGTCAATTTCAATAAATCCTTCGCCCACGAATTAGTCTCCCTTCAGGAACATCTTTTATATCTTAAGGGAAAAAGCCGGGTCAATCAAGGCACGTTGGGGAATTGTTTTCAGATTTTCAGTTCTTTTCTCATGATGTTGGCAAACCTGGTTCCGCTGATAGGGTGATGGGCAACCGCATACTTGCCAGCGGGTATTACCGACTTTCCGATTTCGCCGTCGACTTTAGTTTCAGGTGGAACTGTAACACAGATATCCGTTCTCAGGTTCTTCTCATCGGTGATATCGGGGTTATCATGGTAAACAGCAAGTATTTTCGCATCCGGGCGTTGTAAGAGCCCGCGAGGGCCTGCCCAGGCGCACAGTTTGTTTATCAGCCTCTCGAATAGCTTTTCGTTTTTTGCGTACGGCCCGATATTCCGTACATAGGCAACGTGCATCTCGGGAATTTCCCTGACTTCGATTTCCGTTGTAAATTTCTGCCCTGTTTTCATTTCTACCCTCCATATTTGTTTATTTGTAGTGCTATTGTAGAATGTGGAGAGGGTGAAATCTTTACAAAAATTGCCATCCGTTTTGCGAATATTGCTATCCGTTATACAATTCCTGCTATTATCAAGATAGCCTCCGGCTCGCCACTGGCTGGCACTGATGCCGAAGCAGTCTTTAAATGCTCTCGCAAATGTCGAAGCCCCCGAAAACCCGCAATCGAGCGCGATTTCGGTTATCAATTTCTTCGGGTTCTGAATTAACATCGAGGCGGCTTTTTCGACGCGTATCCGTTGTATGAAACTGTTGAGGGTTTCACCGACCAGGGCGGAGAATATCCTGTGGAAATGGAAAGGAGAAAAGCCGGCAACCTCCGACAGCTCTTTTAAGAATAGTTCACGGTCGATTCTATTCTCGATATAGTCGATAACGCGGTTCACACGCGCCGTGTATTCTTCCCTTAGATATTTGCAGTTGCCGTTCATTGCCATCTGTATTATAAACGATTATATTATAGTGTTCAGCCCTTGTCTATCGGGGTATAGATTAATGCCTGGTGGCTTGTTTTACTATTCTCCGGCAGGCAATAATTGGCTAATTGTGTGCCAATTAGCCAATAAGAGAAGTGCATAAAATTGAAGAACTGGTAAAAAATGTCTACAAAAGTATACTCAAGTCATGGCGAGTATGATAGAATATTTAACTGTCATGCTGGCGACTTTTTCAGTTTTGCACTTTATTAATAAATAAACAAGGCTTTCCCTTTGACGCTTGTATAGAAGGGAAAGCTTGAAAAATCATGGGAAAAAAGCAAAGATTAACCAGGATTGAAGAAAGTTTTATCAAACACGGTATAGATGATTTAAACAACACCCAGATAATAGAGTTGATTATCTCCCGCATGGTAAATAAGAATGACTGTAATAAAATCGTCGCTGAGGTTAGCGCTAAATTTAAGACGTTGAGGGAATTTATTTCCGCTCCTGTCGAAGAACTCAGAGCGATATCCGGGATGACCGAGCAGTGTATTATTTCGATAAAAATGATGCAGGAGATTCCTTCCAGATATCTGAAAGAGGAAATCATCCAGAAGCCTTTCTATGCTTCATCACAGGAAATTTTCGATTATCTGTACTCTTCCATGCGTGATTTGAAGAAGGAAGTGTTCAGGATAATTTATCTTAATAACCAGAGCCAGATTATCGATACGGAAGTACTTTTCGAAGGCACCCTGAATGAAATTCACATCTATCCGAGAGAGATACAGGAAAGAGCAATCAAGCATAACGCCCATTATCTTATCTACGTTCATAATCATCCTTCGGGCGACCCGATGCCCAGCCATAACGATGAAAAGATAACCAGGGACATGGTTTTTATCGGCAAGATACTTCAAATAGGCGTGCTGGACCATATCATTATCGGAGAGAATAAATATTTCAGCTTCAGCAGTGCCGGCTTGATAGAAAAATACGAGGATGAGTTTTTGAATCTGCGCCTGAAACTGGATATGAAAAAAGGGAGCTATACCAGGATTGAGTATGTTTAGATGCTTTTTGGGATACGGTCCGCATATATTTTTTATAAATGTGAGATAAGAGATAAATGATGATTGACGAAAGCTGTGAGGGGCATAGAAAACGGTTGCGCGAGAGATTTATTGAATCCGGGTTGACCGGTTTTCGGGATTATGAAATCGTCGAACTGCTGTTGACTCTCGGTTCGCCCAGAAGAGATTGCAAGCAACAGGCAAAGGAAGCTATAAAGAAATTCAAGAATCTGAAAGGCGTACTGGAAGCCACTCCCGAAGAATTGCAGCAGATAACCGGCATCGGCCCGCATAATTCATTCGGCGTCAGCCTGGTACAGGAAGTCGCCCGCGAATATCTGAAAGAAAAAATCATCGACAAGCCTGTTTGTTCGTCTTCGCAGGAAGTATTCGATTATCTGTATCATTCCATGCGCGGTTTGAAGAAAGAAGTCTTCAAGGTAATCTATCTGGACAGCCAGAATCGGGTAATCGAAACCGAAGATTTATTTCACGGGACTGTCGACAGCAGTGTGGTACACATCCGGGAGGTAATCGAAAACGCCATCAGGTACAAAGCCGTCTCACTGATATTTGTTCACAATCATCCTTCCGGGAATCCGGCGCCCAGCGATAGCGACAGGAACCTGACCCGCGACCTGGTCATGGCAGCCGGCATCATGGGGTTGAAGGTTTTAGACCATATTGTAATCGGGGATAATAAGTATTATAGTTTTACAGGTGAGGGATTGACGGAGCGTTATGAAGCGGAATTCGGGAGATTGAAGATAAAAGGCCGCATCGAGCCGTGAATCCTTTAAAAAATAATGGAAAATTTAACAACTGCGGATATTCTTGGAGAAGAAAATGAAGAAGTTCGTTACGATGCTTGCGGTTATTTTTACGGTTGCCATAGTGTCAGCCGGGTGTGCCGGGGATAACGTGAAGACATACAGCGACGCCGGTGAAACGATAGCAGTAAAAGTTGACGGCGAGTTCATCATCGCCCTCGATTCGAATCCGACAACCGGGTATTCATGGGAAGCGACCTATGACGAAACGCAGCTTGAATTGATATCGGATGACTATGAGGCTGATGAAACGGATGGATTGATTACCGGCGCAGGCGGTACCGAATACTTCCGTTTTAAAGCTTTAAAAGCAGGGGAATTCGAAATTACCCTGGATTACCAGAGGTCATGGGAAGACGAGCCTTCCGAACGGATGGTGTTCAGCGTCGAGGTTTCGTAAATATTCCTTCGATACCTAGTAGTTGTCTTTTTATATCCAGACCGCTGCTAAAACCGGTTAAATCCCCTTTGCCGCCGATTACCCGGTGACAGGGAACAATAACCGGCAGCGGGTTTTTTCCCAAGGCCTGCCCCACCGCCCGCGCCGCTCCCGGTCTGCCGGTTTTTGCGGCGACCCACCCGTAGCTTTCCGTCTGCCCGTAATCTATCATCCTTGTTGCCTGCCATACATCCCTCTGGAAAGAAGTGGCTGTGGAAATATCCAGCCTGTCGGGAAAGGTCGTTGCCGTCCCGTTGAAGTATTCGACAAATCTTTTTTCCAAATCGATGAACATTTCCCTGTTGAGAACGGCATTGATTCCGGGAATACCGAGCATGGAAAGCGCTGCCTGCTCGTCAGCCTGCGGCAGGGTATTTTTAACCAGTCCTTTATTGGAGGCAAGGACTGCAATCCACCCTGCGGCGGTTTTGAAGGAGGAGTAGTAGATTTCCATGTATCGTACCTCAATCCGTTCTCAATTTGAGCTACAAGGGCTCTGATGATGGTTTGGGGGAGAATCGCAGTTGCTTATCACGGGTATTATTTAGCGTATATCTCTTGCCAGTGTCAATCCCCATACCGAAACGGCTCCTGATGCTTTAAGGGCAGCGGCACAGGCATCCAGGGTCGCACCTGAGGTTGCGACGTCATCTATCAGGAGTACTTTCTTTCCCTCCGCCTCTTTGTTTTTACAGGTGAAGGCGTCGATGAGATTGCCGCGCCTTTCTGTCAACGACTTTGTCATAGCCTGTGCAGGGGTGTGTCTATGGCGGATAAGGCAGCCTGTGTCTGCCGGGATTTTCGTCAATCTTCCCAGTTCCTTCGCCAGCAGTTCCGATTGGTTGTAGCCGCGTTCCCTGAGCCGTTTGGGATGCAGCGGAACGGGGATAACAATGTCATATGTCAACGGGTTGTCGATAAGGTAATCGGCCATCATTCCGGCAAGGGGTGCGGCAATGACTCTCAGATTCCTGTATTTTAACTGATGTACGGCTGAACGTATGGTAGCTTCGAATCGGAAGGGAGCGCGGATGCCATCGATAACTGGTCGAAACACTGGACAGCTTGTACAGGGTGTGTCAAGAGTTTTGTCAACACCGCAAAAGCCGCAAACAGGCGGCAGGATCCATGGCAGCCCGTCCTTGCAGGAAAGACATATCAATTCCCCCTCTTTACCGCAGCCGATACAGCGGCAGGGGAATAACAAATCCAACGCTGTCTTTTTTAATCCCTCTAAAACAGGCAGCACTTGTTATAATCCTGTATTTTTTTCAAACTATTGAGCTTGAGACTTTTTTACTGGCTTTGCCGGGAACGCCCGCCCACTCCGCTCATGATAGGTTCGTTGATATAGATATCCCCGTTCCTGATTTTCAGGTTGTAGCCGCAATCAGGGTTGGTACAAACCCATGCCTTGTAAAGAATAGATGCCCCCTGGCTTCCGAAATCGGAAAGGGGTACCAGGTTTCCGCTACCGCATTTTTGGCATTTAGGAAAATTAACTTGTTCCACGAAGTCCACCTCCCGGCCGAAATTGTTGCTATGAGTATACATCAGTTGACGATTTATTTACAAGGCTACCCGGTATCGTTTTGAATTGTCTTTGTTGTTTTTTCGCTGCTCTTGTTCGAAATCAGGTGCTTTGATGAGGATGGCGAAATGGTATGTAATGTCAATACGTCGAAAAATATGTATATATTGACATCTAAATGGTAATACTATATTATCATACCAAAAATATGGCGGCATGGGGTGAATTATGTCTGATAAAAGCGAAAAACTGACCATCAGTGTGCCGAAGAACCTGCTGGCTGTTGCCGATAGAATGGCGGCTGAGATGAATATTTCACGCAGCGGGGTTATTTCACTGTGCCTTCAGGAAATGGCGGACAGGAGAAAGGAAAACGCCATGAAAGAAGGTTACCTGGCAATGGCGGAACAGCACCATAAATTCGCCGATATTACGACCGATGCTTTGCAGGGAACGCCCCCTGTGCGGAGAAAACAAGATGGGAAATGACTACAGGCGCGGTGAAATATACAGGTTAAAATTGAATTCCGGTAGTGAAAACGGGCAGGGAGATAACGGGCTGGCTTTGATTATTCAAAACGATATCGGGAATAAATACAGCCGGAACACAATCGTCGCTTTATTGACGACTGAAGTTCCCGTCGGAAACAGCTATCCGTTTGTCGTTGTCTGCTCCCCGCGTGACAGCGGGATGACAAGAATGAATGCTGTTGACCTGGCAACCATAATTACAGTCCCCGAATCGATGCTCGGTGAGAAATGCGGGCAACTGTCGGCTGCAAAAATGCTCGAGGTCGATGAAGCCCTGAAAAACAGCCTGGGGATTGCCTGAATAATAAATAAGAAAACTGTTGGACAATCTTACTTTTCGAGTTCGACGAGGGTTAATCTTGTATAGATGGCGCCGCGGGGTGTCAACTGGCTTTTCATCAGGCTCAGGCCATCGGCTTTTATCCTGTAGCTTATATCAGCCCTGCTCCCTGTAATGAAATCGCCGAACCGTTTCCTGTCATCGGGAAGAACCTCGTCCCCTACCCTTGCCAGTGTCAGGTGCGGCTTGAAATCTCTTTTTTCGGGAGGGAATCCGGCTATCGCCATACGGTCTTCAAGCTGCCGGTAGAGCCTGTCCAGCATGTCCAGTTCCCCGTCCAGTCCTATCCATACCACCTGCACCCGTTGAGGGCTGGGGAAAACCCCTAACCGGCTGACGTTTAAATCGAAAGGCTTGACACCATTGACAGCCTCTGTCATGGCCTGTGCAATCCTTTTAATATCTGATGGATTGACATCACCCAGAAATTTCAGCGTCAGGTGGATGCCGTTCGGTGAAACCCACTTAACCCGTGGCCTGTCTGCTTTCAATTTCGCCTGCAATCTTCCAAGCCCGGTTTTCAAATCTTCCGGCAGTTCGATGGCAATAAACGAACGTATCTTTTCCATCTTCAGGCAATCCCCAGCAACTTGCGGGCGTTTTCTCCCAGTATCTTCATCTTTACCTGTTCGGGCAGGTTCTGTATCAGAATTTCCCTGATGATACGTGATTGCTCCAGCAGTGGATAGTCGCTGCCGAAGAGGATTTTATCTTCTCCGATAAGCCCGGCCATTTGCTCGTATATCCTCGGATTGTAGAGGAAAGGCGAAGCGGCGGAATCGAAATAGACATTCTTGAAAGCTTTTTCGACCTCGGGCATAAGCGCATAGAATGGCAATCCCCCTCCCCAGTGGGCGCAGACGATGGTCAGTTCTGGATAGCCGGCGATGAAAGGATAGAGCATTTCGGGAGATACCGTTCCCTTCCCGGCATACTGGTGCCCTGCCGGTTCGGAGGTGTGTGTAAGCAGTATCATGTTGTTTTTTACCAGCGCTTCGACAAATGGTTTCATCACCTCACTATCGCCGAGGTCCAGCATCTGTATATCCGGTCTCAGTTCCCCCACTCCCCTGATTCCTTCCCTGGCACAGCGTTCGATTTCTTTTACCGAAGCGTCTATAGACAGGGGTTGGACACTGCAAAAACCGATTAATCTATAAGGGTACTTGTGTATCGCTTCGAGTATGTAGTCGTTGGTCTCGACACACAGTTCATGGGTTGTCCAGCCTATGTTCTGCACGACCGAAATATCCACTCCTGAAGCGTCCATGCCGGCTATCAATTCTTCAACGGTGGTGAGCTTTGCCTTCTGGTTCTCGTAAAGTACGGCGAAACAGGGATCGCTGTCCACATAACGCTGGCGGTTGTTCTTCACCTGCGGCGGGAAGATATGCGTATGAAAATCGATAATCATCTTGAGATTATAGTAGCAAAACGGGGGCAATGCTTCAAACCTTATTGTCTTTTGAATCTGCCGAAGGATGAAACAATTTCTGCAGTTTATCCTTGCACTCTTATTCAGGGTATCTTAAACCGGATATTATCCCGGAGTTTTGACGAAGATGTTTATCATCTGCTCTACATCCTCACTACTGAAGGGTTTGTTCAGTACATCAAAAGGTCCAAAGTATAATGCCTGCTTGGTAAGTTTGCTTGCCGGGTCTTCGGTCATTACCACTACCGGCATAAAGGGGTATACGACCTTGATGTATCTGAATATTTCGATGCCGTCGATAGAAGGCAGTGAAAGGTCGAGGAATACCAGGTTGAAATCCTGTTTTTCCATAAGTTTCAATCCGGCTAACCCTGATTCGGCGGTGGTGACTTCGTGCCCCAGCTTTTCCAGTATTGCCTTGAGCAATTCCCTTACCTGAACGTCATCGTCTACAACCAGTACCCGGGCTTTTCCATGTATGGTTGTGTTCTGTAGCCATTTATCGATGGCTCTGCTGTCGAATCTCCACAGCTTGCCCACTTTAGTTGCCGGAATGGCTTTTTTATCCAGCAATCCGTGAACCGTCTTTTCCTCTACTCTTAGATAATCGGCCACTTCCTTCAAAGTCATGAGTCTAAAATTTACATTTTTATCTGCCATGGATGTGGTTCCTTTGCTGCGGTATCGATATTGCAAACAGCGGAATAAAGATGGCAGGTGGTGAAGGAACGATATCCTGATACATAACAGCCCTCTCCTTTTTGTCCGGACACCAGGGGGAGGTATTGTTGGGAGAGCCCCCTCGCGGGCGGCACCTTCTTTGTTTGCGGACAAAAGCCGGCGACCACGCACCCACTCAGGGGCATCTTAAAGTGCTGAATGATTCGCCCGGGTGGAATAGCCCTGGCTTTTGTCCGCAGGCTATATTATAAAGTGTTGCTTCTGGATTGTAAATGAAGTGGGCGGTATCTACCACATAGCGAAACGGGGATTGAATTACAATCCCCGTTTCGCTAAATCTTTCTCAAATTCTTCCTGTTAAGCCTGTCTGATCATGCGTACTATTTCGCTCATCTTCGGTGTTTTTCCGTACATCAAGAGGAAGGTGCGGAATATCTTGGCTGAAACGAACACCGAACCGATAATTGTTATAATCATCAGTGCCATGCTGGTTATCAACTGCCAGGTCGGGATGTCGGCGATCCCCATGCGGAGTATTACCGTAAGTGGCGCGGTAAAGGGGAAAAGCGTCAGAAATTGTGAAATCCCGCTGTTCGGGGTCTCCATTATGTTGGTAACGAAGAAGAATGGAACCACCGCCAAAAGCGTAAATACTGTTGAAAACTGCTGGCTTTCACGAGCGGTAGCGCCTATCGAACCGGCGCCTGCCATTATAATGGCAAAGAGAACATAACCCAGTATGAAATATATCAGGCTGACAATAAGAAATTCGGTGGGTATTGTCAGCGAGCTTAACATTCCTCCGATTGAAGTTGAGGCCATGTCGGCGATAAATCTGGCGGAGACGAGCCACACGACGATCTGTAGTAATCCGGCAGCCCCCAACCCCAGCACTTTGCCGGTGATAAGCTGGGTTGATGATACGGAAGACAGCAGTATTTCCATAACGCGGTTTTCTTTTTCTTCACCGAGCCCCTGCAGTAAAAAGCCGGAGGATGTAAAGATAGCCATTACCAGTAATATGCTGAAAATATAGGGGACTATGAAAGAAACGTAACCGCCCTGTTGTTCTGCTATTTGCCCTTCGGGAGTCAGAGTAATACTGCTGAGATAAAGCGGTGACGATACTCTTTCTATGATGCTGCTGTCCACATGTCCTATGAGGATATTACTGACAAGAAAATTTTCTATCGCATAGTAAACTTCGTTGGATACATCCAGTTCCCTTTCAAGTGTATATCTGGTTATATTACCGGTAGTCAGATAATCTTCGGGGATAACGAAGTACTGGCTTATCTCTCCTTCGGTCAAAGCATCGAAGGCTTCCTGCTGGTTTTCTTCGGCGACCAGGGTTATATTGTCGTGAACGAGATTGCTGTTGAATCCGCCTGTTTCATCCACGTAACCGATTTTAATTTCCTCAACGGGGGCTTCCCCTCCCAATCCACTTATGATATTGGCTCCCCCGATTAAAATTAAACCGAGGAGAGGGAAGGCGATTGTCATCAAGATAAAGGATTTTCTTCTTACGGTAACCAGAAATTCATGTTTGAATATTGTTGATATTTTATTCATTTCCGTCTCCGTTTGCTCCTGCGATGCGGATGAATATCTCGTTGAGGCTCGGGGTTCCTATTTCAAAACGGTTGACCGTAACTCTTTTTTCTATAAGCTGCTGCAGGATATCCTGCGGAGATGTTTTTTTATCCAGGAAGAATTCTGTGTAATCCTCTCTTTGGCGGCTTTCGATAACCCCCTTCAACGTTCCTATATTCCCTTCGTAGTTGATGAATACAGAGTTATCCCGGTATTTCTTTTTTATCTCATCCAGGTTGCCATATAAAACCTTGGTTCCCTTGTTAATCATGAACAGCCGGTCGCAAAGTTCCTCAACCTGGTTCATCTGGTGGGTACTGAAAATGATGGATTTCCCCTGCTCTTTCAACTCTTTTATCAGGCCTTTCAAAAGCTCCGTATTCACCGGGTCGAGTCCTGAGAAGGGTTCATCCAGTATTATCAGCTGCGGGTCGTGGATAATTGTGACGAGGAACTGTATAAGCTGGCCCATGCCGCGGCTCATCTCTTCGATTTTCTTGTTCTTGTGCGGCAGCATTCCCACGCGTTTGAGCATTTCCTCTATGCGTGCGTCATCGACGGTAATGCCCTTGAGAGATGCCATGTATTTCAGTGTTTCCATGACGGTTTGTTTTTTGTACAAACCTCTTTCTTCTGGAAGATACCCGATTTTGTTTTTGGTGTCTTCCTGGAACTTTTCGCCGAGTATGTAGACCTCTCCGGAATCCGGTTTTATAATATCCATTATCATGCGGATGGAGGTGGTTTTTCCGGCGCCGTTCGGCCCGATAAGGCCGAAAATCTCCCCTTTTTCAACGGTAAAAGATACGCCTGAAACTACCGTTCTCTTTCCGTAGGTTTTATAGATATTATTCACCTGAACGGCTGCGTTCGACTCTGTTTTATTCCTTTTCATGGTTCAATAAAATTCCTTGAACGTTGATTAATTAACTTCACTCCCCGGTCTTGTTTTCTGCTTCAGTTTCCTCTACAGTCTTTGCTTCTTCAGCACCTGGTGCAGCAGCTTCCGGTTCTGCGGCTGCCTTTATCTTGAGTACCTTGACGACTACCTGGTCGGGGTCGGCAGTCGTGGAGATATCTTTGATGAGTTTGATATCTTTGATATGGATGGTATCTCCCGCTTCCTTCAGGTTGCTGATATCGATTTGGATATGAGGCGGCATTTTATCCGGAAGAGCCTCGATTTCGATGTGGGTCAACTGGTGTTCTATCATGTTGTCTTTGGATTTGACTGCAGGGGCTTCTCCCACGAAGATGATAGGTATCTCGGCAGTCATCTTTTCCGCTTTGTTTACCTGGTAGAAATCGACGTGCAGCAGCTGCCCGTTAAGAGCGTTACGCTGGATTTCACGGATAAAAACACTTCTGGGTAGTTTTTCTTTTTCTATCTCGATATTGATCAGCCTGGTAGCGCCCTCGTGAGAGATGATCTTTTTCAGTTCATTGCTGTCACATTGCAGAGACAGGGATTCTATGCCGTTACCGAATACATGTATCGGGGTGATTCCCTGCTTGCGCAAGCCAACTGTATTTTTACCGAAAACCTTTCTTTGGGATGCTTTCAGTTTTAGATTTTCCATTTTTTCTCCTCTTTCTTCAATACGGTTTACTATATATTGCAATCAATTAAAACAGGAATTGTCCTAAAAAGCAATAGATGAATAGTTAAAAAACGAATACATTATGTCAATATTCGGCAGGAAAGTGAGCCAACGAGGTAAATGTTTCTGTCAATGCATTGTCAAGTGTTTGTCAATGGTATTGTCAGGGGGTTATTAATTCCTGCCGGCGATATTATATTCCCCTTTCAGTAAATTTGAATTGGTCTAGATAAGCCGCCAGTCCTTATATCCCTGCTGGATTATCTTGAGGTATTCGGGGGATGGTTTGGATTCGTCTGTCTGTATCTGTCCTTTCCTGATGTAGGTGACAGCTTCCGTTGCATCGCCGTCCTCGTTGTTGACGATGACCTTGATTCGCTCGAAGTTGCCTGGACAGTTCTCTGCCTTATCCAGCTTCCCCCATTCCGTATCGGGAACATCATAGATGGCGCCGAGAACTTTATCTCCCGTTGAGCGTTTGATAGTCGCAATCCCACCGTGCCATTGTCTTGTCCAGCCTGCAAAAAGCAACCTGTAATTATGCAAGGTAGCGGTATACATGGAGCGGCTTTGCGGGCAGGTTTCTGCCATGTTTTTCTTATTTAAATTGATACCGTAAGCAAAATAATACATAATCTGAATCTTTCTCTAGTCTAAAGCATATAAGATGGCCAGCGCTCCGAGGATAATAAACCAGGCACCTACAACGTAAACGGCTGTTTTGGGCCACACCATTACTATTATTCCCATCAGGACGCATATTATACCGGCTATTATCAAAATAGGCGGGGTTATTTCGAACATTCCCGGGCTCCTTTTCACTTTCCGAATCAGCTATTGAAGTACTGGGTTATTATAATCGTTTTTTGTTGACATGGCTAGGGGTATACAGGCATTTTTTGATAAAAAATTGACAATATCTTTTAAGGCAGTTATAGTGGATGTTAGAATCTTGTTTTTGCTCATGTTAACCTGTTCAGGCATAGTTTATTGCAGGGTTGGGAGTCAATGAAGGTACACGAAGAACCAATCGAAATAGAAAATCTGACCAGGCTTAATGAATATGGTCCTGATGATTTATTTATCTGCTGCGCCAGTTTCGAGGACCGCTGTCTGCAGGGAGCATCCAAAGCAGGTCCGGGTTATCGTGTACGTTTCAGTATTATCTTTGTAATCGAAGAGCCGTTTTATCAGCAGGTTGTGGAAACCAACATGTTGAAGCTGCAGGCCGACCTCGGCAGAAGGACATCCGAGGGGGTATTCGTTATCCGCTGTCAGCGGGATAACCCTATCGAAGGCATCAGCCAGCTCAAGAATATCTGGAACCGCTGCCGCCCGAAGGATTTCGACGATTCATATATAACGATCGATATCAGCGGTTTTACTAAAATCTATCTGCTGGAGCTGTTGTATTTCCTGGTTGCGGAGCAAAATCTCGGCATCCCCCGTATTATCCATACAACTCAGAGCTATTCCCCTACCAAGCTGACCCGTGGGGTGGAGCAGATTTCCACCGTGCATAATTTCTTTGGTACTATTTCCTTCGATAAGCAAACGGTACTGGTATTGTTCCTGGGATTCGAGCCGGAACGCTCTCTTACCGTATGGAAGCATTTCAATCCTGTAAGGACGATTGCCCTGATAACCAATCCTCCGCGTAGTCAGAGCGAGGAATATCTGGAATATGCCAAGAGCAACAACTCCTTTTTGCTGTCGCAGCCGGGGGTGGAATTAAAAGACGTCCCTGCCGACGATCCGCATTCGGCGAGGGATGTGCTCGAGGAAATCTACCATGAAATCAGGGATTCCTTTAATATGGTCATCGGGCCTTTCGGCACCAAGTCTCAAACGGTAGGAATTTTCCTTTTCTGCCTGGAGCATCCCAAGGCACAGGTAGTTTATTCCTTCCCTGTGAACTATACGAAGTCTTATTTGAAGCGAAAACCGGGAAAAACCCTTTTGCTGCCGCTGGCTCCGGTCATCAGAAACTGATTTTGAGCGGCAATGCTTTCCCTCCCCCATCTAAAAGTACTGGTTGACTATTAAATTTATACGTTTAAAAATAATATTTTCCTGTTTTGGGCTTAAAATACTTGACATGATGCCTAGCTTTAGTTTATCCTAGCTACAAATTACCAAAAAGGGAGGTAAACCATGCAAGGCTATTGTATGAAGTGTCGCGCCAAGAAAGAAATGAAAAATGCCAAGGCGATCACCATGAAGAACGGCCGCCCGGCAACCCAGGGTGTATGCCCTGTTTGTGGCACGAAAATGTTCAAAATCGGTAAAGCCTAGTAATTTACCAAGCAATCGGGAAAAAATACTGGAGGCTGGACTTATCATCAAGATTTGTCCAGCCTCGGTGTTTTTAGAGGTCTTGACTACCCTTGACAAAAAACAAAAATGTCTATACACTTGTCAAGGGTTATGAGAAAAAAGGGAATGAATATCAACGAAGCTGCCCAGACCCTGGGGGTATCCACCAGGACCATCAGGCGTTATATAAAGTCTGGAAAAATTCAGGCTGAACTGATAGTTGGGCACTTCGGGGAAGAATACCGTATTCTGAACCTGCCTTCCGACCTCGAACCTATAAAGGATGAGGCCGTCGAATACGAGAAACCTGGAGAAATTTCTCCTCTTCCACCCACTCCCGCCCCTCCTGTATATGACCATGGACAGGCCCTTGTCCAGAGCATAGACCTGGTCAGGGAGTTGCAGGAAAAGAACATGACCATGGCGGCGCAGCTTGGTATAGCCACGGAGCGCATCAGGAACCTCGAAAGCCAGTTGAAGCAGATGAAGCTGTTGACGGCTCCCAAAGTTCCCTGGTGGAAGAAACCGTTCATATCCGGCAAGAAAAAGAAATAACGGCGTTTCAAACTATTATCGCTATCTTTTTTTCCTTTACGCTTTAGTTCTGTAACTATTTTCTAAAGTACGTCTAAGCCTGTCAACGGGGTATTCCTGTAAACTCTGTTATGGCAGTTCCGCCTTCAAACACATTTCATGTTGTCTACCCACTGTCGACAGCATGTCAAAGGTTGCAGTAAGGTCATCGGCAGCATATCGGAATTAAAACGTAGATGATATAAGAGGGCAGTCTCTACCCTGTTGTGATGCGATAGGTCATAGAACGCTAAACTACGGTTTGTTTTTTTGTAAATAATGGATTGGTTTAAATACGGATAAACCGGTGTTAAAAAGGAACCGGTGGTGCCGGGGGAGGGACTCGAACCCACAAGGATTTCTCCGGCGGATTTTAAGTCCGCTGCGTCTGCCAGTTCCGCCACCCCGGCGTCCAACAAGATATTTTACCCTCTTATCTGTAAGGATTCAACTTTTAAATCTTTTGCCATGATTGTGTTATTATGATGATATGCGGAAAGTAATGACTTATTTCAGTATGGTAATCGGAACCGCCGTAGCCGGAGCGGTGTTCGGAATACTGGCGGCTTACCTGCTGGCCTGGCTGATGCAGGACGGGTATGAAGGGTGGGGTGGCCTGCTGGGCGCCGTGCTGGGGCTGGCATTCGGGTATCCGGTGGGCGTTTTTATCGGCGTTATAATATTCAGGAATCTGCTGCATTACTCCGGTTCTCTGATATTCGGGTTGATAGGGGTAATTGTGGGAGGAATATTACCGTTTATGCTGGCCGAACCTCTGGGGGTGAACGACTACACGGGATTGATGTGGGCATTCATCATATTGAGCTCTCCCCTGCTCGGCACGATAGGGTTCAACATCAGGAAAAAAGCAGACAGTAATAATCCTGCCTTATCTGACGGCAGTAACGATACTATTGACATAGATGGACAGCCTTAGACAGTCCCGTCGAATACCTGTTTACCGCTTGTTTTATTTTCCTTTATTCTGAGCCATATACCCTCTATGATGGCTATGGCTCCGGGTATGAGCGACATTTCCAGCAGCAGGTAGAAAACCTGTCCGTATATTTGTTCTGTGGCGATGTAGATATAAACTTCAAAGAATGAAATTATGTGGAATAACCCTGCGGTTATGCATATTGACCAGTAATGACCGGGACGGGTTGTCAGTCCGCCGATGATCATGAAAATAAGCCCCAGTATTCCCAGGAAAAACGCGGTTTGATGGCCGGCAGCAAGGCCGAAAGACCCGCGTGCCGTTAATTCGCAGGAGTCTGAAAATGATAATACTGCTCCGAATATAAAAATCGCCATACCTGTCCATGCCAGTATTTTTAAAAATGTTTTCATATTACTTTCTCCCTTGTCCAAATCCTTTGACATTTTTGTCTAATCCCTTACAACGGCATCGACTCTTCCCCTGAATTCATCCGTCCCGTCCCATCCTTCGTAAGCTGCTGTTCCTTCGATGAGATAAATCGGTTGGGCGTAATTGCCGGCACCGGTGGAATATTGAATCGAGATTTTAGTTATCGTAAGCCGGTTAAAGTCGCTGTAATTGGTGAGGCATTTGAGCGAGGCTGTTTTTTCCAGAGTTCCTTCGAGGTATCTTTCGAGAATATCGATTGCCTCATCCGGAGTTATGATTTCTACTGTTGTATACTCTTCGTAATTAACGAAGTCTGCCTGTGCTTTAATTATCTTTCCGTTATCAGCGATTACAACACTTACCGAAAAACTGTTGCCGTAATCGTTTAACCCCACGTAGAATACAACCGATTTCGCTACTGTGTATTTAATGCTTGCATGAGATGACGTGTCATATTCTTCTACCTCTATGAAATTCGATACATTAGTTGAGGTAATGTTTTCGGGATACATATTACAGGACTGCAGCCATTCGGTAGCGATATCGATACACTCCTCATCGGTTGGGAGATTTTCCGGCTTGCTCGAGTCATAATCACTGTAGAAATTTACATAGCCGTCATCTTCTATCTCCAGCGTTCCAATTTCATTTTGATATGTGTATACCTGCCGGATTTCCCCGGGAGAGAATATGGCATCGGTTTCAGCGAAACCGAGTGTTTGTGCGATACTCCATGCATATTGGCTGTTTACTTCGGGGGCTATCACTTTGTATACGGGCAGTGTATCCGGTATCGATGGCACCCCCGTATCCAGAGTTATTTCTACGGGTGTGGATGGTGAACCGGCAATCATTATCCCTTCGAACACACATGGAAGCGATATCGAGCTTGAAGATATTTCAGTTGTTGTTTCTGTACTCGTCGTTTCTGCAGTTGTAGTATTTTCGGTTTGAGTACAGCCGGACAGCAGCATTGACACTGTCAACACTATGATTGTCCAAGCTATCAAAGTCTTTTTCATATTAACCCCCCTTGCCAAATCCCTGGACAAAATTATTTAAAGGCGGCGGTTTCGGATAATTGATTTCTCTGCTCTCCCGAGCTGTTTAAACTCGTTTTGAGTTGAATAAGCCCGGTGGTTATAACGCCGAAGCCGCAGGCCAGTAATATCAATGCTAGTAAATGAAGGGTGGTAACGTCGAAAACCGCGGTCAGGTACAATTTAACAGCGACAGGAGCAGAAATAGCGGCAATAATCACGCCCAGTAATATCTGGAGGCCTGCATATCTGGTATGAGCTTTCAATTGCAGTAACCCGCAGGTAATAACTGCCAATCCGATAAACAGCAAAACAAATTCGAAAACGGAATTCTGAGGGATAAAATCGATTAGCATTCCGTTTGACGATGCATGTTCTTTTTCTATTAACATGAAAAAGCAGGGAGGTAAGGTTAATATACCGAATACTGTTTGTAATATGTTTTTAACCATTTATCTTGCTCCTTGTTTATTCGGTTAAAGCTCTCCGGATGAAACGGTAAGCACCTCTTATCTTCGCCCCTGCCAAAACCTTTGACAGGGATGGACATCCCGTTGACAATGTTGTTTTTATTATCATTACCGGTTATTCTTCTATCCCGTTGTTATATCCTGCCTGCGGAAGCTGTAAAAACTTATTGCCAGAAATACGATACAGTATCCCAGCAGTATGGCTGTGGCTTTCAGAATAGACGATTCGGCATCCCCGTTCATAGTGAAAAGACTGGAAATTTCCGAAACGTTATGCCCAATAGTATACGGGGCAAGATTTTGCAGCCAGTTATTTGCATATGTCAGCAGCGAAACGATTATCAAATCTGCATAGATGAAAACTATACCTATCACCATCCCGGATGTTACCGAGCGCAGAAGTACGGAAAAGAGGGCGGTCAGGCAGAAATAGACGGCGAGCGTTAATAAAAGACCGCCGAATGCCGAGAACATAAAGCCCACGAAATCGAGGTTCAAAAAATCGAAATTTATGCTTTCTCCCG
Source organism: Dehalococcoidales bacterium (assembly GCA_034429935.1). GTDB lineage: Bacteria > Chloroflexota > Dehalococcoidia > Dehalococcoidales > UBA5627 > UBA5627. Next base: position 20,832 of record DAOUFJ010000008.1, read on the forward strand.
CTATTGCCGTAGTTATAAGGCTGGTAATAAAAGCGGACAGCAGCGCAGCCAGTATTCCGATAACGACAACGATCAATATGCCTAACAATTTGGAAGTCAGGTATCTTTCCCTGCCGGTTCCCTTGATGAGCATCTGGCGCAATGTACCCCACCCGTACTCGGAACCTACTGCCGAGGCGGTCAGTATAATAATCAGCAATGCGCCCAAACCGGCGATACTGTTGAAAGCAGTCTCTAAAGAACCCGGAAGCATAAAACCCTGTTTATAATAAGCTGCCTGTATTGCCATCATTTGCAACTCCGGGTTATCATGATCCATCGGGTCGCTGATAATCACGTTTATATCGTCGTTCTGGTTGCCGCTTATCTCGACATCGATATCCGCGATACCCGGGTATTTTTCCAGCATATGACGGTAACTCGAATACTCGCTGATTATGGGAACTATCGAAAATACCAGCAAAGGCACCAGCAAAGCATAAACCAGCCAGCGTTTCTTTAGCTTGAACAGTTCTACTCCGATCAGTCTAAGCATTGACGTCCTCCGGTTTGCGGGTTATTTCATCTATGGCATCCAGGAAGAAGTCTTCGAGCGAATTTTCCGACATCTTGATCTCGGATACGGCGATACCGGCAGTTACCAGTATGCGGTTGACTTCGGCGGCTTTTTCTTCGGGTATTTCTATATAAATATAACTGTCGTCGGTCTCGATGGTTTTTACCCAATCCAGATTCATAAGCAGGTTAGATGCGGTATCGGGGTCAGGCACGCACAGCTGCAGCATCTTCCCCCTGTGCAAAAGTTCATTGACAGAACCCTGTGCCAGGAACTTGCCCCTGTTTATAATGGCGACGTGGTCGCAGGTCTGCTCGATCTCATGCAAAAGATGGCTGGATATAAATACCGTCTTGCCCTGTTTACCGAGTGACCTTGTAAGCTCGCGAAACTCGATTATTCCCGAAGGGTCGAGCCCGTTGGCAGGCTCATCCATGATTATCAGTTCGGGGTCGTTTAATAAAGCGGTCGCCACGGATAACCGCTGTCTCATTCCCAGTGAATATGTTCTGACTTTCGATGCCGCTCTTTTTTTCAAGCCGACCGTTTCCAGTACCTCATCGATGCGGCATTTTTCTATGCCGCCTATTGTCCTGGCGAATATTACGAGGTTGTCGTAACCCGAAAGGTGCGGATAGAATGCCGAACTTTCGAGAACGGCGCTGGTGCGTTTTAACAGTTTCGGAAGGTTGTGCTCTATGTCTTCGCCGAATAGCTCTATTGTTCCCGATGTCGGCGCAATCAAGCCCAAAAGCATACCTATGGTAGTGGTTTTTCCCGATGCATTGGGGCCGAGGAATCCGAATACCTCCCCCCGGTGCACCTCGATATCAAGGTTGTCCACTGCAACGATACCCGATGATGCCGAACCGAATCTCTTGGTTAACCCGCGCGTTTTGATAACTTCTGTTTCTGCCATACAAACCCCTTTATGTTTATTTGGTAAACTCAATTAACCGGTGGCAATAAGATACCATCCCGGCGTATCTAAGAGAGATTATTTTTTTGTAATTTTACCTTTTACATAACGTTTGTCTTCAATATCTACAGGGGATTTTTCTTTCTTAACTATGAACCCCCCCTTTTCTTTCAGGTATCTGTTCCATCAATATACAGACCAGATGAAGGCGTACGGAAACTCGATAATCAATATAATCCGAAACAGCAATGAATATATATTCAAAATATTTCTGCCTCCTTATCTCTTGCCATTCTCGTTCCGGCAGAGTGCCTGCTGCCTGTAGCGTTGATTTCCCCAGAATATAAACGCCGCTCCGCAAATCAATCCAATACTTAACATAATATAATCAGGCGGCAAGTAATAAGGGTGCAGCCCTGCAATATAATAGACATAAAACTTTATGAGGGTATTGAATGCGAACAGCAGCGAAACGATTCCAAGAGTTATCAAGCTGTAGCCTGTCTTCTTCTGCTGAAACGACCAGATTATCCCCCCGATAAGCGTATAGTAACCAAGAAATTGAGATGAAAGAACGAATTCCAGTATTCCACCCATATCGAGCAGATTGAGGGGAATGGCGGATAATATCAGGTGCAGTCCCCACAGGATTATAACGCTTGTCCAGAACCTGTGCGTTTTTATCCAGTTTAAAATATCATTGTATTTTTGAGTATTCATCAATGCACTTTCCTTTGCTTGTTTAATGCCTCTATTATGAAAACGCAATTTTAAGGATATAGTTGCATCTGTCTTATGTTCTGCCGGGATTATATCACTAAATTATTAACAAAAAGTTGCAAAGGCCATGATTTTTATAAAAACCTAAAAAATATTTGAGGGGAAATACGTTTGATATGCCGGTTGTTATTTGTTTTTTATACGTAAATAAATAACCGATGAAAAAAAGTTATTATTGAAATATTGTTATGTGTTATGTAAAGGACGTTTTGCGGGGGAAGCGGGAAAAATATGACGGAAAAGATATGACAAGGATGTTGGAGTGTCTAACCGATGTCAAAGGGTGTGTCTATGGTTGAATTTGAATTGGTAGATGCTGGAGGCGACGAGCGGATTCGGACCGCTGAATGGGGGTTTTGCAGACCCCTGCCTTACCACTTGGCTACGTCGCCACCTCTTTTTTTAATGGAGCGGAAGACGAGATTCGAACTCGCGACCTCCTCCTTGGCAAGGAGGCATTCTACCGCTGAACTACTTCCGCACACTCCATCTGGTGCCGAGAGAGAGATTTGAACTCTCACAAGCTTGCGCTCACTAGCCCCTCAAGCTAGCGTGTCTGCCATTCCACCATCTCGGCATGGCAGGAGTGAGAGGATTCGAACCCCTGACCGACGGTTTTGGAGACCGCTGCTCTACCGGGCTGAGCTACACTCCTAGGACTCCATCTAGCAGCATTTATGATACTACGAGAACACCGTAATTGTCAAAAACGAAGGATGCATTTTAAAGTGTTTTGTGTACTGCTATTGTGTATTTAATTCGTTCCTGTTAAAGAGCTAACAGGGGTTATTATATCATCCGTGGGCAGCGGTGGCGATGTCTATTCAGGCAAGACGTTATTAAGGGCGGGCGGCAATGCCGTCCAGAAAAATGTCTACGGTTTGTCTAAGGTACTGCTCAGTTTTAAGGTTGCTCTTCGGCAGAAAATCCTGACTTATAAAATGCATGATTACGGTGTACATCATGGTGCGTGCGGCGACCTCGGTATTATGAGGTCTGAGGTTGCCTGAGGCGATATTGGCATCAAGATATTCACTTATCAGTTTTATCCCCTCCGAAGGTATTATGGACCATGACTTGTTAAGGGAAGAATTGATACGCATCTCGTTGAATACTATGCTTACCAGTTCTTTTTTGCTGACCATCAATTCATAGAAACCGCAGGCAACGGTATACAGAACATCGCGAACCGGCTTGGTATCTTTAATATTTAAGATATTTCTCAGGGGTTCCAGGAAACTATGCCGTTCGAATACGGCGATCAGCAGTTCTTCCTTGCTGGCGAAATAGTGGTACATCAATCCCAGTGAAGTTCCGGCAGCTTCGGATATATCCTTGATGGTTGTATTGCTGAAACCTTTTTCGGCGAATAACTTGAGCGCCGTGTCGATGATCTGGTTGCGTCTTACCGCAGCCTGCTCCGCTTTTGTAAATTTCTTTTCTTTTTCTATTTTCATTAAATGCTCACTCAGTTTTATATCAGGCTATTATATCACTGATATTATCTGTATGATATATTTCTTCTATTTTTTGTGATATCAGGGGCTGTAATTCTGATATTTGATTCTCGTAATTATCATATGTACAGCCCCTTTTGTTCCCTGTTTTTAACAACCTTGGATTATATTATCACTGTTTCCGTTAACTCTTTCTTCCTGAAAACGGACAGGGTTGACAGGAACATCATAATTACTGCAATCAGCAGTAACATCAGAATTTCTTCCGATACCGAAGCTCCTCCGTAAAACATCTTCAGCATTCCGTTACCGAAGTAAGTAGCCGGTAAATAATCGCCGGCAGCAGAATAGAAAGAAGGCAGGATTTCCTTTGAATAGATTAACCCGGAACTTACCAGTTGCAGCGGTAACAGCAATACGACCACTGCGACTCCGGGGAGCCCGAACCAGTTGGTGAAAGCCTGGATGGTGTAGAGAAACGTGAAAAAACCTGCCGATAATAGAATCCAGGCTGCTGCCAGGCTGAAACTGAACGATATGTCAAAGCAGGCCAGCAAACCGATAAACACCCCGGGTATCACCAGTGAAATTACTATATTGGTAACCAGTTGAGAGAGGAGCACCTTGGCTGTAGAAAACTCGCTTTTGAGCGGTTTATAGACAAGAGCATGCAAAACGGTAAGCAGTATGCAACTGATGAAATAGATCAGGAATATTAAAAACGGGAAGACTGTCGGAGCAAGCCCATCGGCGTTGTTTACTTTATGGATATCACCGGTGATTGAAATGTATTTTAGCGAATCGAATGCCTGGTCGAGATAAGAGGAAATTTGCGCTAAAGCTTCCTCCGGTAAGCCGGTCTGTCCGAGAACAGTTGCGGAGCTCTGTTTCAAGTTCTCTATAATGGCGGTAAAAGAAGCTTCGTTGAGGGTTTGATTGATGCTCAGGGCTGCCGCTTCCATTACCTGTTTGGTCATGCTGGGAGCAGCCTGGTTGATATAATATGATATTTGCCCCTCGCCTTGCTGACATTTAAGCGTAAAGTCGGAAGGTATATAAATCACCATATTGCAATCGCCGTTTTCCATTTCATCCAGTGCATCATCCAGCCCGGACAATTTTTCGGTTTTAAATGGTAAAACCGACAGCAATTTGGATGAGACCTCGACGCCCAGAACCGTATCCTCGTTTACAACAGCGATGTTCATGTCTGTCACCCTGTCATTCCCGTCTTTAATTGCGGGGATTACGATGCTTAAAAAAATAATCTGGAAAAATATCGGAACGAGGAGGCCGAGCATAAAAAGTTTGTTTTTTATCAGCTTTTTAAAAATTCCCATTTTTACACGCTCCTTTAAACAAGAAGTATTAGTAGATGTTATCAATAATGTTCATTGAACATTCACTCAATATAACTATGCTTTTATTATAGCACTGATAAAACCCCTGTCAATAGATTTTTTAGATAAATTTTAGTATCGACCATTTGGCAAGGGGTTGTCAGGGGGATTTGTCAAGGCTTTGTTCATCGGTTGTTAAAGCTGTGGATTCGATGCAGGCACTCTTTTCAAATCTGGATTGGGTGTGAAGGTTGTCCCTTGACCTCCTGACATATCCATTGACACTCTTTATGTAATCAATGATAAAATATCCACAAATGAAAAGGGGGTGACCTGTTGCATCAGAAAACGGTACTGGATAACGGTTTGAGGGTGATTACGGAAAACATGCCGTATACGCATTCGGTGTCTATATGTATCTTTGTCGGCGTCGGTTCACGGTATGAAAAGGATAACATTGCCGGAGTATCGCATTTTATCGAGCATTTGCTGTTCAGGGGAACGGAAAAACGCCCCGAGTCCAGGATTATCTCGGAGTCGATTGAGGGGGTTGGAGGTGTGCTTAACGGGGGGACTGACAAGGAGGTTACCGTATACTGGTGTAAGGTGCCGAGCAGCCACTTTCCGGTAGCCATGGATGTGTTGACCGATATGTTGTTACATTCGCGTTTCGACCCGGCGGATATGGAAAAGGAGAGGCAGGTCATCATTGAAGAAATCAAAATGACGCGTGACGCCCCCGACCAGAGGGTAAATAGCCTTATCGACGAGTATTTGTGGTACGGAAGCCCGCTTGCCAGGGATGTTGCCGGAAGTAAAAGGACGGTATCGTCCATTACCCGCGAGAACCTGCTTTCGTATATGCAGTTGAGCTATCTGCCGTCCAATACGGTAGTTGCCGTAGCCGGAAACATCGGGCATGACGAGGTGGTGCAATCGGTCAGCGGTAGCCTGGGCAACTGGGAGAACCGTCAGCACTTTCATAAGTATAAATCCTATAAGCTAAAGGAATGCATGCCTGTAAAAATAGAAAAGAGAAAAATAGAGCAGGCGCATCTTTGCCTGGCATTGCCCGGGTTATCGAGGTTTCATCCGAAGCGCTATCATCTCGACGTGTTGAACATAATACTCGGAGAGGGAATGAGCAGCCGTCTTTTTGCCGAGGTTCGGGATAAGCTGGGGCTTGCGTATACGATTGCCAGTTATGCCGAGCACCTGTCCGATACCGGTTCTTTAATCGTCTATGCCGGGGTAGAGCCCAAGAAGTTGTCTATGGCCGTTGAAGTTATATTGGAACAGATGTTTGTTTTTAAGGACAAAAAGGTTTCGGAGGCGGAGTTGATGAAGGCAAGGGAAATGACCAAGGGGAGAATCCTTTTAAGGATGGAGGATAACCGCCATGTAGCCAGCTGGCTGGGTTCTCAGGAAATCCTCAATAACCTCATATTAGACGTTAATGATGTGGTTGCGATTATAGATGCGGTTACCGCTGAAGATATTCGTGAAATTGCCTGTGAACTGATGGAGTCGAACTTGTTGAAGCTGGCGGTGGTCGGCCCCGTTGACAGGGATGAACCACTGGAATCCTTGCTCCGTTTATAGAAAGGTCAGCCCTTGACAGTGCTGTCAAGAGGTCTTTTATGATATAACGTGATGGCGGACGGGCCGTGCCCGTCCCTACGAGTATTACTATCATGTATAAAATAGCAAAAATATCTGTTTGGTTTATTGTCGTGAGGAAATAAATTGGAGTTGCCGATACGTAAAAATATAAGATTAAGGGATTACGATTATTCACAAGGTGGCGTATATTTCATCACTATATGCACTAAAAACAAAACTTCTATCTTGTGGGATATAAACGTAGGGACGACCATTGGTCGTCCGCCCCTGTCACGAAACGGACAGATTATAGATAACGCCATAAACAGTATTAGTGCGATTTATCCATCGGTTGGAATTGATAAATACGTAATTATGCCTAATCATTTACATATGCTCATCAGTCTTTCCGACAATGGCGAGTTGGCATTACAAGCTCCGAAAATCGGCAGGATTATTCAACATTTGAAGGGATTTGTCAGCAAGCGAATCGGCTATTCGGTTTGGCAATCGAGATATTATGACCATATAATTCGCGATGAAAAGGATTACCTGTCTCGCTGGAAATATATTGATGAAAATCCGTTGAAGTGGGAAGATGACGAATTATTCGAAAAATAAACCTAATTGTATAGTGTTAATTAAGATTATTATTATGCCTCTGTCATAACGGCGAAGCAAAAAAAACGGGCGCGGCACTTACGCCACGCCCGTTTAAAGTCCTTGTCTATATCCTGTCCGGAGGTCTGTCCAGTGCTTAGTACATTCCTCCCATGCCGCCCATACCGGCGTCCATGCCGCCGCCCATTTGAGGTTTCTCTTTCTCGGGGATATCGGCGACCAGCGATTCGGTGACCAGTACCATATTGGCGATGCTGGTGGCGTTGGTGATAGCCGAACGGACGACCTTGGTCGGGTCGATAATGCCCATCTCGACCATGTTGCCGAACCTGTCGGCTTCGGCGTTATAACCGACACCGACAGGGCTCTTCTTGACAGCGTCTGCGATTACCGCACCGTCCTTGCCTGCATTATTGGCGATAAGGCGAATCGGTTCTTCCACGGCTTTCCTGATGATGTTGACGCCGGTCAGTTCATCGCCGGTAACCTCCATTTTGTCCAGGGCTTTCAGCGAGTTGAGCAGGCTGACGCCGCCGCCGGGGAGTATGCCTTCTTCTACAGCGGCCTTGGTAGCTGCCAGGGCATCCTCTACGCGGTGCTTCTTTTCTTTCATTTCGGTTTCGGTAGCGGCGCCGACTTTGATAACGGCTACGCCGCCGGCAAGTCTGGCCATTCTCTCCTGCAGTTTTTCCTTATCGAATTCTGAATCGGTTTCTTCGATCTGGGATTTCAGTTGCTTGATTCTATCCTGAATGTCCTTGACCTCGCCTTTGCCTTCGATGATGGTGGTGTGGTCCTTATCGGACGATACGCGGCGGGCTCTTCCCAGGTCGCTCGGTTCAACCGAGTCCAGCTTGCGGCCGATGTCCTCTGTGATGACGGTGCCGCCGGTGAGGGTGGCAATATCCTGAAGCATGGCTTTGCGCCTGTCGCCGAATCCGGGGGCCTTGACAGCCAGCACGTTCAATGTACCGCGCAGTTTATTGACTACCAGAGTTGCCAGAGCTTCTCCTTCGATGTCTTCGGCGATTATGAGCAGGTTCTTGGTTACCTGTAAGATTTTTTCCAGCGAAGGAAGGATATCGGCAATGGCTGTGATTTTCTTGTCGGTTATAAGTATATACGGGTCTTCAAGAACAGCTTCCATCCTTGCCGTATCGGTTACGAAATAGGCGCTGAGATAACCCCTGTCGAACTGCATGCCTTCTACATAATCGGTCTCGAAAGCGGTTCCTTTGGACTCTTCGATGGTGATGACGCCGTCCTTGCCGACTTTCTCCATTACATCGGCAATTAAGTTTCCGATATTGTTATCCTTGGCTGTAATAGTGGCTACCTGAACGATTTGCTCCTTACCATTGACAGGAGTGGAAGTATCGGTAAGATTCTTTAAGATAGCGGCGGTTGCTTTTTCGATGCCTCTCTTTATAGCTAAGGGTTCCGCTCCGGCAGCGATATTCTTGAAGCCTTCGTTGATAATGGCAGATGCCAGTATGGTCGATGTCGTGGTGCCGTCGCCGCAGGCATCGTTGGTCTTGCTGGCGGCTTCTTTAACCATCTGGACTCCCATGTTCTCGAACGGATCGGGGAGCTCAATCTCTTTGGCAATGTTGACGCCGTCATCGATTACCAGGGGAGCGCCCCATTTCTTTTCGATAGCCACCGGTCTGCCCTTGGGGCCCAGCGTTACTTTTACCGTATTGGCCAGGGTGTCAATACCTTTCTTCAAGGAATGTCTGGCTTCTTCTCCGAATATTATTTGTTTTGCCATATTTTTCTCTCCTAAATTTATCTTAAATTATTAACATTTCTTAGCCAGTATCTGGCTTTCGTTCAATATCATGTACTCTTTGCCGTCGATTTTGATTTCGGTGCCGCCGTATTTGGCATAGACAACGATATCGCCGACTTTGACATCCATGGCTATTCTCTTGCCGTCATCGGTCATTTTTCCGGGACCTGCAGCAATTACTTCCCCCTCCATCGGCCTTTCCTTTGCGGTATCGGGCAGGACGATTCCTCCTCTGGTTACCTCTTCTCTCTCGATAGGGCAGACGACCACCCGGTCGGCTAACGGTTGTAATTTAATTGCCATTCATATCCTCCTTTTTGGCTTTATTTTTATTAAACTAACAACGTTTTTCGTATTATTAGCAATCTCAAGGGGAGACTGCTAACGTAAATATAATAAACCAAATTATTTTTTTCTGCAACTATTTGACTGAGATAGAGTTGTAGCGTACGGAATACTACGGGTGAAAAAACTTTTTTATTGAATATTTTTGCCTGTAAACTCTTTAAATCTCGTTAAATCTGTCTTACATGTAAAAAAGAGCATCGAAATAACTGCTGCGGCTAAGCCAGTTTGAGCCCGGGCACTACATCTATATTCAGCGGGCTTGTTCTACCGGTCTGGAAATGAAAGTAACCGCAGGAAGCTACCATGGCGGCGTTGTCTGTGCAGAGAACCGGTTTGGGTATGAGCACCGGAATGTGGGATTTCTCCGTCATCCGCCTGCGAAGCATGCGGTTGGCGGCAACCCCTCCGGAGAGCAGTATCTGCCTGACGTCGTTTTGCAGGGCCGCTTCGATGGTTTTACCCACCAGTACGTCCACTACGGCTTTTTGAAAACTGGCTGCCAGGTCGGCAATGTCGTCCTTGTTGATTTTTCCTTCCTCGTTCAGTTTTTGGAGATAGGTTTTTATGCCGCTGAAACTGAAATCATTGGTTCCCTTTATCCACGAATGGGGAAGGTCTATACAGGGGTTGCCATTTTCAGCTGCCCTGTCAATGGCCGGGCCTCCCGGGTATCCCAGTCCCAGTATGCGTGCAGCCTTGTCAAAGGCTTCTCCTGCGGCATCGTCGCGGGTTCTGCCCAGCATCGTATAATCTCCATGCCCTCTCATAAGCACCAGGTCGCTGTGTCCGCCGGAGACAATCAGGCATAAGAGCGGGAAAACGGGTTCGGTCTCACCCAGCCAGTTGGCATACAGGTGCCCTTCCAGATGATTGATACCCATAAGAGGCAACCCCTTGACACTGGCAAGGGCTTTGGCAACGCTGGCTCCCACCAGCAGAGAGCCTGCCAGTCCGGGCCCGACGGTAACTGCAATGCCGTCTATGTCTTCCCAGCTTGCTTTTGCATCTTCCATGGCTTTTTGTATAACCGGGATTATGGAAAGAATATGCTGCCTGGATGCCACTTCGGGAACTACCCCGCCGTAACGGGCGTGAATCTCGACCTGCGAGGCGATTTCGCTGGAAAGGATTCTGTTTCCGTCTTCGACTATGGCTGCAGCCGTTTCATCGCAGGAGGATTCAATTCCGAGTATTTTCATAACAGCCAATTATAGCACACCGGCCTGATATTTTAGAGTTTGTATTTTGACACCCGTATTACCCGATGTTATTATTGTTGTGGAATACGTTGAAAAAAGTAACATTAAAAACTGAATATGTTGATTACATATGAATTTCAAATGAGGTGAGGGGAAATGTCTGATGAAGCATGGTATTTAGTGCTTCTCTTGATTTGTTTTGTTCTTTCCGCTTTTTTTTCCAGCTCGGAAACTGCCTTTACATCGCTGGAGAGATTCCGCCTGCAGCACATGGTAGAAACCAATGTAAGCGGTGCCAAAAAAGTCGCCAAATTGCTTGAAAAACCAGAGAGATTTTTATCGACGATACTGCTGGGAAACAACCTGGTTAACGTTGCGGCAACTTCTATTGCCACCACTCTGGCGATAACGATGTGGGGACAGGATAAGGGCGTTGCTATTGCCACCGCCGGTATGACGATAATTCTGCTGATATTCGGGGAAACCACTCCGAAAACATTTGCCAAGCAGCACCCGGAACGGATATCCACTTTGTTCGCGCGTCCCATCGAATGGCTCAGCTGGATATTCTACCCGGTAGTTTTTGTTCTCAGCTGGATTGCATCCGGTTTGTCCCGCCTGTTGGGGGGCAAGGAGGTTCCCAAGACACTGGTCAGCGCCGATGAAATACGCACCATGATAACGGTAGGGCACCAGGAAGGAACTGTTGAAGAATCCGAAGCCGACCTGCTGCATGCCGTTTTCGATTTCGGCGACCGCCCGGTCAGCGAGGTGCTGGTTCCCAGGCTGGAGGTGGTCGGGGTGGAGAAAGGGAAAACAATCGCTGAGTTTTTAGCCATATATTCGGAAAACCCGATGTCGCGGTTCCCTGTTTATGTGGAGAACATGGACAACATCGTGGGCATATTGTCCATAAAAGATGTGCTTATGGCACAGGCAAAAGGAAATATAACGTCTGACAGTCTCATAGACGACCTGATTCGTCCGGCGTATTTCGTTCCCGAGACTAAACCCATAGACGAACTGTTTGCCGAGATGCGCGACAAGAATTTCCGTATGAGCATAATAGTCGATGAATACGGCGGTACGGCAGGCATCGTCTCTTTGAGCCGCCTGATGGAGGAAATAGTCGGGCCGGTGGGAGACGAGTTGGCGGCGGCTGAGAAAGAATTCGAGTCAATCGATGAAAACACCTTCCAGATAGACGGCACGATGCGTATCGAGGAGGTTAACGAAGAGATGGGATTGGGTTTGCCGGAGGGCGAGTACGAAACGGTTGCCGGTTTTATTTTGCAACTGTTGGGGCGTATTCCCAAGCAGGGAAGGCAAATCAAATATAAGGACCTGAAAATCGTAATAACCCGCATGAAGGGTCATAAGATAGAAGAAATAATGGTGACCAGGGAAAAGAAGAAGGAAGATGAGCCGGCTCAGAATAAGGTTTAGAAGAGGGGCGGAAGTTAAATACATTTCCCACCTGGATATTATCAGGGTGTGGGTAAGGGCTTTTCGGCGTGCCGGCATCGAGCTGGCTTATACCGAGGGGTTCAATCCGCACCCGCGTATCTCGCTGGCGTCACCTCTGGCTACCGGTGTTACCAGCGATGCCGAATTGATGGATGTTTATATCAGCGATGCCGTATCTCCCCATAATTTTACCGAAGCTGTCAACAGGCAGATGCCTGCCGGTATGGAGATATTGAACACATATCAGGTGGATGCCGCACTGCCTGCTTTGCAGGCGCAGGTGACTGCTGCCGAATACATGGTCGAAGTATCTGTCGAAGAGGGGGAGGATTCCCTTGGACAGGCATTGACATCCATGCTGGCCGAGAAGCAGTTTCCCTGGCAGCATGAGCGCGATACCGGCACGAAATGCTACGACCTCAGGCCGCTCATCGAAGATATGTGGATAGAAGGCTGCAAGGACAATCTTGCCAGGGTCGGAATGCGTTTGGCCTGTGACAGTCGCGGCGCAGGCAGGCCCGAGCAGGTTATCAAGGCGCTGGGTTTTGCCCGTCCGTTGTCGGTTCACCGCACCAGGTTGATTTTAAAAACGAGTTGATAATTGAGCAGTCAAAGTGCCAGTGAGGAATTTTCCACCCCTGTCCTTTCGGCTGACAGGCGCATCAAAGCGAAAAAATATGCGCGTATAAACCGCCGGCTATCTTTTCTCGAAGCGGTATTGTCGGCTGCATTACTGCTATGGCTTATATTCAGCGGGTTTTCATCGGAGATTGTATCTTTCATCGGTTTACCGGCTGTTCCTGCGGCTGTCGTCTATTCGCTCGTCCTCGTCGTTGTCTACGGGGTGTTGTCAACCCCTGTCAACTATTACAGGGGATTCGTTCTTGCCAGGCGTTACGGATTGTCCAACCAGGGTTTTGCGGGCTGGTTGGGGGATTCCCTTCAGTCAGGGGCATTGACGTCAATCCTTGCCATATCGGTCGTTGCGACTGCTTACTGGGCTGTCGGCGTTCTGCCGGAACTGTGGTGGCTGGTGGTCTGGGGGCTTTTGCTTGTCGTCAGCCTGATACTGAGCACTTTGCTGCCTGTGGTGCTGATTCCCATGTTCTACAGGACGAAGCCGCTTGAAGATGAAAACCTGAAGCAGCGATTCTCCGCTCTTGCGGAGAAGGCCGGGGTTTCCATAAAGGGCGTTTATACCATCGAGTTCAGCAGTAAACAGACAACCGCCAATGCCGCCCTTATGGGGATAGGCAGGACGAGGCGCGTGGCTTTAAGCGATACTCTGCTTGCGGAGTATTCCCCTGAGGAGATAGAAACGGTGATTGCGCATGAACTGGGGCATCATAAGCACCGCGATTTCGTGGGTATCTTTTTATTTCAGGCTCTGATTTTGTTTGCCTGCCTGTGGATAACCTGTATTGCCGCCGGCGCCCTGGCGGAACCGCTGGGATTCGGCGGTATGGGGGATGCCGCCATGCTGCCGCTGCTGATTCTTGTATTTGCGATAGTTAACCTGATTTTGACACCTGTTTCCAATGCGGTTATGCGCAGTTTTGAGATGGCTGCCGACGATTTTGCCATCAGGCTGACGGGAAACCCGCAGGCTTTTATTTCCATGCTTACAAAACTGACGCAGCAGAACCTGGGTGAGGTCAATCCTCCGCTGTGGGTGGAACTGTTGCTGGACGACCATCCCGGTTATTACAGGCGTATATCTTATGCCAGGAGATTTATGCGGACTGACCGGGAAATGATGAATAAGGGGTAATTAATGTTAAAAATAATGCTTGTAAGGCACGGGGAAACTGACTGGAACAGGGTAAAAAGGGTGCAGGGGGGCTCCAGCGATACCCCGTTGAACGGTATCGGCAGGGAACAGGCGAAAGGGCTGGCGGATATGCTGGCAAAGGAGAAGATTAAAGCCGTATATTCCAGCCCCTTGCAGCGTGCCGCCGTAACTGCCGGGGAAATTGCGGCTTTACATAACATTCCAGTTGAGATAACCCCCGCCATTCGTGAAATAGAAGCCGGTGAACTCGAGGGCATCCTCTCCGCCGACCTCGGTAAAAGATTCAGTGAATATCTTTTCGAGAATGACTTGCCGGTTACAATCCCCGGCGGCGAATCCCTCCCGGATGTGCAGGAGCGCAGCTGGAGTTTCATAAAAAGTCTTTCCGCTGAATACGATGAATGCACGGTGGTACTTGTCTCTCACTACTTCGTAATACTCTCGATAATTTGCAGGGTGCTGGATGTTCCGCTTTCTCAAATCAACCGTTTCCGTATGGACACCGGCAGCGTCAGCATTATCACGCTCGACGGCGAATCCGAATGGCTGCAGGTATTCAACGATACCGGCTACATGCCGGAAGAATTGAGAAAGGTTTGCTCTGCATACCCCCGCTCACTATAATTGAACTGAAATGACTGCAAACAAATTATCAGTACAGCAAAGAGTATCCCGCTTCATCAGGGAAAAGCAGATGGTGTCGAAGGGCGATTGCCTGCTGCTGGCGGTATCCGGCGGTGCCGATTCCACCTGCCTGCTGCATGTTATGGTTTCCCTGAAGGACAAGCTGGGTATCGGTTTGCACGTGGCCCATCTCGACCATCAGCTGCGTGGAGAAGAATCCGACGCCGATGCGGAATATGTTGTGCGGCTGGCCGACAGTCTGGACATTCCGGTAACGGTGTCAAAGGCCGATGTCAGGGGGTATCAGAAAAAACACAGGTTGTCCATGGAGGAGGCGGCGAGAGAGGTGCGCTATGACTTCCTGTCCAGAACTGCCGCTTCCGTCGGGGCAGTCGCCATAGCTACCGGGCATACCCTCGACGACCAGGTGGAAACGATAATGCTGCATATAATACGGGGAACCGGCATCAAGGGGCTTATCGGATTGAATGCTAAAAGCAGCCGCCTGTTGAACGGCCGCCAAATTAACATAATAAGACCGCTTCTCGAGATAAGCCGCGATGAAACGCAGAGGTATTGCGATGCGCATAAACTGGCGGCAAGGCTTGACAGCACCAACCTGTCGCTGTCGCCGCTGCGCAACCGTGTCAGGCAAAAACTGCTCCCCGAACTTAAAAACTATAATCCGGGGGTAGTCGAATCCCTGCTGCGCACTTCCGCCATCGCCGCCGACGAAATCGCTTTCCTGGACTCGGAACTGGAAAAAGTCAGGGGAGACATAATCGAGCCGAAGAACGATATGGTCATTTTGAAAAGAGACGGGTTCGACGGGCTGCCCGATGTGTTGAAACGTCACCTGTTGAGGACGACCATTAAGGAGATGCTGGGAACCCTGAAAGATATCGAGGAGCGCCATATCGAAGAAATAATGGGTGTTCTGGGTAAACAGGCCGGCAAGTACATAAATCTACCCTACGGGCTTATTTTTGCCGTAGAATATGGCAGATACCTGCTTGGCAGCGATATTAAAGCCCTTTGTCCTTTCCCTGAAATCTTCGGCGAATCCGAAGTGAATATTCCCGGTGTCACCGTCATATCCGGCTGGTCTATCGAAACATCGATTGCAGAAAAAGTGGTAGCGGGCGATTCGGGTAACGAGTTCACCGCTTTTGTCGATTTTGATAAAACCGGTGGCAGCCTGATTGTCCGCAGCAGAGTCGAGGGAGACCGCTTCCAGCCGCTGGGTTTCGATACTCCCAAACGGCTGAACCGTTTTATGATAGACCTCAAAATCCCGCAAAGCTGGCGGGAACGCATACCCCTTGTCTGCTGCCATGGACAGGGCTTGCCAGTCCGTGGACAAATTACCTGGGTCGCCGGTTACCGCATCGACGACAGGTACCGGGTAACCGATAAAACGAAGCGTGTTTTGAAGATTGAGTTCAAGAGGGTTTAACCGCGCTTACCTTGACGCTGACGACCGAGTTCTCGATATCCCTGATTTCAGCGGCAGTTATCTTCTTCTCTTTTATAATTGCCTGAGCCGTCGGGTCGTTTGCCATGCAATCGATTGGAAACAGGGTTTCGTCAATAATTTTAACATCGCGGAAACCGCGTCCCTCGATGGCGCTGATGTAATCTTTTTTAAGAATTGCCCCCGATATGCAACCGACATACCCGGAGACGGATTCCCTTACAAAATCGGGCAGCTTTTTCAATAAGACAATGTCGGATACCATCAACCTGCCGCCGGGCTTAAGGACACGGAAGGCTTCTTCGAAAACCCTTACTTTATCCGGTGAAAGGTTAATGACACAGTTGGAGATAATAACATCGACGGAATTATCGGCAACCGGCAGGTTCTCGATTTCGCCCAGCCGGAACTCGGTATTGTCATAGCCCCCCTTGCGGGCATTGGCGCGCGCTTTTTCCAGCATATCCGGCGTCATGTCAACCCCTATGACATGTCCGGTCTTGCCGACCCTGTTGGCTGCCAGGAAGCAATCGAACCCGGCACCGGAGCCTAGGTCGAGAACCGTTTCTCCTTCTTTCAGAGATGCCATCGCCGTCGGGTTGCCGCATCCCAGTCCCAGGTTGGCCCCGTCCGGAACGGCGTTCATTTCGTCTTCAGAATATCCGATTTCTTTACTTGTTTTTTCGGCTGTAGATGCCCCGCAGCAGGAACTCGATTGTCCGCAACAGGATGTATTACCCCTGGCGACTCTGGCGTATTCTTCCCTGACCGTCTTGCGTATTTCTTCTTTTTTCAACTGTTTCTCCTTTACCCGGTTATCTCTTTCAGGGCGGGTCCCAGCATTTGCTGCACCAGTTTGTTGAGGTCTTCGATTTTAACCAGTGCAATAAATCTGATATCGTTTGTATTGTTCCATCTGACCAGCGCCAGTTTATCGCCTGCTTTAATGTTGGCTTTTTCCCTTATTTCTTTCGGCAGAACCATCTGACCCCGTTCATCGATGCTGATAACGGACTCAACCTGGCAGCAGGGCAGGTTATCCGAACCTTTACAGCAATCCATTTCTCCCTCCCAAAAATCAGAATAATAAGAATATACAGAAAAATCAGAGAGAAGTCAATATAGAAAAGTATTATTCTTGGCAATATCGATTGCTTTAATAATTAACGCCGTTATGGTTCGATCCCGACATGTCGGGATTTCGTTCCGAACTACGGAACTCACCCTCCTTTGGCACGGCTTTGTTATTATATTCCGTTCGCTCTGAGCTTGTCGAAGGGTTAAACGAACGGAAGAAACATATTTAGCTAATCGTCGCCGTTATGGTTCGATCCCGACCTGTCGGGATTTCGTTCCGAACTACGGAACTCAACATCCTTCGGCACGGCTTTATTATTTTATTCCGCGCATCCTGAGCCTGACGAAGGACACGAACGGCTTTTTAGTAGGCTTGCCACATACGGCTTTTATTATTTCCAAATTCAAGTCGTTTTAACCCTTATGTCCGCAATGACATTTAAAAAAGAAAACCCCCTCTCTTATCGAAAGGGGGTTGAAAAGCCTTGACAACTCTGGACAATATCGGGGATTAGTGCAGGAAGTGCCTGACGCCGGTAAAGACCATGGCGATGTTATATTTATCCGCTGCTTCTATCGATTCGTTATCCCGTATCGAACCTCCCGGGTGAATGATGGCGGTAACGCCGACTGCCGCTGCCTGTTCCACACTGTCGGGGAAGGGGAACATAGCGTCCGAGGCCATGACACTGCCTTTGGCGTTGTCACCGGCTTTTTTGGCAGAGATTTCAACGCTGATGACCCTGTTTGGCTGCCCCGAACCCATTCCAAGCATCGTTTTGTCCTTTACGAGAACGATAGCGTTGGATTTAATGTGCTTGACCGCACGCCAGGCAAACTTAAGGTCTCTAAGTTCTGCCTCTGTCGGCTCTCTCTTCGTTACCGTCTTTAATTGCAGGTCGTCTTCCGCCAGCGAATCGGAGGTCTGCACCAGCATGCCGCCTCTTACCCTGCGGTAATCCAGGTAACCGACCGGTTTTTTGCCATAGTCTAATGGCAGCTCGGGAACCAGTATGCGCAAGTTCTTCTTCTGCTTCAAAAAATCGAGTGCAGCATCTTCATATTCGGGAGCGATGACGATTTCGTAAAAGACTTCTTTCATGGCTTCTGCCATCGCCAGTGTAATCCTGCGGTTGCAGGCGACGATGCCGCCGTAAGCGGAAACCGGGTCGCCGCTTAATGCCCTCTTGTAAGCCTCCACTAAATTGTCATGGCTGGCAAGCCCGCAGGTGTTGGTATGTTTGACGATGCCCACTGTCGGTTCGGAAAAATCGGTTACGGCTCCCCATGCGGCATCGGCATCCAGGATATTGTTGAATGAAAGCTCCTTGCCCCACAGCACTTTTGCCCAGGTGATGCCGGTATCTACTTTCTTGCCGGCGACGTTCTCGGAGTAGAAGGCTGCTTTCTGGTGCGGGTTCTCCCCGTATCTCAGGTCGTAGCGTTTCTTCAAGGCGATTGTCATATCCTCGGGAAAACTGTCAACCCCCTGTCTAAGGTACTGGGAGATAGCGGTATCGTAGACGGCGACATGCTGGAAGGCTTTTTGCGCCAGCCTTTGCCTCTCCGCCATATCGACTTCGCCCTTCTTCAGTTTTTCGAGTATGGAGGGATAGTCCGCCGGGTCTACTATGACTATAACACTGGGGAAGTTCTTGGCGGCGGCGCGAATCATGGTCGGCCCGCCGATGTCGATATTTTCCAGCGCGGTATCCAGCGTAACCCATTCCTTTGACACGGTCTGGACAAACGGATAGAGGTTGACCACCACCATGTCAATGGGTTGTATATTATTCTCTTTCAGTTCTTTCATATGGGATTCGAGGTTGCGCTTTGCCAGAAGCCCCCCGTGCACCGCCGGGTGCAGGGTTTTGACCCTGCCGTCCAGTATTTCGGGAAACCCCGTCATCTCGGAGATGCCCTTAACGGCAACTCCGGCTTCTTTCAGGGCTTTCTTGGTGCCGCCGGTGGAAAAAACTTCGAATCCGAGTTTTGCCAGTTCTGCGGCAAAATCGGCAACGCCGGTTTTATCGGATACGCTTACGATAGCTCTCATGTTAATATAACCTCCTGATGTAATTGACTTATTCTATGATGACCCGTCCGTTTCCTGCCTGTTTGATGATATCTCCGATGACCCTGGCTCCGGGAACCTGCTCCATTATTTTTGAAACATTCTCCGGTGAGCAGAAAACAACCATTCCGATTCCCATATTAAAAACGTGATACATCTCTTTGTTATCGACTTCTCCCTTTTCCTGAATAAGCCGGAAAATATAGGGGACATCCCATTTGCTGCTGTCGAATCTGGCGGCGACGCCGTCCGGCAGAATTCTGGGGACGTTACCGGGTAGTCCACCCCCCGTGATATGCGCCATTCCTTTTATTAAGGGCAGCGAAGATTTTAGCTGTTTTAGATAACAGACATGGGTTTCCAAAAGGGCTTCCCCGACGGTTTTCCCCATTTCGGGATAGAATTTTCTGACTGCTTCTGGGGTATCTCCGAGGACTTTTCTTGCCAGGGAATAGCCGTTGGTGTGCAATCCGTTGGAAGCCAGTCCGATGGCAACGTCTCCTTCAGTAATAGATGCCCCGTTGATAATCCTGTCTTTTTCAACGACGCCGATGATACAGGCGGCCAGGTCGTAATCCCCCACAGCATATAAGCCGGGCATCTCGGCAGTTTCTCCGCCGATAAGCGCACAGTTGCTTTCTTTGCAGGCACTTGACAGCCCCTTGACAACTGCATCGACCCTGTCAGGGGATAGTTTCCCCATGGCAATATAGTCCAGCAGGAACAGAGGTTCGGCACCGCACGTTAGGATGTCATTGACACAGTGGTTGACAAGGTCTTGACCGACGGTGTCATGCCTGTCCATGGCTTCCGCTATTTTAAGCTTGGTTCCGACCCCGTCGATGCTGGATACCAGCACCGGTTGCTGATAACCTTTGATTTCGAACATGCCGCCGAAAAGCCCCGGACCTGCCAGTACTTCCGGTCTTGCGGTCTTTTTGGCATGTTGTTTGATTACCGATTTTATACTGTCAGCGGTATTGATGCTGACACCTGCCGCATCATAAGTGTACTTTATTTGATTTGCCTCCTGAAACTATTTTTAAAACAGTCGTTCTTGCCGGTTGCCGTAGGAGTTTGCTGATATCCGATAGGTTAAAATTGTGATTATTCGTATAAAGACCTCCTGCCGGATTCGGTTTTCTTCAACCCGGCAGGCTTCTATCATATCATTAGAAGATAGTTGTTGCAATCGGTTGAATGCACAAGAAGGAGAGTTTTCAGGAGGATATTCTTCGAATTATTTCTTTAACAGAAGGCGTTTTCTGGGGCAGGTCGATTCAAGTGCCATCTTGTCCATCGATAGCTGTACCGGCATGGGATAATCCCCTGTAAAACAGGCCAGGCAGAAATCCTCTTTCGGTAGGTCTACCGCTTTTATAAGCCCTTCGATGCTGAGATATCCCAGCGAATCGGCTCCGATGAAGTCTCTTATCTCGGGAATGGTCTTCTGCGCCGCTATCAGCTCCCAGCGGTTGGCCATATCCACTCCCAGATAACACGGGTAGCAAATCGGCGGAGCGCAGATTCGCATATGAACTTCCTTGGCTCCGCTCTTGCGCAGCAGCTTGATGACCTGGGGTGTTGTCGTCCCCCTGACGATGCTGTCGTCTACCAGTACTATGCGTTTGCCTTCCAGTATTTCCTGCAGCGGATTGAACTTTACTTTAACGCCGAGTTCCCTGATTCTCTGGTCGGGAGCGATGAATGTGCGGCCCATATAACGGTTCTTAATCAGCCCTTCGGCTACAGGTATCCCGGATTTAGCGGCGTATCCGAACCCGGCTGCCGTCGCCGAATCGGGCACCCCGATTACCATGTCGGCGTCTACCGGGTGTTCTTCGGCAAGGCCGGCACCCATCGCCTGACGTGTTTTGTAAAGGAGGCGGTCTTTGATGATGCTGTCGGGGCGTGAAAAATATATATATTCGAAGATGCACAGGGCTTTTTTCTCCGATTCTTCGTGATAACTCTTTAGCCCTTTCTCGTTGATGGCGATGATTTCTCCGGGTTCTATTTCGCGGATTACCTTTGCTCCGATGTGATTCAACGCACATGTTTCCGAGGCGATAACATATTTGTTCCCGTTGCCGTTGCCTATCGTGCCGAGGCATAACGGGCGTACGCCCAGGGGGTCCCTGATGCCGTAGAGTGTATCTTTGGTCATAATGACCATCGAATAGGCTCCCTGAAGCCGCCGCATGGCATATCTTATCTTGTCGATCATGTCTTTTTCAGGTGAGGAGAGAATCAGGTTGGCGGCTACTTCGGTGTCGGTGGCTGTTTTAAAGGTGAACCCTTTATCGATTAATTCCCTGTAAAGAGGTTCGGCGTTGGAAATATTTCCGTTGTGGGCGATTGCCATAATATTGGGGGCATTGCCTACGATAATGGGTTGTACATTGTTTATGTTGCTGGAACCCCGTGTGGAGTAACGGTTGTGCCCGATGGCGATTTTCCCGCCCAGTTTGCCGAGGGCTTCTTCGTCAAAAACCTGTGAAACCAGCCCCATCCTGGCGAAAACATCGATTCTGTTCCCGTCGGTTGTAGCGATGCCGGCGCTTTCCTGTCCTCTATGTTGAAGCGCAAACAAAGCAAAGTATGTAAGCCTGGATATATCCTCTCCCGGGGCATAGACTCCAAAGACGCCGCAAGCTTCGTGCAAAATGCAAACCTCTTCCGAAAAAAATGGGTGGAATGATTAAGACACAACAAATATATTATAGCTGATGAAATAAAAGCGGTCAATTCAAGGGGACAGTTCGACGTTTCGTTTGTGCCTGTTATGATAGAAAATAAACATAGCGTTATGAAAAGTAAAAATCCGGGAGCCGGGCAATTCCTTTGATACCATATCTTTGAGTTCGTTTTCATAGACAGGGTGCCCCAGTTCGAGAAAGTCTATATGCCCGGTTTTCAACGGTTCCCGGATGAAAACATAGTCGTAATTTTCCTTGACGTTCCTCAGCCCCCCCTCCATGTCGTCCAGATGGTGCAAAACCCCCCACATGATGCCCATTTCACCCCCCGGAAGACCTTTACCGAGGTCTCTTACTTCGGCTTCGATTCCTTTATCCTGCGTGCGTTTTACAAGCTCGGGGCAAATATCGTAGCCTTTGAACTGTGATGGTTGAAAGATTTCCTTGAGGATTACGGTTATTTTGCCGTCACCGCATCCCAGGTCGTGAGTATCCCTGTGTTTGAAATCATCGGGGACAATCCGGCGCAGATAGTCTAGCTGTTTCCTGATATGAGAACCTACGACCACGTTGTTGCCGAATAAATAATATATCAGTCTCTGTAATGTCATTTGTCGTTAAGCTGGTATTCTATTCCAATTTTATGGGGTTGGCAAGTTTTCGGTTGATATTATCGACCTGTAATTAAACATTGATTCCTATCGCTTTCAGCACCGACCCGAGTCCGTAGTATCCCATATAAGCGACGAAAAGGCTTTTTACGATGTTGCCGGCGCAGCACATAACTAAAAATTTCCATAGCTTGTAGCGGCTGGTTCCGATAGCCATGGCCATCGGGAAGAAGACGGGATTGAATATGGCCGACATCAGGAAAACCGCCATCGAGCCGCGGTTGCGCGCCCAGTGCATTATGCGTCCCGTCCACCTGACAACGGTCTTATCGGAGTCCAGGTATGAGAAGTCGACGTTCGAAAACAGCTTGCGTCCGCCGCGCCCGAAGAGGAAGATAAGTGTTCCGCCTATGCCTGAACCTATTCCCGAGACAATGCCTACTATCACTGGATTCAGTATGGCTCCCATGGCAAATTGTACCGCTATCGAAGGTACGGGAATGATAACGGTGGCTCCCCCGGCGACGCAAACCAGGAACAATCCGGCGTAGCTGAGGTTAGGTTGCGATTGGAACTGTTCCCAGTAAAAGACGACGGCGAATGCAAGAAACAGGGTTAAGATTATAGCCGCCAGTCCAACCCAAAACTCCCATCGTTTCAAGGTGCGCTTAAGCTTTGCCAGTTTAGGCTTACAGGGCTTTTCACCGGTATTGCTGCTATTATCCGGAGCGGTATCGGTTAAGTTGTTATTCAATTATCCTTTTTATCCTTGGTGTTGCGTTTTTTTCTGCTTGCAGTGCCGGTTTTGCCGGTGCCGAAGGTCAACCCTTCGGCACCGCAGTCTACAGTAATAATATCGCCTGCTTTGAATTCGTTGCGCAGTAATTTGCTGGCTAGCGGATTTTCCACGTACTGTTCGATAGCCCTCCTGAGAGGACGTGCACCGTATACGGGATTATAGCCGGCTTCTGCCAGCCATGTCTTGGCGGCTTCCGTAATTTCAAGCGACAGCTCGTGGTCTCCCAGCCTTTGCTGCAGGTCTTTCAACATCAGTTCGACTATCCTGTTGAGGTTTTCCTTATCCAGTTCGTGGAAGACGATAATCTCATCTAACCGGTTGAGAAATTCAGGCCTGAATTTCTTTTTAACCTCATCCATCACATTGTCTTTCATAAGCTGATATCTACTCTTATCCAGTTTGTTCTTATCTTTATATGTTGTAAAACCTATAGTTTCACGTCTGATTACATCGGCTCCTGCGTTGGATGTCATTATTATCACAGTATTCTTAAAGTCGACGGTTCTGCCGTGCCCGTCTGTCAGCCTGCCGTCATCCAATATTTGTAAAAGGCTGTTGAAAACCTCGGGGTCTGCTTTTTCTATTTCATCCAGCAATATTACACGATACGGGCGTCTCCTTACAAGTTCGGTAAGCTGTCCTCCCTCGTCGAATCCTATATATCCGGGCGGTGCGCCTATAAGACGCGATACGGTATGCTTTTCCTGGTACTCTGACATATCCAGCCGCACCATGG
This sequence comes from Dehalococcoidales bacterium, assembly GCA_034429935.1. Classification (GTDB taxonomy): domain Bacteria; phylum Chloroflexota; class Dehalococcoidia; order Dehalococcoidales; family UBA5627; genus UBA5627. The sequence goes on from DAOUFJ010000008.1 coordinate 44,799, forward strand.
CATTCTCGTCGCCGAAAAGGAACCAGGCCAGCGTTTTCGCCAGCTCGGTCTTGCCGACGCCGGTCGGGCCGAGGAACATGAAGCTGCCTATCGGTCTGTTCGGGTCTTTCAAGCCGGCACGGCTTCGGCGTACAGCCTCTGAGATAGCTTTTACCGCTTCTTCCTGGTCGACCATCCGTTCGTGGATGCGTTCTTCCATATGTACCAGCTTTTCGGCTTCGCCCTCGAGCATATGTGCTACAGGGATGCCTGTCCAGCTGGCAACCAGTTTGGCTATATCCTCTTCTCCGACGACTTCCCCGATGTTATGTTGTTTCAGCCATTCGTTCTTGGCGGTGTCGTATTCGTTTTGCAGTCTCAGCCTTTCCGCCTTGAGTTCTGCTGTACGTTCGTAATCCTGCCTTTGCGAGGCAGCCTCTTCTTCGTTGGTCAACTGGTTGAGCCGGGTTTCCAGAGATTTGACCTCCGGCGGTGCGCTCTCGGTATCCAGTTTCAACTTGGCGGCGGCTTCGTCGATCAGGTCGATGGCCTTGTCAGGCAGTTGCCTGTCCGATATATAACGCTGGCTCAGGCGCACGGCAGCTGCAAGAGCCTCGTCGCTGATTTTTATCTTGTGATGCGCTTCGTACCTGGGGCGCAGCCCGCGCAGTATCTCGATGGTTGTCTCCGTATCCGGCTCTTCTACGAAAACGGGCTGCAGCCTTCTCTCCAGCGCCTTGTCCTTTTCGATGAATTTGCGGTATTCATCTATTGTCGTTGCCCCGATGCACTGCAATTCGCCGTGAGCCAGCGCCGGTTTCAGCATGTTGCTGGCATCCAGCGAGCCTTCGGTAGCCCCGGCGCCGACAACCGTGTGTATTTCATCTATGAAAAGGATAATCTCGCCCTGCGCTTCCCGCACTTCGTCCATAACCGCCTTGAGCCGCTCTTCGAACTCGCCGCGGAATTTGCTTCCGGCAACCAGCGAGCCCATGTCCAGCGAAATGACCTTGCGTCCCCTGAGGGATGTCGGGACATCGTCTGCGGCGATTTTTAAAGCTACCCCTTCGGCGATGGCGGTCTTGCCCACGCCGGCTTCCCCGACGATTACCGGGTTATTCTTGGTGCGGCGTGTCAGTATCTGCATGACGCGTTTTATCTCCGCATCCCTGCCGATTACCGGGTCGAGCTTCCCGCGTTTCGCCATCTCGGTCAGGTCGCGTCCGTATTTGGACAGCGAGCGGTATTTGCTTTCCGCCCTGGCATCGGTAACGCGGTGCCCGCCCCTGATTTTTTGTAATGCTCCGTATACTTTTTCCTGGTCGATTCCCATGCTTTCGAATATCTTGGCAGCCGGCCCTTTCTGTTCGCGGCTGATGGCTATCAACAGGTGTTCGGTGCCTATGAATTCGTCTTTCAGCCTGTTTGCCTCTTCCTCTGCCGTTTCGAGCAGTTTGGCCACGCGCGGGGTGGCATATATCTGCGCTGCTTCGTAAGTTATCTGGGGAGTCTTCTTTAATGCCTCGGATACCCTTTCTCTCAGTTCTTCCGTGTTTATTTTTAGCTCGTTGAGGATATCCCCCACCAGCCCCTTTTCCTGCTGGAGAAGGGCAAGCAGGATATGCTCGACATCCCACTGGCTGTGTTTCATTTGACGGACGAGTTGCTGCGAAGCATTCAGTGCTTCCTGCGCCTGCTCGGTAAATTTATCCTGTCTCATTTTCTTCCCTCCTTAGTCTCTCGATTTCCTGTTCGAGTTCTTCGGTGTTTTTCTGCAGTTGTGCAATCTGCTGCGACATCCTGAGTATAACTTCCACACCGGCGAGGTTGACGCCGAGTTCGTCCATCAGGGTCATCACCCGTCTTATAACCTCGATGTCCATATCCGAATACAGCCGGATATTTCCCTTGGAGCGTGCCGGGTTGATGATACCCACTTTTTCATAATAGCGTAAGGTATATGTCTGGGTGCCGAGCATTTCGGCGGCTATGCTTATGACATAGCGCGGTTGAATATCTCTTTCCATATTAATCTCCTCGCTTAACCGCCTCTCAGCTTCTTCAGCTTGAGGAACAGTTCCTTCTCTTCCTCGGTCAGATTGGCAGGAAGCACTATGTTGACTTTAGCCCTGATATCGCCGCGGCTGTCTTTGCCGAGTAGCGGCATTCCCTGTCCGGCAAGGCGGAAAATGCGTCCGTTCTGGGTTTCCGGCGGGATTTTCAATGCCAGGCTGCCTTTGAGCGTGGGGATTTTTACCTCCCCCCCCAGCACCGCCGTGGTCAGCGGAACCTCTATGTTTACAAGCAGGTCGTTCTCCTGCCGTTCGAATACGGGGTGCGGTTTTACGGTTACTGCGAGGTACAGGTCGCCGTTGGCGCCGCCGTGCCCCTCGCCCCCCTTGCCGGCAATCCGGATGCGCGAGCCGGTTTTCACGCCGGCGGGTATCTTGACCTCGATGCGCTTTTCCTGCCTGACAGTTCCCCTCCCCTGGCATGTGGAACACAGGGCGTTCTGGATGCGCCCCGTGCCGCGGCAGGTAGGGCAAGCCTCGTCGTTCTGCATGCTGAGAAGGCGGCTGCTGCCGCTGTAGGCTTCTTCGAGCGTCACTTCGACTGCCGATTCTATATCCTGCCCGCGTCTCGGGCGTGACTGACGTTTGGAACGCCCCCCTCCGAAAAGGTCTCCGAAGATGCTGCCCAGGTCGCCGTTTTCGAAACTGAAGTTCTGCGACTGCCCTCCGCCTTTGAATATGTCGCTGAAATCGTAGCTCTGGTATCCGGTTCGCTGTCCTCCGGCTTTGGAGAACTGGTCGGCGTACTGCCACTGGTCTCCGAACTGGTCGTATTTCTTGCGTTTATCAGCGTCGGAAAGCACTTCGTAAGCTTCGCTTACCTGCTTGAATTTTTCTTCGGCGCTTTTATCTCCCGGGTTGACGTCCGGATGGTACTTGCGTGCCAGCTTGCGGAAAGCCTGCTTGATTTCCTTATCGCTGGCGTTCCGTCCGACTCCCAGTATATTGTAATAGTCTTTATTGGCCATTTCGCAGTCCTGAAGGGGTTAATTCGAGTATTAATATTATAATACAGCCTGATATAGATTGTCAATAGAATAATAAAAAAGTTAATAAAAAAATATTAACTATTGTTCTGTGACCTGCAGGGTTGCATCGGGGGAAATAAGAACAGGGTACTATTTTCTTTTTAAAGACAGGGTAAAAAAACTCCCCAAAATATTGACAAGCTGCCTTGCAGATTCATATAATAAAAGAAACCCATTCTTTAAAAAGCCCCTATGTTAAGATTTTTACCCGAGAATTTTTAGTGTTCTGGTATGGTTTTATTCCGGTATTCAAATATAAATAAAATGCAAAAACTTATAAAAACCAGGGAAAAGTTCTTCTTATGTCAAAGTATATCTTTGTAACCGGTGGCGTCGTCAGTTCGGTTGGAAAAGGCATAACGGTTGCCTCTATCGGCAACATCCTCAAGAGCCGCGGTATCAGCGTCTCGGTTCTGAAAATGGACCCCTATCTGAATGTCGACCCCGGAACCATGTCTCCCTATCAGCATGGCGAGGTCTTCGTTACGAAAGACGGCGCCGAAACCGACCTCGACCTGGGGAATTACGAGCGCTTCATAGATGTGGAGCTCACTTCGGATTCCAATATAACTTCGGGGCAGGTCTACAGCTCGGTTATCTCCAAGGAGCGCCGCGGCGATTTCCTCGGCGGCACCATCCAGGTGGTTCCCCACCTGACGGGTGAAATAAAACAGAGATTCAAAAGGCTTTCGGAACAATCCCAGGCCGACGTCATCATCGTGGAGGTCGGCGGTACGGTAGGCGATATCGAAGGGCAGCCGTTCCTGGAAGCCATCAGGCAGATGCGCAAGGATGTCGGGCGCGATAACGTCCTGTATATCCATGTTACGCTGCTGCCGCATATCAACTCCACGAAGGAATTGAAAACCAAGCCCACGCAGCACAGCGTCAACGAACTGCGGCGTATCGGCATCCAGCCGGACGTCATTATCTGCCGCAGCGATTATCCGATTGCCGACGGCATTCGCGATAAAATATCGCTCTTCTGCGATGTGGAGCTGGAAGCTGTCGTTCCGCTGCCTACGGTCTCCACCATCTACGAAGTCCCCATAATACTGGAGGAGTTCGGTCTGGGGGAACTGGTGGTGAAGAGGCTCGGGCTCAAGGGCGGCAGCACCGACCTGTCGATGTGGAAGGAGATGGTCGCCTGTATAAAGGAGCCTTCCGAAGAGGTCAATATCGCCCTGGTCGGCAAGTATGTAGAACTGGAAGACGCTTACTATTCCGTTCGCGAATCTTTATGTCACGCCGGCCTGTATCACAAGAGGAAAATAAATTTGAGCTGGATTCACTCGGAGGAACTGGCCATGCCGGGCGGCGAAGCCATGCTGCGCCATGCCCAGGGAATCATCGTTCCGGGGGGGTTCGGCATACGCGGCATCGACGGCATGTTGAAGGCTGCCGGGTATGCACGCCGGAATAATATCCCTTATTTCGGAATCTGTTTGGGGATGCAAATCATGGTGATAGAGTTTACCCGCTACGTTATGAATTCGGATGTTCCCAATTCGAGCGAGTTCGACGAATGCACGCCGCATCCGGTTATCGCTTACCTGCCGGAGCAGAGGTCTGTTAAAGATAAGGGCGGCACCATGCGGCTGGGAGAATACCACTGCAAGCTGGTACCCGGAACCATCGCCGCCGCATTGTACGGGGAAGAGGAAATCACCGAGCGCCACCGCCACCGTTACGAATTTAACAACGATTACCGTGAAAAACTGGCTGCCGCCGGCATGGTTTACAGCGGCCTGTCGCCGGACGGCAACCTGGTCGAGATATGCGAACTGAAAGACCATGTATGGATGCTGGGTTGCCAGTTCCATCCCGAATTTTTATCCCGCCCCGGTCGTCCGCACCCGTTGTTCCGCGGTTTTATCGGCGCCGCAAAAGATGTGATGCGCGAGGGTGCGCAGGCATCTTTCCCGTTGAATCCCTGATATGGAGTCTGAAATGCGAATCTTTCTGGATACGGCCAATATAGAACAAATCGAGCAGGGGGTAAAGCTGGGAGTGGTCTCCGGTGTTACCACCAACCCCACCCTGGTGGCTAAAGAAGGGCACCAGGATTATAAATCGATGGTCAAGCGGATTTGCTCTATCGTGCCCGGCCCGGTATCGGCAGAGGTATTGGTGGAGGGGGTTCCCGCCATGCTGGAGCAGGCAAGGGAAATCGCATCGTGGGCAACCAATGCTGTCGTCAAGATACCGGCAACGGCGGAAGGGCTGGAGGTCACGGCGGCTCTGGCTAAAGAGCAGGTCAAGGTGAATATGACGCTGGTCTTTTCGGCGAATCAGGCGCTTTTGGCCGCGCTTGCCGGTGCGGCTTATGTCAGCCCGTTCGTCGGCCGGCTGGACGACATCGGCAGCGACGGCATGCTGCTGGTAAAGGATATCGTAGATATATTTAAAGGCTATAACTTGACAACAAAGGTAATAGCTGCTAGTATTCGTCATCCGCAGCATTGTCTGGCAGCGGCTAAAGCGGGCGCTCATATCGCCACGGTGCCCTACAATGTCTTAATGCAAATGATAAAGCATCCGCTTACCGATACCGGCATCGAGCGTTTCTTTGCCGACTGGCGCAGGGTATCCGGCGATAAATAGTAAAAACATTCATTATATAATTCATATATATATAAAAAATATTCAAAAAACACTCAGAGGCTTGTTGTCTCCGTATTTAACGTATCCATTTATTAAGGATAAATGTCTGAAAAAGGAGATAGGAGCGTATCTTGAGGAGGTAGAAGGAAAAAGAGAGAGGTAGTCTATGGAAATCAGTCAGTTGGAAAACAAGACCAGGGAAGAATTGCTGGAACTGGCCAGGGAAAACGGGCTCACAAGTTGTACGGGTTTGCGCAAGCAGGAGCTGGTAATGCGGCTTTTGCAGGCGAGCGCCGAGCAGCAGGGTAACCTCTTCTGCAGCGGTATTCTGGATATCATGGCTGACGGATACGGTTTTCTGAGGCAGAGCACCCTTTTGCCCAGTTCGTCCGATATATATGTCTCCCAGTCGCAGATTCGCCGCTTCGGTTTGCGTACCGGCGATTTTGTAGTGGGGCAGGGACGGCCGGCCAAGACGGGCGAGAAGTATTACAGCCTGCTGCGCGTGGAAGCCATCAACGACCTCAACCCGGAAGTATCCAAAACCCGTCCTTATTTCAATTCGCTGACACCCATCTATCCCGATAAACTTATCGACCTGGAAACCACCCCCGACAACCTCTCCACCCGTCTTTTGAATCTTATTGCTCCTGTAGGCCGCGGGCAGCGCGGTTTGATCGTGGCCCCTCCCAAGGCCGGCAAGACCATGCTCTTGAAGAAAATAGCCAATGCGGCTACTACCAACTATAACGATATCAACCTTATCGTCTGTCTTATCGGCGAACGCCCCGAAGAAGTTACCGATATGAGGCGCTCCGTTAAAGGGCAGGTGATCGCTGCCACCTTCGATGAGCCGGTGGAGAATCACACCCGTGTCGCCGAACTGACGCTGGAAATCGCCAAGAGAATGGTGGAAGCGGGCAAGGATGTCCTTTTGGTGCTCGACGGCATCACCCGCCTGACCAGGGCTTATAACCTGGCGATGCCTTCCAGCGGGCGCACCCTCTCCGGCGGTATCGACCCGGTTGCCCTGCACCCCGCCAAGAAGTTCTTCGGTGCGGCGCGCAATGTCGAGGGCGGCGGCAGCTTGACGATACTGGCGACCTGCCTGGTGGATACCGGCAGCCGCATGGACGACCTGATTTACGAAGAGTTCAAGGGCACCGGCAATATGGAACTGCACCTCGACCGCCGTCTGGCCGAGCGCGGCGTCTACCCGGCGGTGGATATCAACCGCAGCGGCACCCGCCGTGAAGACCTTCTCCTTAGCCCGGAAACCATCAAGCAGGTTCAGCTTTTGAAGCGCATGATGTCGCTTATTTCCGCCGATTCCGCCAACTCGGTGGAAACCACGGAGCGCATACTGGAACGCCTGCGCAAGACGCGCACCAATGCCGAGTTCCTGGCTAACCTGTCGAAGGAAAGATAAGGATTTCGTGCTGTAAAAGAAAAACGGTATACAATATATTATATATAAGGATATAGAAAAGCCTTTCCGCTGCGGAAAGGCTTTTTGGTTTGATAGGAACACCTCATCCCCCTGTCCCCCTTCTCCGAAATCAGAGAAGGGGGTATATAGTTCCCCTCTCCGCGTGCGGAGAGGGGTCAGGGGTGAGGTTTGTTAATGTCATTCTGAGTTCGTGGTGGTCGAACGAAGAATCCGGGGATGGGTGGTTAATTCGTATAATGCCCTCCCCCCGGATCCTTCAGTCACCCCTTGTGACTTCAGGATGACGGCTTGTTTCCCCCCTCTCCGCAAGCGGAGAGGGGGCAGGGGTGAGGTTTGTTAATACCATTGCGAGTCCATTCCCGAAGGGAAGGCGAAGCAATCTTTACCGAATAGACCGCATGGTAAAAAAACGTAGGGACGACCAATGGTCGTCCGCCCTTCACAGGTATATGGCGGACGGGCAATGCCCGTCCCTACGGATTTGTGCTCTTTTCCTAATAGGGAAGAAAAAATGTCTTTGCGAGGAGTTATGATTTCCGTTCGTTCCGAGCTTGTCGAAGGATTTTAACGGAAATCATATTTATTGTTTCGTCTCCGTTATGGTTCGGCAAAATCCGCGCATCCTGAGCCAGACGAAGGACACGAACGGCTCTTTGTTTTACCACGAACGGCTTTATTTATATTCCGTTCGCCCTGAGCTCCGTCGAAGGGTCAAACGAACGGAACTAACATGCTTTCTTATATCGCCGCCGTTATGGTTCGACAAGCTCACCACGAACGGCTTCCGAGTTTGCCGAAGGACACGAACGGCTATCGTCTAACCCCTTCTCCGAAATAGTTCCCCCCTCTCCGCGTGCGGAGAGGGGTTAGGGGTGAGGTTAAAAAAGTGCAGGGGAGAGGTAAAAGAAAGGTAAATATATTTGTCCCGTGCCCGGCTTTTTTGCTATAATGCGGTGTCGATGCCTGAAAATTTAAAAATATTTTTTAAAAAAGCTTGAAAATAGCCGGAATACCTCTTGACACGGCGTGGTATTATATAAGAGAATATACAGAAGTTGTAAAAGGAGGTGGCATGCGATGAAACAGCCCGCAAGGGGAGATGTTGTGCTAACAACAATTCAGCAATAGAGGGATAACCATGTCTCTGTAGAGAAAGAGAGAGAACCATGGGTTCTTAATCGTTTTACAGGGAAATAATTGGATAATAAATATATATAAATTTAAAATGTTTTTAACTCTTAAGGAGAAATAAAAGTCGAAATGAAAAGTAAAATTATGAAAATAATGGGCATAGTGATGACCGTTGCTATGCTCGCCAGCTTTATGGTTGCCGGTTCGCCGGTTTCCGCGGCAGGTAATCCGGCTTCCGTAAACAACTGGCAAGGCGTTACCCTTCCGAATACGGTCCCCGGTACCGATGTCGAGCTCATCGAGCAGGCAAACGACGGCACCATCTTTATAAGTGTCTTCTTCGGTAGCGGTACTACTATCGGCACCGTAACTATTAACCCTAATACCTGGGCCATGTTCAAGTCTACCGATGGCTATACCTGGACGTTGACCAATATTTACAACTTGCCAACGGCAAACCGTATTACGGCCATCTGCCCTTCTGCCAACTATTCGGCGGACAAGACGGTCTATGTTGCCGTTAATACTTCAGCTCTCGGCTATAGCACTCTTTACCGCTGCACCAACGCCGCCGCTATAGGTACTCCTTACGGCGAGATGGGGCAGATTTCCGGCGGTCTGGGCGCTACCCTGAGAGCCACTGTCATCTATGACCTCGACAGCTACTATGATGGCTCAGATGTCTGGCTGTTAGCCGCCACCGATGTCGATGCCTTTATCATCAAGGATGATAGGGCTCCCACCACTGTCTGGACCGATTTAGGGCTTTCTGAAACCCTGGGCGGTGCATATTCAGATTATGCCACACCTGCAGTCGGCGTCAATGTGTACAAGGCGATGTTCGCTGCCGATTACAGTTCCTCCGGTGTCATCTGGGCTGTATACTATGATGAGTATGCCTCCCCGGCTTTAGCAACCAGGTTTGCTACCCTTACCGGCGGGACGAAGGGTTACGGCCTTATTGCCCGCAGCGCCGGTTCTACGCTTTGGGGCACTGCAATCACCCCTGTTATCGTTAATGATGCTACAGGTGCTAAAACCTATACAGTAACCACTACAGCGGCTACTACGGTTATAATTACCGATTTCGATGGTGGTAGTATTACATCTATTAGCGGTGCTACCACTGGTGCTTTTGCACTTGACGGAGGTGGTACTTTTGATCCTGGTGAGTATCAGTATGATGCTCTTACCAATACCTTAAGTATAAACACAGCAAATGCCGAGATAATAACTATAACCTATAACGGCGTTTGTGCTGCCAATGTTAACTGCGATTTGGAATTTGCGGCAACTTACAGCAGCTCTTCGGCGCCTGAGCTTTATGCCGCCTTGAGCTTTGCTGGCAATACTGCTGCCGATGACCTCTATCGTATCGAGTGCGGTTTCTACGGTACACTCGGCAGTGTTACCCAGTTCGATGTCGACCCTGCCCCGGGTGACAGAGTCGATTTCTGCAGCCTTGAGGTAGTCGGTAACGTTATTATCGCCGGAACCCAGGATACTTTCCCGGGCGGTGGTGCTGCTACCGAAGTATGGTACAGCGTCAATAACGGCACTTCCTGGAGCGTGGCTGCCAAGAACCCGACCGGCACCTTGGTCAATACCTGTAATGTTCTTATAAGCGAATATGGCACTACCAAGGATTTGGCGTTTGCCGCCACCGGCGGCACCCAGAGCGCCGTCTCGATTTCCGAAGATGACGGCAACACCTGGACGCAGATCGCTTTCATCGATGATGTTATCACCACGGTGAACGATATAGCTTTCAATCCTACGGGCAAAGCTGCCCTGCTGATTACTACTAACAGTACTGGTGTATCCAGCCTCTGGAAGGTTGCCGATGTAACGGCTGTTACTCCGGCATGGCAGAGAACGCTCTGCGAAGATTATTCGACCACCATCAACGAATTCAACATGGTTGAATATTCTGATGACGGCGTTGCCATCATGCTCTATGACGGTACCGATAACAGGATTTATCGTTCTACCGACAATACCAGCACCTTTATCAACTGGAGAAATACAGCCAGTTGGGGAACGATAAATGCCTGGCTGGTTCCCAACACCAGCACGGTATATGCGGCTACTACCGGCGGTTTCTTTAGCACTTCTCTCGTTGGTTCCAGAATCACCGGTGTAAATCTCGTATCCATTGCCAGCAGCGGCGACACTTTTGCGGTCGGTTCTGCTGCCGGTAATATCTATGTGTCCTTCAATAAGGGCGGAGCCTGGGGTACCGCTTTCGATATACCGACTGCCGGTACGGTTAATATCTATGTCGCTTTCGATGCCAATTTCGGTATTAGCGGCGTTGCCGGCACAGACCTTCTTTATGCGGCCTCTGCTGACGGCAAAGTTTATCAGTGCCAGTTAATCAACGATGCTGCCGACGCTGATAAAGTCTTTATGGGAACTGCTACCGTTACTACTCTTTCCGGCGCTTTACTCGATGATGAGAACAAAGCTGCGGCAGATGCTACTGCTTTCAATGGTATTGTTGTTGCTGATGACAACGCCATGTATCTGTCAGGTACTGTTTATTCAACCACCGGCAGCGGTTCTTCTTCTGTACAGGTTTTGGCTGGCAGCCAGTTACAGCTTGTCAGGGATTTGACCCCCGTTACCGATGTATTTACTTATAACATAGCTTCCGCTATAAACGTTACCGGTGTTGTCAATGGCCCGGGTAATACTCCTTTCATCGATAATGAAGTCCTGCTGGTAATCGGCGACAACTTGGCTGTCGACTCTGCCGGTACCAGTATTACCGGTACTATTCTGGTACAGGGTGCTACTTCCGGCGCTACCGGTACTGTCGCTCTGCCTGCTATCGCGGTTACATGGACTGCAGGTGTTTCGACGGTTTCAGTTTCCAGCTCTACGTTAATACTTGATACCGCTTCCACTAGTGGTACACCTGCTTATGATGCTGGCATGGCTAGAATCCTGCTTCACGAGAGAAACAATGTTTGGGAATATGAAATCGATCCCGGTATGGCCGGATTATGGTACACCAATGGTTCCAATATTCTCTGGACCATTGATAATGATATGAACAATGATACTACTCCTGGTGATATGGGAATTTCTGTATTCGAAGACTTTGTGAGCGGCAAGGTTCAGGGTGCCTCCGTTACCGAATACATGCCCAACCCCAATGAACAGTTGAAGAGTGCTACTGTTACGTGGACGCAGGTTAAGGAAGCTGCCTCGACGATATATGAAATCGATGTTTGGGATGCTTCCGGTACTACCGCTACCTATGTAAAGACTGCATACTATACTGTTAAATCCGCAGAGAAAGCTACGGGAACCACTCTTAGTAAAACTATAGATGACCTCAAGGCTTCAACCAAATATACATTCTATGTACGTGTATATGAGCAGGCTTTGAATCAGAGCCGCTGGTCCACCGGCGTCTCCTTAACCACCAGCGCTTATCTGCCGTCTCCGTTACCTGTAAGCCCGTCCCAGTATCTTACCGATGCTTCGCTGGCTCCGACGTTTACATGGTCTGCGGTAAGTACGGCAGCTTCCTATAACTTCCAGTTAAGTAGCGACAACACCTTTACCAATCTTATAGCCGATGCTAATGTTGCTGCTACTGGTTATACCTATAGCGGTGGTGCTCTCACCTATGATACCGATTACTACTGGAGAGTACAGTCTGTTGCCGCTGATGGCACCAAGAGTACCTGGTCTTCATACTCTATAATAGATCCGTCTACCGGCACTTACAGATCGACCGGTGCTCCCAGTGTCTTCCACACCATGATGGATCCTGCTGAGTATATTGACACGGATACCACCGTTACCACGACTACCAGTATTACTCAGACTACCACATCGATTCAGTTCAGTGTAGAAGTACCTGAGTACGTTCTTACCTACACTCAGCCCACTGTAACCAACACTATCACCAATCAGATAGTTATGCCTGACGACTCAACTCCTGCATACATCTGGGCGATAGTTGCTATCGGTGCCCTGTTAACGATTGCGGTAATCGTCCTCATCATCAGAACCCGCAGGGTAGTTTAATAAGCTAGCCGCAAGGTTTTGAATGAAGGGTAGTTTACCCTGATTAGAGACAACGGAAGCCCCCCGAATTTCGGGGGGCTTCTTTTTTAACCTCACCCCTGACCCCTCTCCGCAGGTAGAGAGGGGAGAAAATATACCCCCTTCTCTGACTTCGGAGAAGGGGGGCAGGGGGATGAGGTGTTAAGGATTACAGTTCTATTTCGTCGTTGCGAGTCTTCCCGAAGGGAAAGCGAAGCAATCACTACAATGCAATATAATTACCCCGCACCGCAATTCGTTTCCCAAAAGCCCCCTTGATGCGGATTAGCCCCCGGTTGTTGTGAAAAAACGGCTGTATTGCCATTCTGCGGCTTCCAATCGTAGAAAAACCAATCAAACTGTCATCCTGAAGCCACACATTCGCTGCGCTCAGTGTAAACTCCGGGTGGCTGAAGGAACTGGGGGGTGGTATCATACGAATTAACCACTCCGCCCCGGATGCTTCGTTCGACCACTACGAACTCAGTATGACAGAAAGGATAACATTGCATAAAAATCAACAATGAGTTTAAATAACCTGATATACTTAAAGCAGTTAATTAAAAAGAACATTTATGAATAAGCAATACTACGTATATATAATGGCTAATGAAATCGATACCACTTTATATATTGGCATCACTAATGACTTGAAGAGAAGGGTTTACGAACATAAAGAAAAAATGGTTGACGGATTTACTAAAAGATACAACATTAACAAATTAGTATATTATGAAATATGCCAAGAAGTAATGGGTGCCATTTCGAGAGAAAAGCAGTTAAAGGGCATAAGCAGGTTAAAGAAAAATGAGCTTATTGCGCAATTTAATCCATATTGGCAAGACCTTTATGAGGAACTATAAAGAATACCAGTAAAATCCCCTCTCCCCGGATGCTTCGTTCGACCACTACGAACTCAGCATGACAGTCTAGTTTATTGTCATCCTGAAGTCACAAAGGGTGACTGAAGGAACTGGGGGGGTATCATGCGAATTAACCACTCCGCCCCGGATGCTTCGTTCGACCACCACGAACTCAGCATGGCAATTTTACTTCCTTCTTCGAAAAAGAGGTGGTGAGGGAGATTTGCACCGAACTTGCACGGGGTTTGCCCTTTTGAAGCATGACTGTATTTATTCGAAGACCACAGGGACGGGATAATGTGGTATACTGAACATGATTGTAGAAACGATTCCATCCGAATGCAGGGGAACGGCCAATGGAAAAAGAAATAATTTTTTTGGTGGAAGAATCGCCGGAAGGCGGGTACCAGGCAAAGGCGCTCGGGCACGATATCTTTACGGAAGCCGATACCTTCGAAGAATTGAAAAGGATGGCGCAGGATGCAGTGCAGTGCCATTTCGAGCCGGAAAAGATGCCGCGGCTTATCCGCCTGCATATGGTAAAGGACGAGGTTATCGCTGTATGAAGCTGCCCAGGGACATCGGCGGTGATGAACTGGCCGGGCTCCTGTCCAGATTCGGGTATCAGGTAACGCGTCAAACGGGTAGTCATATGCGCTTGACTACGAACTATACTGGTATAGAGCAGCATATTACCATCCCGAAGCATAAACCCCTCAAGACAGGCACGCTGAGCAGCATTATTAACGAGATTGCCGGTTATCTTGAGATGGAAAGGCAGTCTCTTATCGATAAGCTGTTCGGATAGTCCCCCCGAATTTCGGGGGCTTCTTTTTTAAACCATTCTCATCATGAAGTCACCGGGGGGTGGTATCATACGAATTAACCACTCCACCCCGGATGCTTCGTTTGTCCCTCACGAACTCAGCATGGCAATTTTACTTCCCTCTTCGAAAAAGAGGTGGTGAGGGAGATTTGCATTGAATATACACGGGGTTTGCCCTTTTGAAGGGGGCAAAGCGTCAAAAACATGCACAATAATCGCCTGATGTCAACCATTTTTTGACACTATTTATGTGTGTATTATAAAATAGCCAGATGGCAATTAAAAGGCTTTTCGTGTTAATACTGGCAGTGCCGCTGGTGTTGTTGAATGTGCCGGTTGGCGCTGAAAATGTCGTTGAGGGGGCTTCGAACACCGCGCGGTGGCAGCAGGCGAACATCCCCGCACAGGGTGGTGAACACGGCTGGCTGCTGGCGGGCGGCTCGGATATTACCTGCCTTGCCATAGATAGCAACGGCATTCTCTATGCCGGAGTTACCGGGCTGCCCTCGAACTTCTACAGGTCTGTTGACGACGGGAATAGCTGGCAGGCAATCGGGAGCGGCAGCGATACCGTTGTAGATATCGTAATCACGCCGGAAGATGCGGTTTATTACGCCACAGCATACGACATTTACCGTTTCTTCGATGGAGTGATTACGCTTGTCGCCTCGTTGCCCGGCCGTTCTGCCGGTCCCGGTACCGCCATTACATCCATCGATGTGTCTTTTTATAACGGAGGCTATGCGGTGCTTGTCGGCACCAGGAACGAAAATAGCGGGCAGTTCGGTGGCGTATATGTTGTCAGTGGTGAAGTATTCCTGCAATGGCAGGATTTGGGGCTGGCGGGCTGTGATGTGTATTCGGTGGCTTTCTCTCCGCATTTCGGGGAGGATAATTTCGTGCTTGCCCTGGCAACCGACGAAACCGGTACGTTCGTAACATGGAAGGAAGGCAGCAGCGGCTGGGGAAGTACTGTCGGAGATGCCATGTTAACCGATGGCGGCACGGGAAGCCCGGTTGTCGTAACCGGAACCGCCGAAATCGCTTTCCCCGGCGATTATTCTTCGAATGCCGGAAGCGGAAATTGCGTTTTATACGCGGCTGTCGATACGGGGACTGCCGGCGGCGATGTCTATGCGGTTTACGGCAGGGGGATTCCCGGACAATCCGTTGCCGAAGACCTGGATGTGGCCGCATGTTGCGGAGGGGATAACATCGATATCACCGGATTCGATATCTGCGGAAGCACCGGCAGCATATGTATGATGGCCGGAGCCTCCGCCGGCGGCGACGTTTATATGAGTTCGGACAGCGGGGAAAGCTGGCGGCAGAGCGGAAAACCGCCGACCGGCGGCGGAAGCACGTTCGTACTGATGTCCGCAGGTTATAAGAGCAACGGAAAGGCATATTGCGCTACCGGAGGCAGCGAAAGCGCTTTCTCCATGAGTTGTGATTACGGCATGAACTGGAACCAGAGGGGTCTTATCGATACGACGGTCGATATCGTCCTCGATACGGCAGTTTCACCCCGCTACAGCGATGATGAAACGGTATTTCTGCTGACATGGGGCGGAGAGTACAGCCTGTGGCGCACCCTGAACGGCTGCGAGAGCTGGGAGCGGATATTTTCCGGTTCTCCGGTCAACCCGATAGTTGTGGACAGGGTCGGAATATCCCCGCAATACGGAGTCGAAAGCCATGTTCTCTATCTCTGCGGCAGCGCTGACGGCAATCCCGCAATCTGGAAAACGGTTGACCGGGGACAGAGCTTTTCCGCCAGGGATGCGCCGTTTGCGGTCGACCAGTGGAAGGTGGTCGGCGACACTTCTTTTTATATCGCCGGCGAAGACAGCCAAGCCCTGCTTTACAAGACGACCAACAGCGGCGTGCGCTATGCGGTAAAGACCGCGGTGGGCAGTGAAATGTTAACGTCGATAGCTGTATCTCCTTCTTATTCAAGCGATAAGACGGTGCTCGTCGGGAATAGCAACGGCGGTGTGTATTTGTCTGACGACGGCGGGGTTACGTTTGCTCCGCTGGGGGACGCAGCCTCTCCCCTGGGAGGCGGTATCAGTGTAGCTTTCGATGCGGGGTACGCCGGCAACAATACCGTTTATGCCGCCGGCGATATGCCCGGCAACGGGGTTTACAGCTTTACAATCGGGGAAAGCACCGTATGGGAATCTATCGACAGCACCCTGCCGCCGGGGGCAATGATAGGTGACATGGGGGTATCCGGCAACGGCACGTTGTATGCCGTTAATTTTCAGCAGGTGGATGCGGCAGGCGAAAAAGGCGGCGTCGAGCGTTGCCTTTCACCTTCGTCCGGCCCTGTATTCGAAACATTCAATTCCGGGCTGAACATCGACGCCTCTCTGGATGGATTCCGGGTCAGCGGGAATACCGTATGGTCGCTCGACATCGACAATAACTGCCTGGTCTTTTTTACGGACAGCCTTTCGCAGAAGGTAACCCTTACCTCGCCTGCGGACGGCTCGACAGTCAAAGGGGATGTTTCAGGCACTGCCGTAAAAAGCGTTTTGCTGGACTGGGAGCCGCTTGACGGGGCTTCCGGCTATCGCTGGCAGCTGGGCAGTGACGATAATTTCTCGTCCTCTTCGATAATATCCGAAGATACCACGGATTCCAGTTCGCTTAAATTGACCCTGCTCGAGGCAGGCAATGAGTATTACTGGCGCATCAGGGCTGTCGAACCTGTGCTGAGCCCATGGTCAGATGTGTGGTCTTTTACTCCCGAGGCTTTGTCCGAACTGGACGCCCCGGTACTGGAATCCCCCGCAGCCGGTGCCGTTAACGTCCCCGTAAATACGATGTTCCAGTGGACGGCTGTTAGTGGTGCCGAGAGCTACGAAATGGAAGTATCCGCACAATACGATTTCAATAACGTGGTCGTACGGCTGGCGGGAGATGCGTCCCTGCCGGTGAATGCATGGCAGAACCAGGCTGCCTTCGGCTATAACACCACCTATTACTGGCGTGTGCGTGCGGTCAATCCTGATGCGGTTGGAAGCTGGAGCGGGGCGGGCGTCTTTTCTACCGAACCGGCGGCGTCTGTGCAGACGTTGATAACGACGTCTGCTATAACGGAACAGGTTCAAACTACCCAGACTTCAGCCTCTTTCTCTACCGTTGAAAAGCTGACGACCACAGTGTCCACGGAATTTTCGACGGTGACCATCGTTCAAACGCAGGCAGCGCCGGCTTCCCAGGGGATTCTGATCGTTCCGGACTGGCTTTACTGTGCGCTCGGATTCATGGCTCTGCTGGTAGTCATGCTGCTGACAGCTATACTGCTGATAATCACGAAAAGGCGGCAGTAACGGGAAACCGAATCCGGTAGGGTGATTAAAGTTCGAGGACGGTAACCTGCATTATCAGCGGCAGGTTGTTTTTGGTAATTGTCAGCTTGGCCTGGGGAGGGGTATCGTGCGTACCGATTTCCTTGAGGAATTTATCCACCGGGTCGAGCGTTCGTGTCAGCGAAGGTGTTCCGTAATGCATCGGCAATACGATTTTCGGCTCGATTTGACGGACAATCGCCGCCGCCGCCGAGGCGTTTATAGTGGAAACGCCGCCGACCGGCAGCATCAGTATATCCACATTCCCCATTTCTTCCGTCTGGTTCTCGGTCAGCGGATGCCCTAAATCCCCCAGGTGACAGATGGTTATATCGTCCATCTCGATAAGATAAATGGTATTTTTCCCTTTGAGGTTACCCTTCTCACCGTCGTGGTAGGAGGCCAACCCGATAACCAGCACATTGCTGATTTCGTATTCTCCGGGGCCTTTAACAAGATGGGGGTCGCTGTTGACTCCGGCGGTATACGAATGACCGGGGTGCTGGTGGCTGACGGTAACGATATCGGCGCTCTGTTTCCCCAGGGTATACCCGGTATCGGGGGAATAGGGGTCTGTAATAACAGTCGCCTGCTTCCCTTTTATCCTGAAACAAGAATGCCCTAACCAAGTAATTTCCATATTGTTAGCATAAGTGTAGCACAAATAGCTTTGAATGGTCAATTAAAATAAGAAAAAGTGTACAGAATGCACCCTGTGTTATGGTATCATAGTTCTGTCATGAAATATGCGCTGTTATCCGATATTCATTCCAATCTCGAAGCCCTGACCGCGGTGCTGGAAGACATCGACCGGCGCGGAGGCGTCGACGAGATATGGTCTCTGGGGGATATCGTAGGTTACGGCCCCGACCCCGGCGAGTGCATAAAATTGCTGCGCAGCCGCAAGCACATAAGCGTCAGCGGGAACCACGATATTTTTTGTTCGGGGAAGATGGATGCACTATATCTGTTGAATCCCGAAGCGGCGACCGCCTGCCGCTGGACGGCGCGCGTATTGTCACCGGAAGATATCGGGTATTTGAACGGTTTGCCTGATGTCGTCGAACGCGGGAATTTTACGCTGGTTCACGGCAGCCCGCGCGACCCCGTGTGGGAATATGTCATGTCGCAGAGCATAGCGCTTATCAACTTCGACTATTTCAGGACGAAATACTGCCTGGTGGGGCATACCCATATACCGCTGGTATTCAAGCTGGATGAAGAAGGGAACTGCATAACTCTCCCGTTATCGGAAAGCATCGGCGTGGTGCTTGGCAGGGATAAAATGATAGTCAACCCGGGTGGGGTGGGGCAGCCGAGAGACGGCGACCCGAGAGCCGGCTATGCCATATACGACAGCGAATCGGGCGTGGTCAGGCTGCACCGTGTAGCCTATGATATCAAGCTGACGCAGCAAAAAATGGTGAAGCAGAACCTGCCTGTACGCCTGATATCCCGTTTGGAGAAGGGACTGTAAAGATGAGCAACCGCAGTTATCGGAAGGATTTGCTGGAACAGACGCAGGGCTATCTGCGCCGGCTCGATATAAAAGCCAGGAAGAAGCTGGGGCAGCACTTCCTGGTCGACGAAGAGGCGCTGGCAGCGGTTGCCTCGGCTGCCGAACTCGAGCAGGATGATGTCGTCATCGAAGTGGGGCCGGGACTGGGGGTGCTGACCCGTGAACTGGTAGAGCAAGCCGGCAGCGTCGTTGCGGTGGAACTCGACGACAGGCTGGCGGAAATCCTGAAGCAAAAGATGAACGCTGTTAAAAACTTCACGGTAGTCAACCGGGATATACTCAAGGTGAAGCCGGAAGCCCTGTTATCGGAGCCGGTTGCGGTAGCCGCTTTGTCGGGAAAGCCGGTTTCGTATAAAGTGGTGGCGAATCTGCCGTATTATATTACTTCCGCCGTCCTGCGCTACTTTCTGGAGGCTGCGCCCAGGCCCTCTCTCATGGTTGTCATGGTACAGAAAGAGGTGGCTGAAGCCATCGCCGCAGAACAGGGGAAGATGAGCCTGCTCAGCGTCAGCGTGCAATTCTACGGTAAGCCGGAGATAGTCAGAATAGTTCCGGCATCCGGCTTCTACCCGCCTCCGGAGGTCGATTCGGCCATATTGAAGATAAAAATATACGATGAACCGCGGCTGGATGTAGGGGACGTGGACGGATTTTTCGGCCTTGTCCGCGCCGGTTTTACGGCTGCGCGCAAGCAGTTGCCGAACTCGCTGGCACAGGGGCTGAAGTGTACGAAAGAGGAAGCAATTCTATTGCTTGAGGAAGCCGGAATCGACACCCGGCGCAGGGCGGAGACCCTGTCCCTGGAGGAGTGGGGGAAATTATGGGGAATATTCGAGAGGAGGCATTATGTTGACAGTTCAGGCACCTGCTAAGATAAACCTTACGCTCGAGGTTCTGGAGAAGCGGAACGACGGCTATCACGAGATTCGCAGCGTAATACAGACCATCGACCTGTGCGACAACCTTTCTTTCGAAACCGGCTCCGGTATCGAAATCAGGTGCGACAGCTCCGACTGGCGTTCTCACGAGAGCCTGATACCGCTGTCCGTCAGTCTGCTAAGGGAAAGTTCAGGGTGTTCGGAAGGCGTAATCATCCGCCTGTCGAAGAAGATACCGCTGCTTTCGGGTTTGGCGGGGGATTCCAGCGGCGCAGCCGCAACTCTCATCGGGCTTAACAAGTTCTGGGGGCTGGGGTATACGCTGGGAGAACTGGTGAAGTTTGCCGGGAAGCTGGGTTCGGATATTCCGTTCTTTATGTCGGGCGGCACGGCGCTTGTACAGGGGAGGGGCGAATCCGTCAGCCCGCTGCCGTCTTTACCCGGGAGGTGGGTGGTTTTACTGATGCCGGAGGTCAAACGAGCCGTCGGGAAGACACAGAAACTTTATGGCAGACTGAACCGGTGTTTTTTTACCGACGGGCAAGTAACGGATAACCTGGTAATAAAACTGGCCAGAAGCGAGGAAATCGAAGACTCGTCATTTTTCAACGTCTTCGAAAAAGTAGCCTATGACGAGTTTCAGGGGCTGGGCGAATGCCGCGATGATTTTTTGGCAGCCGGCGCCGTCCGTGTCCATCTTGCCGGTTCCGGGCCGACCCTGTTTGCTGTGTTCAAGGATAAATATAAGGCCGAAGATATCTGCAGCAGGCTCAGGGAGCGTAGCTATCAGGCCTGCGCCGTCAAGACACTGGCGGGCATCGATTTTCTGAAAGCCGATATGGTGAGGTAATATGATAGCGGAGTCCATTCTTTCCATAGTCGTCGCCTATTTGCTGGGTGCAATTCCCTTTGCCTATATTGCAGGCCGCCTGACAAAGGGCGTCGATATACGACGTGTAGGCGGGGGTAACGTGGGCACCACCAATGTCCTGCGTGAAGTCGGCACGGCCTCGGGGCTGCTGGTATTTGCCGGCGATGTTCTGAAGGGCGTTCTTGCAATATTAATTGCAAAGTGGCTCGGCGTTTCAATTGTAATCGTATTTATAGCCGGGCTGGCGGCGGTTGTCGGTCATAACTGGTCTGTATTTATCGGGTTTGGCGGGGGGAAGGGGGGAGCTACCACCATCGGCGTATTTTTTGCGCTTGTGCCCGTGTATACCGCCGTTATTTTCGGCATTATGCTGCTGGTCGCCTTTCTGACCAGCAACCTGAGGCTGTCCATGGTGGCTGGTTTCATCGTATTGCCGTTTCTGCTGTGGGGCTTCGGGGAACCCGGGAACATCATCGCCTATTCGGTCGGAATGCCGCTGCTGTCCGGCTTGCGTATTATCCCGTCCATTATCAGGGGAGCAAAAGACCCGCAGGCGCGCAGGAACTTCATCGTGGATAAGGACTATACCCCCTTCCAGAAGAAGAGAAAGAAATAGCCGGGTCTGTATTTAAGTGGTTGACAGCCTATATAATGTACGCTATAGTGTATTATATAGGGTACATAGTAGTGTCCATTATGGGGGGTGAACAATGGTAGCTACGTTCTTATCCGATGATTTTATAAATTCCAAAGAATTAAGAAATAATCAAAAACACTGGCTTGAGAGGGCATATGTAACGCCTGTTTCGATAAGAAGCGGAGACAGAAAGCTGGTTCTTATAAACAGGGAACAGGCAAAAGAGGTTTATTTAATGAACTATTATGCCCAGATGGTCGTCGGGTTCTGTCAGGAACGGAGTGCAGGAAGCAAGGAAAGCAGGGTTTTTCCATGGCTAAGATATCTGGAAGAAGCATCTGTAACAGAATTTCATAAACAGCTGCTTGCTGCTTTTAACGAGACGGTGCAAACTAAGGACTGGCTTACTCTCGAGGAATTGCTCGACGACTGGAAAGCGACGGCCGAGGTGGCAAGCAATTCTGCATTGTCCAGAGAATTACAGACAGAGGAAAAACCAGCCGAATATGTCAGGCTCTGAACACAGATACGGAATCGTCTTCGTGAACAGAAGGGTGAAGGACGATTGGGAAGCGCTTTCGCAGAAGTTCCCTGAAAGGATAGAGGCTTGCAGGCGGTTTCTGGAAAATAATCCGGAGGACAGACGGAAAGCTGTCGGTATTCTCAAAAAGTTGCATCCGCCCTACGAAGGAATTTTACAATACGACATTACGAAGGATAACTACAGGGTCTGGTATCGCGTAGATAGAGAAAAAAGAATTGTTATAATTAAATACGCAGGCACTCATCCCCGTTGAAGGAGAGGTCATTATTTCTGTTTCGGCAGCATCTTCCTGATAACCGCTTTCTCGTCCTCCCTGGTTACCGCTTTCCCGTCCAGCCTGGCATCCAGAACGGCATCGAGAATGTCTTTCATCATGGGACCCTGTGCAACACCCATTTTGATAAGGTCGCTGCCGGAAAGTATGGGCTTCACGCCGTGCAGTTTTTCCGTGTACAGGACGAGCGCCGGGCGGCTTTCTTTCCCCTCACCGGCGATTATGTTGGCAACTATCGCCTGCAGCGAATAGCCGCAGAGCAGATGATAGATTTCGCTGTTGCCGATTCGCGGAGCAGCCAGCAGCTTAAGCCTGTCTTTAACATTCGAGCAATCTCTCATCGCCTGAGCCGCCTGTTTGGGCAGATGCAGATAGGAAATAATTCTTTCCTTGTTTTCGATATCCAGGTCGTAGGTAAGCAGCAGCCAGTAAATCATGGGGGAAGGAGTGTGCGCAGGGTTGAAATTCCTTGCCTGCAAAAACCTCCCGTTCATCCGCATATCGAATTTCAGCGACGGATTCAATTTTTCCAGCACTCCTAGACATTGTGCCCTTTCGAACACCCTTTCGGGGAAGCTTTCTTTCAGTATGCAGCCGATTTCATAGCAGATACGGTCGCCGCTGACCGTATCCAGCATCGGTATGCCGTGTTTTAATAGCTGCAGGGTATGCGGCTCTAACTGAAAACCGAGGCGCTGCTCATAGCGCAACCCCCTCCAGATGCGCGTAGAATCGTCAATGAAGCTCATGTCGTGCAGAACACGTATCTTTCTACCACCGATGTCTCTTTGTCCGTTACAGGGGTCGTGAAGCATACCGTAGTCTTTTCCTGTGAGCCCGACCGCCATGGCGTTGACAGTGAAATCGCGCCGCTGCAGGTCTTCCTCCAGAGACCCGGGGGTTATATCGGGAAGAGCCCCCGGTTTCGGGTACTTCTCGGAACGTGCGGTGACGAAATCGATGTTCCAGTCCTGCCACTTTATTTTGGCGGTATTGAATTGTTTATGTATCGTTATTTTGCCGGAGTCCTTTCCCACCATCTCGCGCGCCAACCCCACTGCATCGCCTTCGACAGTCAGGTCGATATCGTAGTTGTCGTTGTCCAAAAGCAGGTCGCGCACCACCCCGCCGACCAGATAGGCTTTCTCGTTGCGGTCGGCTGCCTTTCTTCCCACCAGCTGGAGGAAAACCACCAGCCTGGGAGGCAGCTTCCGTTCTATTTTCTCCGCCAGTTTTACTTCTTGCTGCATTCCTGCATTCCCGTTCGTAAATATTCTGAATTATAGCACAGGTTTGCGGCGGATACACCCGTTCGGTTGATATAAAAACGCTATTTTCATATAATTAGACCTCGAGGTAGTTTGATATGATAGTAGCAGCACTGGTCGGGATGGCCGGCGCCGGCAAGTCCGAAGCCGCCAGACTGTTCGTAGAGAACGGTTTTACAAAAATCAGGTTCGGCGACATAACCGATGAAGAACTGAAAAAGCGGGGGCTTGCGGTAAACGAGGAGAACGAGAGGAGCATCAGGGAAGGGTTCCGCAAGCAGCATGGTATGGCCGCTTATGCCATACTCAACCTGCCGCGCATAGAGTTGGTGCGGAAGTCGTCGCCGGTTATAATAGACGGCCTTTATTCATGGGAAGAATATGTGTTTCTGAAAAATCATTTCAGGGAGAATCTTTCCGTGGTTGCCGTTTATTCTTCTCCCGCAACACGCTATAAAAGGCTGGAGCACCGGGAAGTTCGTCCCCTGACATTCGAAGAAGCTGCCGGACGCGACCAGGCGGAAATCGTGAAGATAAACAAGGGCGGACCGATTGCCATGGCCGATTTTACGATAATAAACGAATCTTCTCTGAACGATCTGGAGAAAGAAGTCGAGAGAGCCATCTCTTTCTTGCGGGGGGAAAAGTGAAAAGACCTGATATCGACGAATACTTTTTGAAGATTGCCGCTGTGGTTGCCGAGCGTTCCACCTGCCTGCGCCACCACGTGGGAGCCGTTGCGGTCAAGAACAAGCACATCCTGTCCACCGGCTACAACGGAGCCGCCGCCGGCTGCAAGGATTGCCTTGAACTCGGATGCCTCAGAAACGAGCTGAATATCCCGTCCGGCGAACGCCATGAGATCTGCCGCGCCATTCATGCCGAGCAGAACGCTATCATACAGGCGGCGCTGCACGGTGTCAGCCTCGAAGGTTGCACCATCTATTGCACCCACACCCCCTGCATCCTTTGCGCCAAAATGCTGGCAAATGCCAAGATCAAGCGTTTTGTCAGTTTCGGCAAATACAACGACAATTCCTTTATCGATTTGTTCAAGGAGTCCGGAATAGAAGTCGATATCAAGAACAGGCCTCCTTCGCAGATAGAGTTCCTGGATTGAGCACTCTGTGCATATCCGTGACAAATTTTCCTTACTCTTGAATATGGAAGGTATCGCAGATGACGCTATCATACTGAGTTAGTGAGGGTCGAACGAGGTATCCGGGAATGCCATTCAATATCGTTGACATATGTGGTACAATTAATGGGTTGCCGGATCGGTTTGGGGAAATTTCAGAGATTGTTTAATGAACGAGCCTGTCATTATCGAAAATCTTACCATGTTCTGGCAATGCTGGTATAGCGGCAGGGCTTGTTTTCACCCTTGTTATAGCCAATCGAAGACATTTGAGCCAGATTGAAATGTGGTCATTTTAAAGGAAAGGAATCCGATTTCTGTAAGACAGATGGCTGCAGTAAAAACCAAGATTATCGTCAATCCCGTGGCGGGAGCTAAAACCACATATCGCAAGTGGCCTCTCATCAGCCAATTGTTACAAAGCGGCGGCATGCCTTTCGAATATCAATATACGGAAGGCGTCGGACATGCCATCGAGCTTGCCCGTGAAGCAACTATGAACGGTTACCAGTTTCTGGTGGCTGTAGGCGGGGACGGCACGGTTAACGAAGTGGCTAACGGGATACTTTTGTCGAAGGATTCCAGCGAAGCCACCATAGGTATCATCAGTACCGGGACCGGCGGTGATTTTATCCGCACCGCCGGAATTACGAAGGATTATATCAAAGCCTGTTCATGTATCTGTGAAGCCAAAAGACGTTTGATAGACGTTGGATTGGTGGAATACTGTAAGAACGGGCAGCGCTGCAAGAGGTATTTCGTTAATTCGGCTGGTATCGGCTTCGATGCCCAGGCGATAGAAGCCGCCAGTCATTTGCCGAAGATATTCGGCGGCACCATTCCTTATGTACTGGGGCTTCTGAAATCCGTTGTCAGCTATAAGAACAAGCCGGTTACCGTCAGCGTCGGAGAACGGCGCGAGGAAAGGCGTGTTTTAACGATGGTGATGGCTAACGGCTGCTATTTCGGCGGCGGCATGTGCATCGCTCCCAGGGCGGATATTTCCGATGGATTTTTAGATGTGGTTTCCGTCGGCGATATAAATAAGTTGGACCTTTTGAAAACGTTTCCGAAGATATACAAGGGTACGCATATCACCCATCCGATGGTCAAAATCGAAAAGGCCACGCGGGTGGAGATAAGTTCTACTGAAAAAGTGGTGATTCAGGCCGACGGGGAATTCCTCGGCGAGTGCCCTGCGTCTTTCCAGATGATGCCGGCGGCTCTCGGTCTGGCATTTTAGCGGTCAGATATTCTCACCCTGATAGGTTCCGTTGTAGCCGTCGGTCTCTCCCGAGAGTTGAAAGAAAACAAGCTGCACTATGCGCGAGTCTTTTTGCAGGTCGAATCCCCCGGGATTGTATACTACCAGCAAGGATTCCGAACGCCCCGAATAACCGGCGTCCCAGACGGCGGTATTGACGGTTACGCCGCAGCGCAGCAGGCTCGACCTGGGCGTTGCCAGCGCCATCACATTCTTCGGTAAATTGACGATTTCATTATATGTGATGCTGTAAATACCGTTTGTTATATGAATAAAACCGTCTTCCCCGAACGGCAGCCTGGATTGCGTCGATACCACTCTCTCTGTATTGCTGACTGCAATCCTGCCGCCTGATTGCAGGGAATAAATATCGCGCAGCGTAAAATCCACGCCGTTGGGCTGCAACTGTTCTTCCAGATTGAGGTAGCCCTCTAAGAGCGGCGGATTATTGTTCAATAATTTGCGGATATCATATTTAGATAGAACGTTGGACATATTCTGCTCCTTTGCATAGATGAGCTACAGACAGGTATTGCTAATGTTATCTGTTAACGGCGGTGTTGTCAAAGAGTATTATTATTGTGACAAAGTCTTTTTGAGAAGTTATACACAGGTAATAATCCGCATTCTTAATCCATGTAGCTTCTGTTTTCCCCTTCTACCTGCGAAGCCTTCTTTTCGAAGTAATAGTTGATGCAGTAAAAAGCCAGCACACAAAGGGCGATGCAGATTCCGGGCGGCAGGTACCAGTTAAGGGCTCCTTTTGAAAAGCCGCCGCATTTATAGGCGAAATTAATCATTCCGCCCCACGTTACCTGTGCAGGATTCCCCAGTCCGAGAAAGCTGAGAGTGGATTCCATCAGCATGAAGCTGCCGACTGCCATGATATACTTTGCCAGTACTATCTCTCTAAGATTAGGGAAAATATGCTTTACCATAATTTGCCGTTTCGGTATTCCGAGTATCATAAGCGATTCGACAAAGGGTGTTTGTTTTAACTGTTTGGTCTTGGCCCGGACTGCCCTTGCTGTGGCACACCATCCCAGCACCGCTATAATCAAAATAATATTATATGTCCCCGGTCCGAGGTATGCGGCTACTACAATGGCCATCGGCAGCATGGGGATGAGTAGAAAGACGTTGATGATACCATCCAGTATTTCTGCTTTCCAGCCTGACAGATAACCCGCCATGATGCCCATAAGCGAACCGATTACCAGCGATACGAAGGCTGCCATGATTCCCACGACCAGGGTAGTGGATGTGGCATATACCAGTTCCGAAAAAATATCGTATCCCATGTCGTTTGTTCCCAGCAGGTGTGCGGATGAGACTCCCTGCCACGGCTCGAACATTTCCTTCGGGTCATAGGGCGCAAAAAACGACGGGAAAAGGGAAAAAGCGGCGAATACCGACATGAGAGCGATGCCGATATAAAGCGGAATATACTCTTTTTTCATTAATCGTCTAATCGGCTTCATGGATTCCATACCTTACTTTAGGGTCGATTGCCACACAGACGATGTCCGTGATGATGTTTGCTATAACGACTGCCAGCGCAGTTATAAAAAGACACCCCTGCAGCGTGGGGTAATCCCGTGCTGCAATAGCCTGGTAAATCAACATTCCCATACCGTTAACGGAGAATATGGTTTCGATAATCATCGACCCGGAGATGATGAACCCGACGTTCAATCCGACCAGTGTAATGAAGGGCTGTACGGTATTCCTTAATATGTGGACGAAGACGATTCTTCTTTCCGAAAGCCCTCTGGCCCTGGCGTACATTACATACTTTTCATCGGTGGCGGCTGCCGTAATATTGCGCACCAGGAGGTACTTGGAGGGAGTCGAAGCAATCGTTAGTGTTATCACCGGTAAAATGAGATGCTTTATCCTGTCGAAGAAAGCCAGTATTGCCGATTCCGGAATCTTGATCGAGCTTAATCCGCCCAGCGGGAACCAGCCGAGGTGATAGGCAAATACGGTTACCATGACCATCGCCAGCAAAAAACTGGGGATGGCGTGAACTGCTATGGAGCTTGAAGTTATGAAGGTATCAAGTTTGCTGTTTTTACGGTAGCCCGTTGTATAACCCAGCGCCAGGGCAAGCAACGATGACAGTATTATGGTTGGTATTGCAATTTGCAGCGTCGCCGGCACGCGTTCGGACATAATATTGGCTACGGTGTCTTTATACTGGTACGAGTAGCCGAGGTCGCCGCTGAAAAGGTCGGCGATGTAATCTTCGAACTGCTCGATTAAAGGCCGGTCAAGTCCAAGCTTTTCCTTATAGTTTTCATATTGAGCTTGAGATATCGCTTCCTCGTCTATTCCCGTAAGCATTAAAACAGGGTCGCCCGGCATCAGCCGGGGCAGCAGGAAGTTGAGTATGATTACTACAACCAGGCAAAGCACCGATGCCAGTATTTTTCGAGCGGTTTGTTTCAAGGTTATTTCTCGTTGGGGCGCCAGAAAACCAGCGCTATGTTCATTTGTGTTTCATCGTGCAGAACACCGTCAACAGCGTTTTCATTGATGTAGTCGGAAATGATTTTGTCGGTTCGTTCCCCATGCAGGCCGAATGTCCTGTAGTAAATCCGGTAGGTTTTATAGGCCTCCTCCGCGGTCATTTGCGAATGCTGGCATTCCCTGTAGTATTTGATGCAGGGGAATCTGCCCATCGTATAGAGCATGTTGTAGATATAGATAACTTCGCTAGACAATCCTGGCAGAGGAGAATCCGTCAGCCTTTTTCTCAGGTTCGTGCGGCTCTTCGAGTGAGAACCGTGTGCGATGGTGACAAGGCAACAATACTCGTTTGTAACAGACTCCATATCGAGTATTTCCTGTTTATCGCAGATTGCCGGACACATCGATGAAAAAGAGACATCGTATTTTTTATCCGGAGGAAAGGTTTCCCACATACCGGGAAACGCTTCGACGTTATGCAGTCCCTGCTTTTCGCAGCGATTTTGCAGGATATTCAGCGCGTTTTCGCACATATCCAGGGCGGTAACCTTTTTGCAGTTAGCGGCAAAGGGCAGGGTAAATGCGCCGGTTCCGGCACCGATGTCCAGCACGGTGGAAGCAGGTTTCAATACTTTCTCACGCATCAGGTATTCGGTTACGGCTATGGGGAATTTTTTCCCAAAGGTTTCCCTGACATCTCCGCTTTCCCCGGTTCCCTGCATGGCGATAAGGTGGTTGAAATATTCAGCCCAGCCTTTATTGCGCTCGATACGTTCTTCCCTGGTGCCCGCCCGGGATACGTTTTCCCAGGCTTCCTGACATTCTTTTTCGCTATACGCCAATCGGGTACTCTCCTTTCCTTATTGTCGCGGCTTTTCCCCCGCTGCATCCGGATGCGACGGGGGAAAATTAAAATCAGCGGCTATTCGGTTTTCTCTTCGATTGTAAACCATGTGGACATATTCAAGATGCCGAATGTTCCGTCGATAACGAATCCCGACAATTTGCTGTTGTACGCCTGGATATAGCAATCCCAGTAGAGAGCTATCGCCGGCATATTTTCGGCATAATATTCCTGACATTCCTTTGCGGCTGCGTAGTATTCCTCCATGGTAACAGCCGAGCCCAGTTTATTCACTATGGCGGCATACTCTTCGTCGGTAATCTGCCCCTGTGCGCAGGAGCCGTCAGCGCTCATATAAATGGCGCCCATTCCTGCCCCGGAGCTCATTCCATAGGCTGTGAACTTGGATACCATAGCCTGATTGGTGTGTTCTTTTTCCGAAATTGCGCGGAATTCCGCTACATCGACGATTTTAAGGGTGATGGAAATGCCGACCTCGGCAAGGTTGGATTGCAGGAGTTCTCCGTATCTTTCATATATCGGCTTATCGCTGCGTATCAGCAGTTCGATTGTCAGCGGTTCCCCGTTGTATTCTACAATTCCGTCCTTATCGCTGTCGACGGCTCCTGCTTCTTCGAGGTATGCCCTGGCGGCATCCAGGTCGCGGGTGAGCACATCGGTTTCAATGTATCCGGCAGTCCCCTCGGGAATAAAACCGGCGCGTGAAGGAGTACTGTACTCGGAGCCGAACAACTCCCTGAACTTGTCATAATCTATTGCGGCGGCAATCGCCTTCCTGATCAATATGTTGTTGCACGGTTCCGTGTTGTTATTGAACACAAATACGGCGGTGTTGCTGGCATCCTTTACGGTCGATATGGTTATATTGCCGTTATCCAGGAAATCCTCTGCGGCGGTAGTCCCGACGCCTCCCGCATAATAGTAAACCATATCGATTTCCTCCGCCTTGAGAGCCAGGTTCATGGTGTCGGCATTCGAATACATCTTGAATAAGATGGTATCGACATTGGGAGTACCGCCGATATAATCTGCATATGCGCTAAACTCGATAACCCCGGCATCTTTGTCGAAACGTACGAACTTGTATGGGCCGCAGCCGATGGTGGCCAGTTCTTCGGAGACGGTTGACATATCCGCAACTCCTTCGTAGATATGTTTCGGAATAATCCTCATGGCCGTCAGGCTGCTCAATGCGCGGGTATTGGCCTCTTTCAGTACCAACTGGATTTGACTGTCATTCAAAACAACGATATCCTCGTATTTTGCGAGGTACCCGCCGTCCTGTTCATCCAGGTATTCGATTGTAAATTTGATGTCGTCGGCGGTCACGGGCGTTCCGTCGTGCCATGTTAACCCGTCGATAATCGTGAAAGTCCAGGTTTTACTGTCTGCCGTTTCATAATTTGCCATCAGTGGATGATACTCGCCGTTCTCGTCGACACTGATGAGCGCCATTTGCGATAGGGTACCGCTCAAAACGTCGAAATAATAATCGCTTCTGCTGGCTTTCTCGATTGCCATGGTAGTTCCGACGATGAGCGTACCGATTTTACTTTCTTCCGTACCGGTAGTCGTTTTCCCGTTTTCGGTGCAGCCTGCAAAGGTGCTTATCAGCAGTATTGCGCTCAGCACGAGCGGGATAATTTTACTGAGTTTCCCTTTGAACATAATCTCTCCTTGTTTGATTAAATTTCCTGCATGATTCCCTGTGATAGATGGTAAACACGATGTGAAAATACTTCGACCAGTGCCTTATCGTGCGATATCAACAGAATAGAAAGCTGCTTGCTTTTCAAAAGGTTCTGAAAGATGCCGATGACCTGTGCCTGGGCGGAAACGTCCAGCATCGATGTCGATTCATCGGCTATCAGAAGCCCCGGTTTCAGGGCTAACGCTCTTGCGATAGCGATGCGTTGTGCCTGTCCGCCTGATATCTGTGAAGGGTAACGCCTTGCAATCTGCCTTTCCAGCCAGACCTGCTCGAGGAGACGGGCGACCTGTTCGGCCGCTTCCGTTTTATTTTGGGCAATTCTGTAAAAAAGAAGGGGTTCCGCAATTGCATCCCCCACTCTCTGTTTGGGGTCCAGTGCGGAGAAGGGTTGCTGCGGTATAAGCTGGATAAAGGAATGGAACTTGTTGTTGTAGTTGCGCTTTTTGTCGAATAGCTTTTCTCCATTGTATTCGATTTCGCCGTTATCCGGTTTGATGGTTCCGCAAAGTATGCGGGCTATCGTGGATTTTCCTTCGCCGCTTTTTCCCATGATGCTTACGGCTTCGTTCTCATTTATTTTGAAGCCGATGTTATCGAGTACTTTTTCAAGCCCTCTTGTATTCGGCTTTTTGAAGCTCTTGGAGATGTTTTTAACTTTAAGCATGTACGCATCTCCATGTTGTTCCGTTGTCTTCTATTACGGGTAAATTACCTTCCATGCAATCTTCTGTTCCTTCGGGGCAGCGGATAAAAAAAGGGCACCCTTTTTTCGATATCTCCCTTTCGGGGTCTGTAGCGGCATAGACTTTGAAACCGTTTAACGGAAGGGCATCGATAAGGCTTCTGGTATAGGGATGATGGGGAGTATTTAAAATAGCATCCGCTTTGCCGTATTCCATCATTTCACCGGTATGCATTACCATGATGTTGCGGCAGGTTCCGGCTACAGAGATATTATGTGTTATGACTATGATGGCGGAATCGCGGAACATTTCTCCCAGTTGCCCGATAAAAAGAGAGGCGGTTTCATCGTCGATCCCTCTTGTCGGTTCATCGGCGATGACAAGCCTGGGTGAGAAGGCAAGCCCGATTGCCAGTACTACGCGCTGTGCCATTCCTCCTGAAAGCTGAAAAGGGTATTTCTCCAGGATTCCTTCGGGGTTGTCAAAGCCAACTCGGGCAAGCAGATTTTTCGCCCCGGTTTGTAATTCGCACTTTTCTTTTATCCCTGTCTTGCGCAGTGTTTCGTAGATTTGTTCCCTTATCTTAATTGCGGGATTGAGGAAATCCGCACCGCTTTGAGGTATGAGTACTATTTCCCTGCCTCTCAGCGTGTTAATTTGTTTTTCTTTCAAAGAAAGCAGATTCTTCCCGTCCAAAATTACGCTGCCTGTCGCGCGGCAATTGAGAGGCAGCAACCCGAATATAGCCATTGCCGTCATAGTCTTTCCGCAGCCGCTTTCACCGACTATTGCAAGCTGTTCCCCGGGCGCTATCTCGAATGATAATCCCTTGACTATCTGAGTATTTCCATCCTTGAATTCGGCATCGACGCACAATCTGTCGACGGTGAAAATCGGTTCCAAAATATTCCCCTGTAACTTTTCCTGCATTTTTTGTACCATCTTGTTTCTTGTGGCTTGCAACTAATTGCAATAGCAAAGCGGGAGCGCCTTCTTAATGTATCAGGTATATGGAATTCTGAGTATGGCTCATCTCCCAAAGCCACTCCAATTCATTATTCCGTCTTTAATTCTTATTTAAACGTAGACGGGAAAACCATATGTGTTGCAATAAGAATTAGTTGCAAACGACATTTATTGCGATGAATATTTATTGCAAACGAATGCAATAATATCATATGAAAACATGGCTGTCAATCAGGAAGCAGTTTTACTTGTAAAAGTATATTCTCTGTGTTTTAATTAAATCCTTATGAATATTGAAACTGCTTTGCTGATTCTGGAATCCGTGTTACTTCTGGTTACCATTGTCCTGATACTTCTTAATATTAAAGAAGGCAGGGAGAGAAGCTCTCTCATCATGCAGGTAGGGCAGGCTTCCAAGACGTTAACGCGCCTCGAATATTTTCTTTCCGCCAACGATGCTATTTCCGATGCCGTGAAAGAAGTTGCCGGTTTTATTACGGGCAGGAAACCTACCGGAAGCGATATCAATCGCGTCAGCTCTTTTACGAGAGCAATAGCCAGGGCTAAATCAAAAGGGGTCAGCGTCAGGTATATTTTACCCAGATTTCAGGACCGTCTTTATGTGGGGTATTTATACAGCCACGAGGGGGCGGAAGTAAGGTATTACAACTCTTCCACCTCGCAAACGATGCGATATATGGTCGTCGACGAAGAGAGAGTGGTTATAGCCGTTCCTGAAAGCATCAGCGAACGGGAAATGACCAGCAAAGGGTATGTCATTCCCTCCTCAGCGCTGGCTTCGATATTGAAGGCGAACTTTGAAAAGTGCTGGAACGAGAGCATACCGTTTAAGGATTATGTACAGGAAACTCTGGAGCAAACAGGCACAACTATCGGTGAACTGGCGCTTGAAATCGGGGTGGAATCACGCAGCTTGAAAAGGGTACTCTCTGCGTAGAATTGCGGATGGAGCATCCTCATCCTGAGATTATTCCCGCATCATTCTCCGTGCTGATTTTTTCTTCTTTATTTTTAATCAGGAATAAAGCAACCATCATCCCGACTGCATTGGCTATAACCATGGGTAAAACAACTAATTTGACTACGGCGAGCGCATCTGCAAACGGCCGTGCTATAAGCAATGTTAACCCCATATGAAAACACTCCATCAGAATTGCCAGAAGCATTGCCCATTGAACGCTGATAAGCCGGTTGTCGTTTTTATACCGGACGATGCCGCAGATAAGGCCGATAAGGATTGGTGCCAGGGCGCATGGAACTGCTGTGAATCCCCCCATGAAGAAACGGTGTACTCCCCCTATAAGCCCGGCTCCGAGGCCGACGACAGGCCCGCCCACGAGGCCGGCTATCATAGGGCCCAGGTCACGGTAATTGAGTATGGCTCCCGAGGGAAGCTCTGTCCCCATGTATGTCCCCAGTATGGAAAAAACGCCGAAAAGCGCAATAATGATCAGCCTGTCTATCCATGTGCCTTTATTGTTCAATACGAGTTTAAAAGGCTCTCTGTTTGAAGAGATGTCTATGAAAACGTGAAGAAAGGCAAGAGTGGCCGTCAGCAGGAATATCCAGGTTACTTCGTTTTCCATATATTTTATAAGAGATTAACAGGGGTAGATGATGGCTTCATAAAATCGTTGCGTTTTATGTCTTGATACATTCTACAGCACGATATCCGGGTGGACATGCCTATAATTTTAACAGCATTCCACTAAAACAGCCGATACGGTTATGATAATTCCGATAAGAATTACCAGCCCTATCAGCCTTAACATTCCCCTGGTGCTCATGTGACCCTCCGCATGTTGAAAGCTAGTATATCATCTTAAAATAAATTATGGCAATATGTGAAGTAGATGTCATGTGAGATTACAAAAATAATGCAAAATTGTTAAAATAAGTACTTGTTAAAAGGAAGATTAAGTTATATGCTGTAATCAATAAAATAATTGTTCTGGTGGTGATTCTATGCACGAAATCGATTATATATCTGTGGATGTAGATGTGGAGTGTCCCGTATGCGGAGAAAAACTGGGAAACTTCGAAACAAAAGACGGGCCGGGAGCCCAGGTAACGCTGGATTTCAGGGAAGTTGATGGTTTTTACAGCCGTTGTGTCAAGTGCAACAGTGTTATCGAGTTTACCCTGAAGAATCTGGTAGAGAATGATGACAGGTCAAGGTTGACTATCGATAATTACCAGAAGAAAAGCATAATCTACTAATACGTATCATCTTCACCTTCTTCGATTTCACGAAGGGTTTCCTCGCTGCTTCCGAAGTGGTGGGCTATTTCATGCCGTACCGTTTTTCGTACCTGCTCCTCGATTTCATCGTCAGAATCAGCTACCGATTCGATGGCTTTCTGGAAAATGGTTATCTTGTCCGGCATCACCATCCCGTAATAGCTGCTGCGCCTGGTCTGGGGTACCCCCTCGTAAAGCCCCAGTAACAGGGTGTCATCCTCGATGTCTTCCTTATCGAGCTGTTCGGGTGTGGGATAATCTTCGACCACGACATCGACATTATCCATCAACTCCAGAAACTCTTCCGGCAAACTTTCAACGGCTTTTACGACGAGTTGTTCGAATCTTTCTCTGTCCATAATATTCGTAATTATACAGGATACAGTTCTTTCTTTACGTGTTTTAAGGCGTATTTTTCAATTGCCATTTTCTTGACAAGCAGCAGTCCCAGGCATACCCCGATTGTGTTGGCTATCGTCATCGAAAGAACGATCGTTTCGACGGTATCAAGAGCTTCGGCGAACGGCCTGGCGATGAGCAATATCAGCCCCATGTGCAACAGTTCCATTGCCACGGCGAACAAGGCTGCCCAGTGAATCTTGATGAATTCGATGCGTCCCTTTTGCTGTATAATCCACAGGTTTATGTATCCGGCCATTAACCCGATGAGTATTGTTGCCAGGGAACAGGGTACCTGTGTAAACCCTTCGAGAAAATAGCGGTGTATACCGCCGATAAGCCCCGTACCCAGTCCGACCAGCGGCCCGCCGATTAATCCGGCAAGCATCGGGGCCATATCCCTGACGTTGATGATAGCGCCGGACGGGAGCGTTGTTCCCATATAAGTGCAGAAAACTGAAAACAGACCGAATATGACGATAACCGCCAGTTTATCCAGCGAGCTGGCATTACGGTTGATAACCCTCTGGAAGAAATCCCTCGGGGATATTATCCTGATGAGAATTACAAGACAGATAATCGTAATAATTATCTTTAAAATCCACCACATATTGAACACCTGCCGGACTGTTTTGTGGTATTATACATTTGAATAAAAAATTACTCAATAGAAAGCATGGCATACCGGGTATTTTATGTGAAATTGTCATATGGAGGATGGGTGACATGGAATTAACGCCGGAAGAAAGACGCCGTATATATGAAGAAGAAAAAGCGCGCATAGAAGCGGAGCAAAAGCAGGCAAGATCCGGAGTTGAAGACACCTTGAATCTACCGCAGAATATAGCCTGTATGCTGTGTTATGCGCTCTTCTGGGTGACGGGGATTATTTTCCTTGTCCTGGAAAAGAAGGATAAAGTCGTCAGTTTCCATGCAATACAGTCCATAGTGGTTTTCGGAGGGCTTACCATATTTAGCGCCTGCCTGAGCTGGATTCCATATGTCGGCGGGTTTTTCGGTGCTGCCATCGGCATCCTGGTGTTTATTTTGTGGGTGGTTCTCATGGTCAAGGCTTATCAGGGGGAACGCTTTAAAGTTCCGCTTGCCGGCGATATTACCGCAGCGATTTACAAATCGGTATGGAAAGAAGCCGCCGCCGGTACTGCTGAGAAGGCGGAAACCGGAAAGGGGAAAGCGGAGGAAGATATCGCTGCCGGCATTTCCCGGAAGGCCGATGATTTCGGCAGGCGGGTAGACGATTACTTTACCCGTACGCGGGCAGGCAGGATTACTGGTTACAGCTTTGCCATATTCTGGGATATAATCCTCATCATTTTCTTCTCGTTCTTTTATGAGTATATAGCCTGGTATTCGACTGCGGATGACGGCAGCCTTATCATGTCGCCGATGTTGACCTCCGATTATCTGACATGGCTGCCCGTTTTCGTAACATCGCTGGCGGTTTGCATAGTTGCCAATATAATGCTGATTGTCTACGACAGGTACTGGTTCCGTGAGGCAGTCCAGATATTGCTCGAGATAATCGGCATAGTGGTGGTGGTCTACCTGCTGGCCGTGTTCCCCTTCGATTTCAGCGTTATTCCCGATGCTACGGCTGCCGGGGTCATGCCGACGGTAATAACGATAGTCCTAATATTTGCGGCGGTCGCCTTCGGCGTCAGTGCCCTGGTGCGCTTTATAAAGATGGTCTTTAATATAGAAAAGGATGAAGGGGCTTAAACCTGCTTCATCCTTAAATTGCAGTTATAGCAAGCCACAACAAGGGGAATACAATACCTATTGTTGCCCCGATAACGACCTGAAACGGTGTATGCCCTATTAATTCCTGCAGGTCGGCTTTTAGTAATGTCATCGGTTGTTTCAATTTGATTTCACGAATTATGTTGTTTAAAACAACAGCCTGCTTACTGGCTGCCTGTCTTACACCTGCCGAATCGTACAACACTATCAGTGCAAGAATAACGGTAATGGCGAATTCAACTGTTCCGACCCCATGCAGTATTCCAACCGTTGTCGCAAGGGCGGTAACTATTGCCGAATGTGAACTCGGCATTCCGCCGCTGCTTACCAGATAGTGAAAGTCCAGCCCTTTCCCCTGGAATAGCACCACGAACATTTTGGATATCTGGGCAATTATCCATGCGCAAACAGGGATTATAATAAATTCATTTGTAATTAAGTCATGAAACACGTTATTTCTCAGCTTCTACTGGTAATTTAATATTACTTATCTACTCTACCATGAGTTTTCTTTATAGTAAACAGGTGTATCGCTATGGTTCTATTTTTATGCGGGCCACCGATTGCAACTCTTTTATTTCTCTTAATTATATCTTAACTTCACCCTGTGGACAGTGATATAATTAGCCATCTTGAATATAAAAAGGGGTTGATATAATGACAGGTGATGATGCTCAGGAAGCACAGTGTTGTCCCAAATTTAATCCTGAACCATGGGAAGGGAAAGAAGTAATATGGGAAGACAAATTGTTCGTGAGAGATACCGTTCCGCAGCTTTTTCATATCCCGCTGCCGGGGGCTTTCGGCAAAGCGGTATCCAGGATGTGGAAGAAGATAGAAGATGCCGGAGCCAGGCCTGAGAATGAGGATTTCCTGATGCTAACCTCGGAAACGTCCCGGTGGAAGGGCGAACTCTACATCAATGTGACGGAAGAAGTTTCCGGTGCCGAAAACGTCAGGCTTTCCGGCACCTATATCACCAGGGTTTTCGACGGCGCTTACAACGACGTGCCGAAGTGGATAAAAGAGATGGAAAGCTATGTCTCCAAAAAGGGGAAAAGCGTCAAGAACTATTATTTCTATTATACCACCTGTCCGAAGTGCGCTAAAAAGTACGGGCATAATTATACGGTGGTCTTTGCCGGGGTGTAATCGAAGTTTCTCTTATGCATTTTGATGCAGGTTAACTCTTATAACGAGTAATCCGGCTGCGTGTTTTTAATCCGTCGAATGGTAATCGGGTATTCAAATTTTTTTACTTTTAACACAAAAAAGCATGCAAAAGTTCAGAAACATATTGGACTCTGATGGAAGGAAAAGAGAGGAGTCCGGGTGAAACAGATATACATAGATAGTTACTATGGAAAACGCTATA
>DAOUFJ010000009.1:0-2210 GCA_034429935.1 Dehalococcoidales bacterium
GCACTTTCTATGAAACCCCTAATCCAGTTATAATACAGAAGAGGATAAATTCTTATGGCAATCACAGGCATAGAAATATTCAAATTGTTACCGAAAACCAACTGTGGCGAGTGCGGTGTCCCCACATGCCTGGCTTTTGCCATGAGCCTGGCTGCCGGTAAATCGGAACTGTCTAAATGCCCTTACCTATCCGAAGAAGCCAAAAACAAGCTGGAAGAAGCCTCCACCCCACCCATCAGGCCGGTTATTATCGGCACCGGGGAACATGCTAAAAAAATCGGCGGAGAGACGGTGATGTTCCGCCATGAAAAGAGATTCGAAAATCCCCCCGCTTTTGCTCTGCTAATCAATGACGAGATGACGGAAGCCGAAATAGACGGACGCATCGAGAGATTCAATGCTCTTGTCTACGAAAGAGTTGGACAAACCCTGCGCGGCGAAATGGTTGCCTTAAAATGCTGTTCGGGGGATGCCGGCAGATATAATTCTCTGATAAATAAGGTCATGCAGAAATGCAAAGCCGCTATTATGTTAATCAGCGAAAACCCCGATATTCTGGCATCGGCTTTATCCGTATGCTCAAATACGAGGCCGCTTATTCACGCTTTAACAAAAGGAAATTATGAAAAAGTCGCTGCGCTGGCAAAAGAACACTCCTGCCCGGTAGCCGTTAAAGGCGATAATCTCGATGAAATTATCGAACTGACGACCGGACTGGAGCAATCAGGCATCAAAGACATAGTTATCGATTCGGGAGCCTGCGATATACGGGAAGCGCTGGAAGAACAGGTCGCCGTCAGACGTGCCGCCCTGAATCAAAAGATGCGCTCGCTCGGATACCCGACCATGGTCATGGTTAACGAAATGAACAGAGACCCGATGAAAGAAGCCATGATTGCTTCCACTTTTGTTGCCAAATACGCCGGCATTATCGTGCTCTCCGATTTTAGAGGAGAGACGCTGTTTCCCCTGCTGGTTTTAAGAATGAACCTGTTTACCGACCCGCAGAGACCGCTGGCAACTGCCGAGGATATCTATGAAATCGGCGGCCCCGGTGAAAACTCGCCGGTTCTGGTAACCGCCAATTTTTCGCTTACCTATTTCATCGTCTCGGGAGAAATCGAAAGCAGCCGCATCCCCAGCTACCTTTTGATAAAAGACACGGAAGGGCTTTCGGTGATGACGGCCTGGGCTGCCGGAAAGTTCGGCGCCGATAATATTGCCGCCTTCGTAAAAAAATGCGGTATCGCAGATAAGGTAAAACACCGCAAGCTGATAATACCCGGGTATATCGCTATAGAGAGCGGCGCGCTGGAAGAAGAACTCCCCGGTTGGGAGATACTTGTCGGCCCCAGAGAAGGCGCACACATACCGGCATACCTGAAAACATGGAAAGTTTAAGGAGTAATCATGATACTTATCGGTGAAAATATAAACATTATGTCAAAGACAATCGGTATGGCACTCAGGGAAAGAGTATCAGACCCTATCCGTGAACTCGCTATTGCCGAAACCAATGCCGGAATGGACTATCTCGACCTCAATATCGGCCCTGCCCGCAAGGATGGCGACGAACTGATGACATGGCTGGTTAAAACCGTACAGGAAGTCACCGATAAATCCCTGTCGCTGGATACCACCAATCCGCTGGCAACCGAAGCCGGATTGAAGGCCTGTAAA
This sequence comes from Dehalococcoidales bacterium, assembly GCA_034429935.1. GTDB lineage: Bacteria > Chloroflexota > Dehalococcoidia > Dehalococcoidales > UBA5627 > UBA5627. Next base: position 1,681 of record DAOUFJ010000009.1, read on the forward strand.
AAACGGGCGCTCATCAATTCGGTTTCCCTGCAACCGGAAAGGCTGGAAAAAGTGCTGCCGATGGCAAAAGAGTATGATGCCGAAATCATCGGGCTTTTATGGGGAGCAGACGGTATGCCTCGCGACGCCAACGAAAGATGCATGCTGGCGGTAGATATCGTTTACAAGGCCAACGAAACCGGCATCACCAACGAAGATATCTGGATAGACCCCATCGTTACCCCGGTCAGCGTCGATATCAACCAGGTTAAATCATGCCTGGAGTTCATGAGTATGCTCGCCGATATAGCTCCGGGATGCAAATCCGTTGTCGGGCTTTCGAATATATCCAACGGAACCCCCGCCAACCTGAGACCGTATCTCAACAGAACATATCTGGCAATGCTTATGAAATACGGCATTTATGCCGCTATCGTAGATGCCTTCGATGAGGAATTAATCAAACTTGCCAGGGGCGAGATGCCGGAAATCGTCAATATGGTGCATAAAATGATGGACGGAGACAATCCCGATTTCGCCACGCTCACACA
>DAOUFJ010000010.1:0-6481 GCA_034429935.1 Dehalococcoidales bacterium
TTTATATGCGCTGAAACCCTGACGCAGTTCTCCGTGAGAAATCGCTCCCAGTGTCTCCGAAAAAAGACCGACCACGCGCAGGCTTCCGGTAGCGACGGCAAATTCGGCAGCCTTGGCAAACAGATAATCGCCAAAAATAATCGCCCTGTCCACCCCCCAGATGCTGTTTATGGTAGCCCGCCCGCGGCGCATGTTAGCTTTATCTATAGCATCGTCATGGACAAGGGTGGCGATGTGCATCAGTTCGCTGGCTGATGCCATATAAACCAGTTTTTCATGGTTATAGTCGTAAAGGCTGCCGGAATGCAGAGCCAGCAAAGGGCGGACAACCTTTCCGCCGCCGCATAAAATATGGCTCAGCATCTTATGAAGTTCAGGGAAGGTATCGCTTTCGCTGGAGGCAAGTACCTTGAACTCATCCTCTACCCCGGTAAGTCCTTCTTTAACCAGTTCGTAAACCTGCTTTACGTCCACGACGATATTTCTCCTATCGTTATTATATATTGTCTTTTTTACCCAGCCGATCAGTTTCCTGCTCTACAACTTCCTCGTCCAGCTTGATAAACAAAGGCTCTGGCGGTAATAATTTCTGTCCCGGAGACGGGAAGCGCAGCTGCCAGCCATCGTCTTCCACCTTTCCCTCATATCCTAGATACTCATGCAACTTCTGGGAACTGAAAGGAAGAAACGGATAAAATGCAGTTCTGAGTCCCGAGATGACGGTCAAAGCCACATATAAAGTAACCGCAGCCGACTGCTTGTCGGTCTTTATCACTTTCCACGGGGATTTCTCCTCCAGATAACGGTTGGCTTCCTGCGCCAGCGTCATAGCAGCCTTGATTGCTTCCTTAAACCGGCAGGCGGCTATGAGTTCACCCATAGTCTCCAGAGTTTCCTCGGTTTTCTTCAAAATGACCTGATTGCTTTCATCGACATCCACCGGGTCGGGAACACACCCATCGAAGCTGCGGTAGGTAAAGGTAAGCACGCGTTGCACCAGATTTCCGTAAGTGGCTACCAGCTCATCGTTGTTGCGGCGCACGAACTCGCGCCATGAAAAATCGGTATCGCTGGTCTCAGGCATGTTAACGGATAAAAGATAACGCAGCGGGTCGGGCTGGTAACGCGATAAATAATCCGGCACCCAGACCGCCCAGTTCAGGCTGCTGGATAATTTCCGGCCCTCGATAGTCAGGTACTCGTTGGCGGGAACATCGTAAGGCAGATTAAGACCACCGTATCCCATGAGCATCGCCGGCCAGATGATGGTATGGAAAGGGATATTATCCTTCCCGATAAAATAATAGCTCTTGACATCGCCCTGCCAGAACTCGCGCCACTTCTCGGGATTGCCCGTCGATTTCGCCCATTCCCTGGAGGCGGACAGATAGCCGATAACGGCTTCGAACCAGACATAGAGCCGCTTGCCGTCATAGCCATCCAGCGGCAAAGGAATGCCCCAGCTTATATCACGCGTAATCGCCCTGTCCTTCAAACCGGATTGGAGATATTTGAGCGTAAAATTGGATACGTTGGAGCGCCAGTGCTTCTGTTCACCTACCCACGACAACAATTTATCTTCGAAAGCGGTCAGCTTGAGGAAAAACTGCTCCGAATTCTGAAATTCGGGGGTAGTGCCGCAGGTTCTGCAGCGTGGCTCGACAAGTTCATTCGGATTTAACGGCTGCCCGCACTTGTCGCACTGGTCACCGCGTGCTCCGGTATAACCGCAAAGAGGGCAAGTACCCTCTACATATCTATCGGGCAGATAGCGCTGGCACCTGGGGCAAAACGGCTGTAAGACAATATCTTTATATATATACCCTTTATTTAAAAGGTCGGTAAATACTTCCTGCGCCACGGCAGCATGGTTATCGGTGCCCGTGCTGGTGAAAAGGTCGAATGTGATGCCGAAATCCCTGAACGATTCCAGAAACTGCTTGTGATATTTGTCAGCTATTTCGGAGGGGTCAACCCCTTCCTGCTCGGCACGTATGGTTATCGGCGTGCCGTGCTGGTCTGAACCGGAAACCATCAGTACGATGTTTCCTTTTGTACGGTGATAACGGGCAAAAATATCCGGCGGCAGATAAGCCCCGGCAATGTGCCCTATGTGCAAAGAACTGTTTGCATACGGCCAGGCGACACCGATAAAAATCCTCTCCCTCATGCTTCCCTATCCCTGATTGATATCCATTTCAGTAAAAAAGGTGAGAATTTTTTCGCCTTTTTCTTCTTTATAATGAGCATAACCCTTCTTGAAAGCGCATTCCACGCAGTAACGGACCATCTTCCCCTTCTCCACCTCAACCCCGTTTTCCTCATCGACGCAAAGATATCGCTCAGGATAAGGTATAACACGATTGCAGATATCGCAATTCACTCTCCCCAAAGAGATACTTCCTCTTCTCATAACAGACTCCTTTAAATAACTAAATAAAGAATACCGAAAAAAACTTATGACAGCAGTTTAAGCCATGCCTGATAAACTTCTTTTTTTGATAAACCGGTTTCCTTAACTACCTTCGCTACGGCTTCTCTGGCCCCCACCCCGGATTGCTGCAACGCTTCCAGCTTTTCAACTACATCTTCGGTCAGGCGCGGTTTCTCCTTCGCCTTCCCCTCGATAACCAGAGTAAACTCTCCCCTGGGGTCGCTAAAATGCTGCTGAGCCTCGCTCACAGTCCCCCGGAAAACCTCTTCATATATCTTGGTCAGTTCACGGCAAACGGCAATCTTTCTATCGCCTAAAACATATATTATATCACTTAACGCCTCTGTTAAGCGATGAGGCGCTTCATAAGCGATTATCGTCCCTGTTTCTCCGGCGACCGATTCGAGAACCTGCCTTCTTTCCCCTATTCTGCGCGGCAGGAACCCGATAAAAGTAAACCTGTCTGTTGCTAAACCGGAAACCGCCAGAGCCGTTATAATAGCCGATGGCCCGGGAACAGGAACAACCTGAATGCCCTTCCGGCTGGCAGCCGCTATCAATTCATATCCGGGGTCGGATATGCCGGGCATCCCCGCTTCAGACACGATAGCTACATCTTTCAATTCCAGCTGCTCCAGAATATAATCCAGCTTGTCGATTTTATTATGCTCGTAATAACTGGTCAGAGGCGTTTTTATCTCATATTTATCAAGAAGTATCCTGGTTTTACGTGTATCCTCAGCAGCAATAAGTTTCACTTCACGTAAAATTCTAACAGCCCGAGGGGAAATATCTTCAAGGTTTCCTATGGGAGTCGCCACAATATAAAGGCTTGGCATCTATATTTCTATCTTCCTTATTTTTCATATTATAACTTAATCGCCTTATTGAGTCTACAAGATGACATGCAGAGATATTATCAATTATGCTATAATAACCAATTATATTTAACGGACCATCTCCATTTTATCTTTTTTGATTTAACCAATGCTTTTACTATATTTTTTCGTTAAGGAGGAACAGAAATGAGCACACCTCAATACAAGGAATTGCGCCGTGCTTACGGGTTTGATGAAGTCGCCATTGTCCCCGGAGACGTATCGATAAACCCTGACCAGACCAACATAGATTTCAAAATCGGGGATATTACTTTCGGGATTCCTTTCATGGCCGCTGCCATGGACGGAGTTACAGACACTAAAACAGCCGTTATTATGAGCAAACTCGGCGGGTTATCTGTCTTAAACCTCGAAGGAATCCAGACAAGATACGAAAACCCGGACGATATTCTGGAAGAAATCGCCCAGGCCCCCAATGACCAGATTACCGCCTTGATGCAGAAAATATATTCCCAGCCGATGAGAGATGACCTGGTTGCAGAACGCATAAAATCCATCAAGAAAGAAGGGGGAATTGCCGCCGTTTCGGTAGCCCCTGCCAATACAAAAAGACTGGCACCGATAATAATCGAAGCCGGAGCGGATATACTGGTCGTAGCTTCAACGGTAACCACCGCCCGCCATATCTCAAAGAGCTACAAAGGACTGAGCTTTGTGGAATTATGTAATACCGTTCCCATACCGGTCGTCGTCGGCAACTGCGTCAGCTACAGTGCCTGCCTTGAACTGATGAGAACCGGGGTTGCCGCCGTACTGGTCGGAGTAGGACCCGGCGCCGCCTGCACCTCCCGCGAGGTACTGGGTATCGGCGTACCGCAAATAACGGCTACCATGGACTGCGCCGCAGCCCGCGATGACTACCAGAAAGAATCCGGCAGATATGTCCCCATTGTAACCGACGGCGGTATCCGCAAGGGCGGAGATATTTGCAAATCCTTTGTGGCAGGAGCCGATGCCGTGATGCTTGGTTCCATCCTGGCGCAAGCCAAGGAATCTCCGGGCAGAGGCTATCACTGGGGAATGGCCAATCCGCATGCTACACTGCCCAGGGGGACAAGGATAAAAGTCGGAACCAACAGCACCTATGAGCAAATCCTGTTCGGCCCGTCCTCGATAACCAACGGCAGCCAGAACCTGGTCGGCGCACTGCGCAACACGATGGGTGTTTGCGGAGCGGCAAACATAAAGGAATTGCAGCAGGCGGAGATGGTAATCGCCCCGGCAATCACCAGCGAGGGCAAGTTCTACCAGTTGAGCGGACTCGCTTCCAAGTAATCCGGCAGAAATAAGCCAAAGAAAGCCCCCGTAAATTACGGGGGCTTTCTTTTTACAAAATTTCTCTGTCATGCTGGAGACCTGATTTATCAGGGCGAAGCATCTTGGGTGGGGTGGTTAATAAAATGTTTCCACCTATTGCCGCAGATACCTCTTTAATGCTGAGTTCGTGAAGAACGAAGTCCCGATTTATCGGGATTTCTCCCTACCCCCCAGATTCTTCGGCCATCCTTTATGGCCTCCAGAATGACAGAGTGGAGGTACTCCTAGCAAAGATATTTTTGTAAATAGAGGTAAGAAAAAGCACTCCGTGATTCTCTCACTTTGAAAAAGGGAGATTAAGAGGGATTTTAATGCAACTCTATATTCGCCGCCGTTATGGTTCGACAAACTCCGTGCATCCTGAGCTTGACGAAGGACACGAACGGCTTTTGGACCCTTTTTTATTTTTTGCTAATCCCCTGATTTACGATATACCTGCATATAGTATGCAGCATAAAACTCTATTCGTCTTCTTCGCCGTCGTCATCATCGGCGACAGCGGGAGCTTCGCTGCGAACCTGAGGAACCAGCGCTCTCGATTTATTGTGTTTATGCTGAGACGGGGAAACCAGGTTTTCAACTGTCTGCCGTAATTTCTCAAGTCCATCAAATGATTCGCTGTCGGAGACATTTACCACCAGCCCGTCAACCCCCATATCCCATACAGCCTGTAACTCATCGGCAGTCAAATTCAGGGGAACGGGTATAAGCAACGGTTTCGCAGACAATGCCGAAAAACGTTTATATACAGCCAGCTTCTGCCATGTCAGGGATAATTTTTCTGTTGATTTATCATCGAGGAATATGACATCCTCCGGCATGGAGTCCAGAATACGAATCATTTCTCCGGTCATCGATTCTTCCGCAACGATGATTCTGCCCGTTTTTTCCGACTTTAGTAACGAAGAAGCCGGCATTTCTTCCGTAAAAACGACAAAATCCAGCGCCGTTTTCTCAAAATCGACAGTGTAGTTTCCGCTTATCCGGCATCCGCATGGAATATCTGATGATTTCACGGCTTTCTCAACTGCTTTCAGTTCCGCAGCCTTCTGCGCGGTAAACAATAAGGCATCCGCCTTATCAGTTATGTCAACTGCATTCAGGGCATCCGATTGGTTTATGGCTGCAACAATAAGTAATCTCGGTTTACAGCTTTTCTGCGCCGTTCTGAAACCCATAGGCGGAGGCTCGGATTGCGAAGCTTGTTTCAATTTATCAATAAAACGACTCATCTCTCCTCCAAAACCGATAGACAATAGTGGAGCCAGCGAGAGGATTCGAACCCCCGACCCGCGCTTTACGAAAGCGCTGCTCTACCTGCTGAGCTACGCTGGCTTTTGCTAAAGTATAGCATAAAACTATACCCTTAATAAAAGTGCTTTTAACGAATATTAATCTCGTTTGGGTCTCTGCAAAAGGAAGGATATCATGATAGCCCCGTCCACCTGGCATATACTGTGCGATACTATCAGCCAGCCGCCGCCGTTAAGATTGGGTAACGATTTGGTGAGGTTGCTCAACGTTTTCGATACCTTCATGGTAAAAGCCTGCTGCAGTTTGGGATCGCTGTAATCAGGCCCGTCCGACAAAATATCAACCTCCTGTTTCGGAACTACGAACTCGGTTGCCATCGCATATTCATAAGGACTTTCCAAAATCCACCTCCATTTATATTTTATGATTATGATTGTTTATCAATAGCGATGTCAATCATTTGATAACACAGCGGAATAAAGGGTACAATAATCCTGTAGACAATTTAAGGAGTTATATTCATGGAAACCGGTACCTGGAAAATTAAAACTGGACTCTCTCAGATGCTCAAGGGCGG
>DAOUFJ010000011.1:0-17176 GCA_034429935.1 Dehalococcoidales bacterium
CCATATCCACTCCCCATACATTTTATTATTTACTAGATAATTTGTTCCTTTGCTCCAATAGTTGTCAACTATATTGGGGAAAATAAATTGTGGAATACACAACGTAGATTAAATTACTATATCAGTTGACCCAGCAACTATCCATGTACATCTGTCCAATCGAACTACTTTATTTCACCTCTCTTTTCGAGTTCGATTTTTTTCTGAACTTTTCAGATACATCAATAATTCAACTAAATTGAAGGCAATATCAGAAAATAATAAAACCCTGACTTTGCAGAAATTTTAATGAATCAACACAATCATCTTCTATTGTAGACAAAGCAACATTATATTTATCGGATAGTTCATGGACAATTTGCTGCACACTGTTTTTACCGTCACAAAGAAGAAGTATCTCCATAATTTGCCAATCAACAGGGAGAAGCTTTTCAGAAACAGAGTCAAAAATTACATATGTCTCACTTGGGTATACAACCAAATTTTCATTATTGGCGATGTTATGTACAATATCTATCAGATTAAATCGAAGATTATCACATACTACATTGCGTTTTACTTTAGGGAATGTCTTCCAAGTGATTTGTTTATCAGACTGAATCTTTTTAATGGTATCTTTAGGAACTGCTCTCAAATAAGGATCGTTTTTTTCAAAATGGGATATGTATAAAAGCATATCATCGCCGTCCAGTTTGAAGAACTTCTTACTCTTATATTCTTTGGACAGCTTTTCTCGATAGACGGCACTCAATTCGCTGGCTTCGCCTGATGACAACCCGGAAGATACTGTATAATTATAGGTAAGGTCAAAATCAGTATATTCCCCCATATCAATATCGGTAATCCCATACTCCTCAGGATCTTTCATAATTGGCGCATTTTTATCAAGAGCAAAACTATTGATTTTAAAAGAGTGGATGATATTCTTATTTGATAGCAGAAAATCAATGGTTTCTTGAACTTCTGCTCTGCTCTCTGTTGGGAAACCAAAGATAACATATAGATGGTCCCATATACCAGATTCATAAACATTCCGACAAACTTCTAAAGCTATTTCTTTGGTAATCCCTTTATTCATATGATTAAGAATACGATTACACCCTGATTCAAGTCCAAAATACAACAATCTGAACCCGGCTTTGAATATTTTTTTGCAGAGGTCCGGTGTAAATTGACGCTCCAGTCTAACATTAGAAGAGCATCTCACTTTCATACCTCTCTTAATAAATTCATCCGATAATCTACTTATTGAACTTGGAGATAGGGCTTCATCTGAGAAAGAGAAATGCCCTACCCCATATTTCTGAGATAATTCCTGTATATCATCAGCAACTTTGTTAGCATCTCTACACTGGTAATGACAACGATAGAATTCACTATCTGAGCAAAAGGCGCACTTTCCCCAGTAACACCCCCTCGATGAAAGGATAGGGAGTACAAGCTCAGGGCTTAAATATAAACCAAAAGGTAGACCGTCGAAACAGGGAGTTGGAAGCGAATTTATATCCTCGGATGGCAGTATTTCATTGGCATAAACCTCACCATGGTTAAAATAAATCAGATTTGGGACATCTTCCAATGCTTTACCAAGCGAAATGTTCTCAACAAGCTTCAATAACGGACGCTCACCTTCATTAATCACAGCGCTGTCAAAGTAAATATTAAAAATCTCTTTATATTTCATCAATATATCAGACAATACTGTAATTATATGTCCACCTACTACTACATGAGCTTTATCATAAGATGATTTTATCAAACGAGACATAGTTAACGCTGGCATCAATTGTCCATCAAAGCTGATTGAAATACCGATTACATCTGGAGATTGTTCGAGTATAAAAGGTAATAAATTATCTTCATAAAGTTCTAAATAGGGATTCTCTTTTTTATTTTGGGTGATTTTATTTATATCATCCAGAGATCTCTGAAACCGCCTGTTGACAGGCAGCATAAGGTCCTGCCCTGTAGGTAAACATCCTGTTGAAATGATAATCTGTGCCTGTTTAAGAATGCTTCTGGCATTATACAACGCATTAATATCATAATAAGCATTTTTGCTCCTAAATACATCCTTGGCTTTCTCAATTCTTTCTGCTATATATTTCACACTGGATTTTGCATGGTAAATGTCATAATAGTATTTTTGCTCTATTCCAGATAAGCTTTCCATTGAATCCAGAGCAGCAAACTGGGACTGCAAACGTTCATCTAAACTTTTCAAATAAGTCTCTGACAAAAGCAAGTCATAAGCTTCAACATTAAAATCTTTCTGGACAACATCAATGCTATTACTTTTTAAATATGCACTAAGCGATGGTAAACTCAAGTATGGCCTGTAAGGTATCCATAAAGGAGGGAAAATAAGAAGTACTTTCATAACAACCTCATAATAATTTTATATATGATACTAAATTAATTCTCAATTCTTTTGGTATACGAAGAACCCCTAGAAAACGATATAACCTTCTTTAGCTAAAGGATTTAAATTAGTAATACATTTTTCTTCTGCGTCGGTAGGGGGGATATTATATTTATTGAAGACTTCACACGCTATCTGTTGTATATTTTTTTTACCATCGCAGAACGCAAGTATTTCAGCTATTTGAGGATTTATAGACCATATTTTCCCTGAGACAGGATCGAATATTGAGTATACTGTACGATGATAAGCAGGTACATTCTTGTAACTAACTATGTTGTTGGTGATCTCCAATATATCGAACTTGAGCTTGTCCATTACTACATTGCTTTTAATTTTAGGTATAGATTTTCGCGTAAGCGTTTTGTTAACAGTTTGCTTTGCAATATTGGTTTTTATTGCTGCCCTCAATGCAGGATCTTTTTCTCCATAGTGGGATATGTACAAAAGTACGTCCTCGCATTCCAATTTAAAGAATTTACTACTCTTGTATTCACTGGCTATTTTATCGCGGGAAACAACACTCAGTTCCATAGCCTGGTTCGATGTCAACCCTGAAGATACGGTGTAGTTATAGGCAAAATTGAAATCGTTGTCTACTCCTGCATCTATACTTGTGACACCGAATTTAACAGGACATTTCATTACTGCCGCTCCTTTAGCAAGAATAAAATTATCAAGGTTGAAGGAGTGGATGACTCCCTTGTTGGAAGTCAAAAAATCGATAGTTTCCTGGGCTTCTGCCCGGGTCTCGGTTGGAAAGCCTAGGAAGCAATACATATGATTCCAGATACCTGCATTATAAGCGTTTCTGCAAACATCAACGGCTATCTCTCTTGTAGTGCCTTTTTCCATATGATTAAGGATGCGATTGCACCCTGATTCGAGCCCGAAATATAATAATCTGAAACCGGCTTTGAATATTTTGTTGCAGAGATCCTGTGTAAACTGACATTCCAACCTGGCATTAGCAGAACATTTGATATCCAATCCTTTTTTGATAAATTCCTCCGATAGACTGTTAATAGAATTCGGAGATATTGCTTCATCCGAAAATGCGAAGTGTACAGCCCCATATTTCTGCATAAGTTCTTGTATATCATCGGAGACTTTAACGGCGTTGCGATTCTGGTAATGCGACTGGTAGGATTCCATATGTGAGCAGAAGGCACACCTGCCCCAGTAACAGCCTCTGGACGAGAGAATAGGAAGTACTGTTTCCGGGCTTAAGTATGAATCAAGAGAAAAACCATCGAAACAGGGTGTCGGCAAAGAGTCTATATTTTCGGACGGCACTGTTTCATTTGCACATATTCTATCTTTATCGAGGTAGATCAAATTTGGGACATCTTCCAATGAATCGCCATTTGCGATGTTCTCCACTAGTTTCAATAATGGACGTTCCCCCTCATGGACTACGGCACTGTCGAAATAGAGTTTGAACATCTCTTTATATTTCATCAGGACGTCCGATAAAAGTGTAACTATACATCCTCCGACCACCAAATGAGCCTTATTACAAGACGATTTTATCAATCGAGACATGGTTAACGCTGGCATCAACTGTCCGTCACCAGTTATCGAAATACCAATTATGTCAGGGTTCTGTTCAACTATAAAAGGCATTAGATTTTTCTCATACAGCTCCAAAAACGGATTTTCAACTCTATTTTGCGTGAGTTGATCTATGTCGTTTATTGATCTTCGAAGCCGGACGTTCATGGGCCATACCAAGTCCTGCCCAGTAGGAAAACATCCTGCCGATATTATAACTTGAGCTTGCTTCAACAAACTTCTGGCGTTGGATAATGCATTGACATCATAGAATGCTTTTTTATTTTTGAACACGCTTTTGGCTTTCTCTATTCTTTCAGCCACATACGCAATACTGGATTTAGCTTTGTACAAGTCGTAATAGTGCTCTTGCTCCATGCCGGGCGTTAACCTGATTTTTGACTCCATAGCATCAAATTGATCTTGTAGGCGACTCTGTAACCCTTTAAGATAGTCCTCCGACAAGAGCAGGTTATAAGCCTCTACGTTGAAATCTTTTTGAACCACATCGACACCATTACTTTTTAAATAAGCAGTAAGCGACGGCAAGCTCAAATACGGCCTGTACGGCATCCACAGCGGAGGGAAAATAAGCAGTACTTTCATAATAACACCAATATTATTTTTACATTAATTCCATATCGTATCTGTTGTTTCGATTTTTTCTGTCGCTGCATCTTTTATCATTTCACCAATATCAATAAGACAGGTTTTTACGGAGTCTCCTTTTACAGGAGTAAAAGTTAAACTGAACTTTCTTACACAATCCGGCTCTATGTTTTTTACTTCTAAAACCCTTATACCGTTTATTTCTTTGTTTGAATCCAAAAAAGTTACGACCAGAACTGTATCGGTATTAACATCGCTTATGTTTTTCAAGATACCGCTAATTTTTTTTCGTCCTGCTTCAATCGTCCTGGATTCGTTCCTAATCAATTGTATTTTTTCGACATCTGCCGTTGACATTTTGAGTATATTTACCTTATAACTTTTTACGTATACGCCTTTGATCCTATCAATGGTTATCGTAACAGCACGGCTTTTATCCGGTTTTAATTCAAACTCTTTATGTTGTATCGTATCCAGTACATTACCATCCAAGTCATAGTAAACCGCTTCGAATATTGCCACAGCAATCGTTTTATTCGAGATGTTCTTAACAGAAAGGTTTATCCTTCCACCTATTAGGCCAGCACCAAAAGTATTATCTTCCATCGTATAAAAGTGCTCCAAGATTTCAATGCTATCATTACCCATAACGGAAGAATCAGGAATCATCACCGTTTTTATTATCTTAACCGAATAGCTCGCCATATCACTTTTTATCGACCTGCATGGATATATATGCAGAGTTCGAATTTCATTTTTCCCTAGGTCGCCGACGCTCTGTTCTTTTGAATCTATAACATTCCCTTTTGCATCGTAAAAGACGATTTCAAACGCTGCCTTGCCGATTATTAAGCCCGAAACATTTTTTAAATTGATTACAATTCCTCCCTCAACCCCATCTCCTGCATTATTCCTGATAAAGTTGTGGCTCAAAATATCGATATGAGCATTCCCGGAAGCACTGGGGGCCGGCGCTTTGCGTGCCAGTTCGGCAAGTTTGTCTGCTGATGGCTTACCTTCACCAGAAGTTTCTTCAAAAGTAGACAAAAATACGTCCAGAGCTTTTCCTCCAGATTCATCACCTGTTAAAGAATCCCTTTTTATATATTCTTTATTATTCAATCCCGTCTCCTCCTTGAATAATATACGTTAGTAATTGATTTTCAACTGATAATCTTCACATGCTATGCATTGCCTGCTATACCGAACAAAAGGCATGAATAATCTTAATATATTGAAATCATAAAGAGTAACTTTTCTCTTTCCTTCTTTTCCAATCTAATCTGCGATGGCAAGGATTCTTAAATAACCTCTCTGGCAATTCTTTAAAAGAACTTATGTACATGTACATTCATCTATATCGCAAATAGCCTGAAGATTACATGTTTTTAATTTGTCTCCCGGCTGTGGTTTAAAAGTGAAATGAAATTTTCTAATCATGTCTGGATCGATATCTCTCAAGATAACAGCTTTAGTCCCGATTGTTTCATTGCTGTCATCGCAAAATGAAGCGAGAAGAACAGCATCAGTTCTGGTATCACTCAGATTTTTAACAGTTCCCTCAATTTCTTCTTCCCCTGCCCCATTTGTCCACATGTTGTTTCCATGGACTATAACTTTTTCTACGTCTGCCGTTGTTACGCGTACTACCTTGATGTTGTAACTCTTCAACAAATGGTGGATTGGTTTCGGTGGAAAAATAAGGACATGTCGGCTATTACCGAACTTTATGTTGGTTTCCCTGTGTTCGAAATTAGATATTAAGTTGCCTTCTATATTGTAAAGTTCAACGCTCAGTATTGCTTTGTTGATGGTTTTATATGAAGCATTTTTTATGACAAGCTCTATACAATCCGAGTTAGCTCCAATTACATCCATCATATTATCTTCGTGAATTTCATGTTTTAGTATGTGAAGCACATCATTGCCAGTAGCAATTGGAGCAGGGATAACTATTGTTTTAACTAATTCAATAGTATAACTTTCAATTTTATTATGTTCTGGTTTGGAAGATAAAATATAGATAGTTTTGGCCATATCTGGTTTCAAATCTAATGCTTTATGTTCTACTGTATCAATGATATTTCCGTCTTTATCACGAAATATGACTTTAAATAAAGCACTGCCAATGATTTCGCTCGAAACATTTTTTATAACAAGCTCGATTCCTGATGTTTGTCCACCTTTTTTACAAATGTTGTGTTTTAAAACAGCTACAATCTTATCGTTTGTGACCTTTGAGACCGAAGTTCCTTTGTTAGACAAGGATACCTCCCCCATTTTATTGTAGTTAGACATTTCAATCTTCTCCTTATATATTTATATTTAAACTGCACTACCTAACCCCAAGGGCCTAAAGCCATAGCAAGTTTATTCAGTGTATACACAATCTTGCTCGCCTGTTCGTGTGTCAGAAGTTATTTAATATATTCAGTTTTCTCAAGTGCTGTCTCTCTGACTATATCTACTACTGCTCTGGAGCTTATCGTGGCTCCGCTTATGCTGTCTACCTGTCCTCCTTCTCTTTTAAGTTTACATTCATCAACGTTCAAATTACTAAATTCGGAAGTAAAGCTACTGAAATCCAGTGATACGGCAAACTCGCCTACACATCGCTGCTCTTTGTGTGAAATTACACTGATGCCCTTTATGTTTCTTTTATTCTCAAGCCCGATAAGTATTGTAATCAGGTTGTTACATCCTTCTCCTTCTCCGATAAAGGCATATCCAAGCTTATTTTTACCGGAATCGTATGTGGTATATATTTCTGACTCGTTATCATAGTGATAATAAGCAGTTTCGGGAAAGACCTTTTGTAACAGGCCTATTGCCTCCGAATCGCTGGATAATACCGTTGAATTACACCCGGCAAAGTAAATCAGCGAGACTGCCATGCTTAATGCCAAAATAGCAGAGTTGGCTTTATAGAGCCTTTTTACAAGATTATCTCTCATTTTCTAAACTCTCTTCCAAACGAGTGAAACTTACCCAGTGATTGTACAAAAGCAAGTTGTGGCTGCCTCTCATGCAGACAGCATGCAAAAATCATTCGCTCCTTTTATTATGTATATTACGTATCAATTTCCTGAGCTTGGGGAGAATTACCGAGTCGAGATTCCAACGTCCTCCGCCATAAAATAGTATGGCAAGAGCCATAAGTGTCATCACTATATCAATGCCCAGGGCGTCTGAAGTCTTTACGAATTGCAGGTAACCAGTCCCCCAATACTCAAAACCAAAGCAGTTGCATTCCAGACTACTATTTGTATACACAGCTGTTCCGTTGGCTATAATAAAGCTGAAAATCATCAAAATGCTGGTCCCGGCGGTTATTCTGGAAAACAGGCCCAGCGCAAAAAGTATGCCCAGTATGAGTTCGAGCCATGGTAGTATGCTGCCGTATACTTTAGCCAAACTCCAGGGAAGCAAACCCCGGCTGGACACAACATCAACAAATTTGGCTATCTCCGGTATTTTCCCGATTGCTGCCAGAAGTAAAATAGCAGCCAGTATAAACCGGGTAATCATGAGAGTGTTTTTGTTGTTTATAAATCGTTTAATTAGTACTAATATTTTTTTCATATTCACACACTGTACAATTCTAGTTCTAATATAGTCTATAATTGCACTACCAGCCGTGAATCTGATGCATTAAAACAGTTTTTCTCCACAATTTTTCTTTATAACCATATGAGTCACTGTCGAAAGGAGATGAATTAAAAAAAGAATCACGGGCTTCCTTCAAGGATTTCAACTTTGCATTTTTTTCTTCTTCATTCGTTAAATTCATTATTTGATTCGATTCATCGATAACCACTCTATCAGCCTCAGTACGAAAGAGCTCAACCGTAGCTTCAGGCTTATTGTATGATCCAAACTTCATTCTCATTCCGATAGAATTTTCAATTGCTTCAAATATAAACTCCAGTAAAGCATCTTTGTTTAATTGTTCCGTTTCATGATTAAGCCACTGATGCCATGAAGGCTGTGATAATCCTGCAATGTATTCTTTAAGGTTTTTATATATCAGTTTATATCCATATTTATCAGGGTAATCGCAAGCCAACGACCCCGGTTCAATAATTATAGGGCCAATAATAGGGCCTCCTTTCAGAACACTGTTCCCGATATTTCCAAATCCCCCTCTTCTCAATGCCGCTTGATCTAAATTGCACAGGCTATTCCATAAATTCCATGTTTCTTTTATAGATTCACTCGTCTCTCCCGCCAGACCAGTTGAGAAAAAAGTGGTAACCGGTATATGGTATCTGTGGCATAGCTTTATAGTGTTTAGCAGGTCTTCATTCGAATAGTTACGCCCCTGTGCTTTTCTTATGCTTACACTTCCGGCATCAGGGCAGATATACAATACTACCGGTTTTCCAATAGTAGCTATTTCTCTTATATATTCTTCATCGGCTGGAGCGAGTAGATCCATGGTAAGCTGCTCTACTTCCAGTTTTTCCTGCCGAAGTGTTGCCATTAACTCTCTCCAGTAGCTCTCTCCCGCCATGCGTGGATCCTGATACAGACCCACACGATGTATTCCCTGTTCGTTCAGCTTCTTTATATCGCCTAGAATCTTACTGGGGCTCCTGAAAGAAGGCTGAGACATGCCGAAATATTTTTTATATGAGTATGCCGATCCCCCGCAGGTAACACAGTTATATTTACAGCCGCGACAGACAGGTATACTCCATCGTGATTGCATACTGGAATCGAATATACATGTCTGCGGGTCTAAAAGATCAAAACGTATGAATTCAAACTCATCAAGACTGGTAGTCGGCGTCATCAACGGAGTGATACATACACTGTTATCGTGATTACGAAATGTCAGGCTTGGAGATTCTGTTAGTTTTCCATACTTCTCCAACGTCCTGAGGAGTTCTAAGAAAGGCTTTTCCCCCTCACCCCGAACTACGGCATCGATGAATTCATATTTACGTATTATTTCTTCATGGAAATATGTCGATGTCAACCCGCCCATAACTACCAGGGATTCGGGATGCAGTTTTTTACACAACCGGGCTATTTCGATTGCACCCTGCGCATGATGATGCCAGTGCAAGTCAATGCCATAGATATTTGTTGAAGTATTCTTTATATGCTCTTCTACATTGAATTCTTTTTGATTTATCATTCTGTCGGATAAATTATCGACTACTACCTTATAGCCATGCCTGTCCAGATAATCCGCTATGCCAAGTATACCGACAGGAACCTTCGAATACTGGATTTGTTCTACTGTAGCACCCAGCAAGCCGGGGAATATCGGTTTCGTTCTGAAATCATATATAGCCGGCGGATGAAAAAAAACAACATCATAATTCATAGTCATTACCCTTATAGTGCGTAAAGATAATGAAATACACTATTTCTGACCTTCGTTATAAAGTTTCATTACATGGTTTACCATCTGTATTATCTGTCTGTTTTCGTTCACATAGTAAGCCCGCTTGGCAGCAGCGTCGGCATGGCTGAATAGTCCGTACCTCTCTCTGAGACTGATAGAACAATCTATTGAATCGATGATAAGATCAACTATTGCATCTCTTGTTAAAGATTCAGTTTCGTATGACATCCATTGGTGCCACGAAGGCAATGACATTCCATTGATATAATCCTTAAGGTTTTTGAATCTGAGTTTATATTCGTATTTATCAGGAAAATTGAAGGCCGGAGAACCCGGATCAAGCAGAACCATGGGACCGAACGAGTGAAATACAGGAGCTCCATTCCTGATTTGCTGATTCATTGAACAGATTTTATCCCAGACCTGCCAGTTCTCTTTTATCGTTTTACGTGTGTCACGGGAAAGGGCTATCATTGAAAAAATATTGGTAGCTATACCATATTTACTGCATAGCTTAACAGTGTTAAATAGTTCACTATCAGTATAATCTCTACCGTGAGCTTTCCTTATATTTTCTACCAGCGACTCGGGAGAAATATTTATAAGTATCGGGACTCCTATCTCGGATAAAGCCCTTATATATTCCTCCTCAGCCGGGCCGAACAATTCCAGAGACAACTGGGCTAGTTTGATATTTGCATCTTTTAAAGCTATAAATAAATGGCTCCAGTACTCCTTTCCTCCCATATGAGGATCCTGAAATAAAAATATTACCTCTATGCCTTGCTGGCTTAGTTTACTTATATCCTGGACTATTTTTTCAGGGCTTCGAAAAGCAGGACATCTTCTACCCAGATAGGTTTTATAGCTGTACGCTGATCCTCCACAGGTAACGCAGTTGTGTGAACACCCACGACAGACAGGTATCATCCAGTGGGCAGGCATGTCATTGCTGAATATAGCTCTTTTGGGTTCAAGTAAATCCAATCTGGTAAACTCAAATTCGTTCAAACTATCGTCAGGTTTCAGTAATGGGTTACTGATTACCCTGCCATCATTATTTCGAAAGGTAAGATTAGGCACTTCTTCCAGACTAGAATGGTTCTCCAGAGTCTTTATAAGAGATAAAAAGGGCTTTTCTGCCTCTGCCCGGATGACCGCATCTATAAATTCGTATCTGCCTATGATTTCTTCACTGAATACGGTAGCCGTGAGCCCGCCCAGAATAACGGCTGCATCAGGATGTAACTTCTTACATAGCTTGGCTATCTCAATAGATCCCTGTGAATGTACACACCAGTGAAGTTCTACGGCAAATACTCTGGCTGAGAGATTTTTTATATACGCTTCTACGTCAAAATCCATATCGGTTATCATCCGTTCCCCGATGTTATCTACAATAACCTTGTAGCCGTTTCTATCCAGATAATCGGCAATACTGAGACTGCCAACCGATGGGATTATGAACTGGTCGGTACTCTCACCAACGGTATAACCTATCGGTCCCGGGAATATAGCCTTCTTACGAAAGTCATAAATTGCTGGTGGGTGAATCAATATTGCATCATAGTTCATATCTTTTCAAATTCTCGTTATGCTATCGTCTCCCATATTGGCAACCCAGATACTGTGCCCATCATAAGCCACGCCAAGAGGCCAAAATCCTACCTCATATTTATCTAGCAACTTGCCATCTGAAGAGCTTAATTTCATCAGGGTATTGTCCAAATAATTGGCTACCCAGAGGCTATCACCGTCTAGAGCTAGAGTTCTGGGTCTCTGACCTACCATATAAGTTCCTAATATGCCGCCATCTGAAGCCTTAAGTTTCGATACCGTATTATCCCCACCATTTGCAACCCATATATTGTACTTGTTAGCAACAATAGCATAAGGCAATTTCCCCACGCCATATGTTCCTAGCAATCTACCACTAACTGGCTCGAGTTTCATAACCGTACGGTCATACTCATTAGTCACCCAAATATGTTTTCCATCAAAGGCAAGTGCATAAGGTAATGTGCCAACCTTGTAGGTTGCTATGATGTTACCATTAGATGGATTGAGCTTCATAACTGTACTATCGTATTCGTTGGACACCCAGATACAGTTCCCATCGAATAGCACATCTGTAGGCCCTTTACCCACTTTAAATACTCCCAGAACACTACCGTCTGCGGCTTTCATCTTCGATACATTATGTGACTTGACATTTGCTATCCACATATTTTCCCCGTCGAAAGCAAGGCCCCATGGCCACTGACCGGCAGTTGAATATTCACCCATTTCGTTGCCGTCAGCCACATTAAGCTTCGACACCGTGCTGATGGCATAGTTAGCCACCCATATATAACTTCCATCAAAGAGTACGGCAGCAGGACCGCTGCTGCCGGTACCCACTTTGAAGGTTTTGCCTGCCCTTTGTTTATATCCTTTTTCTTCTTTTCCCACAAAACAACCTTTGACAGTAGAAGTAGCAGTTTTATTAATATCCGTTTTAGTCAGTGATTCGTATGCTTTTTCCAATATGCTCCCTCTCTCTTGTATATATTTACAATCTACTGCTGGCATATCACCAAGTAAAAACCTC
Source organism: Dehalococcoidales bacterium (assembly GCA_034429935.1). Taxonomy (GTDB): domain Bacteria; phylum Chloroflexota; class Dehalococcoidia; order Dehalococcoidales; family UBA5627; genus UBA5627. Next base: position 12,532 of record DAOUFJ010000011.1, read on the forward strand.
CGTTAGAACCGGATATTTAAACCCTTATCATATTTATACAAAGAGTAATCAATTTACTGCGTCATTTGCAGGAGTAGCCTTGGCTCTACCAACTATTATGTTTTTAAGCCAGGCAAGCACAAACAAATATGCTGAGGCACCACAGGCAACCCATAAACCGTCTCTATAACCTGTATAGGCATAGGTATGTATCATCGGAGTTGGATTGATATAAGTCATCCCTATGAATTCTACGCCCAAATCTCCAACACGCATTTTCGCATATAGGTAAAATATCAGAATAACGGCCGCATACGAAAAGCCCACAAGCCCAACCACAAGCCCAGATAAGCTGAAATTTCTACCTATCAATCGGATGCTGGTGTTCATTTTCCACATAGTGAAAATCAGTGCACCTATACACAGACCGAAATAACACCACATAAGTGGCGTAAAGAACCCCGGCATAGCAGCCATATCACCTAACATGCCTCCCCATCCTCCCAGACCCTCCCACAGACCATAAGGATGAATTACAATCTTATCATCCATACCTATGGCTATGATGTAACAACCCCACCAGGGTAGGAGCCATGACGTTATTAACCCACCAATTCCGATAGCAATTAAACAGCGGTATACCCAAGATCTGAATTTGCTCATGTTCCTCCTTTATATATTAAAATATTATCTATATAATATTTTTGTAGGAGTGGGAAATTTTTAGTGAATTCCCACTCCTACATAGTTATTCAGTTGCAGGAGATATCAATTAAGCCAAAGCAATGTCTCCCAATCCTTTATCTTCCTCAACTGTGCTTACCGATATCGTCTTTGCAGTATATCCTGATGCTTCTATCTTAAGTGAATATATATCTGCTCCCAATCCGTCGATCCAGAAATCACCCCAGTGATTTGTGGTTGCAGTTGAAGTAGAACCATCGGTACCGGTTATGGTACAGGTGGCTCCTTCAATAATCTCTTTTTCCCCTGAATCATATACAGTTCCAGCAATAAATCTCTTGGGCAGGTTCTTGTAGTGTACCCTAGTTGTCAAGCCATACTCGGGGTGAAGAGTTTCGGTAAAACTGCTGATATCAAGATCAGATTCATCACCGAACTTCAGTGCCTGTACAGGACAGTTGTCGGCACATCTGGGTGCAAAGATCTCTCCCCTGTCTATTAGATGAGCACAGCCAGTGCACTTCTGTGCTATATGCAGGTTCTGATTCCAGTAAATAACGCTGTATGGGCAGGCTTCAGCATCAAGACATAGCCTACACCCATTACATTTTACAGGGTCTATAACAATCAATCCATCATCTCTGCGAGTTATTGCACTCTGCGGACAGGCATCTATACATGTAGCATTCTCACAGTGCTGGCAGGGAACAAATATAAAGGACATCTTTACCTGAGGTACCTGCCCTCGGACATAATCATTCAATTTGCCCCAGAAATGGCCTGTAAGCGGTTGAGGTTTGGCAAAAGGCGTCCAGTCGTTGCCGCAGTGCTCGTCCTTACACCCAATCTGGCAACAATAGCATCCATTACATTGATTTACATCAAAAGTAAAAGCTTTCATTTAATCTGTGCCTCCTTCATCGTCAGCTAAGTAGGCTTCGAAACGCAAGCCGCCATCGTAATCATAATCCCTGTCAAACACATCAGGGTAAGTTTTTTTCCATTGATCCATCTCATCCAAGCTGAGCCTTTCAAGCTGAACCAGATATCCGCTGGTGGCCATTCCCCCTGTACAATTTTGAGATACCCCTACTAATGGAGATATCAGGTTATTGGACCCGCTTCTATCAATACCAAGCTGCGTAAATTCTCCCGAGGGTATATCAGGCGGATCAACCGTCTTAGTATCGGGTTCAAATGCGGCTTCTCGTATTATATCGATAGGTGCACCGTGATCCTGCCATACAGCCCCAGGGATTATTCTCTCATTCACATGGGCGACAGACAAAACGACTCCCCGATCATTAAATATTTTGACGAGGTCTCCGGTCTTTATGCCTCTGGAATCTGCATCCTGCGGGTTGATCCAAACCGGCTCATACATATATCCATCGGGTCCCCTCATCTTGCACCACTTGATTTCCCTTAACCAGACATTGGAATTCATTTGAGCGTGCTCTCTCCACCTAGGATGGTTACTTACGATTAATAGTGGATAATCAGATGCTCTTGAACCTTCTTTACTTTCGTTATGCGTCCATCCATCTGCTCCTGCGATATAGTGGGCAACAGGAGGTCTCTCTTCATCATCAGGCATATGTTCTTTTATATCCTGACATTCAAACTCAATCTTCCCTGTCTGGGTTTCAAGAGGGTTAGATTCAGGGTCTGCTCGGAATTTGTAAAAACCACCTTCAAATCCACGATCTTCCCAATTTGGATTGCCTGGTATGGTATAGAAATGATTATCCCAGAGATAATCCGGATCACAATAAGCTTTATATTCATCTGGCATATTGTCCACAGCATGGCGCATTGCTTCTTCGTCATCCGGGTAGCCCGCACAAAAAGTGTTAGCTAAATTTTTATACTTACCACCATATTCTTCCAGCTTCTTGGCTAAACCATAGACAATTTGGAAGTTGGTCTTGGCTTCTCCTACAGGTTCACAGGCTTTTGTCTCCTTAACAATATAACTAAAATGTCCTCCTCCACTATCTGACATCAGGTCATCGCACTCAAGTTTACGGACTTCCGGCAGAATTATGTCGCAGAACTGAAGATCATTTTCCAGTGTCATGTGCTGACCGACAATAATTTCTATGCTTGGATCTCTTAACGCATTTGTATGCTTGAATCCTCCCTGCCAGCATACAGTAATGCAGCACGAAGACATCCATATCATGTGGAATCTGGGATAATCTTCTGAAACCGGATAGGTGTATTTAACAAACTGTTCTTCCCTAGTACAATGGTCTTTACAATACCAGCTTATAGGATTGTCATGAGTTGCCCAGATAGAATCTGCATAAAGAGGCTTAACGACAAATTGTGCCTGCGTTGCTCCCATACTGCCAACCCCGCCACGAGGATTGGTGATAGGGCCTCCTCCAAAATCTGAAAATGTTGATGTAGCTACACTGGTAGCTCCTGGTAAACCTGAAGCTCCAACTTCAATGTAAGACAATTGATAGACACCTGGATTTCCCAATCCCTGCATTGCCAGGCTGTAAACCATCATTCTGGCAGGCTCGCTGCAGTACGGACCTCTGATGAAAGAACCACCGTTGCCCATTGCTTCTGAGGTAGTATGAGTTGCCCAATTCCTGGCTAAGGCTTTGATTGTCCATTCTGGTACGCCGCATTTCGAAGACGCCCATTCAGGGGTCTTGGCTACTCCGTCTTCGTCTCCCATGACATACGCTTTCCATTTGTCGAACCCAACGCAATATTTATCGTTTTCCACAAAATCTTTATCATATGTATCTTCGCTTATCCATACATAAGATAGCGCAGCTAACAATGCCGTATCTGTATTGGGAAGCACCGGAATCCATTTATCAGCATGAATATTTGCCGAATAGTTAAGGTCAGGACAGACAAAGACATTTTCTATTCCAGCCTCCGTAGTCCAGTACATCAACTGGGAATTCATTTCTATACCGCCTCCACCCCAAGGTGTGGTTTCACCATCGCAGCCCCAGTTCAGAATCATCTCGGTATTTCTTAGTGCATCCACCCATACATTGGTATGGTTGGCCATCTTGCCCACTGTTTCCTGTCCCCACACATGTTTGGCGCCCCAGACCCAGCCTTCCCAACTATCCGGATTTCGGTTTAGTCCTGTATAGCCTCCCATGTATGTACACAAAGTAGACATTGGTCCATGTCTTTCGGCAAAGTTCTTGCTCTCTCCATGACCATCCATCTGGCAGAGTATACCGTAAGGACCATACTCATCATGTATCCTCTTTACTTCACTGGCCAGAATTTCATAAGCTTCATCCCAAGAAATCCTCTTGTATTTACTCTTGCCTCTGTTTTGCGTATTTCTATCCCCGCTAGGATCCCAGTCAACTCTTTTTAAAGGATACCTTACTCTATCAGGCCCATATATAGATTGTTTGTAGCTGAGGCAGAAAGGTGCAGGTGATGATTTCCTGGGTACGGTGAAGGACTTTCCCCTAGCCTCAATAGTCCAGGGATTGAGCGAATCCCAGTCCTGCTTTTCATCAAAATGTACCGGTCTGATTCTGATTATTTTTCCGTTTTTAGAATCGGCAATTACTGGATGTCCCATAATTCATTTCTCCTCTTGAACTCAATCTAGTGAAAACTAAGCTGAAAATAGTGTGTTTCTTCTGGTTCTTGCCAGGGTTCGACCACTTCACCTGTTCCTTGTACCGTTGTAGTTCTGGTAACTGTTGTTCCTCCAGTACCTACCGTTTCTGTTACCGTTTGTCCCGAACCGAGTGTGGTAGTAACCGTCTTGGTCTTCTCAATAGTAGTCGTAACTGTCTTCTCTTCGTTGCCATCACAACTGGAAAGTAACCCAGCACCGATTGCTCCACCGACAACTACAGTTCCGGCGCCGACAAGAAAGTCTCTTCTGGAAACTTCACCGGATTGTTTTTTCTCTTCTTTTTCATCAGGCAATTTATTCTGTTTCTCTTTCAAATTATTCCTCCTTTCTAAATTACAG
>DAOUFJ010000012.1:0-23675 GCA_034429935.1 Dehalococcoidales bacterium
CTGTAATTTAGAAAGGAGGAATAATTTGAAAGAGAAACAGAATAAATTGCCTGATGAAAAAGAAGAGAAAAAACAATCCGGTGAAGTTTCCAGAAGAGATTTTCTTGTCGGCGCCGGAACGGTAGTTGTCGGTGGAGCGGTTGGAGCTGGGTTACTCTCTAGTTGTGGTGATGGGGAAGAAAAAACAATCACTACTACCATTGAGAAAACCAAGACGGTTACCACCACTGTCGGCGAAGGTGTCCCTGTTACAGTTACTGAAACAACGCAGGTCGGTGCAGGAGAGACGGTTACCAGAACTACGACCTCTATCCAGACGGTGGGTGGGGTCGAACCATGGCAAGAAGAGGAGAAAACTGTTTTAAAAAGTGTCACTTTAGGTGGTATCGGTGGCGATCCCATGGCTGTAGATGTAAAAAACGGTAAGGTTGTAAGAATCAGGCCATTACATTTTAATGAAACCGGCTACACAGAAGAGGAGCTCGATAAATCACGCTGGTATATAGAAGCCAGGGGGAAAAGGTTTGACATCACTGATAAAACACTACCCCCTTATTTTGCAATAGGCTATAAAAAACGAATTTACAGTAAAAGCAGAGTGAAATATCCTTTGCAGAGAGTAGACTGGGATCCTGAAGGTGAGCGAAATCCTCAGAATCGTGGCAAGAGCAAGTATAGAAGAATTACATGGGACAAAGCTCTTACTATGATGGCTAATGAAATAAACAGGGTCAAGGAAACATATGGTCCCTATGCAGTACTCTGTATTGGAGAAGATGGGCATAAAGAGGATAAAGGGATACATCAGACTGCCGGCTGCCATAAAAAACTATTGAAGTATTATGGCGGCTATACTCGTGAATGTAGGAATGCGGATAGTTGGGAAGGATGGTACTGGGGAGCAATGCATCTTTGGGGAACAGGAAGTAACGGCCTCGCCCAAGCCCCATTTGGAGCTGTCAGTGTATTAAAAGATGTCTCTGAAAATTGTGAAATGCTTATAGCTGAAGGCGCTGATTGGGAAACAACTCCTGTGGGATTTGGCGGACAAGGAGCATCTCGATTATGTTTCTGGTTTACCGAACTGGGAATAAAACAAATAGATATATCACCCGATTTAAACTATCAGGCCGCTGTACATGCTGATAAGTGGATACCTATACTGCCCAATACGGATATGGCATTACAGATAGCTATAGCTAATGTCTGGTTTAAAGAAGGCACGTATGATAAGGAATATGTAGAAACTCATTGTGTTGGTATGGATAAATATGAGGCATATGTCACCGGAGTGGAGGATGGCATTGATAAAACTCCAGCGTGGGCGGCTCCATTATGTGGAGTTCCAGAATACACCATAAAAGCATTAGCCAGGGAGTGGGCCAAAAAAGCAACTACCTGCCAGCACTACTTCGGTAGCGTTGCTGAAAGAGGGCCGTATACGCATGAAACCTCCAGATTAGAAGGTTACCTATTGGCTATGCAGGGCTTAGGTAAACCCGGCAGGCAGCAGATATTTAACAGGTCAATGCAAGGACCAGACGGCACGCCGTTAATAAAGGCCATGGTTGCAAACAAGAGGGCAGAAAGTGAGATAAACCAGCCTCAACAAATACCCAGAACGCAGGTGCATCTATCAATTATGGATGGCTCCTCATTTAGTTGGGGTTCCACGACTCTTGGATATCCTGTTGAAGATCAATTTATTAAGTATGTATATCCAATCCCCGCATCAGAAGGCGGAAGCGAATTTCATATGTTGTGGAGTGAAAAACCCTGCAATATTGCTTGCTGGAACGATGGTAACTATTTTATTGAAGCTATCAGAAATCCCAAAATAGAGTGCTATGTGGTGAATTTAATGTGGATGGAAAATGACGCTTTGTTTGCTGACATAGTGCTTCCGATAACTACAAAGTTTGAAGAAAACGATATCGGTGTTAGTGATTTTTATGGTGGTGAGTGGAGGAATCTGAACTATCAGGAAAAAGCCATTGAACCGATAGGGGAATCAATCAGCGATTATAATGTTGTTGAGCGATTAGCAGAAAAGCTGGGTATATATGACCAGTTGAGTGAAGGGAAAACTGCTGAGGAATGGGTGAAGTCCTGTGTAGCAGATTCGAGAATAGCTGAGTATTGCAGTTGGGATCAGTTAGTAGAAAAGAAATTCTATGCCCCGCCAGTGGACTGGAATAAATGGAATACTGAAATCCCCGGTTTTACAATGTTCTATCAGGACCCTGAAAACAACCCATTAGGAACACCCTCTGGGAAATTAGAAATATATTCCCAAAGATTGGCTGACAACTTCCCTGATGACAATGAAAGGGGGCCAATGGCAAAGTGGATTATTGGCGGGCCTGCTTCCGAAGGGTGGACTCATGACGAATCACTTCATGGCGAAAGGGCTAAATTGTATCCATATCTCACAGTATCTAATCATCCTAGATGGAGGCATCATGTACAGGGTGACGATATATCATGGATAAGGGAAATACCAACATGCAAAATTAGAGGCTATGACGGGTATTTGTACGAGCCGATATGGATTAGCCCGACGGATGCCGCCAAAGAAGGTATTGTTCATGGTGATATTCTGGAGATGTATAACGAGCGAGGGATAGAACTCGGAGCTGCGTATGTAACTGAACGGATAATACCTGGAGCTACATACATGGACCATGGTTCCAGACCGGATTTCATAACCGATAAAATAAACAGGGGTGGTTCAGGAAATCCGATTAGTCCAAGGATGGGACTTTCAAAAAATTGCTGGGGTATGGCCAGTAGTGGATATTTGGTTGGTATAAGAAAATGCAGCCCTGAACAGATGGATGAATGGAGAAGGACCTATCCTGAAGCATTTGCCAGAGAGTATGACCCAGGGAGTGGACTTACTTGTCAGGCTTATATGGAGGATGAAATATAATGAAAGCTTTTGTGATTGATGTTAATTTCTGTACCGGTTGTTATAATTGCCAACTCAGCTGCAAAGACGAGCATTGCAGCAATGACTGGACGCCATATGCTAAACCCCAGCCGGATATAGGTCAATTCTGGTTAAAGATACATGAGTTCGAAAGAGGTCAAATCCCCCACGTTAAAAAAACGTATGTACCTGTTTTATGCCAGCATTGCCAGGATGCACCGTGCGTGGCATCCTGTACAGTAGGAGCAATAGAACAACGGGCTGACGGGCTGGTTCTTATTAACGCAGCTAAATGCACTGGTTGTATGAACTGTCTTGGGGCGGATGTCTGCCATTATGGAGTAATTTATTACAATGCATCCTTGCAAATAGCCCAAAAATGTACCAGCTGTGCACATATATTGGATAGGGGATGGCCGATTAAAGAGCCGAGGTGTGTTGATATATGCCCCCATGAGCAAACGATGCACTTTGGTGAGGAATCCGACCTCAACAGTCTCATAAGCGAATCTGAGATATGGCATCCTGAATACGGACTGCACCCCAGAGTCCATTATATCGGCCTTCCTAAAAGATTCGTTGCTGCGACTGTATATGATCCAAGTACTCAAGAAGTAGTGATAGGAGCAAACTGTGAGCTAACAGGGAGTGCCGGTAATTATACTGCAACTACAGATGAATTCGGTGATTTTTGGTTTAAAGATCTGCCAGAAGACGATTTTACGCTCACAATAACCAGCGGAGGTAAGACATATACACAGAGCGTTAGTACGAAAGAAAAGGATATTGGTTTACCAGATATAGCTCTTACTTAAGAATGGTCAGTTAAACGGGCTGACTTCATAATGGGGGATTTTTCTAATCCCCCATTATGAAATATTTCTAAATTCATTAACAAAATGGAGGGATATGAATAGTTGGAGGAATACAAATAATGAATGACACTTTAAGGATATGGGTATATAGAATTCTTGTTTTAGTAGCAGCGGCGTTAATGGCAGTATCTTGGAATATGTCTTGGTGGAATGCGGACGCTTTCAATGTTTGGGTAGGTAGTTTCCCTGCTGCAGTTCAGATATATCCTTATGGCCTACAGACCGGCAATTTAGGGGATTTCGCTTCGTATATAGAAAATGCTAATTTACCAGGATGGTTTGGACCTGTAATGTGGGTATACCTGGGAATATGTATACTCGCTCTTCTATATGGCATATTTATGAAAGAAAAGAACTTCAAAATAGGACGGATGAATCTGTCTTTACCGCGTTTCATTATAGGGATTGTCGGTATATCATATTGCATTGTTGCAATTGTAGCTGTGATTTTTGCATCATATAAGCTTAGATCACTATTTGATGCGAATCTATTAGGATATAGTTATGTTAGGATAGCCGGCGAAGATAACGAGTTGTATGGCTCTCTTCAATTGGGATACTGGTTAGCATGGGCTGCTGGTATAGTAATCATAATTTTAGCTCTTTTACGTAATAAGATAACAGGTAAATAATTAGACAAGGAGGACGTTATGAAAAAAGAAAGTATTTCGATATCGTTTGTTCTCATGTTGACTCTTGCTTTGTTGGCTGGATGCAGTACAACACCGGAGACGACCACATTAACAGAAATAAAGACATTGACTATAACATCAACACCTCCGGTTCAAACAATAACAGCCACAAAGACAGTGACATCGTCAGTTGTTTCTACATCAACAGTAACTGCTACATTTTCTGCCACACCTTCTACAACGAAATCAACTTCGGTTACCACTACACAATCAACTTCTTCATCCGGTATCGATGTTCAAGTTTTACTGGAAGGTGAAACCTTGGGAATGCATGCAGAAGTGACAGAAACGCAAATAACAAGCGAAGGCATAATAGTTAAGGGATTCGGGAGTTCAACGATGCTTTTTCCTTTTACTATGAGAATAAAGGCTGAATTTTATGATTCTTCCGATACACTTCTGGAAACAATTAGTGAAACCGCACCGTCACCTGATGGACAACCTGCAGAGTTTGAAATCTTTTATGCTACAGACCAACCTGACAAAGTGAAGAAAATCATAATTAGAGCAGGAAGATAATGGATTAATACCGTTCCAGTAATTAATCCCAACGTGATTAACCTTAAGGAGTCTAAAAATAAGATTCTTAAGGTTGATCACGTTGAAAAAACTTTGTGAGTTGTAAATTATGAAACTATTAGTCTTTGAATAAGTGGATATTATGCAAATAATATGATTGGCGGTTTAAATATGGCAAGCCTTGAATTTTCAGTCCCATACAACGGTGATCCGACTATACTAGACAGCATATTCAGCCTTAAGAATCTTAATAACAACAAAGTTACCGAAATATTCTTATCAGGTCCGCAAGAGTATTTCGGCTCCGGGAGAATAACGAGTGAATTAAAATTAAATGATTTCCAAGAAATTATTAACAATATTCATAGACACGGAATAAAGGCCAATCTTGTTTTAAATTCCATATGTGGCGGTGATAATTGGTATTCTCCTGAAGAAATCACCAATGTTTTAAAATATATAGGGAAGCTGCATGAAGAATATGGACTGGAAGCAGTAACGTTATCCAATCCAATTTATATGAAGACTATACGCGAGCAATTCTCTAATTTAGAAATTTGTGCTTCGGTTCTAAGTGATATAGATTCCGTCCAGAAAGCCTTAATATTCAGAGAAGCCGGAGTAGACACTATAACTCCTGATGCTAATATTAATCGAAATTTGAATCTACTTAGGGATATAAAGAGTGCTACAGGAGTGAAATTAAAGATTATGGTGAATGAAGGTTGCCTTTACAAGTGCCCCTTCAGAAAGTTTCATTTTAATTATATATCGCATAGATCCAAAAGCTTAAAAAGATTGGATAATAGCAGTTATGATTTTCCTAAAAACTGTTGCGTCCCTGTTATCCAAAAAGATCCCTCTCAGATATTAAAATCAGGTTGGATAAGACCAGAGGATGTATGTCAATATAAATGGATAACTAATTTCTTTAAGATTGTGGGAAGAGAGACGCCCACCCATAGGACGCTCAGGGTTATAAAAGCTTATCTTAATGAAGAGTGGGAGGGGGATCTTCTTGATATTATGTGTAGTAGTCTTCTTAGTTATAGCCTGAAAGTTGGTACATATCTGGATAATAAAAGACTTGGGGAAATTGGTTTTTGGGATAGGATTACAACTTGTAACAAAAAATGCGATGAGTGCAGATACTGTGAAAAGATAATAAACGATCATTTAATGTTAGGTTGGGCGACCACAGAAAAATTAAGAGATCAGGGATTTGATAAAGATGCCGACGAAATGGATGAGCAAGAGAAGATCCTAAATGAAAGTTAGTGAGGGGCCAGAGGTAATAGAATTGTCTCAAATAACTAATCAAAATATGGGAGTGATTAAAGAAATACAGGTTGAGAAACATGAACCGGTAGTGATTGACAACGACTATATAAGCATATTGAAACACAATTTTATTTTGAAAATGAATGATGAAAAAGCCGGTGGTAGGGGTATATCCTTCCGTTTTAAAAACATCTCGGGTTCGGATATAGGTAAAGCTGTATTTGAAATTATTTTTTATGACGCAAAAGGTAATGTGCTGGAATCAATCGAGAAGAGTACGTCAGGTTTTGAAAAAGAAGGAACTCGAATTTTGGACGTGGAGACCTCCAAATCGCAAGAGGTTGATATCTCAAATTATGATGTAAAAATAGCCAAAGTAATCTTTCCTCCTGCTCCTGTTGCTACAGGGAATGACCAAATTAAAATTGTTAAACATTGTATAGGATCGGTGATCGGAACCTCGCACGCACTCCTTCCAATAAGCTGCTTACATTTTGCTATAAGAAATATATCAAGTAAAACAATTTCTACTGCAATATTTGATATTACTTTTTATGATGGCGAAGCTAATGAACTGGAGACAGTTCGCCATAAAGAGTTATATCTGAAACCAAACGACAGCCGCGCTATCGCTATCAAAACTGATAAAATTATTGGAGGCCCTCCAAGAAGCTATAATATCACTTTAATAAAAGCTATAACAACTGATGTTGAGAGAATCCAGATGTATAGAAATGAGGTGAATCGATTTGAGATGGGTGGGCAAGAAATTTGTGGCATCCTAAAAAATATCAGCGATATAAAATCGGATGCTGCCTTAGTAGCTACATTCTTCAATCATGATGATGCAGTAATTGGAAAACGGATTTTGTTAATAAAAGATATTTCCCCAAACTCCATAAAAAAGTTCAGTTTTACTTTTATACCGCCGGAAGGAGAAGAGATAAAAAATCATAAATTTGATATAGGAGAACTTATAGAAGCTGATATTAAAGACTATGATGGGATAAATGTGCAGATAACTCAATAAAGAATTATAAACACATGATATCAATCATTTTTGAAAACTTATATTATTAGGGGGTAAAAATTTGGCTCAAACAATTAGTAAAAAAACAGAAAAGATTAAAGAAATGCAGCTTAGTGAACTTGATAACATCGTAGAAAAAACAGTTAGGAAACATAGCCCAGTAGTAATTGATAATGATTACATAAGTATATTGAATCACAATCTCGTCCTGAAAAAGAATAATGAAGAATTCAGCGGAAAAGGTATATCCTTCCGTTTTAAAAACATCTCGGGTTCGGATATAGGTAAAGCTGTATTCAAAATTACTTTTTATGACGCAAAAGGTAATGTACTGGAATCAATCGAAAAAAGTACGCTAGGTTTTGAAAAAGAAGACGCTCGAATTTTGAATGTAGAGTCCTCTAAAGCGCAAGAGGTTGATATCTCAAGTTATGATGTAAAAATAGCCAAAGTAATCTTTCCTCCTGCTCCTGTTGCTAAGGGGAATGACGAAATTAAGATTGTTAAGCATTATGCCGGACAAACAGTCAATTGGCGCACAGAGCGACCGGAAAATTGCGTTAATCTTGCTATAAAAAACATATCAGAGAAAACAATATCCACTGCAGTATTTGAAGTTGTTTTTTACGATGTTGAAGGCAATATCATAGATACAATTCACCACAAAGAGGTTGATTTGAAACCTGATAATAGTCGTGCTATCACCATCACTACCGAAATGATAAATGATTTCCCTCAAAAAAGTTTTAGCTATAACATCGCAATCATAAAATCAACAACAGCAGATATTGAAAAAGTTCTTATAGTCAGCAAAGAGGCACGCACGTCAGTAATCGGTGACGGAGAGTTTAGAGAAGAGATAAGAGGTTTACTGAGAAATATAAGCGATGTAAAAACAGATGCTACTTTGGTTGCAACTTTTTACGATTTTAAAAATGAAATAATAGGCACCAGAATAATGCCTGTCGATAATATTACCCCGGGGGTATACAAAAGATTCCACTTTATATACGATACTCCTAAGGGGAAACAGGTCAAAACTTTTAAACTATGTGTCGGTGAAATAACAGAAAATAAAGCAGGCTGATTGTCTTTTAATCATTTCTCCCAGCATCGATAATTAACGAGTTGTGAAATACCAATTAAAAAGGTGCATATTGGTCCAAGAATCCAAACAGGCATAGCAGAGATATTGAAGGAAAAATATTTTTATGTGTTCCCTATCGAAATGGTATTCTTCATTTTTTATACCATTACTGTTAGTTATAACAATATCTACACTTGTTTTTATTAATAACGTTACCGGAACCAGGATAACTTTTCAACAGGATAAGCAAACTTTAGAACTGGTTAAAGGGATACTACCTGAAACAGATTATTACATCTTCAAAGAAGGAATATATTATATATACGATGGAACCAAGCAAAAGACCAGCTATGCCTTTGTAACAAAAGGAAACGGGGTCGAGGGGCCTATTTACATACTAGTTGTACTGCAGGATGAGGAAACAATTGCGGGAATTGCTATAATATCACACCACGAAAAAGTAGGATATAGCGAAGTAGTATTGGGCCCATTAGATTTAAGCCCTCTTACTAAACAATTTTCAGGGCTAAAAATAATTGATTGCGCGTTGAAAAGAAATGGTGGAAAAGTGGATGGTATCACAGGAGCAACGTTCAGTTCTATAGCAATAATTAAAGTTGTTAAGGAATCAATTATGGATAATATAGATGAAATCAGTTTTACAGAAAATTGAATTAATTGATAACAGAAATTAATTGTTTGTTAAAAAGATAGGAGGCATAATAATGGATTATGATGTTTTACTAATACATCCACCTGCTGTTTATGATTTTCGCAAGATGGTTCTATTCCCAGGAGTATTGGGAGATACAGCAGAAAATGTGCAATTCATCAAAGTCTCCATTGGTATGCTTAGTATAGCTGAATATCTTGACAGACACGGATATAAAGTTATTATAGAAAATTTAGCGGATAGTATGGTTACCAATAAGGGTTTTGATGTCGAAGAATTTGTAAAGAATAGTTCAGCTAAGATATATGCTATTGGTTTGCACTGGCAACAGCATGCACAGGGCGCTATTGAGGTAGCCAGGTTATGTAAAAAACATCATCCGGATTCACTAGTGATTCTTGGCGGGCTTACATCCACATGTTTCCATAAGGAAATCATCCAAAAACATAAGTTTGTAGATTCCGTTGTTCGTGGTGAGGGTGAAAAGCCTCTTTTGGAGCTTGTCAAAGCTTATAATAAATATGGCAAGCTTACTGGTACCCCGAGTCTGACCTATAGGACAGATAATAACGAGGTTCAGGTAACGCCACTTATGAAGCCAAGTGAGAATTTAGACGAATTTGAATTTACCCGTATTGATTTAATAGAACCTAAGACATCTATTTTTAACTCAAGCATTCCCCCAAGAGGCAGCCTGATAGTTTGCCGCGGTTGTTTGTATAACTGTGTCAGTTGTGGCGGTTCTGCATACTCCTATAAAAAATACTTGGGCAGAGAGAAGCCAGCTTTCAGGAGCCCTGTAAAAATTGTTAACGATATGAGGCAACTGAGCGAACAAGGCATTAGAACGATAAGTCTATATCAAGATCCTCGCATGGGAGGATATAAATATTGGAAGGAATTAATGGAGCTACTTCGTAGAAGTAAACTAAATATTGATCAGATTACAATGGATATCTTTACACCAGTTGATGAAGAATTTGTGAGAGAAGTAGCTACCAGTGGAAGACAGACAATATTCTATGTTTGTCCAGATACCGGCTGCGAAAAGGTAAGAAAGCTGCAAGGGAAAAACTATTCAAATGAAGACCTGATTAATACCATTAAGCTCTGTCATAAATACTACATTCCAGTTGTTCCATTCTTCTCAGTAGGATTAAGTGGAGAAACCAATGAAAGTATAAAAGATATGCGGGACTTATGGGAGAAATTACGCCTACTAGATCAAGAATCTATTATCAAGGGAAGATTTGGAGATATTAGAAATGGAACTCCCATAGGAGGCCCGATAACTGGCCCGATAATTCTTGATCCGGGTTCGCTTGCCTTTGATTTTCCTGAAAAATATGGATATAAATTGCTTTTTAAGAATCTTGAAGAATATATTGAGGGATTTTCCAAACCATCATGGCATCAATGGTTAAATTATGAGACCACCCAACTAAAAAAGGAAGAAATTTTAGATTTAATATTTGAGTCTGTCTTGTTTTCAATTAATCAGAGGGAAGAATTTGGATTATACAATAATATTACCGCGAATAATTTACGTATCAAATTAAAGACTGATATGATAGCAGTTGAAGAGGTGGAACATATTATGTATATTCCAAATAAATCAGAAAGAGATTTAAAATTAAAATGTCTAAGAGAAGCAGTTGATTCTGTTCTTAATCCATATCCTCCTAATAAAAGTAATTCTAATGACTATAGAGAAATAATAAGAGGTTCATTTAAATGAACGATTTGATTTTATCCATTAAATGGATGATATGTAGAAGGATTTTAAGAGATTTAAAGAGAACTTGCGAGGGGAAGTGTTAAAAACGGTAGCTTGTGCGTAAATGTATAAAGTAATAATTACGATTATTCCTTTATAATTGTTGTTTAATATGAATTCTCTTACTAGTATAGTAAAATCTTCTTCAGATTATTATTTAATTTTTATATATACCTTTTGCCATTCTTCCAAAAACAGCTACAACATGACTTAGAGTCTTCAGGTATAATAAAACTAGAAGGAGTTATGAAAGCTAGACAGTACACTGGGGAACAAATCATTGCTGCGCTCAAAGAAGGTGAAGCCGGTGGTAAAGTCGCAGACCTGTGTTACAAGTACGAAAGAGCGAAGCTACCTGCTACAACTGGAAAGCAAGGTATGCCGGGATGTCGGTTAACAACCCGACTTCATTCTCAAGTTTTAAAAGGAAGTTTCATCCCCTTTAGGAGATACGAATTATCCTGGTAGTAATATTATAGCGATAAAATAAATTTTACAAATAAAATTAAGTGGTATATTTTTAAAGCTAAAAGATAGGCATTAAGGTACTTTATTTTACTCAGTTTTATCCTTTGGGACGTATCTTTTGAATCTTTTAATCAGGGTGTCACAGGTTCGAGACCTGTACGGCCTACCAAGTGTTCCGTTCCTCCGGACGCAAACCCCAATCTCTTGGATAAGTTCCTCAAATCACGCAGGCAGGGTACATCCCCGCGCACTACTGAATTCTATGAATGTCTTCTGAAACTGTTTGTTTATGAATATGAATTAACGCCTGTTATAATTTCGTGATAAACAGACTTCCTTAAAGAAACAACGAATCTACTTGGTGTTGGTCCCGGCAAGGGCATATGAATTAGTTAATCAAGACGATATATTTATTATAAGATATTGTGTGGAAATAATAATAACCAAGCGTAGATTGATGGACTTTTATCCATATTTGACAGGCATGATTTAAAAACCTATAATTGTGGCTATGCGATATATTTAATAAGGTATATCGCATGATTTTTATAAACGACTGATTCATGAAAAAACTACATTACTGGGGTTTTGCACTTGCTCCGAACAGCCTGATGCTTAAAGAACATCTGGAAGCTATCAGTGAAGAAAGTAAAAGACGTTATGGTGTGCCGCTTGACTTTGAAATTCCAGGCAAAACCAAATCGTCTATCACACATCCGGAAGACGAGTGGACACAATCGTCTAAACCGGAAGTCTGCGCAATGGTGGGGTTGGGACCCTTGCTGCGGTCAGAGTTCAGAAATCGTTACATAACGTCTTCCAGTCTCGTTGCGCGTGACCCCGATAATTACAGCCGGAAATTCGATGAGGCTGGGTGTCGCGATCCTTTGCGCATATTTACAATCTACAGCGTTTCACCTTTTATCATGCTGGTCAACACCAGTAAATTAAAAAATATCCCGATTCCGAAAAAATGGCGGGATCTTGCCGATCCGGCATACAGAGGCCAGATAGTAATAACTCCGGAAGATCCTGTATCCAATATAGCTTTTTTCAGTATGTATAAGATGTACGGCAGGGATGTTCTGCGGGGATTTATTGAGAATGTCCTCTCGACAGCTTCAGCATCGGTTATGCCGGTTATGTCGCTGAATGCCGATGTTCCTGGGGCGATATGCATATGCCCGTGGTTTTTTGCTAAAGTATGTCCTCGTCCGGAACTGGTCAGTGTCGTATGGCCGGAAGAAGGTGCGCTGACATTTCCATTGTGGTTTATGGCGGATAGTAATCTGTCTGCCCCTGCTTTGCTGGTGATTGATTTTCTTACGGGAGCTGCATTTGCCGATGAATGCGTGCATAATTGCCTCCCTACTGCACATTTAGATTCGGATAATGGCCTGGGGCCGGAGCAGAAATTCAACTGGCCGGGCTGGGATTTCATTCGTAATTTGGATGTGGAGCATTATGAAGGAATGATAAATGAACTTACCTGTGGTATGGCGGGATTTCACCGGATATGAAACTCGTAACTGTAGCCGGTCCGCCTGCCTGCGGCAAGACATCAATTATCCTGCATGTTTTGAAACATCTGAGCGATGAAGGTATTTCCGCCGGCGTAGTGAAATTCGACTGCCTGACTGCGGATGAACAGGCTCGCTATCAATCGTCCGGCATCTTGTCTGTAGTGGGACTTTCCGCCGGACAGTGCCCCGATCATTTTTATATCAGCAATATCAACGATGCAGTTGCATGGGCGAAGAGAAAAAATATCGGTATGCTCGTCAGTGAAAGCGCCGGACTTTGCAACAGGTGCTCGCCGCACATAAAAGGGATACTGGCTGTCTGCATATTGGACCATCTGTCCGGCATCAACACTCCCAGAAAAATCGGTCCCATGCTCAGGATGGCGGATATGGTTGTTTTAAGCAAAGGAGATATTGTATCTCAGGCCGAGCGCGAAGTTTTCGCGATGCAATGTGAAATAGTTAATCCCAGGGCTGAGGTAGTCTCTGCCAACGGTATAACCGGG
The DNA here is from genome assembly GCA_034429935.1 of Dehalococcoidales bacterium. Taxonomy (GTDB): domain Bacteria; phylum Chloroflexota; class Dehalococcoidia; order Dehalococcoidales; family UBA5627; genus UBA5627. Next base: position 13,364 of record DAOUFJ010000012.1, read on the forward strand.
CAGGGCACACTGCAGATTGCGGAATTCTTCAAAGAGGCACCGGATATAGATACTCTGGAAGAATACGGATTGCGTTTTACAATGCCGTCCGCACTTTGTTCCTACTGCCTGGGCGGCAAGCTGATAGGCGATAGTCACCAGATGGGCAATTTGAGAAAGATGAGTTTCGATGATGACTGATGAGAATATAGATTGTATGACTGCAAGGTGGGAAGAGGTCAAGGCGGCGTACCCGTCGCTGGAAAAATATCTGGCAGCCATGAATATTGCTGAGCCGGACCCGTCGAGCAGCCTTGAAGCTTATCTGGCGGACAAATCGGATTCGTTCTTCGAAGACAGGTCTATAGACAGAGACTCTGTTGCGGATAATATCGCGGGATATCTTGGTCTGCAGACACGTGAAAACTATGTCCGGGATTTATGCCATGAAATAACAATCATGGGAGGAAGGGATAAGGACGGTAAACCCGAAAACCTGAATATCACAGTTCGGATTGGCGAAATCACGTGCCTGGTAGGTCCTACCGGATCCGGCAAGAGCCGTTTTCTTGCCGATATCGAGTGTCTGGCACAGGGCGATACGCCGTCTGGCCGCCGGATCCTGATCGATAATGATAAACCAACCAGGCAGCGACGTTTTTCATCCTCTTCCAAGCTGGTCGCACAGCTGTCGCAGAATATGAATTTCGTCATGGACCTTAGCGTGTGGGACTTTCTGATGCTGCACATACGCAGCCGTATAGCGGACAATCCGGAAGAGGTAGCCCAGCACGTGTTGAGTGAAGCCAATGCACTGGCAGGAGAACCGTTTACAGCCGATATGCCCGTGAGCATGCTTAGCGGCGGGCAGTCGCGCGCTCTGATGATAAGCGATACCGCATCGGTAAGTTCGTCACCCATCATACTTATCGACGAACTGGAGAATGCCGGCATAGACCGGCGCAAGGCGATGGAACTTCTCATCGGGGAGAAGAAAATAGTTTTTATTTCCACTCATGATCCTCTCTTGGCACTTTTGGGAAACCAGAGGGTCGTTATGCGTAATGGAGCCGTAAATTCCATTATTCGCCGCAACGCCGGGGAACTAGCCAATTTGCCTGTTATGCAGCAGTTCGAAGATAAAAGGACCGATCTGCGTGAAGTGTTGCGCACCGGAGGCAGAATCGACTTCGATTTGAAAGCATATTTATCTTCGGATAAGCGTGAAACGAATTGAGAATATCCTTGGCTGCTGTTAGAAGCGGCGTCGATAAAAAAAGAGTGCGAATAGTCGTCATCGCGTTGATAGTGCTGATGGTGATGCTCGTCTTGGTGGCCTTGTCGGTAGGCCAATACAGTATTCCGCTTGCAGACGTAGTTAAAATCCTTGTATCGCGTATTATCCCGGTTGAGCAAACATGGCCTGATCTAATGGAAAGCGTGATATTCAGCATTCGCCTGCCGCGCATCATTGCAGCTCTGCTGATTGGCGCCGCGTTGTCTGAAGCTGGGACGGCGTACCAGGGACTGTTTAAAAATCCTATGGTATCTCCAGATCTCCTTGGTGTATCGGCCGGTGCCTGCGTCGGAGCGGCTTTTGCCATACTTGTCGGCTGGAATCTTTTTGGAGTACAGATTTGTGCATTCGTATGCGGCATCGTTGCAGTCGCAATTGCAACCGCAATACCGCGGTTGCTGCGCAACCGTTCCATACTTATGCTGGTCCTGTCGGGCGTGGTGGTAGGGGGGTTTATGAACGCTATTCTCGGCATCTTCAAATATGTAGCTGATGTCGATACTCAACTGGCGGATATCGTCTACTGGATAATGGGGAGTCTGAACAGCGTGCATATGATTGATATCCTCTATTGCGGGCCTGTGATGCTGGTAGCCGGCATCTCCCTCATGCTGTTGCGCTGGAGACTCAATGTCATAGCTCTAGGTGAGCACGAGGCCTACTACCTGGGGATAAATGTCTCTCGCATGCGCGGACTTATAATTGTAAGTTCGACTTTGCTTACTGCTTCTGCCGTCTGTTTAAGCGGCACTATCAACTGGATAGGTCTTGTTATACCGCATATGGGGCGGCTGCTGGTTGGAAAGGACAACCGTCATCTTATGCCGGTTGCTGTCCTGCTGGGGGCATGTTTCATGCTGCTGATCGATACAGTGGCCCGTACTTTTACTGCTACCGAGATACCGCTCAGCATACTTACGGGGCTCTTCGGGGCTCCTCTCTTTGTCTGGTTTCTTACCATGCAGAAGAAAGGTGTCAGGGAATGAGTGAGTCTATATTGAAGGTGGAGAATACTTCTTTTACTTATGACGGGGCACGGTTGATCTTCGATGATGTCAGCTTTGAACTGGAACAAGGGGATATTTTTTCTATACTTGGCCCCAATGGTGCAGGCAAATCTACGCTTCTCAACTGCATCGGAGGATTATACGCGCCGCAGAAAGGGATCGTACAACTTGGTGGGGAAGATATTCGTACTATGCCGCATCAGAAGCGTGCGTTGATGATAGGGTTTGTTTCCCAGATACAAAATGACACCCTGGATTTATCCGTACGTGATTATATTGTCCTGGGGCGTGCGCCTCATCTGGGGCTTATGGAGATGCCTGGTGATGAAGATTATGCCGTTGTAGATAAACTTATGGATAGGTTTGGCATTACTTATCTGGCAGACCAATCCATCCTGCGAACCAGTGGCGGTGAACGGCAACAGGCTCAGATTGCTCGTGTTCTGGCCCAAAAACCGAGCCTTATCCTGATGGATGAGCCGACCAACCATCTCGATTATGGCAATCAACTGAAAATACTGCGTATGATTTGCCAGTTGAGCAAAGATGAAGGCATTACGATAGTGCTTACCACTCATATGCCGGACCACGCCATACTGCTTAAGGGGAAGACCGGGTTGCTGGACCGTGAAGGTCACATGCTCACAGGGCTGACCGGGGATATTATAACCGAGGACAGTCTCAGAAGAATTTACAACGATGATATATATCTGGTTCAGGTGGATAAAGTCAACAGGAAGGTTTGTATAGCCGGCGACGTAAGATGAAATATGTTGAAGTATATTACAACCTGTCGAAAGGAGGCAATTGAACGATGAGATGAATATATATTATTCATTGTTGGGCATTGAATTAGTGAGAGAACGTTGGCATGATGCTGCTGTTACATGACAAAAGTAGGAATCTCTTTATCCGGGGATACTGTAACGAAAGTATATATACCCATAATGGGGAAATTATAAAAATAAAGGAGACTAATTAAATGGCAAAAAAACAAAAGAATAAACTGCCGGAACTTTCAAGGAGGGAATTTGTATTAGGTGCCGGTGCTGTAATGTTGACGGGGATATTGAGCGGATGCACTGCTGAAACTATCACATCTACCGTTACTTCTACCAAGACGGCTACTCAAATCAGCACGGCAACGGTTAATAACATCTCAACCGTTACTGCGACTGTTACTTCAAATGTTACCAAGACGAATACGGTTACGAATGTTGTTACTGAAACCGTTGCAGGTGGATACGAGGTTACCGATCTTATGGGCCGCACAGTGACGGTACTGTCATCCGATAAAATCCTTACCATGTGCGGCACAGGCCTTGAAAAAGTCTTAATCCTGGGGAAAGCCGATAACATCGTGGGAAGTATGTCTGCCGCCAGTGCCTGGGCGCAATTCGTAGCTCCGTCAACCGCTGATGTTGTAGCTCTGGGGAATCCCGCCAGTGCTGATGTGGAAGCTATGCTGGCTACAGGTGCCGATCTTGCTTTTTATTGGGATGAGCAGGGGAAAATCGATGACCTGACCAAAAACGGAGTGGCCGTCATTTGCACTCAGGTGAGTTCCAACAATCCCGCCACTGTCGATGAGTTTGAGGACTTCATGCTAAGCGAAATTTATCTCTATGCCGATGCCCTGGGTGAAAGCGCAGTGGCGCAGGCCGATAGGTGGGTCATGTATGTTACAGAGAAGCTTGATTACGTAGCCGGTAAAATTGCTGCGTTAAGCGAGAGTGATTATCCGACAGTTTATGCTGCACGTACGTCGGCGACCAACTGCTTTGCAGGCGGCTCCTATCCCAATTATTTGATACAATTGGCTGGTGGTAAGAGCGTTACTGCCGATATCACAGGACTCACCGGAACTGTCACTGCCGAACAGATACTATCATGGGATCCGGATTATATCTTTTGCGGCAGGATGACAGACACCTCTGTGTTTACCGGAGACGCAACTTTTTCCAATCTGAGCGCGGTCAAATCCAATAAAGTATGTGTTACGCCTAATGGAGTAATGCAATGGGATACCGGCAGTGAATGTATTCTTTACGTGGAGCACCTGGCTCAGATCTTGCACCCGGATCTATTTTCAGAACTGGACATGGTTACTGAGGTTCAGGAATACTATGCAAAATTCTTTAATACAGAACTGACCGAAGCTCAGGCTAACTATATTCTGAGTCATCTGGGCCCCACCGGTGAGTAACAGATAACATGATATAGAATTAATTAGGGGGATTCTCTCTTTAAAACTGAAGGATTGGATCCCCCTAAAATTTTGTAACTCCTCATTTTTTGCTGACAAATTTCCCTCCGCTAACTCATAAGAATCATAATCCTCTCGTTTGCAACATCCTGTATATACTGCTGTTCTAAAAAGTTATATATTACCTGTTTTGCCATACCCTTTTAATTCCTGTGCTGTATATTATTAAAAAATCTGCACAAAATTATTTTTATACGCTATAACGGAGGTATGTATGAGGAAAACAGGAATAGCATTTGCCATTTTTGCTGCCATTTTGCTGCTTGTCGTTTCCGGGTGTCAGACTGAAACGGTAACGGCAACCGTCAATACTACCAGTACTTTAACCCAATCTTCTACTGTAACACAGACTCAGGCAGCCACGGTAACCGTAACATCGACCGTATTAAGAACGGTAACCACTACGCAAACAGCTACATCTACGACATCAGTCAGCGCTTCGGCGACTGTCACCATGACAACCAGTTCGGCGACGGGATTCCAACCCGTTACATCTCCCGATGGTAAACTGCAGATAGTTTCTGCGCAAATGGGGAAGACAGGAGTTGCCGTATACCAGGTCGTAGGGCAGGTATTGAATCTGAGTAACGAAATTCTCAATGCACGGATAACCGTTGAATTCATAAAAGAGTCCGGCGGTATAGAGCAGATGCGCTATACTACGGTATCCGAAATCCAGCCCGGACAGCAAAAGACTTTTACCGTAAGTACACTGGACACATTCAGCAACTGTACGGATTTCAATATTTCGGTAGAAGTCTGGCAATAATTCAGGCAATTTAGTTCAATAGAAAAGACTTTATAAGGGGAGCCCGGAGGGAGTTAATCTTTTAATCAGGTTTCCCCTTTTGTTTTTAAAATATCCGCTCTTTGGTGGACTGTTTATAATTTGAATAAATGATTGTGCCGCTAATTTATAAATGGTATGGAGACTTCGGGGGAGAGTTTGAGATTGTAGCCGGAATATAAATAAATTCGAACTCTTTTGGTAAATTATGCCGGGTATTATGTGAAAAGTCTCTGCCGTGTTCGAATACTGCGGTTCTGTTTACTCCGGCAGCTTGTTTAATAATGTATTGCTGTCTTTGAATAACCAGGCTATTTCCACGTTCAGTATTTTGGCTATGGCCGCAATCTCGATATCCGAAACTGGTCTCCTTCCCGTTTCGATTTTAGCTATGGCCGAACGGTCGATTACTACTCCCAGAACCTGCAGGCGTGCCGCCAGGTCCATCTGGGTGATGTGAGCTTCTTTCCTTGCCTGTTTTATATTTAACCCGGTGATGTTTTTTTGCATAAAAAAATGATAAATGAAAAAGTAGGAGCAAATGTTCCCGTACAGCACATTTTGTGTTAGAATACTATAGTTCGTCCAATAAGTATATAGGTAAAGAGGAATTGTTGTTATGCCAGAAGTACATGTTAAATCCAAACTGATGACTTTAAGCGAGGTTGCCGGTTATTTAAGAGTGACGGAAAAAACCATCCATCGTCTTTTAAGCAGGAAAGCTATTCCGGCGACAAGGGTGGGCAGGCTGTGGAGATTCGATATCGAAGCCATCGATAAATGGCTCAGGGAAAGTTCCATATCGGATAAAGCGCGGATATTGATTATCGACAATGACCGTTCCGTACTAACGCTGCTTGGAGAAACAGTGGATAGATTGGGCAGGGAAGCGAGTGTTGCAGAATCCGGCAAGGCAGGATTGAAACTTCTGGAGGAGCATCGCTTCAGCCTGGTTTTTCTGAATATGGATATGCCTGAGATGGATAGTGTTGAGACTTTTGGCTGCATAAGGGATGCCTGTCCGGATATACCTGTGGTAGTAATGGTCGGTGATTCGGACAGTAAACTGATGTCTACAGCGTTGTCTTACGGGCCTTTCGGTGTCTTGAACAAACCCTTTCGGGAGAGTGACATTGTGCAGATAATTAACAGTCTTGTCAGGATATAGAGTAATGTCCAATGAATTGATTGTAAGTTATATATGAGATTTATTATCTTTTTTGTTTGAATCCTGTTTAAAATGGTGGTGATTCGTCTGCGCTGGTATTCAACATACACAGTGTATGTATCATCCTCAAGAAATCCCATCAATTGATTTCGTTATCTTTATAGTTTATGATAATTGATATGTGATTTCGAAAAATCCCCGGGCAGGAATAAGATGAAAGACGGAAAAACGAAGAAAGTTTCCTATAACATCAAGGACCAATGGTATAAATATATCATTCAAAATGCCACCGAGGGTTTTTTTATTACAGACATGCAATCCAATATTCTCGATGTGAACGATGCTTTCTGTAACATGTCGGGATACAGCCGCGAAGAACTGCTTACCATGGGGTTATATGACCTTGATGCCAGGATACTGAATTTGCCTGACGGTAAGAAACAGATTGAAAAAGAATTGCAGTTTTTGAAGTTCATTGACCCCGAGCCTAATCATTTCTCGGAAGTACAACACAGGCGCAAGGATGGGCGAGTTGTCGATATCTCCGTCAGCATGCAGTATATTGACATCATGGGTGGGATAATATTCCACTTCAACAGGGATATCACCGAGAGTAAAAGAATAGACAATGAAATCAGGATGTATCAAACCCAGCTTGAATGGCTGGTAAAGGAAAGAACCTCCAAGCTGGAGCTGGAAATCGAGCAGCGCAAGCAGGCCGAGATAGAGTTGAAAAAACTTTATCAAAGTGAACACGAATTGGGGCAGCAAATTCAGCAGCAGATGGAGCAAAGGCTCTGGTACTCGAGAGCGTTGGCTCATGAATTAAAGACTCCTCTGACGCCGCTTTTGGCAACCATCGACCTCATGGTATCCGCTAATCTGAAAGAACCGATAGCGAGCTATGCCAGGAATATCGAATCGGGAGCCAAAGACTTGAACCAGAAAATCAATGATTTGCTGGATATTGCCAAGAGTGAAGTAGAGTCTCTTACATTGAATTACAGTAAAGTAGATTTGAATGCGATGTTTAAAGATATAATCGAGTATGAGATGCCGCTGGTTAATGCGGATGGCCTGTCTCTGACAGTAGATATTCCTTGTACATTACCTATTATTTGTGCCGATGAACAGCGTATTCGGCAGGTGATACTCAATCTGCTGGATAATGCTGTAAAATATACACCCAGAGGGGGTAAAATAACAGTTTCTTCTGTCGAGGAAGACGGATTTATTATTACTATTATCAGCGATACCGGTCACGGAATATCCAGTGAAGACAGGAAAAACCTGTTCCAGCCTTATGTCCGTCTATATAAGAAGAAAGATAATAAGTCCGGGCTGGGGTTGGGTTTATCCTTGTCGAAAATGCTCGTAGAGTTGCATGGGGGGAAAATATGGCTGGAAGAGAAAGCCGGCCCCAGCAGCACATTTAAATTTTCTATCCCTGTAAAAAAGAAAAGAAAGAGTTGTACTCATGAAAATACTGATAATTGAAGATGATTCTAAAATAATCGAATCTATAAGGTTCGTTTTTCAGGTAGGGTGGCCTGAAGCAAAAATTATTTCTACCAGGCATGGGGAAGAAGGATTGGAGATAATTGAAAAAGAGTCGCCCCAACTTGTTATTCTGGACTTGGGGCTGCCGGATATCGAGGGGTTCGAGGTTCTCAGGCAGGTAAGGCTCTTTTCCAATATCCCTGTTGTTATCTTGACTGTAAGCGGAGAAGAGGAAAATATTATCAAGGGGCTGGAATTGGGGGCGGATGAATATATAACAAAACCATTCAAACCGCTGGAGCTGATAGCCAGGGTGAAAAAGGCTTTAAAAAATCATTTTGTTCCTAAATCCGGCACTGAGATGAGCTTCGATTACGGTGATTTACATATTTTTATCTCCGAGCAAAAAGTACAGATAGATAACAGGACAATCAAACTTACCAGTACCGAAGCGCTTATTTTAAAATACCTGGCATCCAATGCCGGCATGGTCGTCCCGAACGATGCTCTGGCTGAACATATCTGGGGGAATAATTATCCCGATTCCAGCAAGGCTATCAGGGTTTATATACGCCAACTGCGCAAGAAAATCGAAAAGGATGCCGATAACCCGCAATTGATAATCACCCGCCCCGGTATAGGTTATATGCTGGTCAAACCCGGGTAAGCAAGAAATCTTTTTATTTCTACAAACCGGCTTTTTCAGTCTGTTTCGCTCAACTGCCTATTATTGTTCCGGTTTCATTTTGTCCCACCAAAACCGTGTTTATGTCCTTTATATATTTGAACCACGATGCATTAGAATTCATTAATATTATGCTTATCAAGATTGCATTGCAGATGGAGAGGTATAAATATATCTTAAGAATAATAAATAATTTCTAACTTCTGCATTTTAATCTCTAATACGTTAATTATTTATTTTAATGCTTATCCAAATCTCCAGGTGCTACTCTTTTATATAAGTGATAGATATTGTTTATCAGTGTTGTTTTTCCAGGCAAGCATTGGTTTTTGTTTTGCCTGTTTTTGCCTCATAACGGTGTATTCTTACGGTTCCGTAGTCAAGTTTAGAGAGTGTGTACGATGAAAGTACTGGTTGCAGATACAAATTCCGAACTGCTGGAGCATGTGCGCTTTATTTTTAGCAGGCTTCAGCCGGATTGGCAGTTGCAAATTGTCGATTCCGGGCGACAGTGCCTGGATATACTGCGAAATGCCTGTAAACCTGACATTGTATTAATTGGAATACAGTTGCCCGATATGCCGGGTTTCGATCTGACGAGGTGTATCCGTGATGATTCGGACATTCCTGTTATTCTGCTATCCGAAGATAAAAATATCGAGTTGCTGGTAGAAGCCTTTGAGACAGGTGCTAACGATTATATTGTCGAGCCGTATCACAATGCTGTTTTTATAGCCCGTATAAAAGCAGCGGTGAGAAGGAGAACATGGGACATTCGGAGAACAGAAGACAGAGCGGCGGATTATGAATTCTCCTGGGGGGGTAAAGGTTAAAAATCATTTCTTTGAGATTTTCCCTTGCTCCTTTTTTTGTATGCCGGATTAATGTAATCGAAATTTATCTGAAAGATTGTAGATAGATTAATGAATAAAGAAACGGAGGTGATGCCTATACAGCATTTTGTTATTACATAGTAATAATCAATAAAAGGAGAAAGAATTGAAAGAAGAAAAAGAAAAGTTACCTGAGAACGAAGAAAAGAAACAATCCGGTGAAGTAACAAGACGTGACTTTCTCGTCGGTGCGGGTACCGTAGTTGTCGGTGGCGCCATCGGAGCCGGGTTGCTTTCCAGTTGCGGTGACGGCGAAGCAAAGACAGTTACCACGACAGTCGAAAAGACCAAGACAGTTACGACTACAGTCGGTGGAGATGGGGCGGTTACGGTAACCGCAACTGAAACAGTCGGTGCCGGTGAAACGGTAACCAAGACAACGACTTCGACGATATCTACCGGTGGTTTAGAGCCGGCTTTCGAAGCGGAAGAAACGGTTCTTAAAGCAGGATGTTCCGACGGCAGAGCCCTCTCTGCGGTTGACGTAAAGAACAATAGAATCATCAGGATCAGGCCTCATCACTGGGACTGGAAATATACATGGGATGAACTGAAACCCGGTAAACTGGTGGCCAGGGGTAAGACATTCGATTTCCCCAAGAAGAGTTTACAGAGCCACTATTTCGCATCATACAAGAAGCGTGTCTACTCACCCAACAGGATTATGTATCCGTTGAAGAGAGTCGACTGGGAGCCGGGCGGTGACCTTACCAAGACCAATCCGCAGAAC
>DAOUFJ010000013.1:0-60449 GCA_034429935.1 Dehalococcoidales bacterium
ATTGAAGATGATGAGAATATGGTCGACTATATCAAGAATGTATTTAATGTAGGCTGGCCTGAAGCTGATTTTATATCTGCGTATAAGGGAAAAGAAGGGATAAACCTGGTAGAAAAGGAAATGCCTGATGTCGTGCTCCTTGATTTGGGATTACCTGATATGAACGGCTTTGATGTATTAAAGGGAATACGCAAGTTGTCAGATGTAATAGTAGTAATAATAACCGTAAGAGATGATGAATCTACTATAGTTAAGGGACTGAGCCTGGGGGCTGATGAATATCTTATAAAACCATTCAGACAGATGGAACTTTTAGCACGGGTAAAAGCGTACACGAGAAAAAAGATTAATCAAAATACTAACTTGTCCGTCGGTTATGGGGCTTTAAAATTCGGGAAATCACTACGTGATGTTATATATAACGGAAAAACAATCAATGTTACCATTACCGAAGGCCGTATTCTTTATAAACTTATGGAAGCAAAGGGAAAGATAGTGCGTACAGATGAAATAGCTAAATTAATCTGGGGAGAACATTTCTATAGCTCTATCAATATCAAATCTTACATACATCGTTTACGTCAAAAAATGGAAGAAAATCCAGCAAACCCAACTCTGATAATTACAGAGCCCGGCGTTGGATATTTTCTGGCAGAAAAACCACCTGTTACAAACCAGCAAATACCCATTGTACAATCGAATGTCTGACAGGATTGTTCAACAATCCTGTCAGACATTGCTATCTGTCTATTCACAGAGTTAATTAAACAGCTATGATATTACTTCTATTGAAATGTTAAACCCGGCAACTTCATCTTGCTGTGCACTCGAGCTGGCATCCAGACGATCGACTTCTTGAACAAACGTTTTTTCTGCACCGGCAGCCAGATTTGATATGTCAACAACTTTAATTTGCTCTACGTCATTAATGATTGCTACTTCGCCCGAAGCAGTCAGGAATTGAATCGTAACTCTGGCGTTAAGAGCTTCATCGCTTAAATTTTTCACTTTTACTCTGATATAAGATGTGTCACCACCAGGAAAGACGGCACTGGTTACCTGTAATTTGCCATCGGGCGATGTTACGGGTGTAAATGTTGTTGTACTGGTAGTTGTCGTCGTACTGGTTTTGGTTATAGTCGATGATGTTGTGGTTTTCGTTGTCGAACTGGTTTGAGCCGTTCCTGTCGTTGTTACAGTGAACGTTTGTGTTTGTATAACAGTTTCAGTCTGTACCGCTGGTGTAACGGTTACAGTTTGTGCTGCCGGCGTAACAGTACTTGTCTTTGTAACAGTTGAAGTTACCGGTTCAGCTTTGCATGCTCCAACAGTAAGCAACCCTAACATAAGAAAAATGCTTACAATTACCTTGATTTTATTCACTTCTCAGCTCCTTTGCTCCTATCCTTATTGTTTTACAGGAAATATGCCTGTACATTCTGCAACTATAAGTTTAAGAAATTTATGAGTATTATATCTGTAGAATACGGTAACTAACGGGTAACAACGGAGTTGTAAATCAGTAAATCATCTATTGAGAGTAGAATAATTCCAGAAAAACTAATTAGAAACCTGTAAGCATAAATATAATCTTTGCATTTACCAAATTGCTTGAACAGAAATTTATCCCAGCAGATGGCGTTTTGCAAAAACTATCCAGACAGGTACGGATGCCAGCATAAACCAGCTGGCTATAGAACGATAAGGACTTACATCCTGGTTACTTTCACTTGACACTACCGTATCTGAATTTTCCTCAATAAATTCAGACAGCCCATTCAAATTATCCTCATAGAAGTACTTCCCACCTGTTTTTGAGGCAAGTTCTTCCAGTATGCCTTCTTCAAGATACGAAACAAAATCGAACCCATCTTTCTGTTCATATGTCCCTGTAAACGTTCCGTTAATATTATATATCGGAATTTTTGCTCCTTCTTCCTCCCCAACACCTATCGTCACTATCTTTATATTTTCCTGCAATGCTTTACTGATTGCATTATCTATATCTACTCTTTCAGTATAGCCAATTCCACTCTGTCCCAAATAATAAATTTCCCCATCGCTGATTAAAACAATAATTTTGGAAACTTCATCACTTGTCTGATTTACCAGGTCCAGGCTGGGTAATTCAAAAATATCAAGAACAGACTGCCCCATCTGTGTATTTGTTCCGGGGACGCAATTTACATCTAATATTTTTTCAATGCTCTCTTTAAGATACGAATAATCGTCCTTCCCCACCAACGGAGCCAACGAAGTAGACTGGTCTGTAAAACAGCATAAGGCAATTTTTATATCCCCCAGTTGTTCCATTTCGTCTATAAAATCATAAAGAATAGTTTTCACCCTTTCCAATCTGCTAGCAGTATCCACATCAGCCTGAGCAGCCATGCTTCTACTGACATCAACAAGCAATATTACTTCCCCCGACTTGTCAGGAGTTAAAAAAGAAGTATAAGGAATTTGTGGTAATGCCCACGCCATACAAAATAATATTACCAGTGTTCCTGCTAATATATATTTCTCGATATATTTATTTCTCAATTTCCGCATATCCATGAGGAACAATTTGGCAGCTTCTTTTTTCCTATTCCATCCCCAGAGCCCGGATATAATGAGAAAAGGAATAAAAACTGCCAGCAGCCATAGTATTTCGGGATTCTCGAAAGTCATCTTTTACCTCTAAAAGTAAAACCGTTAATATCCGAGGTCCTGAACCCAGGTAGTTCCGGCATCTCCTCCATGACTCAAACTTGAAACTGCTTGCTTCTTTGCCACTTCGGTCATAAGGCTTCCAAGATATTCCAGGTTATATTTAGCATAATCGTTATCGGGATCAAGCCTTATAGCCTCTATCAGCATATTTTGCGCTTCAGCTAATCCATAGCTAAGAGATCTTTCTTCCGAAAAATACAGGTAATCTCTTATTATTGCCGTACCTATGTTAGATAATGCCATTGACTGAAGTTTGTTATCTGTACTGACTGATGCCGCTTTTTGAAAATACTCTATTGCTCCTATAAGGTTATCAAGGGGATATGATGCAAATGACATACTGGTTGCCTCAAAATAATCTTCCTCGTTATAAATCTCCATGGCCTTATTATATAGTTCTATGTCCTCTCTACCGGATAAAAGAGAACTGGATAATAATATTGTTCCTATAGCCGTAATTATTATTCCTGAAACAAGTAAAACTATATCCACAAATGCCCTGTTATTAAACAATTTTTTCATAATACACACTTCCTTTTACTTTCTAAAATCAACCCCTTAAGGTATTTTCCTGTATCTTGTCTCGCTAAGTATTATACACAGAAAACCCAGCCCTAAAAGCGGTGGCACTACGTATGGAATAAAACTCTTGGTAGTATATGTTTCCTCCAGAGTAATCGGAGATGCATTCATAGCGGTCAATGCGTCATACATCTTATTGACACTTTCAGTATTGTAGATATCTAAAATCGTTACACCTTCTGCTCTGGGCAAAGAGAGCATATACGTTTCATCTCCGGTCGTGGATACTATATAAAGATCGATATCTGCATCGATAATGTTATATATTTCATCATATGTTTTTAGAATATCTTCCGTTGTAAACATCAGGTCACTGATAAGAATAATAGCTTTATCCTCACCGGTGATATTTTCCGTAAGGAATTCACGGGCGGCTTCCAAAGCCGATGAAGTATTTGTTTCCCTGTTCAATCTATAAATTGCGTATTCATTTTCCAGCGTATCTTGAAACAACTCATTTTTATATGTAAAATACCTGGCAATAAAATTCTGAGTCGAATAGAGCATCAACCCGAAGCTGATATCGCTTCTTAAGCTGATCAAGCTTTCAAAAGCGTTCCTGGCAGCTTCCTGACTCGTCATCTTTGGATGTAATTTACTGGCAGCTACGGTACTACCGGAAATATCTATTACCATCATTACAGGTTTCCCGATTATCAGAGAACTGGAAACCGTAGTAACTTCAGGATTTACCAGCGTACCTGCTAAAAGTACCGTGGCTATCACTACGGGTATTGACATCTTTACATATCTTTTGCTTTTTATGGATTTAAGCGGCTTCCAGTATTTAATATCAACGGCAAGCCCTCTCCTGTTTCTTATCAGCGGGAGGAAAATAAGAAACAGCATCAACAGCCCACCAATCCAGAAATACATTGGATTTTGATAATCCAATGTATTCAGGAAAGCCGTTAATTCGTCCAACTATCTACTTCCTCTTTGAAATAATGCCTCAGAATTTTGTCGATGTATGTCATTGACTCTTCAATTAACTGCTGTTCCGTACATTTATCTACAGCCCTCTGGGTATTCTCAAAAAGCGAGATTACTTCATTCCGTATTTCAGGAGGTATCAAATCATAATTAAAATCTTCTAAAGGATCCAGATTTTCTTTTTGAGAAAGAACAAATCTTATTAAATGGTCCATCCGGTAGAGTATATCCTCGGCAGGAGAACCGTTGTCTATATTCTTATGAATCAAGGCGTAAGCATCGGCTACGAACTTATTTTTTCCAGACTTTAGATTATCCTTTTCCTGTCTTTTCTGCGGAAGAATCCTTAAGGTATAGTCAGCAACTGCTCCGATTATAAAAAATATTCCGATGGCCATGACTATCCATGGTGTCCGGTTTGTATCTATACTGATTACATCGCCGCTTAATGGGCGAAGCATTCCATAGCCAAGATCGAAATCACTACCGGAAATCACAAAAATATCACTTAAATTATCGGGCATTCTGGATAAAACATAGATTGGTTCCGGTGTAGCCGGGAATTCCATATATCCGTCCTCACCGGCAGGTATATATCTAACTACAATACTGGGGAATTCATAAACTTCATCCGTGTCATCATCTATAAACTGCAATGTATATTCTATGCGGTACATTCGTGTATCGGCATCAAGTTCGATTTCTGATTGCCTGATTTCTCTTATTTCAAAAGGGTCTAGATTTACTACCTGTATTAAACTATCTATATCTACTTCATCCACCATTTCAGGGTTATATATAACATCCACAAAGTATGAAAAAGCATCACCCAACTGAACCCCGAAATCTTCAGCTTCCGTATCAATGGTAATAGCTTGACCTGCAGTTAATTTTGCTATCTTTGCTTTATCTAACTGCGTTCCATCTTGTTCGGGCAATAGCAAAATGACAGCAATGGTTACTATCATTGCTATACCGGTTACGCCCCATATTATTAGTTTCTTTTTCATACCAGTCTCCTGAATATTTTTTTCTATCCCCTTACTCTTTTCCTTTTTTCAAAAAAGCCTGAAAGAACCTGGTAGCAATCATCTATAGAAGATGAATCCAGTACTATGCAGTCAATCCCCAGTTTATAGAAGTTCCATTTAATTTTTGATAAATTCTTCTCGGAATATTCCTGAATCTCCCGCAGTTTTTCGGACGTGATATAAAACTCATCAGTCCCCGGCCCTTCATTATTTTCAACTGCCACGTTTACCGGCTTTTCTATAGAGCCATTCTTCTCTAAAGGATCTCTTATTATTACAGGGATGAAATCATACTTCTGTATAACAGGTTTGATTAAACAGGTAAAGTCACCCTCAAACGCCAGGTCTTTAAAATCAGATATGAAAAATACCATGTTTTGACGGGATAAATTTTCGTTTAAAAAAGAAAATGCTTTCTCAATATTTGAGGATATCCTGTTTGATTTACAATCCTGGTCTATTATCCAGTTTATTATTTCGTCGCAGTAATCTGTTCCGACTTTAGCCGGAAAGAAATGCTGAATATCGCTGTCAAAAGCGTACAATCCCAGAGGCGTATATATATTACTCGCAGAATAAGCTATCAGACCTATCGCTATATCCTTAATGTCGCTCTTGGAAGGGAAAAACATCTCATTAAAACTTCTCATCGACCCTGACAGGTCAACCCAGATATAGATCTTCATTTGCCGTTCTTCAGACCGCAAGACAACATCTTCTTCTCCGGTACGTGCCATGGTAAAAAGATCCATGTCCTTGGGATTATCTCCGGGTTCAAATGGACGTGTCGAGTCGAACTCGATACCCTCTCCCTTGAATATGCTTTCCCAGTCCCCCGGGAAAATATTCATCAGCTTTAGCCTGGAAATAAACCTGGTCTTGCTTAACCTCAGCTTTTTATAATCCGTTTGTCCCATCTTCCATTACCTTCATAACAGCTTTAGACAGCATCTCTCTGATTTTTATCATCCTTTCGGTATCTTTGGAAGTATACTTAAAACCTATCCTGTGGTTTAGAATGGGATAGGAAAGGGCGGCTATATCAGAGAAAGTCACATAGTCTCTCCCTTTAATAAATGCCCTCGTCTTGGCAGCCCTCTCAAGGTACAGGTATCCACGTTCCCCCTCCGGCAGAAGATAAAATTCATCCGGATCTATTAATCCGCCATCGTATCTCAAAGCTCTTACTATTTTTATGATATCCATTTGTATCCCCGGGGTTATTGCTATGTTTTCACGAATAAACTTCTGGATTTCAAGTACTTCGCTTTTAGAAATTACGGCTTTTATCTCCGGGTCTGATTTCTGATGGGCCTTAGCAATTGTGAGTTCCTCATCGGCAGAAAGTGATTCGGTATATATCTTCATCATAAAACGGTCAAGCTGGGCTGCGCCCAGAAAAAAGGTCCCTTCGACATCGATTGGATTCTGAGTGGCCATTACAAAGAAGGGTTCCTCCAGGGGATAGGTGTCTTTACCGATAGTTATCTGTTTTTCACCCATGGCTTCAAGCAGAGCGGCTCTTGTTTTCTCATGAGCGCGGTTAATCTCATCGGCCAGAATGAGGTTGGCAAACAGTGGCCCCTCGTGGAACTCAAGCGTTTTATCCTCACGCTGTTCTACAATTCTAACCAGGTCCAAAGGTTTAAGGTCTGGTGTAAACTGTATTCGGCTGAACTTGGCGCCGGATATCGTTTTAGAAAAAGCAGAAAGAACGGCTGTTTTCCCTTTGCCTACCTTTCCTTCCACCAGCAGATGCGGCCCCAATTTCATTTCGCTGTGAGAATAAAAACAGATAAACAGGGATTCGATGAAATTAGGTAATCCTACGATGCGTTTTTGAATTTCCTGCTTTTGTTGTTTTATTTTTTCAAAATAATCTGTAAATACCGTACTAGTCTTTAGCATCTGAACTATTCCCCTTTTCGACTAATGATAAGCCACAGTTACACTAATTTTTAAAAATATATTTAAGTAATAGTAATTTTCATATGCTATATAACCTGAGGGTTCAGCTTATGTTATATAAACATGCTTATACTGCTTGCAACTAGATTTTAATATTAAGATTATTAACTAACTTTAATGATTATTTTTTAACACATATACATAACAGTTGTAGAGTACATCTGTTAAACGGGAACAACGTAATAATAATTCAATAAATTTTTAATCTATTTCTTTTAACATTTCTCCGATACTGAGCGAATAATTACCTATCTTGTCGCCTTCGGGCGGATAAAAAATAAAATGGAAATCCTTATAAGAATTGGGTTCAATGTCTTTCACCATTATTACCCTGATACCGATTTTTTCATTATCATAATCGGTATAATTGGCTATCAAAACCGCATCCGCTCTGGTAGCGCTCATATTTTTCAGCGTCCCTTTAACCTCTTCTCCGCCTGTTTCCAATATCTTTACTTTATGTGAATATAATTGAAACTTTTCGACATCTGCCGTCATGGTTTTAAGCAAATTAACCTTATAACTGGAGACAATTCCGCTTTTACATTTATCCGGAGTTAAATAAATTGCACGGCTGCACTTAGGCTTAATTTCCATCTCCCTGTGCCTGAATGAAGCCAAGACTTCCCCTTGAGCGTCATAAAAAACAGCATTGAATATTGCTATTGCAACCGTTTTATCCGAAACATTCCTTATTGCAAGTTCGACAGTCGGTTTATACACCGACCGGGAGTTGCTATCACTGACTCCCCATAAAAAATGCTTAAGTATACTAATTCTGCCGTTCCCTGTTGCGGAAGATACAGGGATTACGCTGACATCATTTTCCGACATTTTCCCCTCCTTAACTGATATGTTATTCATCAACTTCCAAATACGTTCTCCATAAAATTTATATCAACTGTAATTCTCGATAACCTCACCGACATCGATTGTATAATTGCTGTGTACTCCTTCTACGGGAAGCATAAAATAAAATTTAAAACTTTTTGTAGAGTGAGGTTCGATATCCTTTACATTTAAAACACTTATACCGATCTTTTCTTGTGTGTCATCCATAAAAGTCACTATTACCGCAGCGTCTGTCCTTACTTCGCTGATATTCTTTACAATTCCGCTTATTTCTTCTTTACGGCCGGTAGTTCTTTTCCAATCCCTCAGAACCTTTACTTTTTCAACCTCGCTGGTCACTGTTTTGACTATTTGAACTTCGTATCTTCTTGCAGGCAATCCCATACATTTATCTGATACTATCGTAATAGCCCTGCTGCTGTTTGCTTTAATTTCCGACTCCGTATGTTTAACCTTATCCAGAATATTAAACTCCAGATCGTAAAATACAGCTTCGAACACAGCCGTAGCTATAGTTTTACCGGAAATGTTTCTTATTCCGATTTCAACTCCAGCCCCTTTTATTGGCGAACCGAAAGGATTATTCCCTTCTAAAAATATATGATTCATTATCCGAATGCTATCATTCCCCGTAACGGTAGACACCGGACTCATAATAACGTTTACAATATTTATATCGTAGCTTATAATGCGGTTTGCTTCAGCCTTATCAGGCGTTATCGACAATATACGTGAAGAGTTCTTTTCGAAATCCATTGTAGATTGTCTGACTGTATCTACAACCGCTCCCTTATCGTCGTAGAATACAGTTTCAAATTCCGCTTTACCTATATGTGCGCCGGCAATATTCCTGATGGTTACAACCAGGTTATTAAAGACATCCTTCCCGTCTTCATTTTTTTTCACCAGCCGGGGATTCAGAATCTCTATTTGTTCGTTACCTGTAATTGCAGGGGCAACATTTAAAAACGGTGCCTCCGAATTAGTTTGATTAACCATTTTAATCCTCCTCAGAATTCATTCTATATGACCAACGAGGTATTTCTTAATTTACTCACTTACGGCGCTTGCATTCATGATAAAGGAGTTAAAAGCCGAATCGACCGTATCTTTAAGCAGCTTCAATTTCACTCTCCTTTCCGCCTTATCCTGAAGTGCCATGATGGCATCGACCTCTTCCATGGCTATCTTGTTTATCTTGTTTTGGAATCTTTTTATCTCGGCATCCGATGTACTGAATAAACCGTATCTTTCTCTCTGAATAATTGAGAATTCGACAAATTTAAAAACAAGTTCGATAAGGTCATCTCTACTCAGCAGTTCCGTTTCATAGTTAATCCACTGATGCCAGGAAGGTTGTGAAAATGCTTCAATATGATCCTCGAGAGTTTTAAACACCATCTTATATCCGTACTTCTCCGGATAATCGTGTGCTAAAGAACCGGGGTCGATGATAATAGGTCCCATTATCGGGCCGCCGAGCAATATACTTTTACCGATTTCGCTGAGGTTATACTGTTCTATTGCCGTTTTATTCAGCAAGTAGATTTCTTCCCATAATTCCATAGTATCAATCATCGTATCAAGGGTTTCCCCTGCCAACCCGGTCGATAGAAACAGCGTTACCGGAATTCTGTACTTATAGCATAGCTTTATAGTATCCACTATATCTTCATTAGAATAGTGCCGCCCCTGTCTTTCCCTGACGTTGCTGTTTCCGCTTTCCGGGCAGAAATAAAACACCACCTGTTTTTTGGTAGAAGCTACCGCTTTTACAAATTCCTCACTTACCGGCGCAAAGATATCGAGAGACAAACACTCTATTTCCAGCTTCTCACTGCGCAGAACCAGAAAAAGATCACGCCAGTACTCCTCCCCCCCCATACGCGGGTCCTGATAAATACCCAGCAGATGAATACCCTGCCTGTTGAGCCTGCGTATATCATCCGCAATTTTTGCCGGACTGCGAAAAGAAGGTTTATTAAAACCGAGATATTTCCTGTAACTGTAAGATGAGGCGCCGCAGGTAACGCAATTGTAACAACAACCACGACAGGTCACCAGCGTGCCGCGAGGTTCGGCATCCGGTGTAAATATTGTAGTATCTGGAGACATCAGATCATATCTTGTATATTCGAATTCATCCAGGCTTTCGCTTTGCGCCATAAGCGGCGTTGTACAAACTTCACCTGTTTCGGTACGATAGGTCAGATTCGGGGTATCTGTAATCCTGCCGCTATTTTTTATTCCTTTTATAAATTCCAACAGCGGTTTTTCGCCTTCCCCGCGTATAACAGCGTCTACAAATTCATACTTGCTTATAATTTCCTCGTGAAAACAGGTGGCGGTCAACCCTCCTATGACAATATATGATTCGGGGTGCAGTTTTTTGCATATCCGGGCAATTTCTATCGCTCCCTGCGCATGATGCTGCCAGTGTAAATCGATTCCAAATACTTCAGAGGTTAAATTACTTATGTGCTCTTCGACATCAAAATCTTTATCGCTGACCATACGGTCACCCAGATTATCAATAACTACCTTGTAGCCATGCCGGTCGAGGTAATCGGCAATGCTTATTAAACCAATCGGCACTTTTGTAAATTGAACCTGTTCGACTGTAAATCCCATGGCGCTGGGGAATAGGGGAAGCTTACGGAAGTCGTATACAGCCGGCGGGTGTATCAACACCGCATCATATGTCATTACAATTAGTACCCCTCTTTTATAATAATTGCGGCCTCTTTTAAAGACTCTTCCTTAATTGTGTCTACTATCGCCCTGCTTCCCAATGTCGCCATCGTTACGGCGTCTATCACTCCGCCATCCTTTGCCAATACGCAATCTTCAATACTTAAACCTGTAAACTGAAGAGAAAAGTCACTGAAATCAACCTTTTCCCCTTCTGAATAACCGGAACCCTGATGCTCGTTGTGTGAAATTATATTTATCCCCTCGATGGTTGTAGTATTTTCAAGCCCGATAAGTACCTTGAACCAATCTTTGTATCCTATCCCCTTGGCATAAAAGGCATAACCTATTTTCTGGACACTTTCATTATATACAATGTATATATCGCTGCCGCTATCACTTTTAAGAACATAGGAATCGGCTTCGGGGAATATACTTTGCAACAGTTCTACGGTTTCTATATCATTTTGCGTCTCAATCTTTTCCCGTGTCAGATTTTGCATAACAATCAGAGACAAGCTGGCTACGATTATAAAAACAACTGCAAATAATGTGGGATAATATTTCCTAAACGATTTCATATGAAAAGACACCACTATTATATCTCCAGTTTCTTCGCATCCATCTCCCGTTCCTTTCTCTCAAGCTCATCAGCTTCCTTATGCATCCCCTGATCACGATACTTTTCTTTCGTAAACCATCCCAGCATCAACATTTCCTTTACAATATCATCGCAATAATGACACTGTTCGCAATTGTGTCCGCATGCACTGGTCTTGCGGAAAAAATCTCTGTCCCCGAGATTCTTGTTATCCAGATATGTTCCATACTTCTGGCTGTAATTAAACAAACCGCTGCATATAATATCGAAGATATCCCCATCCCAGCTTTCTTCCATATATGCTTTTATGGTACGCAACGTACGGTGGGGCGGAGTTTCCCTGCCGACTACTTTGAAAAAACCGGTAATTTCTCCATATTTTTCGATATCTTCAGGCCTTATCCAGCCCGACTTCAATACCTGTGAATGGTCGGCATCGAATACATGAGAACAGCATTCTTCCGGGAAATTATAACCGGAGCTTTCTACGCTCCCCGATTCCCTGGATTTATGTGAGATATAATTGAAATGGAATTTTCTGAAAGGACATTTATACAGGCAGCCTTCATTAACCATTATTTTCAATTCGACACCGGTAACCTTTCTGATTTCCTTTAACAGTTTTAAATCCCGATTGATATTGGCATCCGGTGTTATTACATTTGCTCCGGCTTCCTTAAAAACCATCGCTTTTTTAACGGTATCGATATCGCTGAGTACCGAAGCACAGATTTCCAAATCAGGGAAACGTTTTCTGGCTTCCTTGATATAGACCGGGTTGGCAACGGTAATGACCTCAATCCCATAATTTTTATGAACCTCACCGATATAATTCATTACCCGGTTTATTTCTTTTGGAGAATACCAGTCACTACCTTCGCATACCGAGTTTATTACCAGATTCACCCGTATACCATTTTCATGTATACGTCTGGTTATATTAATAAACTCTGGGAGGGTTATTTTTTCCTTCTTCCTCCCTGACCCGCAGAACTCCTGCGGTCCAGAGAGGAAGATCTCCCTTATTCTATTTTTGCCGAGTTCCTTTAATTTAAATGTCTCATCTAATGATCCCGCATCGCCATTATAAGGAACCGAAAACTCCAAATTAGCCATACTGGCACCTTTCCAGCTGTCGTAAGATTATTTATTCCCTATAATTTTATTGCGAAGCAAACCGAGCACCACCAGGAATACGGCAACACCACAGGCCATCCAGAAACCGAATTCGTATTGAGCATGCATTGTTCCTTCCAGGGCACCACCCAGTGAGATAAATGTATCTCCCATGAGTTTAAATCCTTTTGTAAAATCCTGAGTTCGCATATAAGTAACAACAACGCACGCTGCCAACGTTACTACATACATTGCACCGGCGCCAAGAACAAGAAACTGTGGCAAAGGCATCTTGATCTTACAGAAAATATTAAGTTGTTTTTCCTTTACAAATATACTCAAGAGCAACGCAGCTACAAAACAACCGAACAGTGTCCATGCAAATGGAGCCCACCAATCGGGCATCAGCCATGAATTATAGTAAGGCCTGTAATCTATTGGCAGATTTGTTCCCAATCCCCACGGATTTATCTGCATGTAGCTTCCCAATAATTCCTTCTCCATGATGTAGGTACGCCACCAGGGCAATAACCATGACACTACGAATAACGCCGTACCAAGTAATGTTAATCCGCGAAATAGCCAAATTCTTGCTTTCATTTTTTCCTTTCCATACTTTTAGTTATTTATAGGGGGTGAGGCTTTCATTTCTTCCAAAACCCACCCCCTATTTTCTAGAGTTCCTACTCTATATGCTTATATGACTAGGATAAGGCAATATCGCCCAGACCCTTGGCTCCGTCCTTAGTGCTGACATCAAGAGTCTTGGTCTTACCGCCGCTGGATATTGTTAACGTATAATCGGCTTCTGCCAGGTTTTCCAGCCAGAAATCGCCATAGTCATTGGTTGTTGCAGAAGCACTACCGCCGCCACTTAATGTACAGGTAGCACCGATAATAACCTCTTTACTATCCGGGTCATAGACCGTACCGGCAATAAACGGTTTAGGCAGGTTCTTATAATAGAACTTGGTATCCAGACCGTATTCGGCATGCCATGTTTCGGCACCCGTCGTATCGAGAGAGGATTCCTCTCCGTATGATATGCATAACTGATGGCACTGGTCGACACAACGCGGTTCCGTCCAGCCCTTAGCTATCAGATGGGCACACCCGGTGCATTTTTGTGCAATATTAAGGGTCGAGTTGAAAAAGATAACATTATATGGGCAGGCATCCATACAGAGCTGGCATCCACTACAGGTCTTCGGATTAATAATGACCATTCCGTTATCGTCTACATAGATTGAAGCATTGGGACATGCATCTACACAGGGAGCATTATTACAATGCTGACAGGGCACAAACACATAGCCGACCTTGACCTGAGGCTGCTGCCCCATTTCAAAATCATGCAGTTTTCCCCAGAACTGCCCATAATCGGGCTGCGGTTTGGCAAACGGCGTCCAGTCGTTACCGCAATGTTCATCCTTGCAGGCAATCTGGCATCCCCAGCAACCGCAACATCTTGCGCAATCCATTACAAACGCTTTCATTATTCGTCACCCCCTTCTGTATCGACCCATGCTTCAAACTTCAAGCCATAATACGGGTCATAGGCTCTGCTAAATGCCTCAGGATACTGCTCTCTCCATTCCTGCCATTCCTCTCCGGTTACTTTTTCAACGCCTACCAGATAACCGCTGGTGGCCATGCCCGGACAGTTGGTCGAGGTACAATTCGACGGAGAAATCAGGTTGTTACAACCGCTTCTGTCGAGCCTGTCTTTAATAAGGTCGACATGAGAACCGTGATCCTGCAGTACCGCACCTTTCATGATTCTTTCGGTTATGTACACGGCACCCAGTGTTACACCCCTCTCGTTATACAGTTTGATAATATCGTTCTGTTTAAAGCCTTCGCTAGCAGCATCGTCAGGATGCATCCAGACTCTTTCATATGCATAGTTGTCAGATGCGACATACTTGTTCAAATCAATTTCTCTTAACCAGGGGATATCATCGCACTGTACATGCATTCTCCATCTCGGATGGTTGGAAACCAGCAGATAAGGATAAGACTTAGCTCTTTCACCGCTCTTTGTTTCATCGTGAGCCCAGCCGTCTTCCTTGGAGCCGCCGACCACCCATTTGGGATACGGACCTCTCTCGTTATCATCGGGCAGAAGTTCCGCAATTCTGGGAACATAGAATTCCAACTTGCCGCTCGGTGTTCCCAGGGGATTCGCTTCAGGATCGGTATAGAAAGCAATTTGCCCGGCAGCTAAACTCTGCCAATCATCCTGAACCGGTGCCAGAATATATTTCTTTTCATTGAAGTCTTCCCATGTAATCATGTTCTTTAAAGCTGAAGTCTCATAGACATTCCTGATCTTGGTAGCAACATCTTCGCCGCCGGTGATTGCTTCGGCCAGATCCAGTTTTTTAGCTATTTCGACAACAACATCCCAGTCACCCATTGACTCACCGACCGGTTGAACGCACTGTTTGACCAGGGCTGCCCATACAGTCTGATTGGCTGCCCAGCCTGCCGCCAGGATATCCTCTTCTTCAAACATGGTATTTGAGGGGAGAATAAGGTCAGAATAGATCATGTCGTTTTCGAACCACGGATGCTGCATCAGGATAAACTCGAGCTTGTCGAGCCTGTGGGCGTCGATAGTATCGAAACCGCCATTCCAGCAGCCGGTACGGCACGGGTTATCGCACCATAACATGTGGCATTCCGTACCGCCTTCTTCTGCGGCAATAGGATAGCGATACTTCTTGAACTGGTCTGCAATCGTGGCACTGAATGAAGCCGATGCATACCATTCCAACGGATTATCGGTAGAATAGTCACCGAGAAGAGCGGTATGAACCATCGTTCTCGGCAGGTTCTGGTCCTGCATGGTACCGGAGGGGTCGCCTGTTGAGTAGCCCATAAAGCCCATGGCGATATCGGTTGGAGGCATATTCAGGCTCATAGCGATCTGGTTGACGCCCGGTCCTCCCCAGCCCTGCATACCCATCAATATAGGTTCCAGACGGCCAGGTTCATGCGAATAAGGGCCTCTGACGATAGAACCACCCCAGTAATGAATATAGGTAGTCTTCGATTTCGCCAGTTTTCTTGCATGTGCTTTGATTGTCCATTCGGGAATACCGGTTATCGGAGAAGCCCATGCCGGAGTCTTGGGGACACCGTCTGAGGTACCGAGAACATAATCCCAGAATTCCTGCAGATTTTCCTGATTCACATGGGTATCAACATAATCCTTGTCATAGCTGTCTTCTGTCAGCCATATATAGATAACAGATAACATCCATGCGGCATCGGTGTTGGGTAATACCGGTATCCATTTGTATGCATATACTGCAGCATGATAGTTCAAATCAGGGCAGATGAATACTACCGGCAGGTTGATATCATGCCAGAAACGAGCCAGACGGCTCATGAACTGTCCGGAGAACCCATGGGGGGTGGTCTCCCAGTCACAACCTTCAGCAACAGCCAAATCGGCGTTTACCGAAGCATCATACATAAGGTTTGTGGTTATTGCCTGGTTACCGAAACCGCTTCCGCCCCATACATGCTTGGCTCCCCAGTACCAGCCTTCCCAGCTATCCGGGTTTCTGATTTGTCTTGTAGCCGGACCTATTTGAGCAAGGAGTTTTGTATGGCATCCATGCGGACCCTGAATAACTTTGGATTCGGAATGTCCATCACCCATCAAGAGAATTGCATTTGAACCATATGTATCAACAATTCTATTGATTTCACTGGCACAAATAGTTGTTGCTTCTTCCCAGGTTATCCTCTTGAATTTATCTACTCCACGCCCTGCGCCGTTGACATTGGTACCGCCGCCGGGATTCCATCCGATTCTCTTTAACGGGTATCTGACCCTGTTCGGAGAATAAACTCTCTTTTTATAACTGACGGCGAAACGTCCGGGAACAGCTTTCTTTAATGAGGCAAAAGATTTCATTTCTCCCGTTGTTCTGTCAGGTGCTTCAAAGCTCCATATAGCGGGAGCGATTTCATCATCGGTATAGCTCATTGTAAAGTGCAGCGGTGAGATTCTGACAATCTTGTTGTTTTTTACATAGACTGCATTTGGTTCACCGCCACCGGAGAAACCGCCAAGGCTATGACCTATAACAAAGACTTCTTCATCCTCATATGCCGGTTCTGTCGATTCACCGTTTACTGTTGTAGTCCTGGTAACGGTTGCCCCAGCTTCTCCACCGACTGTCTCGGTTACCGTAACTGCGCCGTCTCCACCGATTGTCGTTGTTTTTTCAACTGTCTTGGTCTTTTCAACCGTTGTGGTAACGGTTTTTGTTTCACCATCGCCGCAGCTGGAAAGTAACCCGGCACCGATGGCACCACCGACAACTACTGTACCTGCGCCGACAAGAAAATCACGTCTTGAAACTTCACCGGATTGTTTCTTTTCTTCATTTTCGGGAAATTTTTCCTGATTTTTTTTCAATTAATTCTCCTTTCATAGATTTCTATTACGCGGTAATATAATGTTGAATAGGCATCACCTCCATTCGTTTAATCAGAATTCACATGCTTAATATCGATTTAACTAAAGAGCAAAATATCAATAGGGAAAAATAAATCTAATAGACGGGTGCAATATTTGGACATGCTGAATTCACAGATATTAATTGGCAGCTTACCGACAATTATTTCCACCCATTGAAGACTCTTCTCTTCTTCTAATTAACGCTTTTAAACGTGCCATGAATATATTTTTATTGATCGGTTTCAATATGTAATCATTAGCACCTATTTCAAAAGCCTCTTCCAGTATCCTCATCTCCTTGTCATCGGATATAACGATTACCAATACATCCGAATCATCGCGAATCTGCCCAATTAATTCGAAACTCGACATATCGGATAGTTGCATTCCTAAAATAATCGCGTCGGGACAGTTTCCATTTTTTAATATATCCAGACACTGCCTTCCTGAATTAAGAACAGACAAACGCCAATCCGGTTGAACCTTGTTCAAAGTAGCGCTAACATCTTTCAGGGTTTCTATATCGGAATCGGCAATCAGTATATCCATTTCTTTTTTTATGCTATTGTTCATGAAACCAGCTGCTTTAGTAGCATTTTTTAAAAGTTTGACTTAACTATTAATAACCTGAAGATACAATCTGGGAAATAACCATTTATATATTTGTTAGTCTAACAAGAACATGCGTGGTATATCTGTAGTATTCGGTAACTATTAAGTAACATTTGAGTCTTAATTCAGTGAATCATTTATTCGCAAGGAATACTTTAATATCGCTTTATATAATGACTGGCTTTAAAATATTCTTTTTAATATCTGCTATTGAGGAAAATCAGATAACAAAAAAGATTTTAATGACCTAATGAAGTAGCAGGCATAACGGCATGAGGCATAAAAAAGAGACCAGGGGAGTTATTTTCTTCCCCTGGCATCTTTAAATAAATTTAGCAATCCGCTTATCATCAACTGATATATAGACTAAGAGATTACCGTTACCGTAATATTAAAACCTGTAGCAGTAATAGGGTTGGTTCCGGCACTGCTGAGATCAGTTTCTACTAAAAAGCTTTTCTGAGCACCGGCAGCTATATTGGACAAATCAGTCGTATATGTTCCAGCTACGCCATCGGCAGTCAGTATTTCAACCGTTATCCTTGCTTTAAGCGTCTCATCGCTTAGATTTTGTACCACGCCCCTGACACTTATGCGAGTAGCATCGGTACCGGTGCTGAACCCCGTCATTGTAGCCGTAGTTATCTGTAATTTACCATCGGGTGATGTCACAGGAGTAAATGAAGTTGTACTTGTTGTAGTCGCAATTGAACTGGTTTTAGTTGTGGTACTGGTTTTAGTTGTTGACGATGTAAGGGTTTGCGTAGCCACCACTGTTGTGGTAGCAGTACTTGTTTGGGTAACAATTACTGTCTGTGCTTCCGGTGTAATGGTTACAGTTTGTGCGTTTGCTGTAACAGTTTTGGTTTCCGTAACTATAGTGGTTACTGGTTCCGACTGACATGCGCCAAGAGTCAGCAGCAATATGGTTAAAAAAATGCCTGCAATTACTTTGATCTTATTCACTTCCACAGCTCCTTTGCTATTATCCTTATTGTGTTCTGAAAAATATGCCTGTGAATTCTTTATTGATAAGTTTAGTAAATTTATCCGTATTATATCTGTAGAATTTGGTAGCTAAGAGGTGACAATAGAGTTGTAAATCAGTGAATCATTTGCTCCACAGAGACAAATGATAATGAGCGGGATGAGTGAAAAAAGCCTTTATTAGCAGTTTTGTAGAAGAAATTAGCTTTATGAATAATGAGGTTCAAATAATCTATAATATTCAACTATCAGAAGGATTAACCTGGGAGAGATAAGATATTTATATTTACAGATTGGCCCGTTTGAAAATTTTTAATCCAGTAACATCCTTGGCATTATAAGGTTACGATTACCATGCCAATTGGGCTTTCCCTCAAATTGGAGTCAATTATTAAGTGTACCGCTCAAGAGATGTAATATTTTTTATCTTTATGACAGAGCCGTTGAAATCTATTATATCTTCATTGCGCATCAGGCTCATTTCTTTGGAAAGCGCCGGCCTGGAAACATTTAAATAATCGGCAAGTTCGTGCCTTTTCATCGGTATTGTAAAACTGGAATTACCTGTTTTTTGATATAAGTCCATTAAGTACATACTCAGTTTTTCCCTGATATTCTTTGCCGATAAGTAATCAATTTT
The DNA here is from genome assembly GCA_034429935.1 of Dehalococcoidales bacterium. Lineage (GTDB taxonomy): Bacteria > Chloroflexota > Dehalococcoidia > Dehalococcoidales > UBA5627 > UBA5627. The sequence continues at coordinate 19,209 of DAOUFJ010000013.1, forward strand.
TTTATTGAGCAGCATCGTATAGTTCGAATATATCTTCAGCAGATTCGCAGTCAATATGTTCTGGCATATACTGGCGTTATTGCAGTTGCCAATGAGTTTATCAAGCGGAAGAAAAAACAGGCAGCTATCCTCCTGGGCGATAATAGTCAAAGGGCATTCTTTACTGTAGGAAAAAGCAATTTTCTCGCCGAAAACATCCCCTGATTCCATTATGTCAAGTATAACACGGCTTCCAGAGAAAGAATCCCTGGTAACTGCAATTTTACCCCTGGCTATAATGGCAATACCGTCATAAGGCTGCCCTGAAAATGTAACGATATCGTTCTTTTTATATTTCTCAGCTCTGGGGTTTAAATAGTCTAATATCTTCCCTACTTCATTAAATTCGATACCATAGAATAAGGGGGAAGTTGTCAGTCTTCTAATACACGCTTGAGACATTTAAAATCCTCGCTCGGATAATTTAGAATACCACTTCATCGGCTTTGCTATTATTAATCGGATGGACAGAGGTATATGAATAGCAGTATATTAGCATGGATATAGCGTGTTGTCAATGATAATAAAATTCAATACACTGCTTCCCATCTTTCCATTAAGTTATAACTCAAAAACATCTGTCCGATATCAAATCCGCCGTATGATACAATGTAAAGACGACTCAGGACTCAGATGAGACCATAGCTTGCAGAACCTAGGTATCGTTCTGGAATATATGCCATATACGGAAATGATAGCATCCCCGTATATGGTTCTATGTCAGCCGGGATTATGCAATCCGACTCTTTGCACTGACTTGCATCTTCTATATAAATTTTAATTAAGCCGTAGGCGCTAAAAATTCCTCGAATTCTTCGGTACTCAGTTCATAATCGTAAAAACGTGCATAAAAATCCTTGGTAAGAGTTTCAAGGTCGATATCTGCAAATTCTTCGGGATAGAGTGTCATTGCAAGCCAGGTTATGCCCAGGATTGCCTCCGGTGCAGGCCTGTCCCACCAAAAAGTGCCTACAGGGCATAAATAAAGTTCATTTTCTTCCACAGCTTTAACATTTTGTAACTGTTCGTTCCCTTTTACCTCTTCAATACTTACGAACGTCCCTTCGTTACTGCTCAATATCATCACATCGGGATTCCATTCAAGTATCTGCTCGAGAACAATATCCTTCTCGGTGCCTATTTCCTCTGCCACATTAATTCCGCCGGCAGCAGTAATCAAAGCCTGTCCCCATGCTTCGCTGCCGTTGGTATGGGTAACAGAACCGAGCACATAATATACCTTCTTCCTGTTTTCTTCAGGTATCGATTGTAAACGGTTTTCTATAAGCTCCAGGCGCTCATTCCAGAAAGCAATCAGGGCATCAGACCTCTCTGTGTTATTAAGCATCTCCCCGGTCATCGCAAACTCGTCTATGATACCCATTATGCTGCTGCGTCCGGTATTGACCCCTATTACCGGTATTCCCGCATTCCTCAGTTTTTCATTCGCTTCCGTAGACGTCTTGCTGTTAACGAGAACATCCGGGTCAAGTGACAAAGCCTCTTCCACATTTACATTATTAAAGGTACCCACGTTGGGCAGGTCTGTAAAACCGGGATATATTTTTAAAAGTACGGGGAATTTTTGCATAGAAGGTTGAGCAATTATTTTAGAAGCGCCTCCCATTGCGGCAATTTCGTGAGTAGCTCCACCCATGCAGGTTACTATTATGCGGTTTATCTCACGGGGTATGGTAACCTCATAGCCCCCCATATCGATGATAATCCTGGTTGCCGCCTGAATGATGGTCTCGGTAATGGTGGCTGTCTCGGTAACGGTCGCCGTACTTGTAACCATGCTGGTAGTCGTGGCGGTTTCAGTTGTAGTAAGAGCTTTTGTAATCGTACTTAGTAAAGTCTTAGTATCTGTTTTTGTAACAGTAGCGGTGATTGTTTCAGCAGCACAGCCGCCAAGCAATGCCGTCATGAGTACTGCCCCCGACCCAGCCAAAAAATCCCTTCTGGATAGTTTTTTATTTTTTTCTACCTTCATTGTTTCCTCCCTAATTTATGCTTATATTGAATCAACAGCAGCATGAATTACCGTTTTTATGATTACATTCAAATTTTTTGACTGCCAGTTGCAGGCAGGAATTGCCATATGCACTGGGAATATCAACTGTTTTGATTATTTTGAAACCCGTTTTTTCGAAAACCTTATAAAATTCTTCAAGATGGCAAAGCGGATGCCCGAAGCTTTGCAGCGATTTGGAAAGTTCACCGATACTGCTGCTATCCGGAGTACACCCCGTAGCGCAGAACCAGTGGTTCGCAACCAGCAAACCTCCGGGATTCAGGCTTTCGTATACTTTGCTGAAAACCGGTTCGAGATCTTTGCGGAATTTATACAGCAGGTGAGATACGATAACTATGTCGTATCCCGCACCAAAAGTATCCGTACAAATATCGCCGTCCATTGTGGTAATACGTCCATCCATTCCATATTTTGAAATGAACTGTTGTGTAATGCCGGTTACATGCGGTTTATCGAAGACTATACCATTGAGATTGGGATTCATCTGGCACAGAGCCACAGTATATAATCCATGTCCTCCACCAAGATCCAGCATGGATTTTGCCTTATCGAAACCGTCCCAGGCTGATATGTTTTTCGTTACCGCCTGCAATTCCCCTCTCAATGCTGTTTCCGCCAGAGAACTCAAGAATGATTCCCCAGGACCAGCATTGAAACTGCCCAATTCCTGCTGCTGGCGTTTTAGCGATTCTGCAAGATTGCTCCAATGGTTTCCACGACCGGTATTCTGTATCCAGTCTCCCTGGTAAAACGGGCTGGCGCTTACCAGGAAATCCGATGCAACCTGAGTATTGGTATATTTATCTTCACTTTTTGATAAAAGACCTATACCTGCAAGTGTGTCCAGAAAACTTCTGGAGAACATCCCGTTTATTCCTATTCCCCCGGCAATAAACTTTCGGTCGCTGGCTCCTTCCTTATCCAGAAAATCGAACAACTTCAGTTCTACAGCAGCTGCTAAAGCCTGGAAAATTTGATAACATTCGACGGTACACTCGATTTTTTCAAAGCCAGCCGGCATCGATAAATCCATCAAAAATTGTTGCTTTATAACCATTTATTTCTCCTGTTGAATATTTTTTAATTCAGTACCAACGATATTCGGAAGGGAATTATCTTCCACATTCCCCTTTCAAGCGCCTTTTCGCTTTACTACCGTTCTCTCGGCACTCTTGCCGAAGAAATGATAACCGGAACCGCCTTCGCTGATGATATCCAGCAGAGCATCGGGTTTTGTAACTGCGATGCCGCCGAGTATCGTAACGCCCCTCGAGAAAAAGGCATCGGGCAGCATGCTTGCCGTCGGGCCCGTAACGATAATTTGCGCTCCCGGCTTTGCCATATCGAGTAACCCGGGAAGTGTGTCGTTCAGCATGGTTGTCCCCGTAATCACCAGTAAATCAGCGCCGGGGACGAATTCCGGCGCTCTGCATGCTTCGGCGAAATATGGTTTTTCCCTATCCTTTAATGTCGCTGGATCCATTTCCAGAATATGAAAATCCGCACCACCAGCAATTAACTCTTTTATAACCGGAGCCAATGCCCCGACCACTACCGCTTTTTGCCCCGGGTCAATTTTAATATCATCGAAGGCATCCTTCCCCAGTTCTACTTCATATCCATTACACTTCATCCTGTTCCAGCAAGAACTGCTTAATGCGTTTAATGTTGCTATTCCAAGCGTCTTCTTCAATACGTTATCACTGAAGATATAATCCAGGTATTCTTTAACACTTCTTCCGGAAAGCCTCCCTGAAAGAGGCATTGCCTTTGCCGAACTGGGACAGCACACCGCCTCCGGTATTTCTTTAACAGGGGTAAAACAGAGCCCTCCATTCCCGTCGTTTAACTTGACTCCGGAAAAAAATAAACCGAATACGGCACGTTCGACGGTTAATCTATCGATATCATTCCCTAAAATCTTTTTTACATTCTCTATAGACTCTATTAGTATCGGGTTTTCCAATTTCAATCACTCCTCTAAAAAATTAACAGGATAGCGTTTCAAAAGTATTCAATGTATCTCCTGTTTCATACATTTTCAACCTATAATTTCGATAAGCTGTTCATCGGTAAGGTCTGTCAGAAAGAAGTGGCTGTAATAGTAGCGTATTTCTTCCATCAGGGTATCCGTAGGCATAATATCCGGATAAAGCTTGTTCATCAGCCACATAACGGTAAGCGGTTGTTCGGGCGTACGGTTGCCCCATACGTGTGCAACTGTAGGAATGTAATAGATATCATTATTTTGAACAGCAGTGATACCACTCAATGTATCCATGGCCAGTAATTCATCCCCCATAGTATTCGAGGTGGTTATCATTACATCGGGATTCCAGAGAAGCAGGTCTTCAAGAGTATAGGTATAACTGGCGACTGTTTCCAGATCGCGGCCGTTGTCCGTTACACTGATACCGCCGGCTTCACTAATCCACCACTCGGCGATTGCATGCGGTTGCGTATAACTGGTAATATTCCCGTAAAGTACCTTTGTCTTTTCTTCATCGACAAGCCCTGCGGTAAGAGCTTCGGCATCGGAGACTTTCTGGTTAAAATATTCGATGTAATCCGCTGCTATGTCCTGTTTACAGAGAACTTCGCCCAGCAGTGTAACGCACTTTTCAACATCCGACAGTAGCTGCCACTCAATATAGATGACACACAATCCCTTCTCTTCCAGAAGAGCTGCAGTCGCCTCTGTCATACACAGGCAAAGGTCAGGATTAAGTTGAAGAACAGCTTCTATATCTATCTCTCCGGCGACCTCCAGAACAGGGCCGTCGGCGATTTGCGGAGCAAAAACATACTGGTACTTCCATTTATCCGACTTGGTGAAATTGGCGGACATTTGATTGGCAATTTTTGAGCCGCACCCCATTGCCTCGACGAATGCATTCAAAACACCGATAGAGCCGAAGGTGGCAATTTTATTAATTGTCCTGGGGACTTCAACAACTCTGCCCGCCATATCCGTAACGGTAAACATTGAAGATTGTCCCACCGTTTCGGTAACGGTACTGGTAACAGTTTCGGTATCGGTAACATTGGAAGTGACGGTTTCAGTTACGGTAGAAATATTGTTAATTGTAGTTGTATTAACCTGTATAGCCGTTTTAATATCAGTAACAGTAGAAGTGATAGTTTCGGCGGTACAACCACCCAGCATCCCTGTTAAAATGACCGCCCCTGTCCCGGCTATAAATTCTCTTCTGGAAAGTTTAACCTGTTTATTTTTTTGTTCTTTTGTCATTTAATTGTTCTCCTTTACTTTCAACATTTTTTTCATTACCGGAATGCAAACCTTGGTTTTTGTATTCTCAGGATACAATGTTGCCTCGGTAACACAAACATGAGTGTTATATAAAGTAGACAGAGTATTCGATGTAACCACTTTATCTGGTATCCCGCTTGCCATAATCACTCCGTCTCTCATGAGAATTACCCGGTTACATGCCAAAAAAGCGTGATCAGGAAAATGAGATGTCATTAAAATCGAATACCCTTGTTCGGACAACTGATTGATAATCTGGAGGATTTTAACTTGATTACTATAGTCGAGATTTGCTGTCGGCTCGTCCATCACAAGAATCTTTGCCTGCTGAGCCATGGCTCTGGCGACCAGAACCATCTGTCTTTCCCCGCCGCTCATTTTATTAAACAGTTTTGTCCTTAGTTGAGCTATACCTAAACTTTCCATCGCTTCATAACAGATTTCCCGGTCTTTTTTAGTAGGACTTGTCCCGAGACTTAAATGCGCAATACGCCCCATAAGAACGATTTCTTCTGCCTCATAAGGGAATGCCATAGAAGAAGCCTGCGGAACGTAAGCCAGATACTTCGCTATTTTACGTGCATTGGTTTTACCGATATCGGTTCCATCTATTTTTATGGTACCGGCCACAGGCTTATTCAATGCCAATAAACAACGTAGAAGAGTGGTCTTTCCTGTTCCGTTTGGCCCCAGCAAGCAGAGAATATCACGTTCTTTCAATTCAAAAGAGATATCTTTGATGATTACCTGGTCCCTACTGTAATAAAATTTCAGGTTATCGACTTTCAGCATCAATTCCACCCCCTTCTTAATTTGGTAAGCAGGAAAGCGAATACAGGTGTTCCTATCAGAGCGGTCAGAACGCCAAGTGGAACCTCCACCCCCTCAACTCCGCGGATAATATTATCTATACCCAGCAGAAAAAAGCCGCCCATAAGGAATGAAACGATGACTATCTTGGAATAACTGGCTCCCACCATCATTCTGGCGAAGTGAGGGATGACCAGTCCTATCCATCCGATTATGCCGCATATAGCAACGGAAGCAACTGTCATCAAAGTAGAACTGGATATAATGATTATCTTGACAAGATTTACATTTACCCCCATTGTCTGCGCCACATCCTCCCCGGCAGCCAGTGCATTGATATGGTGACGGAACAGGAACAGAAGAAACAATGAAATCAGTAACGCCGGCAGCATAATAAGTACATCGTCATTGTCTCCCCTGCCAAGGCTTCCCATTAGCCAGAAAGTAATAGTCGGTAATTCGTTTTCCGTATCTGCAAGAGTTTTGATAATAGAAAGCAACGCCTGAAAAAAACTGCCGACTACGATGCCGCCGAGTATCAGAACAGTGAAAGATTTACCTCCGAAGACATGGGCGATTGTGAAAGCAATAACAACCGCAGCAAGCCCGAATACAAATGCAGAAGTTTGTATGCCTACCCAGTTTGCCCCGTTTATCATTGCCAGAGCAGCACCGAAACCGGCTCCGGCCGATACTCCAAGGATATCAGGAGAGACCATTGGATTCTTGAAGAGAGTTTGATATGAGGCGCCGGAAACAGACAGTGCGCCGCCAACAAGTATTGCCAGAATAATTCTCGGAAACCTGACCTGTAAAACTACTGTTTCCAGTGTGCTTTCCCAATAAGGAGTAATATCGAATATCTTTGAAGCAAAAATATCAATGATAGTTTTTATGGAGATATCATATCTTCCTACTAAAAATGAAAAGAAGAAGAGAAACACCAGCAAAGCCAGCAGAAAAACAACTTTGAGCAGAAAATTATTCTCTCTTCTAAAACTGATTTTCCAATGTTTTATACCGGCAGGCTTTAATATATTATTTGTAAACATTTTTTTCGGAACCATCCCAAGAGAGCAATATATCTTTCCAGATATATTGCATTGCAAACAATAAGCTGATTATGCCATGTGCATATTCAGCAGTAAATGGGTGACGATTAATCGTTAATCAGTTAATAACTTTCCTATAAAATTCACCTCCTGTAAATTTATAATGCCATGATTCAAGAATTTTAGTATTTTTATCAAAATAAATCGGTAATATATATTACCGATTTATTTAATATTTTCCCGCCTTCATGTCTTTCTTAATTTGTATTGACACCTTTATAGCCATAATAGGATACTATATAAAATCCATAGAGGATATCTCTTTTTGTATGGTGGGTAAGGGAAAAGATGATTAAAATAGCTATAGATGTTATGGGCGGAGATTTTGCTCCCCAGGAAATTGTAAAGGGGGCAGTCGATGGTGCCAGAGAACATAATTCAGGTATAATACTGGTCGGACGTCAGGGAACCATTCAAAACGAACTGCACAAATACGATATTTCAGGGCTGGATATCGAAATAGTACACACGGATGAATTTATTGCCGAAGGCGAACGCCCCGCTTTTGCCATGTGCCGAAAAAGGAACAGTTCGGTTATTCTTTGTTCCAAAATGGTCAGGGATGGCAAAGCCGATGCGGCCGTCAGTGCCGGCTCTACCGGGGCCATCCTGACTTCAGCAGTTCATATACTGGGAACATTCGAAGGCATTTCACGACCCGTTATCGGTGGCCCTTTCCTGGGTTTTGCTCCGGATACGATACTCATCGATATAGGCAGTAATGTGGATTCCCCTTCAAAACAACTTCTGGACTTTGCGATGCTGGGAACGGTTTACGCACGCAGATTTATGGGAATACCGGAGCCGACGATTGCCCTGGTCAGCAACGGAGCGGAAGAAGGGAAAGGCAACAAGGTAGTTAAAGAAGCATATGATATGTTAAAGAAATCCGGGCTGAATTTCAAAGGCAACATCGAGGGCAACGACATAGTAAATGGAAAAGCAAATGTAGTTATCTGTGACGGATTTACAGGAAATGTGGTTACCAAGTTTTGTGAAGGGTTAAACGATACCATAGCCGGCTGGCTTGACAATGAACTTAAAAATAAACTGACGGAAGATGAAGTCCATAAAATAATTGCATCTTTGAAATGTAAATTACGTGCATCCGATGCTGCAGGCGGCTGGCCGTTATGGGGAGTGAACGGCATTATCTGCAAAGCACACGGTCATAGCAATGCACAGGATATAAGCAATACTATCGGCACAGCCAGACAGTCTGTTGAAAACGACCTTGCGGGTGCGTTAAAAAAAGGTTTAGCGGATTTAAGAAGTAATTTGAATATTAAAATACAACATGGTTCCTGAATTATGCCGTAATAGCTATTGCACAGTTTGATTATATCGATAAACCCGTGCTACTATGAAATGCCACTTAGTATTCGGCTTATAAGGAGTCTTGGAATGCCGCTCTATAAAAAAATTCGCAGATTATTCAGTATCTATTCGCTGACGGAAGACAACTGGGAGAAGCATGCCAATCCTCTGTGTGTTTTAACCCGTTATGCTTCGCTTCCTTTAATAATCCTCACTTTCTGGAGCAGGGTCTGGTTAGATTGGTGGTCTGTTATCCCAATCATCGTTGCATTAGGGTGGATGATACTTAATCCATGGCTTTTTAAAAATGCCGCTTCCACGAATAACTGGGCGTCAAAATCGGTAATTGGCGAGCTTGTTTTACAGAATATGGATAGGGTAGCTATTCCAGAACATCATAAAAAAATTATCAGGATTCTCAAAAACCTGTTTGTAACGGGGCTTCTTCTTTCTATCATAGCTATTATAGAATTGAATTTATGGCTGGCAGTATTATCGGTAGTCATCGTATATGCCAGCAGAAGTTGGTTTATGGATAGAATGGTATGGCTATATGAAGATATGAGGCATATTCCTGAATACGGCAAGTTGCTATATTGAGACAGATTGACAGAAACCACTTCATATGTTAAATTACTGGACTAATGTTTTAATTTAATAAATCAGGAACAGACCTTCTTGAGAAATCACGATTGAGTCGGGCCAATCAGAGGCAGCGTTGTAACCCGCGGGACCATAAAATCCCACGGGTTTTTTGTTACCCGTGATTTGGAGGTAATCATGACAACCGGGAAAACTAAAGCGGCGGGTATCTCTATCACTTCAAATTCATTATTGATACTGATGAAACTGATTGCAGGACTGGTAACTGGAAGCGTCAGCCTGATTGCGGAAGCTATTCACAGCGTTATGGATCTGGCAGCGGCTGTTATTGCCTTTGTATGCGTCAGAATTTCCGACAAACCGGAGGACAAGAAGCATCCATACGGGCATGGCAAAGCCGAAAATATCAGCGGAGTCCTTGAAGGAATCCTGATACTGGTTGCGGCAGGCATTATTGTAAATGAAGCTGTCCACAAGATTATAGAAGGTGTTGAACTTGAAATAGTCGAAATCGGTATTGTTACCATGGCTGTTTCTATCGTGGTAAATATAATCGTCTCCCGTTATTTGCTGAAGGTTTCAAAAACAACGGATTCGCTGGCACTGGAGGCAGACGCCACCCATTTGACCACAGATGTGTTGACAATGTCAGGCGTCTTGATAGGATTGATAGCCGTTAAGGTGACGGGAATCGAAATTATTGACCCCGTAGTTGCCATACTTGTTGCTTTATTGATAGTTAAAGCGGCCATTCAAATTATTATGAAGTCATTCGGTGGATTGATGGACGTCAGCCTGCCGGAATCCGAAAAAGCAGCCATAGAAAATTGTCTCATGGAGCACAGCCCTCTCCTTATAGGATTTCACGAGTTGCGCACGCGTAAATCGGGGAGCCAGCGCCAAGTAGACCTGCATCTGGTAATCCATAAGACCGCCAGTGTCGAGGAAGCGCATAACATTTGTGACCATCTTGAGACAGATATAGGCAAAATTCTTCCCCATACCGTGATAAATATACATGTTGAACCATGTGAACCGACATGTAAACAGTGTATTGTTATGAACAGTCAAAAAAGATGACTCTATAAAATAAAAGTGGGAAGTTCTTATATCTTCCCACTTTTTCTCAGGATTTATCCCCGAGTTTCTCTATTATTTTTTGGTTGCCGGTTTGGCAGGAGCAGCTGCCGGTTTGTTTCCCGCTGCCTTTGCTGGAGCTTTGTGACCCATTTTATCCCCCCCTTTCATAGTTCTGTTATAAATTTAAAAATCTATTAAAGAATATTATACAAAATATTCATGGGATAATTCCATTATTTAGCTAACTAATAACCAAACGGCAGCATTGCAGCTGGTAGAACACCGTTTAGACATGGTTCCATACATTTATCGTAACTCCTGAGTGCCGAGCATCTCTTCTTTTTCTCTACATTATCCATTTCAATGGCTAAAGCACGCATTCTCTCAGATAAAGAGTAATAGGAAACATCATGGCTGATATTTTTATTGATGATTCCCTGTTCCACGAAATCCGCCAGTGCTTTCTTTATAAGGCGTCTATCAAGGTCCTTGCCTGTAGCAGACATAATTACCAGCTCACTCATTTGCGCATAAGGATGAACCTTAAAATATAAAAACAGCTTCATGCTGAACAAATCATCGGCATACTTATTTATAAAATCACCGAGCTCTTTAGAGACAGGATCACTGTTTCCCATGTATATCCCCTCCCTTTATTTAACCCGTATATAATTTTTATTTTAAATATTATGTAAAACTACCCTCTTGTCTAACTCTTCTTATTGTATATATTGCGCAAAAAAGAAGGCATATCCAATTCCTCGTCATTCTCACTGTTGATAAGCCGTTTCATACTTTCCTGTTTTTCAGCGTGCATCACTTTTTCATTAGCAGCTGCTTCCTCTTTGGTGGCAAAACCGGTAGCTATCAATGTCAATCGAACCCTGCTATCCATCGATGGGTCCATCATAACACCAAATATTACATTGGCATCTGGTGCAACGGCCTTTTTAATGACTTCTGCCGCATCATTGACTTCAAAAAGCGTCAGGTCTTTTCCCCCGACGATATTGAACATAACTTTAGTAGCTCCATTAACCGATACATCCAGCAGAGGACTGGTCAACGCCTGTCTTGCGGCATCAACAGCACGGGTTGGTCCATTTCCCCACCCGATGGACATCCATGCATGTCCGGAATCTTTCATAATGGCTTTAACATCGGCAAAGTCGAGGTTGATAAGTCCGGGAACCGTAATTACCTCGGCTATTGCCTGTACCCCTTGATGCAATACCTGGTCCGCCATGCGAAACGCATTACCGATATTGGTTCTTTTATCGCATATATCCAGTATTTTATCGTTGGGAACTATAATTAAGGTATCGGCATGCGGGGTAAGATTACTAATACCTTCTTCGGCCACCTTAGCACGATGTAATCCCTCAAATTTAAAGGGGCGTGTAACTACGGCTATAGTCAAAGCTCCGCTTTTCCTGGCAACTTCAGCTACTACCGGTGCTGACCCCGTACCTGTTCCGCCTCCCATTCCAGCCGTCACAAAAACCATATCCGCCCCGCAGATAACAGACTGTATCTCATCTAAACATTCTTCGGCAGCCTTTCGTCCCCTGGTATGGTCGCCTCCTGCTCCCAGCCCGCGTGCCGACCTTTCCCCCAGTTGAATTTTAACGGGAGCTTCGGTTATCTCAAGATGTTGAGTGTCTGTATTCATCGCAATAAACTCAACCCCTCTTATGCCTTCTTGAACCATGCGGGTTATTGCGTTGCAGCCAGATCCGCCCATACCGACAACTTTTATTTTGGCCGGGCTTGGAACATTAATTGAATGTGTCATATATACTCTCCTGAACTAAATAACTAAAAAATCCTGCCCATTATCCTGGAAATATAGTTTGCATTCCTCGACTGTTTTTCATTATTCCTTAATTTCCAGAGTAATAAACCTACCCCTGTTGCATGCATCGGATTACTCAGTACATCCGAAACACCGGATAATCTGACAGGAATGCCTATTCTGGTCGGTAGATGTGTTGTGCTCACCGCCAGTTCAGCCAGCCCGGGCATATTGGCTACGCCTCCGCTTAATACCATGCTAAGCGAAGCCATATTTTGATAGTTGATTTCAGACAACTCTATCATTACCAGCCTTAAAAGCTCTTCCAGCCTGCTGCTGATTATCTGCGTCAGCTTGTCATACGGAATGCTCAACCCGCCGTAGAGTATATCTTTATTTCCCGGATTCGATTCGCTGAACGGGATAACGCTTCCATATTTTATTTTTATTTCCTCGGCCAGATCATAGGAGATACCCATAGCAATCGAAATATCACGCGTCACCTGGTAACCCGAAACAGGTAATACGAATGCATGATAAGCGCTGCCATTCTGGAAGACGACGACATCGGTTGTTCCTCCTCCTATATCTGCAAGTACAGCTCCATCCTGTTTTTCTTCTTCAGTCAGAACGGATTCGGCACTCGCTAACGGTTCAAGTACGATATCTTCTACGGCAACTCCACTGCTGTGTACACACTTGGCAAGATTCTGCACGGATGTGGTAGCAGCAGTAATAATATTCGTTTCGGCATCGAGACGGTTTGCATGCATCCCTACGGGGTTATTAATTCCGGTTTGCCCATCCAGTGAATAAGACCGGGGAATTATATGCAGCATCTCTCTTCCCTGCGGCAAGTCTATGTCACGGGCTATTTCGAGTACGCGCTCCAAATCCCCAGTATGAACAACTTTTCTGCTGTGAGAGATAGATATTACGCCATGATTGTTAACCGAACTTATATGCTTGCCGGTAATTCCGACACAGGCCGCCTCCATTTTATAACCAGCTGCCTGTTCGGCCTTCCGTACCGAAAGCTGTATCGATTGTTTGGCTTCGTTAAAATCGGATACCATACCTTTATGTAAACCATTCGAAGGCACAACTCCTACTCCAAGAACAGTGGGCGAACCAGTTTCATCCACCTCTGCCATAATTGTGCATATTTTGGTCGTCCCAACATCGATAGCTGCTATTCTGTTCTTTTTCATTGCTTCTCTGTCACCAACCCTCCTTAGAATTTTGCAAATGACCTTTTCTCCATCGGCGCATTAAAAACACCGCTTACTTTATTGTTCAACTCTTCTATTTAATACAACACCGAAATTAATGAAACCATAACAATTAAATTAGATAATATAGTAACCAAATCCGCAACAGCCGTCAATTATTGTCCTTTCCAATTCCATATCCGCGGCGTTTAGTTCCGTTATTATCAGTACAAGTTCCAGTATGAAATTTTATGGAATTCGCAATTTCATTGCCACATGAATTAATTGATTATGAAGTATATTTAGTAGTAAAATATAAAATAATTCGATTAACGGTTGATAAATATGGCAAATGATACAAATCACAAACGACTCCCGCCTTATATCTCATACCGCACATTTTTGAATTTCATCGATGGAATGCAGCAACAAATACCATCCCGTATTGACCGCAGTTACTGGAACAACACACTTTCCGGAAGTACCGGAACTCAATTGATGGCGGCATTACGTTTTTTGAAACTGATAGATTTTAATGGAAAACCGTCTTCGCAATTAAAAGCACTGGTTGCCGCCAGGGGAGAACAGAGAACATCCATCCTGAAAGAAATTGTTACCGGCTCCTTCGGATTTATTTTTCAGGGAGCGTTGGAACCGCAAAATGCGACTTATGCCCAGTTGGAAGAGCTGTTCCACAGTAATTTTCAATGTACCAACGATGTTGCAAGGAAATGCATCAAATTTTTTATTGCGATTTCCAACGATGCCCAAATTACCCTGTCTCCATTTATAACCAAAAGGTCTAAATCGCATATTATACCCGGAACTATTAAACAAAGGAAAAAGAACAGTAATACAATAATGCGGAATGATGTAGTTCCGCAGGAAAAAATGGAACTGCTAAACCAAAAACAGTGGCAGGAAATGCTTTTAAATAAATTTCCTACTTTTGACCCAAACTGGAACGACGAGATTAAGCTGAAATGGTTTTCCGCCTTCGATGAATTGATAAAACACGTCCCACTATAAATACTTTTTTACAAGAATATAGTACTATCTATACCTTTCCATTGTCATTCCAGAACTATCCGATTGAAAAGCAACCTCTGATTTTAAAATCCATTAAAGTAAACATATCCATCATTGCTTACAGACCGCATGTCACTCATTCTCATCGCTTGAAGCCCTCTTGAATCCCATGTCTAGCTATATACAAAAATGCCCTGTGAAAACAGGGCATTTTTAACTTTATTTAAAAACCTAAAATCAGCTCAGTAACATTAATCCCAGACTGATAGTAACTGCCGCTACTATTGAACCCAGAACTGAAAGCACAATAATGGTAGTTAACTCCCTTGAAGAGAGAACCTTTTTAACCAGTGTTCTCAACAAAGCTTCCTGGGCCTTTTGCAAGGCTTCTTCCGCTTTGAGACTGGCCTGATTTGCTATTTCTTCAGCCGAAGCCTTGACTGCCGCAGCAGCGTTCTCAGCGCGTGTGCTGGCTGCCAATGCAGAACTCTTGGCATCTTCCGCTGCCCTCCTTGCTTCCTCGGCTGCCCTCTTGGCCTCTTCTATTTTAGCAGTAGATTCCTTACTGGTAGCTTTCATTGCTGCTTCTGCAGCCTCTTTAGCCTCTAATGCCGATTTGGATGCTCCTGCCAGTGCTGCCTCTGCAGCTTTCTTGGCTTCTTCAGCCGCCTTTTTAGCTTCGATTATCTTGGCCTGTGCTTCCTCGCCCGTAGCCTTCATAGTTTCTTCGGCTGCAGACCTGGCATCGATGGAAGACTGCTTGGCCAATGCAGCGGCTTCCTTTGCTGCCTTAGCCAACTCTTCAGCCATAGTTACCAGTTTATGCAGTGCCCTTGCGGATGCTTCCACAGCTTCATCACCGGCAATATCCGTTTGTTCGGCCTTCCCGCGGGTTTTCTCCGCTGCTTTAAAAGCGGCTATAGCAGACTGTTTTGCTTCCTGCCCGGCTTTTTCCACCTTATCCGCCAGAGGCCCGGAAACCTTTGTCGCCGCATCAAGAGCTTCTTCACCTGCAATGTCAGCCAGTTCAGCTTTTCTTTCGATTTCCTCAGCCAAACGGAAACCGGCTGCCGCCATTCTCTTGGCTTTCTTCCCAACTTCATCAGCCTTTGTTGCAGTTTCAGCAGACAGATTAGCAGCAAGTTCCGACTGCGCAGCCTTGACATGCTTAACACTTTCGTCAAGCTGTTTATTAACATTATTGGATTCGGCTACCGAAGCATCAAGAGCCTCTTTAGCCATAATTGCCGCCGCTTCGGCTTTTGCAGCTGCCTCCTGAGCTATCCTCAATGCTTCTGCAGTTGCTTCTCTGGCTGCCAGATCAAGCTCCTCGGCCTTTCTGACAGCTTCCTCAGCCGCATATCTGGCATTCTTGGCAGTTTCTTCAGCTTTGGCTGCCGCATCTTCAGCCCTGCCTACAGCCTCTGCAGCTGCCTGAATAGCAGACTCCGACGCTTCTCTGGCTGCCGCTGCAGCTTCTTCTGCACGCCTGATTGCTTCCTCCGCCCGCTTAATAGCTTCGTCAGCTTTCTCCGCGGCATCGGCAGCAGCTCTTGCAGCAGCTCTGGTAGCCTCGTCCTGTGCCTCTTTAGCTATTCTGGCTGCCTCTTCGGCCTTCCTGGATGCTTCCGCCGCAGCTTCTTTTGCCGCCTTAGCCGCTGCTGCTGCATCCGCTTTAGCCGCCGCTCCTGCTTCTTCCGCTCTTTTAACGGCATCGCTTGCAGCTAATTTAGCTGCCTGAGCAGCTTCCCTTGAACTCTTATCAGATTCTTCAGATTTAGCTGCCGCTTTCTCTGCTGCCGCAATCGCTGCTTTCGCAGTTTGTTCAGCTTTAGCGGCTGCTTCCGCCGCAGCCCTGGTAGCATCACCGGCTGCTTTCTCTCCGGCTTTACGCGCTTCTTCCGCCCTCTTCCCGGCTTCTATAGAAGCTTGCGTAGCCGCTGTAGCTGCTTCTCTTGATGACCGTGCGGCTTCCTCCGCCCTTTTAGCTGCCGCTGCCGCCGCACGAATATTGTCATCCATTTCGTCCAGTATCTGTGGCAGCGGTTTCTTCATTATTTTAGGAGCTTCTTCCGTCTCCGTTATTCTTTTATTTTCACTTTCTTTATCTACCACCCTTCTTCCCTCCTTTCATAAATTTTTAATTGGTTACCAATTTGGTTCAAACTCTATTAACTTCAGAATAATTTCTATTAGTCGATGGCGCTAATGGCAAAAAAGAAAACAGGGAAAGGATTAAAAAATGCGTCCTTTACTATTTAGGAGGTGCCAATTTAAATCACGGTCTATTTCAAGCAATCCAAAAATTAATTTCTATCATAAACATTCCATGCCAGATTGCTTTATTTCCCCGCCACTTATTCTCACCTTCCTTTCTATTTCTATCCGGAAATACCGGAATTTTATGCGCCGCTTTTAATACCTGTGCCGCAAAATACACAGGATTAAACCACTGCATTATATTATGATAAGCTGTTTTCCCCCCTTTGTAAATGCCTTTTAGATATGAACAAAAAAAATTTTTATCGCCATCAATATACAGTTTGCTCCTACTTTCACAATATACAGGGAGATACAGATTTTTCAGATGCTGATAAACTATGGAAGAATCTATCTTCTTGACAATCGTTATCCAATAATAATATTATCTTCATAAATACAACTAAATATTATAAACTCGGTTGTTTGAGTTTGAATAAGAGGAAGTATGTTTACAAAGGCTAAAACGGTCTTTCGATTTTTCCCTGCCATATTAATATCATTGCTGTTTTTTTCGCTGCTACCCATATCACCTGTATCGGCCACGACAGGTTTTACATTATCTAAATATTCAGGGTCTCCGGGCGATACAATAACAATATCGGGAACATTCGATACTGTTTCCACTGGAGCTGCCGCTATTACATTTAACAATATATATATGGGATTGGCTACTATAAGCAGCGGCTCATTTACCGATACCTTTCAGGTCCCTGTACTGCCGCGGGGAAAATATACCGTTTCCATAACTGTTGAAGGGAGCTCTGTCAGCCTTTCAGAAGAATTTACTGTTATCCCTATGATTGCCATAAATGACAGTACTGTATGCGTAGGCGACCAGATAATTATTACCGGCAACGGATTCAGCACAGGAACTGTTTATCTTTATATAGACAATTCGGCAACCCCTTTTATAACGACTACAGCCAATGAATCCGGCATTCTTAACCCGCTGACAATCACGGTCCCCTCTGCAAATAAAGCCGTTCATATACTCAAAGCCGTGGACAACGCAGGTACTGCAAATTCAGTCTATACCACATTTAATGTAATCCCTAAAATAACACTATCTGATAACACAAGCGGTGCCGGCGCCCAGGTGACTGTCACTGGAACTGGTTTTGCCAGTTCATCGATGATTACCATCACTTTAAATAGCATAACCATGAGTACTTCTTTAATATTGACTGATAATACAGGATCTTTCATTGCTACTTTTTCTTTGCCGATAACTCTTTCAAAAGGGAACTGTTCGATACTGGCATCCGACTCATCCGGAAATGTTGCCACAGCCAGCCTGTTAATAAAACAAAGCATCTCGCTAAGCAGTGATTCCGGTTCGGCAGGCGATACCGTTACCATTAATGGAGCCAGCTTTGACCCCAATAAAGCCGTATCGATATATTTCAATAATGTTATATTGTCCAACACACAAACTGACGCTTACGGAGCTTTTTCACTGGATATTTCGATACCCTCGATTACTCAGGGGTCATATATAATTAAAGCAGTCGATGCAAACAATAATGAGGCAACAGAACATTTTGCCGTCGAACCCTATATAACAATAACATCAGACTCAAACAAGGTCGGGGCAAATGTTAATATCAACGGTTACGGTTTTGCTGTTTTGTCCGATATCACCATCTTTTTCGATAATGAAAGTATAAGCACCATTAAAACAAATTCCAACGGTGCTTTTACGGTTGAGGTAGCTATACCGCACAGTATCTGCGGAGAACATACAATTAAAGTTGTTGACCAGGAAGACAACCAGAAATCAATTATATTTACGACTATCCCCGATATTTCGCTGGATTACAATTCCGGTTTTTACGGCGATATTGTAACTATTTCCGGCACCGGATTTGCTTCCGGGAGTTCGGTTCTTAACAGAGCCGCTTTCACTATCGATAATACGGCGCTTGCCATCAATGAAGAAAACGTTTACACAGACGAGGCCGGCAATTTTACAGCCAGTTTTACCATCCCGGATATAGCCGGCGGCACTCATGTTATAAGGGCTGTAGACACTTACAACAATACCGCCAGCTTTTCCCTGGGTGTAGAACCATCTATTACACTTAATCTTACAACAGGAATAGCTGGCGATGAGGTACAGATAACAGGTCATGGATTTGCCTCAAATAAAAAAATAAATATCACATATAACAACGGCAGCATTACTACAACTCCTGCTAACGTTATGACAAGCGGAACAGGAACCTTCAACACTTCTTTTATCATTCCTGATATAGCGGCAGGCACGTATAAAATTGAAGCTGGGGACGGAATCAATACTGCCGCAGCCGATTTTATCGAAACTATCGAAACAGCCCCGCCCGCTGCCGTCAGCCTGATCTCCCCGGTAGATAATAACAAGGCCAGTCAACCGGTAGTATTCAACTGGAGTGCTTCGAGCGACCCGAGCGGGGTGTTCTACAAATTACAGGTAGGAACCGATGCAACTTTCAGCACCATTAAACTGGATATCGGCAATCTGACAGCAACAAGTTATAAGATGGACTCAGAAACCAAACTCGAATCGGTCAACTCAAAGAATCCATACTACTGGAGAGTCATGGCCATAGATGGTGTAGGGAATGAAAGCGGTTGGACGACAGATACTTTCATTGTTAGTTCTGGCTGGCCGGTATGGTTAATAGTTATATGTGGAATCCTGGGATTCGCAATTCTCGTTTTACTGGGATTATGGATAGGACGGAAAATGGCTACGATTCGCAACGATAGCGCATATAATTACAACATAGATGCGGATATTGAAAATCAATACCGCGAACAGTATCCTGATAACACTTTAAGCGGCAATAAATGTCTTAACAATGAATAAACTTCCCACGACTTTACGGTCGGGGTATTGAGTTAAGTAAGATAAACACCATTAAAATTACTGCCAGTATATTAACAAAAGTTAAAATATCTGTCGAAAAAGATTAGGAGAGACTTCATTCTTTGATTGATGGTTGGGGAATTTTTAAATTAATTCCCCAATTTGTTAATTTGTAAAATCTTTAAATTTGCAAAATCCGGGTTAAATCACAATATAATTGCAATAATGTGAATATTTCCCTTATAATTGTTGCCGTTAAATTGCATTTAGCTCTTATCTGCAAATAAAAATAACACATTTTATAAAGGAGGTCTATGCCAGGTATTTTTTGGATCGTACCCATCGTCTGTCTTATAACCATTATTTTCACAATCTACCTAGCCCGTAATGTGCTTCGTAAGGATACGGGCACTGCTAAAATGAAGGAAATCGGTGACATGATTTTCGAGGGAGCGTGGGCTTTCCTCAAGCGTCAATACAGAACAATAGGTATTATTTCAGTTATAGTTGCCGTTGTTATTGGTATTATTGTAGGTTTACTGGATGGAGAAAAAGGGATTGAAGGAATGACTGCCACAGGCATCATGTGGCGTACAGCCGTTGCCTTCCTTGTCGGTGCATTATGCAGTGGTGTTTCTGGTTTTATTGGAATGTATATCGCTGTAAAATCGAATGTACGCTGTGCTTCAGCCGCTCAGCGAAGCTGGCGTGAAGCTATTAATGTCGCTCTTCGCGGCGGTGCCGTTTCCGGTTTTCTTATCACAGTGTTAAGCCTTATCGGCGTTACCGCTATCTTCTTCGCCTTCGGCGGCGCTGATAATCCTGGTATTGCTCCTCATCTTATCGTTGGATTTGGTTTCGGCGCCAGCTTCGTCGCCCTCTTTGCCCAGCTCGGCGGTGGTATTTATACCAAAGCGGCCGATATGGGTGCCGACCTCTGCGGTAAAGTCGAATGCGGCATACCCGAAGACGACCCCCGAAATGCTGCCGTTATAGCCGACCTCGTTGGTGATAATGTCGGCGATTGTGCCGGCCGTGGTGCCGACCTGTTCGAATCCACCGCCGCAGAAAATATCGGGGCCATGATTCTGGGTGTTGCCGTCTATGCGGCAACAGGAGAAATTGCCTGGATTCTATTCCCCCTGGTGGTGCGTGCATTCGGTCTTATTGCCAGTATGGTTGGTATTATGTGTGTCCGCGCCAAAGAAGAAGAAAATCCCATGTCCGCTTTAAACCGCGGTTACTGGGTAGCCATTATTCTTTCCGCCTCAGGTATGTTAATTACCTGTTTAACAATGCTCGATAGCTGGTGGCTTTTCGCCGCTGGTCTTGTCGGTATTTTTGCCAGCGTAATTATGGTGTATGTTACTCAATATTACACCGATACCAAATATGCACCTGTAAAAAGTATTGCAAAGGCTTCGCTTACCGGTCCAGCTACGAATATCGTAGTCGGCACCGCAGTAGGTTTCGGAACTACTCTTCCGACAGCTCTTGTAATCGGTGTTTCATTATTGGTCTCATTCTGGTGCGGTGAACAAAGCGGCGGATTAATCGCCGGGGCTTTCGGTACCGCCGTTGCAACTATGGGAATGTTAATGACCTGCCCTTATATTCTGGCTATGGATACATTTGGCCCCATCACGGATAATGCCAATGGTATCAACCAGATGTCAGGAGCAGGTGAAAAAATACGCCGTGTTACCGATAGACTGGATGCTGTCGGTAATACCACCAAGGCCCTTACCAAGGGATATGCCATGGTTTCAGCCGGTCTGGCGGCCTTTTTACTTTTTCAGGCTTACCTGGACAGAGTAGCATTACTGCGTGGAGAGGCTTTGGCAGCCGTTGATATTTCCCAAATCTATGTTTTCGTTGCCGCACTGCTGGCCGTCATGCTGGTTTTCCTTTTCAGCTCATGGGCTATTAAAGCAGTCGGCACGACCGCCGGCAAGATTATCGAAGAAGTACGCCGCCAGTTCCGTGAGAACCCCGGAATCATGAAAGGCACCGCACGCCCCGATTATGCACGTGCCGTAGACATCACCGCCCGCGCAGGTCTTCACGAGATGATTAAACCCGGTTTGCTGGTTGTACTTGCCCCGATAGTTGTCGGTGTGATATTAAATCTTATTCCCGGTTATGATGCTGCAATGGCTATTGCCGGATTCTTAATGGTAGGCACAATCGGTGGCATCATGATGGCAGCCTATATGAACAATGCAGGCGGTGCTTGGGATAATGCCAAGAAATATATCGAAGACGGACAGCTAAAAGATGACAACGGCGAGGTTGTCGGGAAACATTCCATGGGACACGATGCCGCAGTTGTCGGCGATACGGTAGGCGACCCGTTAAAAGATACGGCAGGGCCTTCACTGCATGTTCTGGTCAAACTGCTTTCCACCATAACTCTCGTTATGGCTCCGTTGTTCGTATAGTATTGACCGGATAATCTGTAAAAGTTAATATACAGGGGGTGGCTTGAAACAAGTTCGAGTTGCTCCCTGTATGCATTATGGAGGTTGGATATGCTTGGTAAGATATTAGTAGCAAATCGCGGGGAAATTGCCATACGCATCATGCGCGCCTGCAGAGAACTGGGGATTAAATCGGTAGCTGTCTACTCGGAAGCTGATAAATACGCCCTTTTCTCTAAATATGCCGATGAAGCGTATTTTCTGGGGCCGGCACCTGCATCGCAAAGCTATCTGAACATAGATAAGATAATGGAAGTAGCCAGAAACTGCAACGCCGATGCCATACATCCCGGTTATGGATTCCTTTCCGAAAACCCGGATTTTGCCCAAGCGTGCGAAAACGCCGGCATTACCTTCATCGGGCCTCCCAGTTCGGTATTGAAGATTACCGGCAATAAGGTGGCTGCCAGAAAAGAAGCGGTTAAAGCCAATGTCCCGGTAATCACAGGAACCGATGAGTGCTCATCGGATATAAACCATGTTAAGGACGCCGTTCGTAAAATAGGTTATCCTGTGATTATCAAGCCTTCCAATGGCGGCGGCGGCATCGGCATGAGCATAATCCATTCCGAAGAAGATTTAGAAAAAGCTATAGCCACATCCACATCGATCGCTCAATCGACTTTCGGGAAAAACGATATCTATATCGAAAAATACCTTGAACACCCGCGTCATATCGAATTTCAGATACTGGCCGACAAGTTCGGGAATATCGTCCATCTGGGGGAGCGTGAATGCAGCATACAGCGAAACTATGGGAAGATTATAGAAGAATCCCCTTCTGTTGCGTTGAATGCATCCATGCGCAAGCAGATGGGAAATCAGGCTGTCAAACTGGCCCGTTCTATAAACTACGTCGGCGCCGGAACCGTCGAATTTATCTTCTCGCAGGGTAAATACTACTTCCTGGAGGTTAACGCCAGAATACAGGTAGAACACGGCGTTACGGAAATGGTCACCGGGGTCGACCTGGTCAAAGAGCAAATCAGGATTGCTTCCGATATGCCGTTGTCTATACGGCAAAAAGATGTAAAAATGACCGGTTGGGCGATGGAGTGCCGCATCAATGCAGAAGACCCGTTGATGAACTTCCTGCCGTCTCCGGGGAAACTGCTCGGTTACCGTTCGCCGGGAGGCATCGGCATCCGTGTCGACTCCGGCGTCCATAACGGCTATACTATCCCGGATTGCTATCACCCGATGATTTCAAAACTTATTGTCCATGGCAGAGACCGCAATGAAACCATTATACGCATGCGCCGTGCGCTCTACGAATACATCATCGTCGGTGTCAAGACGAATATTATTCTGCACAAGGCAATCATGGAAAATCCGCGCTTCGTTTCCGGTAATTTGGAGACCGGATTTATCCAGCGTGAGACGGGATTGCAGGTTAATATGAGACGCATTGCTGAAAGAGACTATCCTTTAATCGAACGTCTTTCAGAAATATTCAACTTTAAGGAAGGAGTCTAAACCTTTCGATATCAGTTTTCCCCAGGTGGGTGACAGATGGAATGGCTCGATAAGCTGAGATTCGACCCTCTTAAACCTTTAATGGAGTCGGGAAACGATGTTGTCGTTTATTTTACCCGGCGCGATCTGCTGCAGGAAACGCCGGGGATGGTTAATATGCTCTGGCGACTACAATCTCCACAGGCCGCATTAAAAAGACAACAGGCCGGCGGCTACTGGCGATATCCCGGCAAGGGTGAAGACTACAATTTGCTTGCCACCTTCAAGAACCTGCAGCCGTTAATCTACCAGTACGAAATGAATCGCAACCACCCGTCAACTGCTGCCGCCTGTGAATACCTGTTCACCTTTCAGACGGACGAAGGCGATATCCGCGGTTTTATCGGCAACCAGTATGCCCCCTATTATACGGGAATCGTAACCGCTCTTTTAATCAAAGCAGGTTACGAAGACGACCAGAGGATTATAAAAGCACTCGACTGGCTGCTATCAGCAAGACAAAACGACGGAGGCTGGGTAATCGGAAGCCCCGGTATAACCGGAAATCCAGCATTGAAGCTGAACGACATCATCTATCTGACATCCGATAAAAAAGCTCCGACCCTCAAGGCTTATGATAAATCCCTGCCGTTTTCACATTCGGGGACGGGAATGGTAATCAGGGCTTTCTCCGCACATCCACAATACCGGACAAGACCAGAGACAATAAAGGCGGCCAATCTGTTGAAATCCCACTTCTTTAAAGAAGATAATTACAGTTCATATAAATATTCGGACAACTGGCTGAGATTCCAATTCCCTTTCTGGTGGAACAATCTGGTGGCGGCATTGGATTCGTTGTCTCTTATTGGAACACCTCCGGAGGATACGGATATCAAAAAAGCTCTGGAGTGGTTAATATCCAATCAACGGCCGGACGGTTTATGGAGCATATCTTATTCCCGGATACACAAATCTTCAATCAACAAAAAGGCTGAAGAAATGAGCCTATGGATTACACTGGCTATATGCAGGATATTCAAAAGGTTCTATTGCTGAATTTGTATTATGTAAAATTCTATCATGCCCGATTATTCAATTAAATTCATTTGCCTGTCATCTTTCAGGGATATCCCCCGTTACAATTAAAATTGTAAATTTCCGCAACAGATGATAATATTTCCTTTAATCAGGCACTAGATCTTCAAGGTTTTATTTCTATTTAGACTGGTAATAACCAGTATCAGATAAACAACAAAAAACATAAGATATCTGTTAATTATTAAAATCTAAAGTAAAAAATATAAAAACTAAATTGAGAGGGAGAAATAAAATTTAATGGTTTCAGACGATCATAAAATGAATGCGAACAAGTTATCAAGATTCCTTGATAAACCGTGCGAGGATTTTGCGAAGCAGGACATAATCAAATACGTTGAGCAGAACAATATCAAAGCAGTCAACCTGCGCCACGTTGGAAGCGATGGAAAGCTTAAAACCCTGAATTTTGTCGTCGAAAGCAAATCACACCTTGATAAAATACTTTCTGCCGGTGAAAGGGTTGACGGTTCCAGCCTTTTCAGTTATATAGACACCTCTTCAAGCGACCTTTATATCATCCCACGCTATAAAACGGCTTTTGTCAACCCGTTCTCAACCGATATCCCCGCGCTGGACATACTTTGCACTTATTACAATAAAAATGGTGAAAGACTTGATATTTCTTCCGAAAATATATTGTTAAAAGCACAAAAATCGCTGGAAGAAAATACAGGGACAAGACTTCATGCGATGGGTGAGCTTGAGTATTATGTAATTGCCCCCAAGCAAAGTTTATACAGGGCAACTGTCCAGAGAGGCTATCAGGAATCTTCCCCTTTCTGTAAATGGGAATCACTCAGATGCGAAGCTATGCAATCTATTTCTGAAGCAGGTGGGAAGATAAAGTACGGGCATTCCGAGGTCGGGCATATTTACGGTGAAGAAAATGAAATGGAACAAAATGAAATCGAATTTCTTCCTGTTGATATCGAAGATGCAGCAGACCAGATAGCTGTTGCCAAATGGATAATCAGGATGATAGGTTATAAATACGGTGTCACAGTTACTTTTGCCCCAAAGATACTTGTAGGCCATGCGGGAAGCGGTCTCCATGTTCATACCAAGCTGGTTAAAAATGGAAAGAACCTGTTCATTAACGATAAAGGGTTAAGCGATATCGCCAGGAAAACAATTGCAGGATATCTCTCATGTGCGCCTTCTTTAACCGCTTTCGGAAACACTATACCTTTGTCATTCCTCAGACTGGTGCCGCACCAGGAAGCCCCTACTAATATATGCTGGGGTGACCGCAACCGCTCTGTTCTTGTAAGGGTTCCGCTGGGCTGGCATAATGTCGGTAACATGGCTAAAGATGCCAATCCAGATGATATCGGAGTGTCTATTGATAATAGAGATAGCCAGACTGTTGAATTTCGATGCCCTGACGGTTCCGCCAATATCTATCTGTTGATGGCAGGTTTGGCAGTAGCTGCGCGACATGGTCTCGAGATGGAAAATGCACTTGAACTGGCAAAGAGTTTGTACGTTGATATAAATATATTTGCTCATGAAAACGAGGAAATTCAGAGAAACCTTCCTCAGTTACCCACATCATGCTGGGAAGCAGCCGAAAAATTGCTCGGCGACCGAAGCATATACGAGAAAGACGGTGTATTCCCTGCCGCAGTTATTGATGGAACTGCAAAGAATCTGATGAGCTATAACGATAAAGACCTGAGCCAGAGATACTATGGAAAGGGAGATGAAATTCAAAAACTCGTCGATGAATTTATCCATTCAGCATAATTCCATATTCAAAATACAGCATTTGAATCAATTTTGGTTGCAATGAACGATAATTCGACGCCGCCATAGATTCGATTCCAGCGGTCGGGACTTGGTTAATCTTAGTCCGCTACTCCGGGTTTCGAAATATCGGGAGCGGTTCTAAGAACGAAAGCAACCTGATTGATAAAAAATACAGTAATCTGTTGAATATAGTTCTGATTACTGATAGAATTATCCTAATTGAATATCTACTGGGGGAGCTGAAAGGCTGAGAGTTTCGATTCAATCGGAACGACCCTTTGAACCTGACCTCGATAATACGAGCGTAGGGAAGTAAAATTGACCAGAAGTCAGATACGGCCCAGCTTCTGGTTTTTTGTTACCAGTCTCCTGCTCTATCCGGTAGATAACTCAAAATTTATCATCGGAGGTAAATATGCTACCGGAAATAGGCAAAGTAGACCGTTCCAGTTTCGACAGAATTATTTTCCCGCGGCTGGGAAAAAAGGACTCTTCGGTAATAATAGGGCCGCAGCACGGTGTCGATGCAGCCGCCATTGAGCTCCCTGACGGCAATGTCATGGTGATTAAAGAAGACCCCACCTTCGGATTGCCCGTTCTGATGCCGCACTTCGGCTGGGCAATCGTACATATCTGTGCCAGCGATGTTGCCTGTCTGGGGGTTAAACCGCGATATCTGTCTATCAGCCTGCTGCTTCCCCCGGGTACCACAGACGATATCCTGGAACATATCTGGACGGAAATACATCAGGAATGCGAAAAACTGGATATCAGCATAGTAGGAGGACATACCGGAAGCTATCCGGGCATCGCCTATCCCCTGAACGGGGGTTGCACAATAGTCGGCCTGGGGAAGAAATCACAGCTTACACCCGCCTGCAATGCCAAAAACGGTGATTGTGTCATCATGACTAAAGGCCCTGCTATAGAAGCGACCGGGATTCTGGCAGTTCAAGCAGAAAAACTATTGTCGAAGAAATACGGAGAAAGTTTCGTCGAGAAAAGCAAAAGCTATTTCTTCCAGATGTCCGTAGTGAAAGATGCCCTGATTGCAGGGCCGTATGCCCATGCCATGCACGATGCAACCGAAGGAGGGCTGTTAAACGGGGTTTACGAAATCGCTGCCGCCTCTAACAAGGGCGTAACCTTGTATGAAGACCGGATATTCATACCAGGCGAAATACAATCGGTTTGTACCCACTTCGGAATAGACCCGCTTATTTCTATCAGTGAAGGAACCTTGCTGATAACTGCCACCCCTGAAAACAGCGAATCTATAATCAGGGAACTGGCAAAAAATGATATCCCCGCCTGGAATATAGGTGAAATAACACCGGGTGAAAGAATTTTCGTACGCAAGAACGGGCGGCAAGTAGCTCTGAAGCCTGTAGCGGTAGACCCGTTCTGGCCAGCTTATTTCAGCACATTGGGAGAGGAAAATGTATAATTTAAAAGATAAAGAAATAGTACTTGGCAATATAGTAACCGCCGTTAATAAACTCGAAAAATGTCAGGATTTTGCATTGCTTATCCCTGAGGTCAGAGTCAACCTGGTTTATGCATTACCGAAAGCCAAAACCCGCCGTGATGTAGCGGCAATCGAGGGGCGGATAACCGCAGTTTGCGGATTTCCGCGTGCCTCCGGATACCCCGCTTTCGGAGCCTCAGACCACATGGCGCGGCTGATTATCGAAGCCCGTAAATATGACAATATTATAAATGCAGGAATCAATTTTAAATGTGATAAAACGGTTACAGAAATTGCCATAGAATACTGCAAAATGCACAATCTCCTTTTCGGATGGATCGACAGAAGCAAAGAGCCTGCTGCGATAATCGAACAGGATGGAACATCGATGCCATGGAAAATAAAGCAACTGGTCTCAAGTTCGGGCGGACTGCCCCGCTTATTCTATGAGGGAGACGGCTGGGGCAAAGAGCCTCTTTTCGTAGCCATGGGAGAAGATGCGGTTACAGTTACCGATATCGCTATCGATATAGCAAAAAGTTATCGTAACAAACTTGCCGCCTAATAAATCTATATATTAATAGCATCCCTAACAGGTCAAAACTCAAAAGCGAAATAAGGAGGATTTTGGGGGACAAAAGATTCAGACTCGAAAATTAAAACGGAGACAAACGAATAATTAGCTCGTATTGCCTGATATCCGGGAGCCAACTCGTGCCTGTTTTTTATCTTGAAATTCTTAAAAAACAGTTTACAACCTGAACGAGGTCAGACCCGCTAAAAGGTTTGTGCATTATACCGAAAGGTCCATAACTCAACGCTTTCATCATCAACTCACTTTCAGGATAACCGGTTATTATAATCACCTGCGTTCCCGGTTTTACAGCTTTAATCTGCCTGAATACTTCTACCCCGTCCATCTCAGGCATTTTTAAATCCAGAAACACCAGGTCTAAATCCTGATTTTGGGCTATCGATAACCCATGAACTGCAGATTCGGCTATTATCACCTCATGCCCCAGCCTGCCCAGAGTTATCTCAATCAATCTGCCTATATTTTTTTCATCATCGATTACCAGTATTCTTTTCTTTATCGAAACTGCATTGTCTTTTAACCAGCCATCCAAAATATCCCTGTTGAACCGCCACAACCGCCCCACCTTTGTTGCCGGTATGGCATTTTTCTCCAGCAATCTGTGTATCGTTTTTTCAGTCACCCTGAGATATCCGGCGACTTCTTTCAACGTCATAAGCCCGTTCTTTGTATCATTATCCTGCATATACCCATTACCTTCGTACTAGATTTATTTATTAGCTATATTATGTTATCTTATTACATTTGACTTTCAATATCAATAGGAGTATAAATGTCAGCTGGAATTTACTAAAGTTTATATTATGAGTTTAATAATTAAAAAATGCAAATAATATATATTACTAATAGATTAGTACGAAACACATACTAAATATCAAATAAAAAACAAAGATAATGAAGGACTGAAGTAGCATAAAAGTAATAAATTAAACATATTGTACTATAGGGGAGGAGGAAAATGAGAAAAGTATTTAGTACTATACTTATTCTATTGCTCCTACTGAGCTTAAGCCTGATATCCGCAATAACAGTGATGGCAGATGGTACTACATGGTATGTCAATGCCAGTTATACAGGTGCAGAAGAAGGAACTGAGACCAATCCTTATAATACAATTCAAGAAGCTATAGATGCCGCTTCGGCAGGCGATACCGTAAACGTAGCGGCAGGTGAATATACCGAACAGGTGCTAATTCGGAAGGACATCAGTCTTATTGGTGCGGGCGAGGGCGTTACCACTATCAAAGCCCCGGCTGCAAGGACAGGCACGGTAGTTCAAGGAGATACTTGGGATTATATCGTAGCTGCCTATCCATCAAGCGGGACGATTAACGTCAAGATTGAAGGATTCACCATCGATGCGGATGCTCAACCCAAACAGACCGGTACAGCCGGACTGGTGGGCGTATTCTTCCGTAACGTACAGGGCGATGAGTCAGGGCTGTTTGACAGTACGATACAAGGTTTTGAGCAGGTGGAATACCAGAGTTGGGGCGTGCGGGTTTACGGTGATTCGGAACTTGCCGTAGAGGGCAATACACTGACCGGCTATACCCGGGACGGTATTACAGTCAATGGAGACGGCGGCGAAGGAGCAGATCCGTCGGTCATCATTTCCAATAACGACCTCACGGGAAACGCGCTGCCGCTGAACGGAATCTCCCTGAGCGACGGCGCTACTGGCACTATTGATACAAATACGGTGCGCAACCATACCCGCAGCGCTGATTGGGCAGCCTGCGGCATTCTGGTTAAAAATTCCGATGGCGTATATGTCACCGATAATACTGTATTAAACACTTTTTATGCTATTTATATTGGCGATGCAGACAATTGTACAGTCTCGGGAAACATATTAACCGATTACATCAAACGGGCAATCAGTCTGGACACCGCCAATAATAATACTATTTCGGGTAATACTATCAACGGTCCCGCCGCAGGAACAGACGATGTAGGCATCGGTCTGGCTAACAATTCCTCAAATAATACGATTGGTGGCGACACCGCGCCAGCAGGTAACACCATCACAATGGCTACACCTTCTGTACCTGACGGAATCCCACTCATGTATGCCATACATCTTGACGGCACGGCAGGGAGTGGTAACACAATCAAGTTTAACACCATTACCGGCGGCAAGCGCGCCGTGCAGATCGACGGGCCTCCCGGCATCACTGGAACCACTACAATATCTAACAATACGATTTCCGGACAGGCATTTGGAGGTATTGTAGCCAATAATAACGGCAACCTGATTATAGAAAATAACACTCTCACAGACACAGTTCGTCCAATCGAGTTATGGGGGCCTGTGGACGTGACCATCACCGGCAACAGCATAAACGGGGCTGACTTCGACGCTATCAACATGGGTAATGTATCCGGGACAAAGCTGATTTCTGATAACATCATCAGCAATATCCCGTTAAACTGCTTTGCCATTCACGGACAGCCGGATGCTGACAATCTGGTTATTGATGGCAATACCATCAGCGCTTCCCATGCAGGTATCTGGATAGATTCCGGATGCACCGGAGTTACAATCACCGATAATATAATATTCGACAACACATATTCGGGAATAAGCGCTTATGACGCATTGACGACGGTAACAGGAAACTCCATAACTAACTGCTGGCGCGGCATCGAAACAAACTCCGACCTGACGGCACACAATAATGCTTTCGTAAACAATACCTACGGCGCGGTGATATTCTATGACGCAGGCGCACGCGATCTCACCAACAACTGGTGGGGTTCTTCCAGCGGACCTGAAGTGCGGTTCAATAGCATCAATATCAATACATACAATCAAGGATTGCAGGGAAACTATATTCAGAGCAATGACTTTGCCGGTTTCGTTTTCTCGCCGTGGCTGAACGCCTCGCCTCCGACGGGCGTCAGCTTCTATCCCGTGATAAACGGCGCCAACGGATATGCCTCAATCCAAGCGGCAGTTGACGCCGCCACAGCGGGCGATACCGTTAATGTGGTAGCAGGGACATATAACGAAAATATTACTATCAATAATCCTGTGAATCTCACAGGGATTGCAGATGAAAGCAGTATACTCCCTACAATTCAGGGAACGCTTACCGTAAACCATAACGGTATTACTCAGGCGACCACTACAAATATTGAGAACATTAACTTCCTTGCAGCTGCCACAGGAAACAGCATTGTTCTGGACAAAGCGAATAATGTTAACATCAAAGATTGTCGTTTTGATGCCGACGGCAGATGGATGACGGCACCGGGGATTGTAGCTGTACAAATAAACAGTCCGAGTTCCGACATTACCATAGATACCTGTATATTTGAAAATGGTTATTATGTCACCATACAGGGATGTGTCGATAATCTAACGGTAACTGACTCTATCATCAGAAATGTCAAAAGCGGTATCAACCTGCAAAGTGGGAGTAACCTGGCAGTTACCGATACCGATATCAGTGTCATAGCCCAAGGGGTAACGAACGATACATACTGCGTCCGTTTTGCCAGTGAAAGTGCCGATAGCGGCAACGGCATGACCATTACCGGCGGGATATTTACGGTTGATAAGAACAGCTTGGTAGCCGCATCTGGAATCTATCACATCCAGATAAATGGATTCCGGTAATTCCAGGCAGAGATGATGCTTTACTGTTAGGAGTTATTTATACCTGGCTGGATGAAGGGACGTGGGATCAAGAATATGTAGATACGCATGTTGAGGGCATGGAATACATAGAGAAGTATGTACTGGGACAATCAGAGGATATGGTGCCCAAAACCCCTGCATGGGCCGCTAAAAGATGTGGTGTGAAGGAATGGACAATCAAAGCTTTAGCAAGAAAATGGGCTAAAACCAAAACATCATTGGATAATAATTGTGGCGGTTCTATGATAAGAGGTCCGTATACCCATGAGTGTGCTCGTTTATGGGCTGTTTGTTTGGGTATGCAAGGACTTGGCAAGCCTGGATGCAACCAAAGTTGTGAGCTAACGGGGCCTACAAGGCCTGCATTTGCATTTAGTTTAAGTGCAGGTGCTGCTGGATTATCGGGGCGATTTCCAGGGTTGGGTGGTCTAGTAGCTTATCCTATCCCAGAGAAAATAAAACAAATCCTTCCTAAACCTGTATTTAACAGCGCTATTTTGGATGGGCGTGCCGAAACTTGGGGTTGTACATCAATTGGAGCTGATGTAACAGACCAGTTTGTAAAATATACCTATCCAACTGAAGACGCGTATGGGGCAAAAATACATCTTATATGGCAAGACCATGCATGCCAAAGTGGTTGTTGGAATGACAGTAATATGTATATTCATGCTATTAGAGATACAAGCATAGAATGCAACATAGTTCAGCATATGTGGATGGAAAATGATTGTCTGTTTGCCGATATAGTATTGCCTATAAATACAAATTTAGAGGAAGAAGATTTGGTGAATTCATATGGGCAGGCAGTTCCGTTCATTTATCATAAAGCAGCTATTCAACCGGTAGGAGAATCTAAGAGTGATTATCAGGCATGCTGTGCTGTAGCCCAAAAACTACAAGACTATGGTGGAAGATATGCGACGATTTATGATGACTATACTGGAAGTAAGACTGATGAGGAATGGATGGAGTTTGGTTATGTAATTTCTGGAACAGAAGATAAGATGGGGCTTTCTTGGGAAAAAATGAAGGAGAATGGGTATTTCATATTACCGGTTGCTGATAATTGGCAAGAAAGACCTGCTGGTTTATATGAATTTTATAGGGATCCTATTAATAATCCATTGGGAACACCATCAGGTAAGTTGGAATTCTATTCTGAAAGGTTGGCTGAAAACTTTCCGAATGATAAAGAGCGACCTCCTTATCCTCAATATATATGTGGAGGACCGGGTTGGACGCATGATGAAAGCCTCGATATTGAAAATGGAGCCGAGAGGTGTAATACGTATCCTTTGGTTATGCAGTCGCAGCATTGTAGATGGCGAAATCATGTCCAATATGATGATGTAACTTGGTTGAGGGAAATTCCAACATGTAAAATTAGAGGATACGATGGCTATCAGTATGAACCAGTATGGATCAACCCAGTTGATGCTGAAGCTAGAGGAATAAAATATGGTGACATTGTAAAAGTCTACAATGAGCGTGGAATAGAGCTTGGTGCAGCGTACATAACTGGCAAGATAATCCCCGGAGCAGTACATATGGACCATGGATCGCATGAGGATATGATTTCATGCAAAGAAGAAGAATACGATGACAGAGCTACTAAATGGATAAACAGGGGGGGTACTGGTAATAATATATCCCCATATCCGGGACTCTCAAAAAATGCTCCGGGTATGTGTGTTAGTAGCTATTTAGTTGAAGTTCAGAAAGTAACGGGAGAGGAAATGCAGGAGTGGAGGGATAACAATCCCGAAGCATTTGCAAGAGATTATGATCCCGATGCTGGATTGACATTTAATGCATGGTTCGATGGAGGTAACGATTAGATGAAAGCTTTTGTGATAGATCCCAGCGAATGTTCGGGGTGTTATTCCTGCCAGCTTGTTTGTAAGGATGAACACTGCGGTAACGACTGGACGCCTTATGCTAAACCTCAACCTGATACAGGACAATTCTGGGGTAAATTGGTTGAAACCGAGAGAGGAACCACCCCTCATGTTAAAGTTTCATATGTGTTCATACCATGCCAACATTGTGTAGATGCCCCATGTATTGCGTCATGTCCAGTAGAAGCTATATATACCAGAGATGACGGTTTGGTTATCATTGATCCGAAGAAATGTACAGGATGCAGGTTATGTGTTGATAGTTGCCCTTATGGAACCATCTACTTTAATACACAGCTTAGGATAGCTCAGAAATGCACCGGTTGTGCACATCTTGTAGATAGAAGGGCTGTTTTTGCACCAAGATGTGCTGACGCCTGTGGACATGAAGCCATATTATTTGGGGAAGAAGGAGATCTTGACATAAGTAATACTGAAACACTCCATCCTGAATATGAGTTAACCACCAGAGTTCACTATAAGAATTTGCCTAAAAAGTTTGTGGCCGGAACTGTTTACGATTCTACCAGCAAAGAGGTGGTAATCGGAGCTGTTTGTGAGTTGAGTGGGGCTGCCGGGGCTGCAAGCGTTACAACTGATGATTTTGGTGACTTCTGGATAGAAGGATTAGAAGACGGAGCGTTTACTCTAACGATAACGAGTGGCAGCAATACTAAAACAATAACAGGAGACACTACAGATAAGGATATAGGTCTGGGTGATATAGATATATCCGTCTAATTTATTGTTAAGTGGCAGGGGGGAGTGTTTGAAACACAACTCTTCCCCCTCCCCAAATTAAAAATAAACAAAAGGAAATTAAGTACGATGAGTAGTTCTAGAAGTTGGCTGTTTCGTTGTTTGGTGATAATCGCTATGACATTGTTATTAGTGTCATGGTTCTTACCGTGGTGGAGTTGTAATATTGAGGCTCTTTTTCTTAGCAATGGGCTTGTAGTTCATCCCTATGGGCTTGAGAACAATATGGGGACTTACACTGAATATATCCCTGGGGATATTACTAAAATGATGCCAGGCTGGTTTACACCATTTATGTGGGTATATTTGGGATTAGTGATTGTTGCACTCTTAATTGGAATCTTTGTTACCAGTAAGAACGTAATATTATTTAGAAGAAAGCTTAATTTATCCAGATGGCTTATTGGTATCGTTGGTTTTTCATATATAGTTGCTATAATTGCAGCCTACCTAGTTATGTACATAAAGATGGGAGAGTTCGGCATGCAACCGATAGGTAGGGTGTTTATAACACAAGGAGGATATGCAGAAACTTGGATAACATCAAGTCTTAAAAGTGGTTATTGGATAGCTTGTTGTGTTGGTCCACTGTTAATAATACTGGCATTATTACGCAACAAGATAATGGATAAGTAAAAAGTAAACTAATACACAGGAATATAAAAAAACTCTTAATTGTGTATGGAAATTATTAAAAATTGACACATTACATTTACGAAGGGAGTTGTATTATGCATGATGTAAAGTTCATTAGTAGTGCTCTACTAATAGTTCTATCAATTGCTCTTGTCGGATGTCAGTCAGAACCTATAACAACGACAGTTACAGAAACCAAAACTATTGCTCCAGAAACACAAACTACGACTATTACCGCGACACCGCGCACTGTGACAGTTATGGAAACTATGACAGTCACAGACGTAGTTTCTATAACATCGACAACTACAAATAAGACAACAACAAAAACGTCATCATTATTAGAAAAGGAAGTGCTAATCGATGATGAGCTAGTATCTGTTTTTAGTATGTATATTTCAAATGTTAAAGTGACAGAATCAGGAGTAATGGTAGAGGGTGTCGTATCATGTACAGAGATGGGCCCTAATATTTATTGGGTCGACCTAGAAGCGATATTCTATGACTCTTCAGGGGTTGTTTTGGACACTGTTAAATATAATGATGAACATATGAGGTTTATAGGTAATTATATCGAAAGTATTGAGATTAATTACGCTACATCCGATATATCCAAAATTGCCAAATGTGTATTAAAACTTATTTTGGTTTCAAGAGAGTAATAGTCTAAAGATAAATATTATTATTCGTTCTTGGTACTATTTTTAGTAGATTTGTTGCTTTAATCCTACTTATAAGGAGTATTTTCTTTGGAAAAAGAATGCGTTGACGAAAATATAATAATAAATAAGCAGGCTGCTGTCGGGAATGATTTTGTAATTATATTAAAGCATAGTATTTATGAGAGGGATAACAGGGGTGATGGAAGATTTAAAGTCGGCGTAGACCTGGCTGTAAGGAATATAACAGAATCGACTGTTGCCACAGTTATATTTGAGGTATCTTTCTATGATGCAGAAGAAAATATTGTCGATGTTGTCAGGCACAAAGAAATAGATTTAAAGCCAGGTGCAAGCCGGGCTGTTTTTGTACAATCATCAATAATAATGCCGGATATTGTTAAAGGCTATGATTTAAAGATTGCAAGGATAACGACAGCGGATGTGGAGAAAGTACAAATTCGCAGGCATGAAATAAGAACGATATCAACTGGAGCAGAGGAAATCAGAGGAATAGTCAAAAACATAAGCAATATCAAGGCAGATGCAGCACTGGTGGCAACTTTTGCTGATGCCAAGGGTGAAAAAATAGGTGTCAAAGTGATACAAGTGAAGGATATAGAACCTGGGGGAATTAGAAAATTTCGCTTCATTTTTACTCCTCCTGAAGGTGAAAAGGTTAGAAAATATACCCTTGATATCGGGGAGTTGATAGGGCAGGAAAAAACTGCATCGGTCAATTAAGGCATAAAGCAGTGATGGAATATGATGCAGTACTGATACACCCGCCGGCGACATACGATTTTCGTGAACAAACGATGTTCTCCGGGCCGATAGCCTATACGGTAGGGGAGAGCACGGAGCAATTCATGATTCCTTCTGTAGGTGTGTTGAGCATAGCGGAGTACCTTGATAGGCATGGTTATAGGGTGACGGTGGATAATATTTGCGAGCGGATGGTGAAGGATAGTGGCTTCGATGTGGAGCAACATATCGAAAACATATCGGCTAAAGTTTTTGCCATTGGTCTGCATTGGTGCGTACACTCACAAGGCGCAGTAGAGATAGCCTATTTATGCAAGAGACTACATCCGGAGGCGATGGTAATAATGGGGGGGTTGACATCGACGGTATTTGCCGAAGAGATAGTATCGAAGTGCAAGTATGTAGATGGAGTTATTCGCGGTGAAGCGGAGAAGCCTTTTTTAGCACTCATGAAGGTTTTGAAAGACGAGGGTAAACTGGAAGAAGTTCCAAATCTGACCTTTCGGGATGGAGAAGGGGAAGTAATCAACAACCCTTTAATGCCACCAAGCGAAAATCTGGATGAATATGAGTTTACGCGATTGGATTTACTTGAGCCGAAGGAAGTGATATTCAGGAAGGATATGCCTGCGCACTGGATGATACCGATCTGCCGTGGATGTGTACATAACTGTACGACATGCGGAGGGTCGGCTTACAGCTACAAGAAATACCTTGGGAGGTGTAAGCCGGCCTTTAGAAGCCCTCGTAAGATAGCTGATGATATCAACAGGCTGGGTGAACAAGGGGTGGAACTGATATTTCTGTTCCAAGACCCAAGGATGGGTGGCAGGGGATACTGGAGGCAGCTATTTACTACTCTAAGAGAAGAGATAACGCAAAAAGTTAAGCTGTCTATGGAGATATTCGGACCAGCAAATGAAGAATATATAAAGGCGATATCTGAAATAGGAGTGCCTGTAACACTTACTGTGTCTCCTGAGTCGGGAGTAGACAGTGTGAGGAAAGCGCACGGTCGCAACTACACCATGGAAGATATCTTAAAGACAGCGAAATTATGTAAAAAATACAATGTATTGCTTGGGATACACATGATGATAGCGCTGGGTAATGATACCAGGGAGACGATTGAACAGACGTGGGAGACCTGGGAAGAGATATGCAGGCTGAACAGGAAGACAGGAGGGGAATCGCAGATACTGCATGCGTTCGGACCGATGATACTATTGGATCCCGGGTCACCAGCATTCGATGCACCTGGTAATCATGGGTTTAAACTGATATTCAAGAACTTTGAAGATTATTTCAAGGGGTTGTATCAGCCTGCCTGGCACCAGTGGATATCCTACGAGACGAAATATCTGGACAGAAAAAAGATAGCAGATTTAATTATGGATTCGATAGAGTATTCGATTAAGCTGAGGCTGAAGTACGGATTCTTCAGTAAGGAAGAGGCGGACGAAGCGCTGTACGGGCAAGTGACCGTCAGTAAGATGGTGATGGAAGCGAGTGGAAGAGTGCAGGGAGGATAGAGAGAAGGCAGGGATAGATGATATGGATTACGACCTTGAATATGACGTAGTATTGATACATCCACCGGCGATATATGATTTTAGGAAGAGGACGATATTTCCGGGTGCCTTGGCTACTGTAGAGCGTATACAGTATCCCAAGGTGGCGCTGGGAGTACTGAGTATAGCTGATTATCTGGACAGGAATGGATATAAAGTAATCATAGATAACTTGGCTGACAGGATGGTGAATTCGAATGACTTCGATGTCGAAGAGCATGTAAAGAAGATGACGGCCAGAGTCTTTGCTATAGGTTTGCACTGGCATCACCATTCACAGGGGGCTATTGAAATAGCCAAGTTGTGTAAAAGGTTACATCCGGAAGCACTGGTAGTCATTGGTGGGTTGACAGCGACTTGCTTTCATGAAGAAATCATAAGAAAATACAATTTTGTAGATGCGGTAATCAGAGGAGAAGCGGAGAAGCCGTTTCTGGAGTTCATGAAGACGCTGGATAAGAACGGCAAGGTAATGGGAACTCCCAATCTGACCTATCGGCTGGAAAACGGAGCAGCCGAGGTAACACCGCTGATGGAAGCGGATGAAACACTGGATGAATATGAATTTACACGATTTGACCTTTTGGATCCTGTGACATCCGTATTCAATCCGTCGGCACCGCCGAGAGGCAGTCTGGTGGTATGCAGGGGGTGCATTCACAACTGTGTGAGTTGCGGGGCGTCGGCGTACAGTTACAGGAAGTATTTGGGGAGGACGAAGCCGGCCTTCAGAAGCCCGGAGAGGATAATAGAAGACATTCGTAAACTGAACGCACAGGGGATAAGGCAGATAGGGTTGTACCAGGATCCGCGCATGGGAGGGGAAGAGTACTGGAGAGGTCTGATGGAGGCATTGCGAACTGAAAAACTGGAGATAGAGAGGCTGACGCTGGATTTGTTGGCACCTGCTGACGCGGAATTTGTTAGAGAAGTAGCGACGACAGGAATAGAGACGATATTGTATATCTGCCCGGATACCGGATGTGAAGAGGTAAGGAGGAGACAGGGCAGGCCATACTCTAACGAAGAATTGATAGAAACCATCAAGCTGTGTCACAGGTATCATCTGCCGGTAACGGTATTCTTCTCGGCCGGGCTGGCAGGGGAAACGCAAGAGACGATGAAAGAAACGTGGGAATTGTGGGATAGGATATGCTCTTTGAATAAGATAACTATTAACAGGGGAGGAGTCGGTGATATCGGACGCTGTGTGCTGACGGACGGACCGATAATGGGACCGATAATAATAGAACCGGGGTCTTTGTCGTTTGATTTCCCCGGAAAGTACGGATACAAAGTTCTATATGATACTTTGGAAAAGTATATAGAAGCTCAAAATAAACCTTCATGGCACCAGTGGCAGAACTATGAGACGGAGGAATTGGTTGGAGACGGGTTGACAGAGCTGACGCATGGGGCAGTGGAAGGGTTTATCCTGAACCGAAAAGAGACGTCAGAACTGTACAGTGAAGAACAGGCGATATTGGATTATCTCAGGGCGGTGGCGGACAGGATAGCCGTCGATGAAGTGAACAGGATAATGCAAATTGAAAATGAAGTAGAAAAAGAAGACAGACTAAAATCATTGAACATAGCCCTGGATTCATTTCTGAAGCAGTCGTTTAGTGGAGAGGATCCCTATGGATACAGGGGGATGCTGAGGGAAGGAATGCGTGTTCGAATGCGTAGGAGTACAGAGGAAGGTATCTGTTTGAGCAGGGAGAAATGAATAAGATACTGTGGCATGTTAAACGAGTTATAAGCAACAGGTATGTGCTGTTTGCTATCAGGATTGTTTTGGGTAGTATTTTCATACTGGCGGCAATTGGAAAGATACCTGAAGGAGCGAAGTTTGTCGATGTTGTTACGGGTTACGGGATATTACCTTGGGAGTTAGCTAAAGCTTATGGTTTAGTATTACCGTGGCTGGAGTTGGTATTAGGTGTTTGCCTGGTAATAGGAATACTGCCGCGGGTGGCTGCCGGGGTAAGTGTGCTAGCGATTCTGAGCTTTATCATAGCCAACGGGACAGCTGTTTATAGCTATGAAGCTCATGTAGATTATTGCGGATGTTTCGGAGTTGGGTTTGGCGAAACCTATTATCTCTTAATGAAGACTTCTGACGCGTTGATAATAGATATAATAATGATGGTTTTGGCTGTGATTATAGCGTTTTATGGCGGGGGCAGGTGGAAGTTGGATTCAGCGATTAGAAGCGGGTTGATGAGAATGAACTTTCATCAAAAAGATTATGAATAGCGTGTCTAAGAGATATAATTTCAGGTAAGAGACGAAACTTATAGTGTGTAGATTGGAGAAATATTGTTCTGCGTTCTTTGTTGTTGATAGCTATCTTTCTGCTGTTCCTGATGAATGGGCTTATCTGTTCTCAATTAGAGCTTCAGCAGGAAGAAGGGGCGCTAAAGTTGATTTGAAGAGTATTTTCTGAGGCGGATTATTACTACTACAATGGAAAGACAGAGATATATACAGTTCTAACTAACCCATTTGTTAATTAGCAGAGCCGAGGAAACGGTTTGGCAGTTCCTGTTTACACATGTTGTTGAAAGGTGAAGGATTTGTGATAATATCTGTAACGTACGACATTACCAACCCCACAGATATTTGCAGAGCTTGTCTGATATTATTCCCATAAAGCCCCATCTTTTTGTTCAGATTATAGGCAAAGCAATGTTTTTGGAACATCTAGGGAAACTCTGAAAAAGTCTCAGCAACTGTCTTGATAAGTTATTAAAATTAATTAAGCAAAATAGGAGTATAAGACCATTTAGTATTATGCTTAACCATAGAATTCAGTATTATGAGCAGCTTTCGCATACAAGCTGTAATAGCCACCTTCTTGAGCTTGCCGGCACTCAGCAATCGCTGGTAGATCTGTTTGATTACAGGATTTGTAGTAGACGAGACATCATCTGACACTCACGACCTCCCTGACAGTGTTATCTGTCTGATGTAATCCATCCAGCATCTTGTCGTCGGCTAAATGTTTGCTTTCTATAAATGTCTGGTATGGTGTCTTGCCG
>DAOUFJ010000014.1:0-2610 GCA_034429935.1 Dehalococcoidales bacterium
CTTCCGGCAGGTGCCGGATGATTTCCGCTGTTGTTACGGGGGCTCCGGCTGCCCAGATGAACTCCATAATGCTTTTTTCCGCATCTGATATCCGCCGCAGTTCTTCCATTTGAAGCTCCTTTGCGCATCTACGCCTTGTAGTTTAATGAAAGTCTACACCGTGTAGGTGAAGATGTCAATCCCTTTTCAGGGGGAAATTTTTTGTAGAGCCACAATTGTCAATGCATGGTTGCACGGTAAACGTGAATAACTTATAATACAGGTGAAGATGATACTGTCTTTTAGTGATGAGGCTACCGCTGATATATACCATGGAAATAATACTCATCGTGTTCAGAAATTCCCGCGGGATATAATCAAGACGGCCCTTCGCAAGCTTGATATGCTTAATGCAGCATACCGTTTAAATGATTTGAGTGAACCGCCCGGGAATCGGTTAGAGTTGTTGAAAGGAAAGCTTAAGGGCTTTTACAGCATTCGGGTAAACGAGCAATGGCGGATTGTCTTTCGTTGGCAGGACAATAATGTATATGACGTATCATTGGTTGACTACCATTGAGGGAGAGTGAATAGAAATGTTACCTGAAAATCGAATAGCGACACATCCGGGAGAAATATTAAAAGAAGAATTCCTCATCCCGTTGGGAATTACGCAAGTGGCGCTTGCCAAACATATTAAAATACCGCTGCAGAGAGTGAATGAGATCATTCGAGGGAAGAGAGGAATTACTCCCGAAAGCGCTTGGTTGTTATCTCAGGCGTTGGGCACGACGCCGCAGTTCTGGATGAACCTGCAGGACGCCTACGATTTGACGAGCAAACGTCCCAGACGAACAGTAGAGCGTTTAATTAAAGCTAACTAAGATGTATGGACAAGGGACTCTGATTCGCACAACCGTTCTTCGTTTTTTTCTGTACTCGGCGATAAGCGGAAAGGTTTGCCTTTATTTATTTTTGGTTTTAGAATCAGGTCTTGTACTTCAGTTAATTAACAAGATAATGTAAGCTATAACTGATTATCGACTGGGAAGGGTTTCCTACGTAGATGGCATAATCTCCCGTTTGGCTGATATAGAATGCAATCGTGCCGCTGCCGCCTGACAGAGGTGTGCAATAGACAGTGCTTGTAGCGTAAACGTAAATTCCTACATTCAGATCAGCCCCGGTCGGTGTCCAGTTGGCATATAAGGTTATAGTATTCCCCGAACCGATAGTCAGCTTATTGAATATTAAGGAGTCTCCGGGATTTAGAGAGCCGCTGGCTTTCGGGTCTCCGGCGCTCGCTCCTATTCCTTTTTCAACCGTTACGAAAGAAACAGGAGAATTGGGAGAGTTCTGTCCCTCCTGAAGAGTGATGATGGAGAGTATCTCAGAGTCTTCTTCCCCCTTTATGATGGAAACCGGAGAGCCGGGGTCGTTCTGTCCCTCCGAGAGTGTGGCGGTGGAGAGTATCTCAGGGTCTTCTTCCCCCTTTACGATGGAAACCGGAGAATTTGGGTCGTCCTGCCCCATCGCAAGAGTGATAGTGGATGTTACCTGCGGTTCTTCATCGCCGTCTGTAAAAGTAACCGGAGCGTCATCGTTGGCGGACACCACAAACGAGCCTGCCAACACCAATGCCAGCGTCAAAGTGACGGCAAGCAGGCGCGCTCCGAGCTTCCTTTTCGAGTTGTTGCCTTTCAGTATCATATTAATCCTCCTTTCGGCGTCTTTCCGCTTATCGCTGAATGCAGAAACAAATTTTACTTTATTGTCTGCAAGATTCCAGAGGGTTTTCAGTGTCAGTCTGCAATATTGCCGCCTCTCCCGTTCGTTCATCGATTTTACAGTAATTTCGTCGCATGATAGCTCGCACATCCGGTCGATATCGCGCCTGGCTATATAGGCGAAAGGATTGAACCATTGTATGGCATTTATAAAGAGCATCAGATATTTTAGAATTGTGTCACGGCGTCTGTAGTGCGTCAGTTCATGAAGGAAAACGCAGCGCAGTTCTCCGGGCGAGAGCTTTATATCCGGCAGAACAAGGCGCGGTTTGAAGAGACCGCAGAGAAACGGGGTGCTTGTATAAGAGGAATTATATACGGGGATATCCCTGGATATGCCCATTTCCTGCCTGCACTTGGAAAATATTTCAAGGGTCTGTTTATCGGTGGTCGGGCGGCATTCCCTGAAAATGCGGCGGTTCAGGTTATAGCTCTGAATGAAAACAACGGCTATGAATATAACCGTTCCGGCTATGAAAATGTACGGCAGGAAATCCAGATATGAGGTTATCGAATAAACTTTTTGAGGTATTGCCGTTATAGCGCTCACGATAGGGTTTGTGACAGCAGACTGGTTGAGTTCGATAGTGGAAATTACCCCGGGTATGCTTCCGTCTGCCTGTTTGAAGCTTGAGTGAGCCAACGATACGAGCTTGTAAAACGGTATCAGGAAGAAGAGATACATCGTTATGCCTGTATAATAATGCCACGAAGCAGTAAAGTGTTTTAAGGTCAGAGGGCCAGACAGCTTCAAAAGCAGGTATAGCCCTGTGGCTGCAATGGACATCATAAATATATGGCTGTAGATGTCAACCAGCATTGTCTTCCTGCTCCTCGAGGTGAT
>DAOUFJ010000015.1:0-6066 GCA_034429935.1 Dehalococcoidales bacterium
GCTGCTGCAAAGATAATGACCTTGTTCATTTCTATAATTACCCGAGACATCCGCAATCCAACGGGCATATCGAAAGATTTAACAAGACCATTCAGGAACGATTCGCAGGGTGGTAGATAAAAAATTAAAACAGGATTACTCACAATATTTTAATGCCGGTTTGCCTGCTGTTACTGGGACTGATGCATCGAAGCCCTGGGTGAGGATATTAAAAAATATGGTCGAAGGCCCTATGATATAATTATTGGGGTCTCTCTATCTAAAACCTACAATTCTGAGACAGTAACGGACGCTGACATACAGTTGACATGACAATTCGGCTATGTTAGAATGCCAGATATTAAGGAATAAAGTGATGCTAAGTAAGATTACGGTCACCATAAGCTTCGCATTTAGCAAGCGCACCGGGGGTGCGCTGGGAGGGCTGTATATCTGAACGTTTAGCTATGAGACTATAATATAACTTAACTAATAACTAAACAGGTCTTTTAAGTGCCTCCCCCCAGCGGGGGAGGCACTTTTATTATATACGGGGATTTATCATAAAAAGATGTTAAAACTTAAACACAAAAAAACAGATAACAAAGCAAATACTGCGATGGATTCGGGTGACTGTACCATCCCCCAGCTTATCAGACACAATGCCGAAAACTGGGGGAATTCGCCTGCCATGTATATGAAAAAATTCGGTATCTGGCAGGGTTACAGCTGGAAAAATTATTACGATACGGTCAAATACTTCTCGCTGGGGATGAGATGCCTCGGCCTCAAAAAGGGCGACGTTACCTGTATCATCGGCGACAACGAACCGGAGTGGTTCTGGGGAGAATTTGCAGTACAAGCCGCAGGCGGTATTGCCACCGGCATATATGTCGATTCGGTTCCGTCGGAAGTCGAGTATATAGCCAGGCATTCCGATGCTAATTTCGCCATCGTCAACGACCAGGAA
Organism: Dehalococcoidales bacterium; assembly: GCA_034429935.1. GTDB lineage: Bacteria > Chloroflexota > Dehalococcoidia > Dehalococcoidales > UBA5627 > UBA5627. The sequence continues at coordinate 950 of DAOUFJ010000015.1, forward strand.
CAAACCGACAAGTTCCTCGAAATACGCCTGAATCTTCCCCTGTTGCAAAAGATAATCTACTGGGATCCGAAGGGATTGAAGAACTACGACGACCCGATACTTATTTCTTTTACCGATGTTATAAAACTTGGGAAGGAATACGATAAGAAGAATCCCGGTGATTTTGAAAAGAGGCTTTCGGAAGGCAAAGCCGATGATACAGCTTTCATTTATTACACCTCGGGTACGACGGGGCTGCCCAAGGGCGCCTGTTTGAGCCACCGCGCCCTGGTAACCACTGCAAAGTCGTTCATAGACCGCTATCCGTTAACCGAAAAGGATAACCTGATTTCCAACTTCCCGGCGGCCTGGGTGGGCGACAGCTATTTCGCAACTCTGCCGCATATTTTAACAAGAGCTAAACTGAACTTCCCCGAAGAACCGGAAACGATTGCCGAGGATACACGCGAGGTTGGCCCCAACTTCGTGATATACGGCCCGCGGCAATGGGAGAGTCTGGTAAGCGAAATCCAGATAAAGATGATAGATGCTTACTGGTTAAAGCGTTTTGTCTATAATCTCTTCATGCCGCTGGGATACAGGATGGCGGATATGAAACTGGCAGGGAAAAGGCCGAACCTGTTCTGGCGAGCACTGTATCAGGTAGCTTACTATGCCCTGTTCAGGCCTCTCAAGGACAGGCTGGGATTAAGCAGGGTCAGATTTGCCGTTACCGGAAGTTCGGTATTGAGCCTGGATACTTTCAGGCTGATTCATGCCATCGGCATCGAACTGCGGCAGAATTATGCCAGCACCGAAGCCGGATATATCTCTTCGCACAGCAGCAGTGAAATAAGATTCGAGAGCGTCGGCAGACCGGCTCGCGGCACGGAGGTTCGTATTACAGATGACGGGGAACTGCTGGTGCGTTCGAATTGCATGTTCACCTGTTATCAGAAAAACCCCGACAAAACGAAGGAAGTAATGCGAGGCGGCTGGTGCCATACGGGGGATGCCGTGAATATCGATGACCGCGGACACCTGATTTTCATGGACAGGCTGGAGCATATGGGGCAGTTGAGCACCGGCGTCAAATACGCTCCGCAGTATATAGAAGGGAGATTGAGATTCAGCCCCTATATAAAAGACGCTATGGTTATCGGCGGAAAGACGAGAGATTACGTTTCCGCTATCGTAAATATGGATTTTGCCATGGTGGGCAAATGGGCGGAGCGCAACAGGATTCCCTATACCACATTCGTCGACCTCTCCCAGAAAAAAGAGGTCTCCGACCTGATTAAAAAGGATTTAAAGAGGGTAAACAGCTACCTTCCCGAAAATTCGAGAGTGGAAAAGTTCGTGCTTTTACACAAGGAATTCGATGCCGATGAAGCCGAGCTTACCCGCACCCGTAAATTGAGAAGGGAATTCATGGAAGAACGCTACAAACAGCTTATCGAAGCCATCTACGAAGACGGCAAAGAGATAAAAGTGGAAGCACCGGTTACCTACCGTGACGGCAGAAGAGGTGTGGTAACCACCAGCATCAAGGTAAGAACAGTAGCCGAAGGAGATGAGAATTAATGTCTGACTTGCTCCAATACACAATCACAGGTCTCACCGTAGGCATGGTCTATTCCCTCATCGCCATGGGATTCGTACTTATATGGAAATCCAGCGGGGTAGCCAACCTGGCATTGGGACAGCTGGTATTGATATCGTCATGGATAACATACGCTATACTGGTTCAGGCCGGGCTTCCGATATGGCTGGGAATAGTACTGGTCATACTAATAGCCTTTGGGCTGGGATGGATAATCGAAAGATTCCTGTTACGCCCTTTAATTGCGCAGCCAATCCTTTCCCTGATTGCAGTGACACTGGGACTGGCTTATTTCATAGAAGGGCTGGTTACCTTTATATGGCCGTGGAGCATCGATGTATTGCCGCGCCTGTTCCCCGATGAAACGATTCATATCGGCACTGCCGTCGTTTCACAGGAGTATTTATGGGCGGCCTTGATTTCCCTGGTAATGTTCGCGGCTTTATCCCTCTACTTCAAATACAGCCGGATGGGCATCGCCATGAGGGCTACCGCCGACGACCAGATGGCGGTTCAGGCCTGCGGCATCCCGGTAACCAAAATCTTTTCCCGTTCATGGATGCTCGCCTGCGCCATGGCTGCCATCGGCGGCATACTGATGTCGAGCATCGGAGGCATCAGCTACGGACTGGTGGAAACAGGTATGAAATCCTTCTCGGTCGTAATCCTCGGCGGGCTGGATTCATTCCTGGGAGCCATGATCGCCGGGCCTATAATCGGTCTGGCGGAAAACCTCGGCGGCGGGTACCTGACGGCATTGACCTGGCCCGGTGTCAAAGAGGTTATTCCGTTCATTATGATAATAATAATAATGATGATTAAACCATACGGATTATTCGGTGAAGTCCGTATAGAGAGGATATAGAAGTGTTTTTACCTGCCGGAGTAAGAAATTACAGTTATGCCCAGGACATGGCGATATTCCGCACCAAAACACAGTGGGTTTTGCTCGGATTACTGCTTGTTTTGTTGCTGGTGCTGCCATCGTTTTTGAGCAATTACTGGCTGAGCGTCTGCAATATAATCACCATAACGATTATAGCTGCTACCGGTTTGAACATACTCACCGGTTATTGCGGTCAGTTGTCAATCGGGCATGCCGGTTTTATCGCCGTCGGCGCCTACACATCGGCAATATTGACCGGGCAACTGGGAGTGCCGTTCCTGCTGGCGATGGTCTGCGGCGGATTGATGGCGGGATTAATCGGCATGTTATTCGGTTTGCCATCGCTGCGCGTCAAGGGCTTTTACCTGGCGATAAGCACCATTGCAGCGCAGTTCATTATTATGTGGGTCATTAAAAACTGGACCGACGTAACCGGCGGCAACATCGGCTTAAGCGTTCCGTCAGCCGAGATATTCGGGTACACTTTCACCAGCCAGGCCAGCAAATACTACCTGATACTGGTAATTGCCATACTGGTGATATTCTTTGCCAAGAACCTGGCAAGAACCAGACCCGGCAGAGCCTTTGTGGCGATAAGAGACAACGACCTGGCAGCGCAGGTAATGGGAATCAACCTGTTCCGTTACAAGCTGCTGGCCTTCTTCATCGGTTGTTTCTTTGCCGGTATAGCCGGGTCGCTGCTGGCGCACTGCTATTACGGGTTTTTGAATCCGGAATTTTTCAATTTCAAGGAATCCATATTATATGTCGGCATGATAATTATCGGAGGGCTGGGCACCTCAGTCGGGCCTATATTCGGTGTCGTTATGATTCGCCTGCTGGATAGCATATTGTCATTGCAGATCGTACCCTTCCTGGAATCACATATTACCCTTTTTACTTCAGGTTGGGCATCAGGTTTGAAACCGATGATTTTCGGTGCCGTAATAATTTTATTCCTGATACTGGAACCCAGGGGTCTGGCGCACAGATGGCAATTGTTTAAGACCTCTTATCGTATCTGGCCGTTTTCTTATTAATGAGTATAAAAAATAAAATAAAAAAGGGAGGTAGCTTACAATGGGAAACAAAGAATCTTGGGGGATTTCGAGAAGAAATTTTATTGTCGGTACGGGAGCGGCATCCTTGTTCCTGTTTATGGGAGGCCTCCCATTTCTGACGACTGCCTGTAGCTCAAAAAGCAGCACCATAAAAATCGGAATCACCACCCCCAGCACCGGAGATGCGGCAGAAAAAGGCAAAGTACTGGAGCACGGCAACAGAGATGCTATCAAGTATGTTAACGAAGTTTTGGGCGGAGTCGGCGGCTACGAACTCGAACTGGTGTGGATGGACAACGGTTACAATGCCGCCACTATGGTCAGCAACGTCAATAAATTCATGGATGACGGCTGTGTCATGTTCGGTTGTTCTTCATCGGCCATGATGACGGCCGGTATGACCGTAGCCAATCAGAACGGTTTCCCCGGTTTGGCGGCATACGGTGCGCCTATTATATATCGTCCGCCGCAGCATATCTACGGACAGATGCCGGACTATGGCGACGACTGGGCGGTTTTTGCCCAATATTTCCTCGAAAACCTGTGGCATGGAGAAGGCAGGCCGCTCATGGCGATGCACATACTCAGCAACTCTACCGGTTACGGAGCCAAAGACGGCGCTACCGCCATGGCCGATGAACTGGGCATCGATATCGTTGTCAGGGAGCATACCGCCAGTACGACATCTGAAATTACCAGCCTTACGGAATTGAAAGCAATGAATCCGGATGTCCTCTACATTGCCAGTACTCCGCAGCCGAGTTCTATTGTAATTAAAAACGCAATGGAACTGGAAATGACTTCCTCAGGCATGATTATCGCCTGCGGACACGCCGGTATGACCAAAGCACTGGTTGACCTTGCCGGCGCCGATAAATGCGAGGGTGTTTACGGCATGTTCCCCACTGTCAACTGGGGCGATAATGTTTCCGGCATGGCGAAAATGACAGAGTACTGCCAGGCAAATCACCCCGACGATTACCTTAACATGGAATATATAGCATCATATTGTCAGAGCCTCACCATGGCTAAAATAGTATCACTGGCTGTAGATGCGGTCGGTTATGATGTCCTGGCAAACGGCGGAGCCGAATCATGGCAGGCTATCGAAGAACACGGCATTAAGGCGCTGGATAATTACGATGTCGAGGGATTACAGGGGCCTGTCAGCTATACCGACGGAGATAACAGGTTATCCAAGTCGCTCAGAATATTCCAGGTCCAGAGCGGAGAAATCAAGGCCATTACGGACTGGATCGAAGCTCCGGTTATCAAGTATGAGGATTTCGACTGGTTCGGTAAATAGAATTGTCATTCTGAGACCACAAGGGGTGGACGAAGAATCCGGCGGGTGGGGAGAAACAGATAAATAGGATACTTCGGCTTCAGGTGCAAATGCCGTACCCCCACCCCAGATGCTTCATTCGTCCCTTACGAATTCAGCATGACAACAAGAGCGGCTCGGAGCGATATTATTAAGCCGTTCATGGTGAGCCTGTCGAACCATAACGGCGTCGAATAAGCTATAATAAATACATCTGACGTGAAAGTGAAGCAATGCTTAAACTGAACAATATCGAGGTTACAT
>DAOUFJ010000016.1:0-64465 GCA_034429935.1 Dehalococcoidales bacterium
GTTCCTGAATGGTCTTGTTAAATCTTTCGATATGCCCGTTGGATTGCGGATGTCTCGGGTAATTATAGAAATGAACAAGGTCATTATCTTTGCAGCAGCTGTCGAAGTGGTGGGCAAACTCGCTGCCGTTGTCGGTCTGAATTCTGGCGGTAGCAAAGGGAGTAACGTTAACGAACTTATTCAGGAAGTCCCTGCCGTTAGCCGATGTATTGGCTTTGTAAGCGAAGGCAAAAGTAATACGGGTATTCACATCGATAGCTGTAAACAGATAGCGTTTTATTCCGCAGGCAAATATCGAAACGGTATCCATCTGTACCAGGTCTCCCGGCTGAGCAGGATGAAAGTCTTTTCTTCTGGACTTCCTTTTTGTCGCTTTCCTTTCTCTCAAGAAGAGATTGCCGGTTTGCCCATAAAACGAGACTTTTCCATATTTAGGAATGCTTCCCTTGTCTTTCAAATCTTTGATAATGCGTCCCACGGTAGACTCCGAAACCGGTTGTATGCCTTTCCGTCGGCAGGCATCGTTAAGAGCCGGGGTGATGGTAGTTTTATCGACACCCGGATGAGCCAGCCTGTAGTTTAAAATGAAGTCTTTGATAAAAGGATGGACTATCCTGCGTCGTTTATGAATAGGAGTCTTGTCTTTCGAAGCCAGGGAAGATATCCTGCCGCCCGATTCGGCCAGCCTTTGCTTCCAGAGATATACGGTAGAACGGCTCTTGCCGAAAGCCCTGCGGGTAGCGGTTTCCCCGAAATCATCGAAGAATTGAATGATTTCCAGTCTGTGTTCGATTTCAGTTATTTTTGGATGTTGGATGTTATCCAGAATATATTGCATTGCATAACTATAGCGTTTTCCATAGTAACTATCTATGTATATCTGTTTCACCCGGACTCCTCTCTTTTCCTTCCATCAGAGTCCAATATGTTTCTGAACTTTTGCACTGTATATGTATGACGATTTAATAATTTTAATCCACTTATTGTATAATAGGGACGGTTATATCCAAATTACTTATGAAAGGGTGAAATGAAAATGGCACAAAAGAAATATTCCGCTCCTCCGGCTATGACAATCGATACCTCCAAGAAATATACGGCTACCCTTGAAACGGCAAAGGGGAATATAGTAATCGAATTATTTGCCGCCGATGTCCCCAAAACGGTCAATAACTTCGTCTTTCTGGCGCGCGACGGCTTCTATGACGGCACCACTTTCCATCGTGTAATTGCCGGATTCATGGCTCAGGGCGGCGACCCGACCGGCACCGGCTGCGGAGGCCCCGGTTATGCCTTTGCAGATGAGTTTACCAAACATGTTCACGGCACGGGCACTTTATCGATGGCCAATGCCGGTCCGAACACTAACGGTTCGCAGTTCTTTATAACATATGCTCCCCAGCCGCATCTCAACAACCATCACACCGTTTTCGGTCAGATGACCAGCGATATGGCTATCCTGAAAAATATCAGGAACGGAGACGTCATCACTAAAGTTACCATTACCGAAGAGTAATCTTCCTGTTCTAAATCGGGTATAATAGAGGCGGATAGTTAACGGCTGTCCGCCTCGTCTTTTCTACAGGAGAATCATAGATGGCGAAACTGGTTCTGGACTTGCACGACATTTTCAATAAAGGCGCTTCCATAGATGCGGAACTCAACCGTGTCGTTAACGAAGCTGTTTCAAAAAGGATTACGCTTGTGGAAATCATCCCGGGCAAGGGGGCTGGGCAGTTGAAGAAAAGGGTATTGCGTTTTTTAAACGAACCTGACATAAAGAAACTATATCACCGCATCGAGAAGGACGATAAGAACTTCGGCAGGATATTCGTGCATTTCAAGTTTTAATAAAACATAATCAAATATGTCATTCTGGAGGGAGTGAAACGACCGAAGAATCTTGGGAGAGGGGCTTATGTTTGTTCCGTTCGATATAAAATTCTTCGTTTCGTTTTATCTGGATGACTAACGCGGCAATCTCTTCGTTACCAATCATATTAGGCTACTCAGGTATTGAAGTATTCGAACCGGGGTAATTATGAGGAATTGTAGAGATTGCTTCGTTTTCCTTTCAGGAAAACTCGCAAAGACGCTTTATTTCCAACCCGTATATTTCGTACGTCCCTTATGAATTTAGCACGACACTTGCTCTGTTTTTATGAGGATATCCCCTCGGTTATACCTCATAGGTAGTCATAATGTAGTAGAGGTAACCGAACGGCAAAGTTATGATCCAGATTATATTTTTATCGGTTTGCAGCCAGTCCCCGAAATTGTTGTATTGATGCCACGGATTATTTTTATCGACTCTCATTTTATATCTTATATCGAAATTTTATTTTCTTTTAAAACTATTGTTCCATCTTGAGGACGCTCATGAAGGCATCCTTGGGAACCTCTACCTTGCCGATATTTCGCATCTTCTTCTTCCCTTCTTTCTGTTTTTCGAGGAGCTTGCGTTTACGGGTTATATCGCCGCCGTAGCATTTAGCCAGTACGTCTTTTCTGCGCGCCGCTATATCAGCACGGGCGACGATGCGGCTGCCGATAGATGCCTGCAAAGGCACTTTAAAGAGTTGCGGAGGAATGACGTCTTTCAGCTTTTCCACCATCGATTTACCGATTTCGTGCGCCTTATCCGGCGGAACGACGCGGCTGAAAGCATCCACGACTATTCCGTTTACAAGAACATCCAGTTTGGTCAGCCTGGTTTCCCGGTAACCTATCATATCGTGGTCAAGCGAAGCATACCCACGGCTGCGGCTCTTCAACTGGTCATAGAATGTCGTCAGCATCGAACGCAACGGGATTTCATATTCAAGGCGTACTCTCTGTCCCAGTGCATCGTTTGCATGTGATTGCCCTATGTATTCCGTATGCTTGTATACGCCTTCGGATTGAGTCACCAGATCCATTATCGGCCCGATAAAAATCGAAGGGGTAATGACCGATATTTTAACCCAGGGTTCCTCCATTTTTAATATTTCTGTCGGTTCCGGCAGGTCAGAGGGATTGACTACAACCAGTTGATTGCCGTCGGTTTTGGTTACGATTAATTTAACACCCGGAACAGTAACTATAAGCGACAGGTCGAATTCCCTTTCAAGCCTCTCATGGATAATATCCATATGCAGCAGTCCGAGGAAGCCGCACCTGTAGCCGTTACCGAGAACAGGGCTGTTTTCCGGCTCGTAAGAAAACGAAGCGTCGTTCAGGCTGAGCTTTTCTATCGCTTCCCTCAACTGTCCATGGTCTTCGGGCTGGGTAGTATAAATACCGCTGAATACCATCGGTTTCGCCGTCTTGTAACCGATAAGAGGTTCTGTCGCTCCGTCAACAAGCGAAGTAATGGTATCACCGACGCGGCATTCGCCGACGCTCTTTAGTCCGGTAGCAATATAGCCGATATCCCCGGCAAGCAGTTCTTCTGACGGATTGAATTTGGGATTGAAATAGCCGATGCTGACGACTTCGAGTTCCGTCCCCTGTCCCATCAGGCGCAGTTTGTCCCCCTTGCGGATGCTGCCGTCAGTAACGCTGATATAAGCCACCACTCCCATATAGGAATCGTAGTGCGAATCGAATATCAGCGCTCTTAAAGGCTTGTTGACGTCGCCTTTGGGCGGAGGAATTTTGTTGACGATGGCTTCGAGCAGTTCGGGGACTCCCTGTCCTGTCTTGGCGCTGATATGCAGCACTTCTTCGCTTTTGTATCCAAGTACGCTCTCGATTTCTTCCAGCACTCTTTCCGGTTCGCTGCTGGGCAAATCGATTTTATTGATAACCGGAATAATTTCCAGGTTATGGTCCATGGCAAAATAGACATTGGAGATTGTCTGTGCCTGAATGCCCTGGGTGGCATCGATAACGAGGATAGCGCCTTCGCAGGCTGCCAGGGTTCTCGATACCTCGTAAGAAAAATCGACATGTCCCGGGGTATCGATAAGATTCAACTCGTATGTTTCGCCGTTTTTAGCTTTATAAAGCAGGCGGATGGCCTTGGCTTTTATGGTGATGCCGCGCTCCCGTTCGAGTTCCATGCTGTCCATGACCTGTTCGACGATTTTATCGCTCTTCATGGCTCCGGTAAGCTCGATAAGCCTGTCGGCGAGCGTCGATTTGCCGTGGTCGATATGGGCGATGATGCAGAAATTACGGGTATTAAGCTGTTTCATATCCCGGTAAAAATTCTCCTAGTCTACTTTATTACTGTATTATACCTTATCCGGCAGGAATCTCCAGAATACCTCGTTGCCCAGCAACCTGCCGTGCGGTGTCAGTCTTAAATATATGTTATCATATTCTATAAGCTTGAATTCTGACAGTTCATCTATTTGACGTTTGTAGTTTTTAATTATATCGATACCGAAGCGTTTTTCAAAGTCTTTCAGGTGTATGCCGTCACACAACCTCAGTCCGAGTATAATTGATTCCGCTATCTCAATCTCCGGAGTAATTGCTTCATCGATGTCCAAAGGCGGTAAAGCGTTTTGTGATAAAGAGGCAATATATTTGTCAAAATCCGCTGTATTTGCACAGCGTCTTCTCTCAAGATAGGAGTGTGCGGCAACCCCGGCACCCAGATATGCTCCTCCCTGCCAGTAAACCAGATTATGCCGGCATTCCTTCCCCGGTTTTGCCCAGTTCGATATTTCGTAGTGTTTATATCCGTGTTCCTGCAGCAAATCCTCTGCCATCTCATACTGGCTTGCCGCCGTATCGGACGAAATCTCCGGTAATTTACCTCCCTGAATCTCTTGAAACAGGGGTTCTTCGGGTTCGAGCGTCAGTGCATAGAGGGAGATATGTTCGGGGTTGACCTCTAACGCTTTTCGAAGAGTGGACATCCAGTCATCTATAGTCTGCCCGGGAAGTCCGTATATCAGGTCGATATTCAGGTTGTCGAATCCGGCTCTTCTGATATCGTTTATCGCATTTGCGGCTTCTTCCGCTGTATGGATACGCCCCAGCATTTGAAGCTCGTTATCATCGAAGCTCTGAACGCCGAGGCTGAGGCGGTTTATCCCTGTCGCCTTTATGGATGACAGATACTGTAAATCAATTGTTCCCGGATTAGCTTCGATAGTTATCTCCGCATCATCCGCTACCGGGAAGTGTTTGCCGGTAGCGGATAGTATTCCGGTCAGTTGTTCTGCCGAAAGCAGGCTGGGAGTGCCTCCGCCGAAATAAACAGTCTTGATATTGCAATCGCGGGAAAGCAGTTCCAGTTCTTTTGTTATTGCGTCGGTATAGGCAGGAATATCGCATTCCCTCGACTGGTAAGATATGAAAGAGCAATATTTACACTTACGCCGGCAGAAGGGCACGTGTATATATAATGCCATAACATCGTACATATTATGTCCCTGACCGATATGCTATATCATGCTATTCGTTATCTTTACAGCGGTATGATTTATCCCTCAACCGGTCATGATAGGTCAGCAGCTTCTTGCGCAGCCTGATATTTTCGGGTGTGACCTCGACCAGTTCGTCGTCATTGATGAAGTCTATCGCCTGTTCGAGACTGAACTTTATGGCCGGTGTCAGCTTTACGGCTATATCGGCGGTGGACGACCTGATATTGGTTTTTTTCTTTTCCTTGCAGATATTTATGGGGATATCCTGCATGCGTTGGTGCATGCCGACTATCATACCTTCGTATACCATCGTATTGGGTTCGATAAATGTCTCGCCGCGTTCCTGTGCATTGGCGATGCCGTATGATAAAGCCATCCCCGCTTCGGAGGCCACCAGTACGCCGTTGCGAGTAGAGGTGATGGCTCCTTTCCATGGTTCGTATCCCAAAAAGACGGTGTTCATAATCCCGTCGCCGCGTGTGGCGGTAAGGAACTGCCCGCGGAAACCTATCAGCCCTTTTGTAGGTATTTTATATTCGAGACGCACATTTCCCTTTCCGTCGTTGTACATATCGGAAAGCAGCGCCTGACGCTTGCTCAGCATCTCGGTCAAAACACCGATGTATTCTTCCGTGGTATTGATTATCAGGGATTCCACAGGTTCCATCAGTTTCCCGTCGATCATCTTGGTGATTGCTTCAGGTTTGGATATCTCGAATTCGTATCCCTCTCGTCTCATCGTTTCTATTAAAATAGAGAGATGAAGTTCGCCTCTGCCTTTTACAATGAAGGTATCGGCACTATCTGTATCCTGTACCCTTAAACTGAGATTTTTCTCCAGTTCACGGTACAGCCTGTCTCTCAACTGGCGGGTAGTGCAGTATTGCCCCTCACGTCCGGCAAACGGAGATGTATTTACTCCGAAGGTCATTTCTATGGTAGGTTCACCGATTTCGATTCTGGGTAACGCTTCCGGATTTTGCGGGTCGGCTACCGTATCGCCGATGCTCACTTTTTCTACCCCGGTTATGGCAACGATGTCTCCGGCTTCGGCCTCGTCTACGTTCAGCTTTGCCAATCCCATGTATGTGAATACCTCGTCTACCTGGTATTGAGTGGAATTGCCGTCCGCATTCAAACATACTACATAATCGCGGGGTGAAATCTTCCCCCTCCAGATTCTGCCGATAGAAATTTTTCCCTTGTGGCTGTTATAGTCCAGGTTGGTTACCAGCATCTGGAAGGGGCCTTCGGCAATCTGCGGGGGCGGCACTTTTTCCAGTATGCAATCGAGAATAGGGAAGATATTTTTCCCTTCCTGTCCCAGTTCGGTTATGGCTATACCGTTCCTGCCGCTGGCATAGAGTATCGGGAAATCAAGCTGGTCTTCCCGTGTAGCCAGTTCCAGGAAGAGGTCCTGTGTCAGTTTGATTACCTCTTGAATTCTGGCTTCTTTTTTATCTATCTTGTTAATAATCAATATCGGTTTAAGCCCCTTCAACATGGCCTGCTGCAATACGAATTTCGTCTGCGGCATCGGGCCTTCAACGGAATCCACCAGCAGCAAACAGCCGTCGGCCATGCTGATTACTCTTTCCACTTCACCGCTGAAATCCGCATGTCCCGGGGTGTCGATGATATTGATTTTCACACCTTTATATGTAATGGCGGTATTCTTTGCCATAATGGTAATGCCCTTTTCTCTTTCAAGGGTATTGCTGTCCATCACGCATTCGGCCACATGCTGATTTTCACGGAAAATTTTGCTCTGTTTAAGCAGAGCGTCTACGAGTGTGGTCTTGCCATGGTCGACATGTGCGATGATGGCCACGTTTCTGATATCGTTTCGGTAAATCATATAGTTTCGGTAACCCTGCCTCCATCCGGTTCTGTTAAATTTTGTATATTATTATATTCGATTATATCCAAAAAATATAAATAAATACAGTATGATTATCCCGCTTTTGCGACTGAGGGTTTCCTGTTATTGAACCTCTTGCTGCGGAAATCGTTTCCTATTGTTTGACGCGGGGGGCGAACGTTTCTCCCCCCCATTTTTTGCTGAGGACGGATTCTTTCATCTACCGGAGCGGGTACGGTATAATCGAATCCCTCCAGAGTCCTTCTTTCTATCGGTGACTTTAAAATCTTCTCGATTTCACGTATCATGGCCGTATCCGAACCTGTTACCAGTGTCAGAGCGCTGCCATTGTTATTAATCCTTCCTGTTCTGCCGATGCGATGCGTATAGTCCTCTGAGCATTCGGGGATGTCATAATTAATAACGTGCGAGATGCTTAAAATATCTATGCCCCGGGAGGCGATATCTGTCGCTACCAATATCTTGATTGAACCTTTGCGCAGGCCATCGATTGCAGCCTGTCGCCTGAATTGAGATAGATTACCGTGTAAAGCCGCTGCTTTAAACCCGGCTGCTTTCAATTCCTTGGCTACCTTTTCGGCACGGTGCTTGGTTCGGGTAAAGATAATTACCGATTCCATTTCTGTACGGTATAGTATTTCCAAAAGTAATGCCGTTTTAAGATGCTGTTTTACAGGATATAAAGCATGAGATACTGTTTCCGCTGGAACTGTATTTCCGATTTGTATATATATCGGCTCTGTAAGAATATCCTTTATCAGGCTGCGTATTTCTTTGGGCATGGTGGCCGAAAAAAGCAGTGTCTGGTGTTTCTGCATTATACATTCGAGAATGCTTTTTATATTCGGCAGAAATCCCATATCCAGCATCCTGTCTGCTTCATCGATTACCAGTATCTCGATATGGGTCAAATCGACGGTGCTCCTCCATATGTGGTCTAACAGCCGTCCCGGGCAGGCTACAACAATCTCGGCTTTATTCCGCAGATTGATGATTTGTTGATTGATGTTAACGCCGCCATAAACGGAGACACTTCTCAATCCGGTTCTTTTTCCCAGTTTATTTATGGCTTCGCATGTTTGCTCGGCCAGTTCGCGGGTGGGTGACATTATAAGTGCCCTGACCTGTCCCCTTTTCCCTTTCATTAATTGTTGTAGTATGGGCAAGACGAAGGCAGCGGTTTTTCCCGTCCCTGTCTGTGCCAACCCGACAATATCGCGTCCCTGCATTATAGGCGGAATCGCTTTTAACTGGATTGGTGTAGGCTCGACATATCCGAGCGCCTGGACGCCTTCCATAATGCTGGGATGTAAATTAAACTCATTAAAATTCATTGAAACTCCTTAGTTAAATACCAGTTGCATATAATTTGAGATTGGATTGCAACTATAAGACAAACTCCTCCCCTGTTAATAAAAATAGGGAGGAGTTTACATTAATATTCGTTATCGACACGTTTCCTTGTTACTCAAGCAGGATGAAGCAGGGATGTGAATTAGAATCTTCTACCGCCCCTGTTTCCGCCGCTACGATTTCCACTGCCATATCCGCCGCCACGGTTGCCGCCATATCCGCCGCTTCTGTTGCTACCGTATCCTCCTCCGCTGCTCCTATTGTCTGTGCGGGGACGGGCTTCGTTGACTACGATAGTTCTGTCATTTATCATTTGACCGTTTAATCCGGCAATAGCAGCTTCAGCCTGTGCTTTGGATGACATTTCTACAAAGGCGAAGCCCTTGGGACGGCCGCTATCTCTGTCCGTAATGATACTTACTGTATCCACTTCTCCGTATTCTGAAAATTTCTGTTTCAAATCTTCCTCTGTTATATCGTACGATAAATTTCCGACATATAATTTCATAATTATTAACTCCTTATTTTTTGTTTATTATCTAAATATTTATCTGGTGTCTCTTATTTTGTTATAACAAATGCCGCAATATACAGGTTTATCCTGACTGGGTTTAAATGGCACTTGCGTTTCCTTTTTACATTCAATGCATGTTGCTGAAAACATTTGCCGCCTGGTTTTTTCATCATGGTTGTTATAATTTCTGGTATTGCTGCCAAGCCGGCTGGTTTGCCTTGCTTTCCTATCCTGCCGGCATGAAATACAACGCCTGGGCGAATTAGTATAACCCATTGACTGAAATTGCTCCTGTTCGAAAGCGGTAAAAGTAAACTCTTTCCCGCAATCGTGACATCGGAGTATCTTGTCTTCGAAAGTCATTGCATGTCCTCCTCTCATAATATATTAGTCGGAGTTCGGGCCATACAATGCTTATTACAAATCTGAGGGATTTCGAGAAGATTTATTAACCTAAACTTAAACTATTAACATAATTATAACTTAATTTGGCTTACTCTACAAATATAGTTTATATATATGAGATTTTTGCCTGATTATGCGGCTTCGCTAATTCGCCTATTGCAATAATGTTTAACCTCTACTAATATATAACTAGTTGTTCCGCTATCCATTATCCATATGGAGGTCACGATGAGCGTTGAAAATACGGGCGAGATATACAGATGCACCGTTTGCGGAAATGAAGTAACTGTTGTTATCGCTGGTGGAGGCACTTTGAGTTGTTGCGGGAAGGAGATGGAAAAAATCGCTGATATCAATGATGTTGAAATGTCCCGCAGACTACCGGATTCCGGAATGTAAATGTATAAAAAGACCATAAGCCTGTGAAACTTCTCATATTATTAAATTTCAGGAGGAATGAAATGAACATGGGGAAATTGGACAGGATTATTCGTGGCATTATCGGCGTTGCGTTGATTCTGGTCGCCTTACTTGCTATGGATGGTGCATGGCAAATCGTATTGATAGTTTTAGGTGGAATATTGGTGGGAACGGCCCTCAGCGGTTTTTGTCCGCTATATGTTCCTTTCCATATTTCAACGAAGAAGTGACCGCCGGGTAAAATTTTTAATAGCAGGTGCTTTATAATTAAAATTCTGGTCGATTGTTGATATCAATGTATTTTGGGAGTACAGGGGTATTGACAAAACTAGCCAGGATTTATAAAATATGCTTTAGCAATCTAATGAATACATTGCTAATATATTAAATCCAAAGGGGGGCAGTACATGGAGTCAATTGAAAAGCTTGGTGAAGTTCAGATGGAAATGACGAGCGACGTAAAAACATCAGAAGAATTAAAGGTTTTGTTAAGATGGGGGTGGGGGGCTGAAACAACTGGGAAACTTGTGTTTAAACCATCTGAGGAATTGAAGGTTGGCGATGGAATAAAAGTGACGGTGGAAAAGGTTGTCATCGTTCCTGACCCGGTAGAAGAGAAGACCGATGAGACGGCAAATGAAACCGAAGCTGCTGAAGAAACGGCTGTCGAAGCAGAATGTGTGTGTTGTGAGTCTGCAAAGATTCCCACGGATGCAGTAGCAGAAAACACAGCCGGTAATGTAGACGATACAAAAACGGCATAAATATTTAATTAATTTAGCTATATATCAGGAGGCGTTAAAATATGGAACCAGTAAAAATAGGGCAGGCTGAAGCAAACATGACTACCGATATCGGTATGGAAGAAGATTTAAGGGTATTGTTTAGAGTTAACTGGACGGCAAAATCACCGGAAGTTGCTTTCAACCCGGCGGAAAGTTTAAAGCGCGGTGATAAAGTAAGGGTTACCGTAGAAAAAATATCCGAAGCACCCAAGACTGAACAGAAATAAAAATCGGAATTCGTTGCCTGTCTTATAACGTAACGAGACGGATTTTAAATGGTAAAAATTAAATAGGATGTAAAACCCCGGAAAAGCTCTGGGGTTTTATAGTTTAATATATCGGGGGAAAATATGCCTTCAGTCGATGTGGTGAGTAAGGTTGATATGCAGGCGCTGGATAATGCTGTGAATAATACGCTGCGTGAAGTAGCCAGCCGCTACGATTTTAAAAATGTGAATACCGAGATAACTCTGAATAAGAAGGATAAGCTGATTCATCTTGCAACCGGCGATGAATTGAAGATGAAAACGGTTATCGAAATGTTGAAGGGGCGGTGTGTTCGTTCTGATTTGGATCCCAAATGCCTGTCCCCGAAGAAAATAGAGCCGACTTCGCACGGTACGGTGAAAATGGATATACAGGTCAACGAGGGGATTCCGTCTGAAACATTGAAGAAAATGGTCAAGCTCATCAAAAGTTTCAATACCAAAGTGCAGCCGGCCATTCAGGATGACCAGCTTAGAATCAGCGGAAAGAAGATAGACGACCTGCAGGAAATCATGCAATTGCTGAAAGACCAGGGCTATGACATGCCCCTTCAGTTCGTCAACATGAAAAGAGATTAAAGGGCATCATTTAAAGTAAGATTTCAGCTCTTCTCTGGTATAAGTAGTTATACGTTCAAGTTTGCAATCCTGATGGATGAGGACGAATGTCTTTTGAGGGGCATATTTTTCCCTTTATGTTGCGTTTAAAAGAAAAAATATATATTATAATATAGTACTATAGTATATATGGGTTTTCCCGATTGCTGATTGATTAAATCGCCGGTAAATTCAAGGTTCGAAATAAGGGAATATTTAACCTTTGAAAAAAATATGAGGGAGGATTATATGCCATTTTGTAGAAACTGTGGGAATGAATTAATAGGGAATCCTGATATATGCGTGAACTGTGGGGTTATTCTTAATCCAAATCAAAAGCCGCCTTATCATGCACAACAATATCAATCACCACAGTATCCTAATCCACAATATCAAAATCCCCAGTATACCAATCCTCAATATCCGCCGCCCCAGTATCAGAATCCTCAGTATCCAAATCAGCAATACCCTAATCCACAATATCCGCCAAACCAGTATAATATGGCCGGTTATGCTTCCGATAAGTCCAAGATAACGGTTGCGCTTCTGGCCTTCTTCCTGGGAACGTTGGGCGTTCACAGGTTTTATACCGGAAAGGTAGGTACCGGTATCGCTATGGCGGTATTGACGGTCGTCGGCTGGATAACCAGTATCTTTATCTTCGGTTATATCCTGGTCTCGGCTGTCGGTTTATGGGCTTTAATCGATTTCATTATGGCGTTGATGGGCAAGTTTACTGATAAATACGGCAGACCGATAGTTAATTAGAGTGCCCGGTTTTAATCCTTTCTGTTAGCGGCAATCTATTTGCTGCGGTGAAATATAATCAAAAGAAGTGCCTGGTGTAAAAAGCCGGGCGCTTTTCGTTTACAGGATAGTAGTTATAGTGGTATATTGACTATATCGGCTATAATAGCTATGATAATAGCAAACATAGCCAATATAGGGGGTGTAGATGCAGAACGCAACTAGCAGAACAAGATACTTTCTGGATATAGAACCTGAATTGAGAAACCGTTTAAAAGCTATGGCTGCCCTGAAAGGGAAGTCGATGAAGGAATGGCTTACTGAAGCTATAATTGCCAAGATGGAAGATGAAATAGACTCTACTGAAGGGCTGGCGGCATTGGCTGATGTTGAAGGAACTGTTTCGCTGGAAAATTATCTCGAATCACGCAAAACGAAAAATTCGTAAATACCGATAATGTACAGGATAGAATTAAGACGGAAAGCCCGGCATTCTCTTGATAAGCTGCCCAAAAGTGATTTCACGGCAATTATAGAGGCAGTTAAAAACCTGGCGGAGTTACCGAGGCCGAAGGGTGTAGAGAAGATAAAGAGCGCAGGATTGTGGAGAATCCGGTATGGAGATTACCGCATAGTTTACAGTATCGATGACGATAATAAGACTGTCATTATCCTTCGTATAGGACACCGCAGGGAAATCTACAGGTCACTTTGATTTAGAATTAGATATTCTATCCGATATTTGTTTATCTTTAGGCATTTGCTAAAAAAGCGTTCGATTCAACACCGGACGCTTTCCGTTTTTAAATATTTTAGGTATTTATATTGATATTATATACTTGCAGAAAATACAATTATATAAATGACATATATATAGTTGTTAAAATCGTGAATGATATGGTCGAATAGAATTGCTACTAAAATTACTCTCCAAATGTATATCCATATATTGAATTAGACGAAAAGGGAAAGGAAGTTTGAAAAAGTGACAATAGCAAATATATTAGAAAGTATTTCAATTATTGTTGCTGCAATTGCAGTTGTAGTGGGAATTTATAAATGGCGTACTGAGTATTTAGGTAAAAGAAAAATAGAACTTGTCGAAGAAGTACTAGCTTTATTTTATGAAATAAGAGATATAATTAAATATATAAGAAGTCCCTTTTCATATGCTAGCGAAGGTAGCACTCGAAAAGCATCCGATAATGAAACTCCTGCGCAAAAAATAGTCTATGACAGAGTATATGTTTTGTTTGAAAGATATGATAAACATAAAGATAAATTTAGCAAATTACAGTCTTTAAAATATCGATACTGGGCATATTTTGGTGAGAAATCAGTTGAGCCATTTAATGAATTAAATAGTGTCATGAATGAATTGTTTGCTTCAGCGAATATATTATCTTATTATTGGCTTGATCGTGAAAATAGCTTTCATATAGATACAAATAAAGAAAAATTGGAAGAAATTAATAATAATATAAGAAAGAATGAAGCAATATTTTGGGATAGGTATAAAGAAGATACTATAAATCCAAAAGTTGAAGCAATTATTACTAAGATAGAAAATCAAGCTAGTAAAATTATTAATCCTTAACTAATACTAATAATAGATTTAGGGGAAATTATGAAGGTTATTAATAAATGACAGCAGCAAAATATTGCTGTATAAGTATAGAACGGCAAGAACAGGATGGCACAAGCCTTTATTTATAAGTCTTCCGTTCTTTGACCCTTTCCCGATGAAATCGGGACTCGGGGCGAACGGAACAAGGATAATCGTTAACCACGTAGGGACGGGCATTGCCCGTCCGCCAAATACGGAAGCATGAATGCGAACGACCATTGGTCGTCCCTGCGTTTTTTATCTGTCATGCTGAATTCGTGAAGGACGAATGAAGCATCTGGGGAGGTGGTTAATAAGGCAGTCCCACCTGTTGCCGTAGGTACCTTTGTGCTGTTTCTCCCCGCTCCCCGGATTCTTCAGTCACCCCTTGTGACTTCCAGAATGACAGTATAATCCGAAAGCAGCGGACTTAAAAGTGATAATAAAAAAGGGGAGCTTTTTACACTCCCCTCTATGTTTTCCGGTTAATAATTTATCTAATATCTAATCCCACTGTACGAACATGGGGATGTTTGCCTTTCCATGCTTACATTAAAATATAGGTTAAAAAGAGTTAATTCTTAAAGAAGTAAACTCATTTATTAAAAACTATAAACTGGGGTTGAACCGTTGAATTCTTGCGTGTGAATTAGGATTGAATCAGCGAGCTAAAGGCTATTTGAAGCTAAAAAAAGACTCTTACTTCCTCCTGTTTAATAAAATGAGTAATCGGCCATTGCTATTACATAGGCACCGGTACTTGTGGCCTGCTTTACCACCACACCGTCTACTATTATCTTAACAGTTACGGAACCACTATCTCCGAGGTTTTGCGCTGATATTGAGGAGAACCAGTAATCATAAGTGGAATAATTATAAGTTCTTGGTAAATATACGCTGTCATGCTGCTCTATACTACCGGAAGGGGTGTACATTGTTACAAATACTTTTGAGGCCGTGCCTGATATTTCATAAGAAAGGGAGTGATGATTTGTTACGAAATCCTCATCGCCTGTGATGCTACAAGCTGCTGGAGCAAATAGCGCAGCACCCACACCAACCCACACCACCATAAAGAAAGCAAATAAAATCGTCCCTGTTTTTGTGCTCATCACACCTCCTTCGATTATAAATCGATTTCGTGTACAGCTTTGATAATACTACCTATTATTTCGATATTATCAGCGGTCTCGATTTTGTCTATCAAAATTAATTTTATTATACTATCGTTTAGGACAAAGTCAATACTTATATGATAAATATTGTGATAAAATATGCCAAATCATGAAAAGCAGGCTTCCGATAAAAAGTTTAAACTCTTGGTTTGGTGAATATGCCTAAGAAAAAACAATCTCGTAAAGTTTATGGCGCAAAAACTCATAATTGGCGTCCAGAAATGAGACCTTTCATTGTGGCTGCTCTATGTGTTTATAATGCGTTAGATTTTTCTACAAAAGCAAAGGAAGTATATAACCAGATACTAGAAGCATGGGGTAAACCAGGTTGTATATCGTTATTAAAAGGTCATATAGTGATGCCAGTATCAGAGTTTAAAGCTTGGGAAGAAGCTGTTACTACTGGCAATAGTTATGAGCCAAAGGATATAAGATTTAAAGCTTCTCATGATAACCTTGTTTATAACGAAGATTATATAAATCTTGTATTATTGATAGCTGAGTTTATAAGAGTCGGATTTAATCATAAAAAGGATTTAAAGGGTTACATTGAAAAGGTAACCATAGAAAAATCTGAATATCTCCCTCTCGCTGTGCAAGTAATATCAGCAGAAGAATACATTGAAAGGCATCCTGATTTGAATGTTGAAAAAGAAATAAAGCTCGGTAATAAAGTTCTTGACCCATCTCCTTTTAATGGTGTTAGCCAAGAAAGAACTCATCGTTTACATATAAAAATGCTTAAAAAATATGGTTATAGCCTCAATCATGATAAAAAGCTTAGTGATTTAGCTTGGTACTGGTATCAATGCAGAGTCGTATATTCAGGGATAGAAGAATTTTGTAATAAACATTTTAAAAATACAGGTATTAAGTTAGACCCTGCCAATATCACAAAAGAGATATTATTAGCCGATATAGCAACAGGATATCCAAGAAAGAATCTGGATAACTCAATAAAATAATAAATAATCAGTCGAAAACAAAAAGCCACTCATTCCCGGGTGGCTTTTTTGTTTTGTACAAAAAACATACAGTTAAAAGTCTGAATTCGATGGTTTAATAGAATTATGGCAAGGATTCAGAAAAAAACACTGCAAGAAATAAAAGTAACCTTCACTCTTGAAGAACGGCCGCTGACTTTTGCACAAAAGGAAGCTGGAAAGCGTTTGTTTTCAAGTTTAATAGAAAGAGCACAAGCTCAATTAAAAGAAGATATTGCCATAGCAGAAAAAGCAGAAAGGTCGGCGCAGGTGGATCGGCGGGAGCCGCCACCTGCTTCATAATAGGATAAATAAGAGCTGAGCGGACATCGGGAGCGGTAGCCGTGAGCGGATATACGAGGGGAGCTGGGGGAAGGGTTTATTTCTTCCCTCGGTATCCTCAAAACAAACTCAAGGGACTTCTCGACATCGTGGGACTTCTCGGACTAAAGCCGAAGGACTTAACGAAAAGTCCAGATTAAAAAAGAAAAGGAATCCCCCCTCACTAACTAACAGGGGGGTTGCTAATAGTATTTTAGCTTTGAAGATTATGAAAGTTTTAAGTGCTGGTATTGATACATTAGTTGTTGGTTTCGCAATCGAAAGATACATGGAAAATGTAACCTTCGATATTTTAACTGAAGCTAAATTACGTGCATCTGAACAATATTTTGACAGTAACGGGTGTGCTGTTAATTGGTATGGGGTTGATTTTATAGTCAAGCCTCGTGGTGCTAGGGGTTATGAATGGGTATTAGAGAACGATGATATAACAATGTGTCTTAATCCCAAAGCTCTTAATGGTAGGGTTATGCCTGAAGTCTATATCACATTCTCAAGTAAATACCTCTGGGCTGTTGGTTATAAAGCTGCTTTTTATGAAGTGTATGAATGGCTATTAAAGTGGGCAATTTGTAACGATAATACAGTTTCAAGGTGTGACCTCTGTATGGACATAGAAATGCCTATGCCAATAATTGAGATAGAAAAAGAGATGGTTACGAAGGCAAGGCATAAGGCTGAGTTCCCTTATTCTACTCCTGACGTAGTTACCCATTATAGCGGTAGACGTATTACTACCTATCAAGTTGGTAAAGGTAACCTGCTTGCCAGAATATATGATAAGACTAATGAAATACTGAAAAGCCAGAAAGAATGGTTTAAGGAAATATGGGAAAAGCAAGGTTGGGATAAAAAAGAAAGAGTGGTTAGAATTGAATTTCAATGCAGGCGTGAATTTCTTAAGGAAAAGTGTACTCAGAGCTTTGCAGATTTGGAATACACTTTAGGAAGTATATGGGATTATTGTACTCATGAATGGCTTCGTGTATGTGATGCAGGCTCTAAGAGCAATCAATCCAGATGGAAGGAAAAGGATTACTGGAAGATGATACAAGATAGCTCAAAAATGTTCGGGGAAGTATATAACATTCCTAGAACAAAGATTAAGAATGTTCAGCGTGAACATTTGATGAAGCAGTTAAACGGTATACTTCTTTCGATATGTGCGTTATCCTCTGATGAATTCGGTATCGATGGTGCAAAAGTTCTAACAATAGCCGATATTAGACAATATCTTCACTCCTCTGATTTCAAGCGTGAATTAAAGAAAAGGATTGCAAGGTTTGGTAATATTCAAAAACCTAATAATAATTATCTTATTGAAGAAGTTATGAAGCTTGGCGGTGTAATTGAAGAAATCAATGAAAAAGCCTTGGGAACGGAAGCGGACAAGCACTTCTTAAACTAGCGTCCGCTGAAGTGAACAAGAGAAAAATAATATCAAAAAGTATTGCTATTATAATATCCAGAATAATATAATAGAGATATGATAAGAATACATAAATGTTTAAGATGTGAATGGGAATGGGCAAGTCGAATGGAAGAACTTCCAAAATACTGTCCGAAATGTAAATCTCCGTACTGGAATAAACCAAAATGGAAGGGCATAAAATGAAAGCAGCAATTTATTATCGTGTTAGTACTGAAGGGCAAGAACAGGATGGTACAAGCCTGCAAACACAGCTTGAAGCCTGTCTTAAATATTGCCAAGTTAGAAATTATGAAGTTGTTAAACAATTCAAGGAAGCGTATTCTGGCTTATCTTTAGAACGTCCACAGTTAGATGAACTTAGAACATTGATTCGTGAAAGTATAATCGATGTTGTAGTAGTTTACAGTCTTGATAGATTATCTCGTGACCCAGTTCATGGTGTTATATTGATGCAAGAGATGGAAAAGCATGGTGTTTATCTGGAAGCTGCCACTGAGACAGTTGATAATTCGGAAGTTGGGAAGCTGATATTTTACATAAAAGGTTATGCTGCTAAATTAGATGCTGAAAGAAGACGTGATGCTACTGGTCGAGGAAAACAGGCTTTACTTAAAGCTGGGAAGATGCCTCAAGGTACTGGTATAGGTGTATATGGTTATGAATGGATAAAAGAATATAAGAAAAGAATTCCAATTGAGAGAGAAGCCAAGATAGTTAAACGGATGTTCGAAATGGTTGCAAGGGGTGATAGCTGTTTTAAGATTGCTCGAATATTTAATCAGGAAAGCATACCTACTAAATCAGGAAAGAAATGGGAAGCTCGAACTGTAAGTCGAATCGTGAGAAATCCTGCTTATATTGGTATAACATATTTTGGTAAGACTGCTGGGAAAGACAGGAAAGTAGTCCCTCAAAACAGTTGGATTATACTTCCAGATGTAACTCCAGCGATTATTGATACGGAATTATTTAATATGGTGCAAGATGTTTTAGCTAAATCGAAAGAACTTCATCCTGGCAGAGCCATGCATGAATATCCTTTAGTTGGTTTAGCTAAATGCGCTAAATGCGGAAGTCCATTGATAGGGTCTTTTCAAAAAGGGAAATATCGGTATTACAGATGCAGGGGAACCACTCCGACATCCTCGAAAGATAAGATTTGCAATGCAGGTTATATAAATGCGGATATGCTTGAAAATGTCGTTTGGGAAAATGTTAAGAGTGTGCTCAGTAACCCCGAAATATTATTATATGAAATGGGAAAACAGATAGAATCGGAAAGCGATAAAGCATCATATGCCATGATTGACAGTGAAATTAAAGAGCTAAACAGGAAATTGAAAAAATATCCTGCACAGGAAAGGCGTATTATGCAAGCGTTTAAGTTTGGATTCACTGAAGATGTAGTACTAGATGAAATGAACCAGACCAAAAAAGAAAAAGAAGCTGACAAGAAAAAACTTGATGAATTGATTAAGACTAAAGAAAGCATAATGAACTTGCAGATTTCTAAAGATAATATGAAAGAACTCTGCGCTAAAATAGTTCCTGATTTAGAGAACTGCGATAATTATACTAAAAAAGATGCCTACACACATCTTGATTTACATATCAAAGCGACACGTGAAGGCATCGATATTAAAGGTCATTTTGAAGCTATTTTCAGTCCCACTGGACAAACATTGGCATTACAACGTGAATGTAGTTGTCCACTCCCACCGGGCGGAAGACGCCAGGGCTGGAGGGGCTGGTTACTTCCAGAGCGACCTGAGATTCATGTAAAACATTCAGGATATCCGAAAGATACTTGCTGTTGAAGGCGATTTTGGCTTCTTCGCCCTGAACCAGTGCATCGATTTCACCAACATCGTCGCCGATTTCTTCCGAGCGTGCGGCAATAGTCAGCTTCCCCGGTGCTTCCTTGACGCCCGGGTTGATAACCAGCCTGATGATGTTGCTGCCGTCGCGGGCAAAGATACTTGCCGTCTTGGTGGCTCTTAAAAACTGCGCAATATCGACCACGGCGCGTGTGGTATAGCTCTGCGGAATAAGCTGGGAATACTGGGGGAATGCTCCCTGTACCAACTGGGAAACAAGCTCGATATCCTTGAGCTTGAACATTATCTGCCCTTTGCTCGTGTTCAACCTGATTTCAACCGGCTCTTCCTGCTCCGCTACCATTCTGTTCAGCTCGGCAAGGGTTTTTGCCGGGATTATGGCGGTTGTTTTTTTTGCGACGGGTGTCGCCAGCGGCATATTGTAAACTGCCAGCCTGAAACCATCGGCGGCTGCCAGTGTTAAGGTATTGCCTTCGAAATTGGCGTTGATGCCCGTCAGCACCGGTCTGGATTCATCGGCAGCTGCGGCAAAAACAACCTTTTCGATGCCTTTTTGCAGCGCTTCCGCTTCGACGCTGGTGATAATTCCGTCTTCGACGTTGGGTATCGGGGGGAAGTCCTTGGCATCCACTCCGCTGATTCTTGCCTCGA
This sequence comes from Dehalococcoidales bacterium, assembly GCA_034429935.1. Classification (GTDB taxonomy): domain Bacteria; phylum Chloroflexota; class Dehalococcoidia; order Dehalococcoidales; family UBA5627; genus UBA5627. Next base: position 20,360 of record DAOUFJ010000016.1, read on the forward strand.
AACGCGCACATTTCAATTGCAATGTTCTCGTGCGCGGCGAAAGGCTGATATTGATTTTATCGCTGGGCAGCGATGCTACGAATTCATTCAGCAATTTGGCAGGAACGGTAATCGCTCCTTCGGCTTCGACTTTGGCGCCGAGCCAGTATGTAATCGCCATTTCAAGGTTGGTGGCCACCAGCTTCAAGCGCCCTTCGTCTGTCGCTAAAAGTACGTTGTTGGTTATGGGAAGGGTAGTCCTGGTAGCAGCGGCCCTGCCGACGTATATCAATCCGCGGTTAAGGTTTTCCTGAAGACAGGATAATTTCATGTTGCACCCCCGATATTTTGTAGTGTGGTGTAGTATATAACAAAAAAGAGCAGTTTAACAAGTAATTTCAGGTGTTTTAAAGAATATTTAACATATTATTTAGTACCGGTATGGCGTTTCTGGCAGCAATACCGCGGTGGCTGAGTCCGTTCTTCATATCTTTGGGAATTTCCGCCATTGTCTTTCCCATTTGCGGCAGGAAGAAAACAGGGTCGTATCCGAATCCGTTTTCACCCCTCGGTGCAAAAGTAATGATGCCCTGGCATTCCCCCGAACACAGTTCGGTATGCCAGTCTTGCGGCGTCGTTATAGCGATAACACTGCGAAATCTGGCCTGTCTTTTCCCCTCCGGGATGTCTTTCATTTGAGAGAGCAGGAAATTGACCCGGTCGCTGTCCGTTGCGTTTTCGCCGGCGTATCGTGCGGAAAAAACACCGGGTTTACCCCCCAATGCCTCCACCTCCAGCCCGGAATCGTCTGCCAGTGTCAACAGTCCGCTGGCTTTAGCGAAGGCGACGGATTTTAGCGAGGCGTTTTCTTCGAAAGTGGAGCCAGTTTCTTCAACACTTAAATCGATGCCGATATCGGAGGGGGAAACAATAACACAGGGCAAGCCTGCGAATATGAGCCTTAGCTCTGAAAGCTTGCCCCGGTTATTAGTCGCAATTAGAAGCCTGGACATTTAGTCCTCTATCGTCGAAAACCTGTCCTTGAGTTTGTCCATTACCTGCGGCATGGTGGTGTATTCCATCTCTTCCAGCGGTAAACGGTGCGGTTCGAAAGGACCGTGGCGGCGCATATATTCGGCGGCCTTGTTTGCCTGACTGCGGGCATCATCGAAGGATACATCATCGAACATATCGCGCGGCCCGACCAGCATACCTTCGGCAAGCTGGAAACCCAGAGCGGTTACCCTGGGCGGCCCGTCGAAGCGGGTGGGTTTGCTATCGGCAACCGATACCGGCATCAGCGGCCCGTAATGCGAACCGCGCATCCAGCCTACTACAAGTGCAGGAAGAGTGAACGGCTCCAGCACTTCGCCGACTGCAGGGAAGGAACCCTGGCAGCGCACGATGCAAACCGGGTCGTCTTTGCCGACATAACGTCCGGCTATATATGAAAGTTTTTGGGTCGAAGACACAGCGGCTATTTCGCCGGTATCTCTGCTGTACACCGATTTAACTGCATAGCGTGAAGGAGCACCGATGAAAACCAGTAAATCGTAGATTTCTTCAGGGGTGTTGAAGTTTATTTTCTTGCACTCTTTAACGTCATGAACTTCGAAAGTGAATCCCTTGTGCATATTCGGGGCGATAACCAAACCGATGGTATTGAAAGGGTCGGCGAACATCTTGTATAAAGGCATATTCCATGACCCTGAAGATGTCTTATCTGCCATGAAAACAACTACGGGTTCGGAAGTACGTTCGTCAATCTCCATTTCGGCAACTCCGGGGCCCATGCCTTTGACATTACCGGAAAAAGCGTCGGAGAGAAGGTCCTGTCCGGCGCCGTAAAGCTTCAACTTCTTGGCGATTTCGGTTCCCTTAATGAATGTATCCCAGGCCATTTTGTGAATTTTTTCGTTACCGACACCCAGCTTGTGGGTCATTATAAGCTGCAGGTCGTCGCCGCACTTGGTTACATAATAATCGATAAGCAGTCCGTCTGCCCTGGCCTTTTTCAGGCTTTCATTTGCCGATTCGAGTATCGCGGGATGCGAATCGGAATGGCCTACGAATCCGCCTATATCCGCTTTTATAACGCTTAATGTTAATTTCATGATGTCCTCCCAAAAAACTTATATAATTAAATACTAAAACCGTTTAATAATCAATGCCCCTGCGTGCCTGTATTCCGTTTTCGTAGGGGTGTTTTATCGCCAGCATTTCCGTTACCATGTCGGCTGCCTGTATAAGCCTGGCATCGGCATTCCTGCCTGTAAGTATGAGTTCTACATTGCCCGGCTTATCTTTTATAAGGTCGAGAACTGTATCTATCGAGATAAGTCCGAAGTCGACAGCCGGGTTAATCTCATCCAGTATGATGATGTCGTATTTACCACTGAGCATGGCTTCCCTGGCGGCGTTAAGCCCGGTGTTCGCCTGTTCTATGTCTTCGGGGCGGATGTTATTTTTATCCACCCAGCCTTCGCGTCCGAAGCTTTTCAACGTGACGTTGGGGAATGAAGAAAGGGATTTCTTCTCCCCGTGTATATAATTATCGGCCTTCATAAAAAAGGCTATAAATATTCTTAAACCGTGTCCTGCCGCCCTGGTAGCGATTCCTGTAGCGGCGGATGTTTTACCTTTACCGTCGCCGGTAAAGACGGAGACCAACCCCTGTTCCAGTTTTTCTGGCGACATTCTACTCCTGTCGAAAAATAATGGTAGCTGTCACCCAAGCGATGCAGCATAACAGTTTATCAATCACAGTCAAGCTGTGTCAAGGAAAATAGTACTGTATAAAGCTTTGTATTTATCGTAAAATCCACGATGTTATCTGAAAAAATATTTACAAACGGGTTTGCATTGAGTGAGTGATTGGATTACAATACTTTTTTATGAGATACGTACGTTTTGCAGTTGATGGAAAAAAAGAATACGGTGTATTGAACGACCATACAGTTCAAAAATACGAGGGGAAACCCTTCAAATACCTCGAACCGACGCAGGAGTTCTATCCGCTGGAGCAGGTAAAGCTTCTGGCTCCCTGCGAGCCATCCAAGATTATCGCTATGGGCTTGAACTATCACTCGCATGCCAGGGAGATGGATATGCCCCTCCCCAATTCCCCCCTCACTTTTTTGAAACCGTCCACGGCGGTTATCGGCCCTGAAGAGAATATTGTCTATCCGTCTGATTCAACGAGGGTGGATTACGAGGGCGAAGTGGCGGTGGTAATCAAGAAGGCCGGCTGGCGTATATCCAAAGACGCTGCCATGGATTATGTGCTTGGCTATGCCTGTTTCAACGACGTTACCGCCAGGGATTTGCAGAAAACCGATGTCCAGTGGACGAGAGCCAAGGGATTCGATACCTTCGCCGCCATCGGGCCGTGGATAGAAACCGACCTCGACCATGCCGATATCAACATCGAAACCTATCTGAACGGCAAGTTGAAGCAGAAGGGGAATACCAGCGACCTTATCTATACCGTTCCCGAAATCATCAATTTCATATCTAACGTGATGACGCTGCTGCCGGGCGATATCATCGCTACGGGCACTCCGAGCGGCATCGGGCCGATGTATCCGGGTGACGTGGTGGAAATCAGGATAGATTCCGTCGGCACACTGAAAAATACTGTGGTTAAAAACGGCTGCTAGTATTATAAAATAGTATTCAATGCAAAAAGGAGACCGGTTATCCGGTCTCCTTCCGTTTGTCTGTATAATTTTTGATTCGTCTTTTTAAATATCGTAGTAGAGGTAGAACTCGTAGGGATGGGGACGCAGGGCGATGGCTTCGCATTCGTTCTTTCTCTTGTAGCTGACCCATGTATCGATGAGGTCGGGAGTGAAAACGCTGCCTTCCAGCAGGAAGTCATGGTCTTTCTCAAGAGCGTCGAGAACCTCCAGCAGCGAACCCGGAGTCGATTTGATTTTGGCTTTTTCTTCGGGACAGAGGTCGTAAATATCTTTATCCAGCGGCTGACCAGGGTCGATTTTATTCTTGATACCGTCGAGACCGGCCATCAGCATAGCCGAGAAAGCCAGGTAGGGGTTGCAGCTTGCATCCGGACAGCGGTACTCGAGCCTCTTGGCCTTGGCGCTAGTGGAATACAGCGGGATGCGGACGCTGGCGCTGCGGTTGCGCTGTGAATAGACCAGGTTGATGGGGGCTTCGTAGCCGGGAACTAGTCTCCTGTAAGAGTTGGTGGTCGGGGCGCAGAAAGCCAAAAGTGCCGGCGAATGTGCCAGCAGACCGCCGATATAATATTTGGCGGTATCGCTGAGCATGGCATAGCCTTTGGCATCGAAAAATTGATTGGTACCATTCTTCCAGAGACTCTGGTGAACGTGCATACCGGAGCCGTTATCCTGGAAAAGTGGCTTGGGCATGAAGGTCACCGTGTAACCGTTCTGTATGGCGACGTTTTTGGCGATGTATTTATAAAGCAGGACGTTATCCGCCATCTGCGTCAGTGTATCGAAACGCATGTCGAACTCTGCCTGTCCGGCGGTAGCCACTTCGTGGTGATGCTTCTCTATTGTCAGTCCGCCTTCCATCATCTTGAGGGCGATCTTGGTGCGGATATCGTGCATCTGGTCGGTCGGGGGAACGGGGAAATACCCTTCCTTGTGGCGCGGGCGGTAACCCAGGTTTTTGCCTTCGCCGTTGCCGGAGTTCCAGATACCTTCGTTCGAATCGATGGAATAATAGCCGATATGGCTGTTTTGTTCGAAACGGACGCTGTTGAAGATGAAGAATTCCAGTTCCGGCCCCCAGTAGCTGGTATCCGCGATGCCGGTCGATTTGAGATATGCCTCGGCTTTTCGAGCGACATTGCGCGGGTCGCGGCTGTACTTCTCGCCGGTTATCGGGTCGCGCACATCGCAGATAAGGCTCAACGTCGGTACTTCCAATGTCGGGTCGACCATGGCGGTGGTGGGGTCGGGGAAAAGAAGCATATCGCTTTCGTGGATATGCTGAAAACCCCTTATGGATGAGCCGTCGAAACCGTTGCCGTCCTCGAACAGGGATTCGTTCAGCTCGGCAATCGGCAGTGTATAGTGCTGCCAGATGCCGGGAAGGTCGATGAACTTGAGGTCTACGAACTGGCACCCCTTTTCCTTTGCAAATTTGATTACTTCACTTGCGTTGCTTGTTCCGGTAGTCATAAAACGATACAATCCTCCTTCGATTGCCTTAAAACATAATTCCTTACAATATATAATTTATTTGTTTCAAAAATATTACGAAACGGCAAAAATTCCGGGTGTTTTTTAAATGCAGCGATTGGCTGAGAAATGCAAAAACCGTTCGTATACGGCATCGAAGGATGGAAAACGCGGAATAAACAAGGGGGATTATCTGGTGTTCGTTTTGAAGAATTCCTCTATATCGGGGCGCAGCAGATAAACGATTATCAATATGCCGACCACAGTCCCCACCGGCGGGGCGAAGACACTGAGTGCGCCGTGCACGATGCCCATGATTCGTCCCCATTCCCTGTTTTGAATTATGCCTGCGGCGGCGGTTATGGCGATTATGATATAGGTGATTAATATCAGAACGCCGATGCTCAGGGCGAAGAAGGCCGCCGGAATGGCGGAACCATACATCGAGATGGCAGAATCGGGGAAGGCGATAACAGCGACTGCGACCAGGCCGATTAATGCAATAAAAGCGGATAAAAACTCCCAGACGACCACTAAAATCAGCAAATCCGGCTTCTTCGTCATTTGTTTAGTTGTTCTCCTTGTGTTTATCTATTCTAGGGTTGAGGCAGAGAGATGTCAATAGCTTGTCAGAGTCCATAACATATTGCTATCCAGCTTTATAAAAAGGAAACAAATATATTTTAATCATGCAGCATATCAAAAAAACGCCTTGATAGTACTATAGTAGTATCAAGGCAATCGCTCATTATTCGAAATGGTTAACCGCATATAATAGACAGCAGTGACATGGCTGCCCCCACTCTTTCTTGAAGACAACCGGATGTCATTCGACAAGGTCGCCAACATTAACCTCGTGAGTTTTCAGAATATCACCTTCGACAGGGTTGAATAATACCTTGAATTGACGGGTGCTATCCGGCTGCATATCTCTCAAAAGGATAACCCGTGTGCCTATATTTTCTTTATCCTGGTTGAAGAAAGTAACTATTACAGCCGCATCGGTTTTATCAGAGGCAATGTTCTTGCAGACAATGGTCACTTCCCTGCCCTTGCCGACTGCCTTGATATCGTTTTTGATTATCTGGACTTTTTCAAAATCTGCAGTTACCGCACGAATCGTTTTAATACTGTAACTCCTTATCTTAAGCGCATCTGGAGTTGAAGGTTTAATCGTAATACCACGGCTGTTACCCGGACGCAGGTTAGTTTCCTTGTGTTTCGTAACATTTACGGTATTCCCTTCGCTGTCATAAAAAGCGGATTCCAGTATCAGCGTGGAAATAGTCTTTTCCGAAATATTCCTGACGGCGCATTCGAGCCCTTCGAACATCACATTGTCCATAAATTTCAGATTGTGTTTCACGATTGAAACCATACCGTTGCCGGATGCAACGGGGTCTGGGGCAACCGATATTTTGCCGATTTTTACGTTATAGTTTTCTACAGGGTTGTTTTTATCTTCCCTGTAGCTCAAGCGAACCAGACGGCTGCTGTTCGGAGTGATATCCGATATCTTCTGCTCGACTTCATCAATTAACTTACCGTCTTTATCGAAAAAAACGGCTTCGAATACTACACCGCCTATCAATTTATCGAGTACATTCTTGACATTCAGCTCTATGACTATCCTGCTGCCGCCGCTTTCTTTATCATCTTCCCTGAATACATTATGCCCCAGAACGGCTATTTTGTTTTCTTCCGCTTCCTTCTTCTCCGTGTTTTTCCCGGACATTGTGTCTGTTTTGACAGTGTCTTCCATTTTTTCCTTCTCCTGTTCGCCTGAGGATTATATTTTTTGTGGAATTGTCCAGTAAATCGATTATGGACTCTAATGCTCTAATAAACAGAAGCCCTGCCGTAAATACGGCAGGGCTTGAATCGAAAACCTATTTGATTTGGGTCGAAAGGAATATCTGCACACCCAGTTGTGTGATTTCATCCTGTACTTCCTCGATATTGTCCATATGACGGTCTTCATCCTGAAGAATATTCTGAAGAAGTTCCCTGGTGGCATAATCTTTAGCCTCAGCGCAAACCACAATCCCATTGTTGTATCCCTTGATAGCAACATCTTCAGAAGCATGGTCATTCAAGAACATGACAGGTACATCAGCGCCGATTTCAATTTTTCTGAGATTGCTGACAACTGGAATCCCCTCGAGAAACAGAATACGCCCGATAAGTTTTTCCGCATGCTTCATCTCTTCGATAGCACGCTTCTGGATAACATCGCCGAGTTTATCGTATCCCCAGTTTTCACACATTTCGGCATGCACCATGTACTGGTTGACCGCTGTAAGCTCATCTGCCAACAATGAGTTCAGAACCTCGATTACCTTTGTCGAACCTTTCATTTTACCGACATCCCTCCTTTTCAACACAAGAATCACCCTTCGATGATTCTTAACTATTATATATTGATAGTATACTACTTTTTGCCCTGTTTTTGATGATATACTTGATAAAAATATTTATATAGGAGAAGTTTATATGGAAGAATTTTTATCAGCACCCTACCATACCAACTTCAAGGCAAAAAGACTCTTCAGCAACGGTGGTAATATAAACGATTGCCTGCTCGCTATTATAGGCCCCAATGGAGGCGGCCCGGTAGATAATCATACCCATGACCACGACCATATATTCATCGTTACGCAGGGGCAGGCGAAAATATTGTACGGCGATGAAACCATAATATTGAAGGAATATGAATCCTGCTCGGTAAAAGGCAATATTCCTCATTCGGTATGGAATAACATCGATTCCGAGACCATTCTGATAGCCATATCAGTAAAATAGGAACATAGTCTTCAACCTGCCATACTGCCGTTTATTTTGGATTAGAGACATCGTTCAACGGATGCACTATTACCTTATGTGCGATGGCGCATCCGAGAACCAACTTTCCTCCCCTTAAACAGATTATCACCGGTCCGGGATGCCCCCCCTTGAATACCGTTATCTCCGTCCCCGGTATCAATCCCATATCGATCAATTTTATGCACAAATCCTGACCGTGTACTATCTTAGAAATGACATATACTTTGTCTTTATCTGCGAAGCATAAAGGAATATCGTTTCCGGTCATATTAATCGATTCCGCCGCATATCAGGCAACGCACTTTTGCAGGCCTTTTACCAGCCCGTCGGTGCGCATCGGGTGAGTGATGAGTATTAACATCCGATCGATATCGGCTGCATTGTTAAACGGTGTAATATTTACGAATCCGTTGGCCGCCTGTACCTCGAAAGTTCCTTCATAACCGTCGAGTTTAACAAATCCTTTGGCGCGCAGGACGCTGGGCGGCAGCCGGTTCAGCCACTTTTCCAGTTGCGGTCTCGACAGCGGGTCTTCGATTTGAAAACCCACCGAGCGGTACGAATCAGAAGTCGGACCGGCGGCGGTGTAAACCTCCACCCCCGATTCGGAGACAAGCATCCTGCCGATATCCACCGAGCAAAAACTGGCTACGGTTATTATCGCAACCGGATTGATTTCTGAGATATCCAGAATGATTTTTTCTATATCTGGCTGCGAAAGCAAGTCCGCCTTGTTTATGATTATGTTATCTGCTGTTTTAAGCTGCTGTTCTACCAGCGAGGCGTCTTTTTCATAAAGCAGGTTGCGTGCGGCATCGTAAACTACGATCACGTTGCAGATTTCTATATCGCCCCTGTCCCTAATCGGTTTTACAGCTTCGACGACTCCGGCAGGGTCGCCGACGCCGGTGGATTCGATAAACAGAGTAGCTCCGCTTGCGTCTTTAACAATGTTTTCGACGGCAGTAATCAATTCTTCACGCAGGTCGCAGCAGGCGCAGCCGCCGGTGATAGACGTCAGTTTGACTTTACGGGCATCCAGCAGCATCCCGTCGATATCGAGGTCGCCGAACTCGCTCATAATAACATAGGGCTGTTCTCCCCTTTCGTCTTCCCAGTCGATAAAGCGTTTCAAGAGCGTCGTCTTGCCGCTGCCTAAAAATCCGGCGATGATCACCACTCTGCAAGGTTGCTTCTTTGCTGATGAATTATTAGCAATGGACATATTAAACCCCCTTTTACTCTGCAATATTTAATTTGGCGGCATCTTTTCTGGAGATTATACGGGACACGGTCGTCTTGCCGTCATCGGCGGCAATGCCCTTGATGGCTTTCCTTCCATCTTTCATGGTTAAAACCTGCGAATTCTTTATAGAAGTAAATGACTGTGTCTTGGCATTATATGCGCTGAACATTTCCATAATTTTCAAGTATCCCCATTTTTCACAGGTATGTAATTGAAAACTTTTTCATTTACATATTAGCAAAAGGATTTTCGGGTGTCAAGAGTTATTCACCTTTTAAACAAATTGTTGATTCACACAGCTATAAATAAGCAAAATATCCATACGTGTAGTACAATTATATTATCCTCGAAACCGGAGCAAAATATAATGAACGAAAATCATATTCTAACCATAGCCAAACAGGCGAAGGTCTCAACCAAACAGGTAAAAGCCGTAGAGTCGCTGCTTTCCGAGGGCGCGACTATCCCGTTCATCGCCCGTTACCGCAAGGAGAAAACCGGGTCGCTGGATGAAGTGGTTCTCGGTGAAATACGTGACGAATTGTCTCGACTGGAAGCCCTGGATGACAGACGAAAGGCAATTCTGCAATCCCTTGAAGAACAGGGCGTCCTGACAGACGAATTACGCGCTTCCGTTGAAGCGGCTGAAACTATGTCTGTACTTGAAGATATCTATCTCCCCTACCGCCCCAAGCGCCGCACCCGTGCCACTATGGCTAAAGAGAAGGGACTGGAGCCTCTTGCCGTTATGATAATGGCTCAGGAGATTAGCGACCCGGCTCACGAAGCGCAGGCATTTATTAACGAGGAAAAAGGCGTTTCGACAATCGATGAGGCGCTTTCTGGAGCACGCGACATTATTGCCGAATGGATAAACGAAGACGCCGCGACCAGGCAGGGCATACGCCGTCTTTTCTACATGGAAGGACTTATTCAATCCAGCGTTGTAAAAGACAAGGAAGAAGCAGCCGCCAAATACCGGGACTATTTCGAATGGCAGGAGCCTGTTTCACGTGTTCCCAGCCATCGCCTGCTTGCCATGCTGCGCGGCGAGAACGAGGGGTTGCTTAAACTTAAAATCAGGCCGCCGCAGGAAAAGGCTTCTTCCTTACTTCACAGGCATTTTGTAAAAGGAGAGGGGGATGCTTCCGCACAGGTTGTCATGGCGGTGGAAGACAGCTATACAAGGCTATTAGCGCCTTCGATTGAAACGGATATTCGCCAGCAGGCTAAAGAGCGCGCCGATGACGAGGCGCTACGCGTCTTTGCCCGCAACCTGCGTGAAACCCTGATGTCTCCGCCGCTGGGGCCGAGAGCAATCCTTGCCATCGACCCCGGCTTCCGTACAGGCTGTAAAGTAGTCTGTCTCGACCCGCAGGGCAAGCTTTTATCTCATTCCGTTATCTTTATAGAACAATCGGAAGCACGTACGAAGGAAGCGCAAAAGACGATAACCGACCTGGTGCATAAATACGAAATCAAGGCCATTGCCATCGGAAACGGCACTGCCGGCAGGGAAACCGAGGAATTCGTCAGGGGACTGGGATTGCCGGGAGAAATCCCGGTTGTCATGGTAAACGAAAGCGGCGCATCGATTTATTCCGCATCCCCCGTAGCGCGTGAAGAGTTCCCCGAATATGATATTACCGTTCGCGGCGCCGTATCCATCGGGCGCAGATTGTTAGACCCGTTGGCAGAACTGGTTAAGATAGACCCCAAATCCATCGGTGTCGGACAATACCAGCACGATGTAGACCAGAACAGGCTCAAAAATAACCTCGACGAAACCGTTATGAGCTGCGTCAACGAGGTCGGCGTAAAGGTAAACACCGCCAGCCAGCAGCTTCTCACCTATGTTTCGGGGCTGGGGCCGATGCTTGCCAAAAACGTAATCGCCTACAGGAACGAGAACGGCCCGTTCCATAGCCGTGCCGAACTCAAGAAAGTCCCCAGGTTGGGGCCTAAGGCATTCGAGCTGGCAGCCGGATTCCTGCGTATCGATGATGCCAAAAATCCGCTCGATGCCAGCGCAGTACACCCTGAAAGCTACCACATCGTCGATAGAATGGCAAAAGACATGGATTGCAGTATATCAGACCTGATGCGCCGCGACGACCTCAGGCGTCAAATCAAGCTCGATAATTATATCGAAGGTGATTACGGGCTTCCGACACTGCAGGACATCATATCCGAGCTTGCCAGGCCGGGACGCGACCCGCGCAAGCAGTTCGAGGCGACCGCTTTTGCCGCTAACATCAAGACTATCGAACAGCTTGCCCCCGGCATGAAACTTGCCGGAATCGTAACCAATGTTACCAACTTCGGGGCTTTTGTCGATATCGGTGTGCATCAGGACGGGCTGGTTCATATCAGCGAACTGGCCGATAAATTCGTAAAGAATCCGGCTGATGTGGTCAGCGTCAATCAAAAGGTGATGGTAACCGTAATGTCAGTGGATACCGGCCGCAGGCGCATTTCACTATCGATGAAGTCCGATGCAGACTCGCGCATTCAACCGGCAGCAGGCAGTTAAAAGAGATTATGCAGGATTGGTATCTATACCTTATCAGGTGCAGGGACGGAAGCCTGTATACCGGAATTACCACTGATGTTGCCCGCCGGTTTGCGGAACACCGGAGCGGCAAGGGTTCAAAATACCTGCGCGGCAGAAGCCCTTTGACACTGGTTTTTCAAAAGAAACTTGGAAGCAAGAACCATGCGCTTGCTGTAGAACACAGGATTAAGCAGCTGCCAAAGGTAAAAAAAGAAGAGTTAATACGCAATGACAGTCGTATCGACGAGATATTTTCTTCATATTTGGATAAAGACAAGTAATGTCATGCTTAAGTCCAGACAGGTCGAGACGAAGCATCCGGAGTGGGGTAATAATATAAGCCGCTCGTGTCCTTCGTCATGCTCAGGATGCACGGATATTATTAAAGTCCCGATGAAATCGGGATGAGCCTGTCGAACCCCGTTCGTGGTGAGCCTGTCGAACCATAGCGGCGGCAGATACGGGTTTTTAATCAACAAACAAAACTTTTAAAAACCGGGCAACACAAATTAAGAAGACCCGGCCTATCTTAACCGATTGGAAGATAAACCGGGCCATCGCTCAACTTCTCAGGATATTCTTTTGCGAATTCTCTTTAGGATTGCAAAGGCAATGAGTTTTTAGTCCTGATCTTTTTTCAAGACGTTCTTGCGCATACTTTTCCAGCTTGCGCTCTCATGTTGCCAGATGGGCTGCTTACATGTGCAGCAAAAGATTTGTGTAGTGTTATCGATTTTTTTCTCTTCGCCTTTGACAAGCTTCTTGCAATTGCCGCACCAGGTTTTCTTTGTGCATAATTTCATTGTTCACCGCTCTCAAGTAATACTTATTTTAGTTTTTCTAACAGGTTTTATCCCGTTAACGCCCCAGGCTATTTAATCGAGGCTTAGCGCGACGGCGGATATAATTCCCTGATCAATCTGTCCTGTTCTTTTACATCGGCGACAGTGCTGCGGATGCGCGATTTTTCCCTGCGGATATGTTTTCGGGTCGATTTGGAAAAGTTTTTGTTTGCCATATATTTTTTATTTATTTACTCCTCTATATACACCAGTATACTCCTTTTTCCGTTTTCAAATATTTATGTTGATTTATTGATTAAGCACAAGAAGGCGGAAAGAAGAATACTTGTTTAATTTATGGATGGAGATTTACAATACTTGAGCAATAATAGCGGACACCTGCTATTGTGATAGCCGGAGAGACAATTCCCGTACATATCGATAAGAACGTATTTAGTGAACAAGAAGATTGCAGGGATGTTTGGATTTTAGAAATGAGAGATTGGAACAATGGAGAATGGACAAGATGAAAATATAAATATCTTGATAACGCATACAGATGAAGGGGAAAAGACAAAAATATCTTCCCCCTAATCCCGTAAAACCGGCTTGGTGTATATATTAATTCAGGCTATCCGTTTGATATCCATTTCTCTTTTTATGAGAATAGCACCGATTAAATAAACCACCGTCAGAATAAAAAGACTCCAGATTAATCTTGGTTCGCTATCGCCACCGATAAGACAAATTACCTCGATATATATTGCAAATGCTGAAATAGCGATAGCAATCAGGATTCCTGTTTTAGGACGCCATATCGTTATCAGTGTAATTATAACCAGCGGTAAACCAAATATTAAACCGGACAGAAGCCGCAGCCCTGAATCTTCCGGATTAATAGCAAGTTCAGCGTACCAATACGCTCCGAATATTGAGATTAAAGAACTGGCAATCATTATAATCAGCCCTATTATCCTCATGATATTATATGATTTCATCTATGTTACCTTTTAATATTATCTAATCTTGTAATAACTCTCTCAACATCATGACTGGACTAATAAGCTAGAAAAATTAATTTATTACTTATTAACCCTGGAGTATCTATTTTTATTCATCAGCAAAATAGTAATAATAATACCAATCAATATAAAGCCACTTAGTATCAAACTAAATATTGAAGAGTCCCCTTGACCCATTTTGGTAACCGGGATATCAAATGTTGCTACAGGACTATTAGACCCACCATGTGCAGAGGCTCTAATATATATAATAGAATTACCTTCTTCTTCTGCACAAAAAGTAAAGGTTCCTTTAACATTTTCTTCTTTTTCAATTGTATCAAAACTATATATCTTATTATCCAATAACATTAAATTATCATATGTTATTGCACTTACAACAACATTTTTTGCTGGCAATATTCCTTGATTTGTTAGCGAAAAGCTTAATATTATCGAATCTCCAACATGTATATTTTTTGATAAACATTCAGCTTGTAATAATAAGTGCGGTGGAGAAATATTGGTAAACTCTATCCCGGATTTTTTTGTAATTATTACTTCGTCTACTTTTATATCTCCAAAAGCTTCCGTTTGAAAAGTAAGTAAATTTTTACCACCATGAATTCCATTTGTTTGTATGTAATTAGTAAAATATCCAGCTACTTTCAATTCATCAGAAGAATACTCTAAACATTCGTTGATTAGATCAACTGTATTATATTCAACAATTAACTCACCATATTCATTAAGTTTTGTTGTTACTTCAATTTGAGCTGAACTAAAACCATTTGAAAGAGCACTCACTAAAAACACTCCTTCTCCAGATTCATCTGATATAACAACTTCATAATCAATATGTATTAAATACCAATCGTCTTTTCCTTGTCTTGCATTATCCATCAACACATAAAAAATGTCTTGTTTTTCGAAATCACTAGGCAGCTTAAAAATAATATCTTCATATCCCAACATTTCCATAGTATATAAGCCATATGAGTTTATATCCACCATATCTTCTTGCGCATCGATAGGATTTAAAGGGGAATAAAACAATACAAATATAAAAACACACAATATAAAAACTCTCATATTTAAAACCATAAATGGTTTCTCCCTTTAAACAGGCTACACGACAATTAATGTGTGTAGCCTGTTTAAACATTTTACAAAAATATAATTATGGGACATTTACTGCGGATGCATAACCGTTGCTTTGATAATAATGATCACCTTGCCACTCATCAATATCATTGCCATAATAACCATAATTTTGAACAACAGAATATCCTGCTGATTCAGCTGTAGAACACATACACAATTCAGCGACTTCACTATATCCATAATCTCCAAACGGTTCATTGATATCCATATGGCTTGTCCCTAAACAATAATATCCAAGAGAAGTATTATATGAGCTAGTTCCTGAATTGGCATAAATACGCATATGGTAACGATAAGTCGTTAAAATATCTCCAGACTTAGTCCCATCGTCAGTGTCAGTTACCCAACCAGACCCATCATTCAGCTTAAAATACATGGTTGAACCTTGCCACCCTGCATCACCCCAATATATATTTTTGACCTTATTAACAGTTGCATTGTTAGTAAAAAGCATATTATTAGGCCAATCCACATTGTTTGCATCATAATTACTTGTAGTTCCATCATAGTTGTACCATGAGTCCTCAGCTATTGTCAGTACCGCAAAATTATCGACTTGTCCTGCTTGAACTGTAGATAAAGGCATCACAAATGTAAAAAAAAGAAGAGACACAGCAACAATTATGTAATATTTCATTTTTATTAATCTCCTAATTTTTCAAAATATAATTCATTACCATTCATTAGCAGGGAATGGTAATATTTTGATAACTTCCCCCGTAGTTAGGTCCACGCCAACATATAATATTCCGACATTCATTTCTATTTGTTCTGAATACTTTTGATATAAAGCATCATCAGTTGTTGTAAACTTTACGAGCGGCCAATTATAGGATATATACACCGGAGCATCAAGAACAACTTCTACAACACCCCCGATTCTTGTCTGACAATCCTCAGTTATCCAATTAGAAACCTTATTGATATGATACGTTAATCCTTTTGTAATTTCTTGAAATTGTCTGTCAGCTAAAGCTATATTTAAAATTTTAGTTTTATCGGCTTCGGATAATACATGTATACTAGAATCCCTATCATCCTCATTTGTTAACTTGTGAACCGTTACATCAGGTAAAACATTATCAGCAACAATAGTATTAATTCCCACACACAAAGAGGTTATTAATAACGCTAAAACAAGTGAGAACCCCAAAATTTTCATACCCTTTTTCATTTTTCACCTCCAGTAATATTAAGTATTTCGCTTTGTTTCAATGCCCTATCATTAGATGACAGGGCAATATACTATCTAATTGCCATGCACAGAATAATATGTAAAACAATTTTTTTAAATAATACATAATTTCAATACATAATCATTCGTCTCTAGTTTTATCCCATTCGATATATAATGATGTTAGAAGTATATTAAATACATGAACAGGGTCTTTAGACCCATAATTTCTATAAAACATCTGCTATAATACAACTACTATTGAAAGAAGGTGTTGAAAATTAGTAATCTCAGAGAGTATCTACTAATACCAATCACAGGAGAGGATACACCGGCGTTAATTACTGAGCTGAAACGTCTGGAGTGGATATTTATTATATGCAGGTGTATATGGATTCCAATTATCTTCATTCTGGCATGGTTACACAACCCCTTATCAGAATATAGCATGATAGCCATTGGGTTATCATTAGTTTCCATTAATGCTATAGCTTGCTTTTTTAATATAAAGATAAGGAATCTCCATTTACAACGATTGCTAAGTATAATCATGTTAGCAATCGACATACTTGTTACATGGGGAGTTATATTTCTTTTTGTTAACGATTTTTACACCGCCGCCTATGCCTGTTTTGTATATATAATAATTGAAGGGGCTATACGCTTTGGTTTAATCGGAAGTTTAAGCATGCTGCTAGTCTTCATATTAGGGTTATATACAGCCTATGTATTCAGAGATTGGCAATTCGGTATCCGATTTAGTACATCTGGATTTATATATTGGACGGCACTTATGTTTATTGTTTCGATATCTTTGGGAATAATAGTAAATGAATGGAAAAGGCAACATAGACAAAGTAAGCGGCTTCTAAAAGAAAGGACTCTCCTTTCCGAGCGTCATCGCATTGCTCAAGATCTGCACGATTCCGTTTTAAAAACATTGCAGGGACTTACATTTGAAGCTCATACATTAAAAAAAGAGACCACGTCTTCCTCGTTAAAAAAGAGAGCACAATATATAGAGGAAGTATGTTCCAATACAAGCCGAGAGATAAGGGAGCTTATTTTTGACCTTAACTGTGAAAAAACAACTTTGATAGGGGCACTTATAGAAGAAATGCTAAAAGAATGGGGCATGAAAACAAAAATTACTCATGAATTCATTCTATCAGGGCAAGACATAGCTTTAGAGGCAAAGTTAACAAAGCATATTAGTAATATCATATCCGAAGCTCTTTCAAATATACGACAGCATTCTTCAGCACATAGTGTTAGTATATCTATGGAAGCATCCAATGATAATTTATTAAGCATAGAAGTAAGAGATAATGGCTGTGGGATTAAATGTAAAATAGACGAACTTCATCTTTTTGTTGAAGAAGGGAAATTGGGTATTGCAGGGATGAAAGAAAGAGTAGAATCTTTAGGTGGTAAATTTAGTTTAAAGAGTGATGAGAGCGGGACGCAATTATATTTTCAAATTCCTGTTTCTAAATAATGTGAGATAACTAATGGATAAAATCAAAATTCTAATAGTCGATGATAATTTTGTCGCTAGAAGAGGACTGCGTAGCTTTCTTAATGCAGAAGAGGGTATAACTGTTGAAGGCGAAGCCTCTACTGGATTGGAAGCTATCGAATTCATTAAACATATTTCTGTTGATATTATTCTTATGGATATACGGATGCCAAATATAGACGGGATCGAAACCACCTCGGAAATAATAAAAATCAGACCGGAAATTAAAGTATTAATATTATCCGTTATAGATGAACAGCTTGTTCTAATTAAAGCTATTCTAGCTGGGGCTTCGGGGTATTTGGTTTACGGTAAATTCACTCCGGAATATCTTCTGGAAACTATTTGCAATGTCGCTTCAGGTAAAAATATGATTATATCATTGGTATCTCCTGAAATACTTAACCAAGCGCAAAATAGTATAACTGAAACACAGAACATCGACAAAATTATCAACATTGAACCTCTTACGGAGAGAGAAAGAGATATTTTAAGTTTGATCGCTATCGGCAAGCGAAACAGAGAAATTGCATCCACACTAAATATCAAAGAAAAAACAGTTAAAAATAACATTAATAATATATATTCAAAACTTCATATCAGGAGTCGCTATGAAGCGATAAGCTATATTTTAAATATTTCACATGCTAAAGTATAGATATATACTCCTCCCCCATAATATCCAATATTTCTTTTAAGGAGGCTCTCTATGCAAACAACCGAAACCATCAGTCTGAAAACCAACGGCGAGTGCGATGTCGTAAACATCACGCACCATGTCGAAGCGTTTTTGTCTAAATCCAACCTCAAAAACGGCACGGTTACAGTCTTCGTTACCGGTTCCACCGCAGGTATAACTACCATCGAGTACGAACCGGGGCTGGTGGCAGATATCAAAGAGGCGTTCGAGAGGATTGCTCCAAAGGGCATCCCCTATGCTCATAACGAAACGTGGGGAGATGGCAACGGCTATTCGCATATCAGGGCGTCCCTGCTGGGGGCATCGCTTGTCATCCCGTTCGTTAACTTTAAAATGGTGCTCGGTACGTGGCAGCAAATCGTGCTCATAGACTTCGACAACCGCCCGCGCAACAGGGATGTGGTGGTGCAGGTGATGGGGGAATAATAAGATGTCATTGCGAGTCCATTCCCGAAGGGAAGGCGAAGCAATCTCTACCGTTGTATATAAGTATTTATTAAGTTGAATCAAAGAGATTGCTTCGATTTTCTTCTCTGATTTATATAGATTCTTCGGCCGTTTCACTCTCTCAGAATGACATTGTAGAAGATAATCTCGCAAAGACGATTATTATTTCCCGTGAATAAGAGAGAAGAACTCGGCGCGGCTGTCGGCGCGGCTGCGGAAAGTGCCACGTAAAGCGGAGGTAATAACACTGGCGCCGGGCTTCTTGATACCCCTCATCGTCATGCACATATGCTCCGCCTGAATGACTACTCCCACGCCGTCCGGGTTCAAACCCTTGACAATGGTATCGGCGATATCGGTTGCCATTCTTTCCTGTATTTGCGGACGCCTGGAGATAATTTCCACCACTCTTGCCAGCTTGCTGATGCCGACTACCCGTCCTTCTTTATTTGGAATGTATCCGATATGGACAATTCCGTAGAACGGCAAAAGATGATGTTCGCACATGGAATAAAAAGGAATATCCTTGAGGATTACCATCTCGCGGTGCCCCAGTTCGTAGCCAACCTTGAGCTCCTCGACAGGGTCCATATCCATCCCCATGAAAAGCTCGGTGTACATCTCGGCAAAACGGCGCGGCGTCTCCAGTAATCCCTCGCGCTTCGGGTCTTCGCCAATGGCAACTATGATATCCTCAACCGATTTTTTTATCTTTTCTTCGTCGAACAATGTGCTTTCCTTATATTTTTGTATTTATTAGATTATCACCATAAGGATGATTCAACAAGCCTTTTGATACTGTCATTCTCAGGGGGTACAATGACCAAATACCAGATGTATCGAGATAAAGGTTATCGAATGGTCTTAGACTCTTCGTTTCACTCAGAGTGACAGTCCACCACCCAAGATGCTGGATCCCGACAAGTCAGGATTCCAGAATGACAACAACCATTTGTCATTCTGGAGGGAGTGCCAACGACCGAAGAATCTTGGGGGAGGTATAATATTTTTACTACTTCCCTCCACACACCTGATGCTTCGCCTCTACGAGACTCGCAATGACACTTAATTACAATTTCAATTCTTCGGCATAAACGTCTCGTTTTAAGGTACGCACGTTAGCCTGCTGGATATTAAGGTACTGTTCGCATCCCATATACAATACCGGAAGCGTCTTTTCCAGGTTCAACGTTCCGTCCTCCCAGAAAGCCCCTTCTTTCAGATGAGTTGCCAGTACTTCGCCGGTAATCATGCTATGGCCGTCATAGACCTTTTCTTCGACCACCCTGCACTCGAAGGCGGCATAAGCATCAGCCAGTACGGGCGCAGATGTTTTCACCGGTTTATCCTTTTGTATGCCGTAAGTAGCAAACTTATCGCAGTTTTCACCTTTGCTGCCGCCGATGGCTGCCACCAGTTCGGCATGGCTTTCCGGTAAAATATTTATAGCAAATTCACCGCTCTGCTTGATGAGTTCATATGTAAAATGCCCCGTTCCGGTCACAAACGCAATCAGCGGAGGGTCTTTCGACATCGGCATATGCCAGGCAATCGTCATGGCATTTTCCTTTTCTCCGAAAGCGGCACTGACAACTATCGCCATGCGCGGATAATGCTGATAGAACGAACCGACGTTATCTGTGATGATTTTCTTCGACATTATTACCCTCCTATTTTATTATTCAGTTTTAAAAACACATTCATCTGCCATTCAAAGGTCTCGATGTAATCGAAACTCATCATATTGTCTTTGCGAGTCCCGACAAGTCGGGACGAAGCAATCACTACAATACAATTATAATTACCCCGTCCCGCACCGGATACTAAATATTTTACTGCTATTTCTTAAAGCACAACCATGACGATATTCACCGGTAGAGATTGCTTCGCTTTTCCTGCGGGAAAACTCGCAATGACAGTTTTTTAAAACCCGAGGGCTTTCTCGATAGCAGACAGGTCTGCCGGTAGCTGCAGGAACGGCTCCGAATTCTTGATGGCGGTATCGGCATCCTTGATACCGTTTCCGGTTACCACACAGACGATTTTCTTGCCGGAGAAATCCATACCGTTTTTCACCATCTTTAAGAGCCCGGCATATGGTGCTGCCGAAGCCGGCTCACCGAAGACGCCCTCTTTAGACGCCATAATTTTCTGCGCCGCCAGGATTTCCTCGTCGCTGACCATATCGATAAGACCACCCGACTCATCACGGGCTCTGGTCGCCTTCTGCCAGCTTGCAGGGTTGCCGATACGAATGGCAGTAGCTACGGTTTCCGGTTTCTCGATTGGATACCCGTGAACGATGGGAGCCGCACCTTCCGCCTGAAAACCCATCATCTGCGGCTTTTTCGTAGATTTCTTCATATCGTAATACTCGACAAAACCCTTCCAGTAAGCGGTGATGTTCCCGGCATTGCCGACAGGAATGAACAGGTAATCGGGCGCATCGCCCAGTTCGTCTATGATTTCGAAAGATGCCGTCTTCTGCCCTTCTATACGGTTGGGATTCAAGGAGTTCACCAGCGATATGGGGTGCTTTTCCGTAATGGTACGCACGATTTTAAGAGCCTGGTCGAAATTGCCGTCGATGGCTACGATTTTAGCACCGTGAACGATAGCCTGCGCCAGCTTACCCTTGGCTATCTTGCCTTCGGGAATGATGATAACAGCCTGCAACCCCATGGCCGCCGCATAAGCCGCCGCCGAAGCGCTGGTGTTGCCGGTGGAAGCACAGATAACAGCCTTGCTTCCTTCCTCTATCGACTTCGCAATAGCGACCACCATTCCCCTGTCCTTGAAGGAACCGGTAGGATTGCAGCCCTCCAGCTTGAAATACAGCTCGGCACAACCGATTTCCTTGTACAGGTTCTTGGAACGGACCAGCGGGGTATCCCCTTCTCCAATAGAGAACATCGGTGTTTTCGTGGTTATCGGGAGATAATCCTTATATCTGAACAGTACGCCTGATTTTGCCATCTTATTCCTCGACACGTATAAAATTATTTATTTTCCTGACCACAGGAAGATTATCCAGTTCTTTTATAGCTTTCTGCATGGCTTCTTCCTTAGCCGGATGCGTCATTATTACTATTTCAGCACTCTTCGACTCCATATCGGTTTCCTTCTGAATGGCAGCCGATATACTGATATTACAGTTCCCTAAAACAGTAGCGATACTTGCCAATACACCGGGCATATCGTTAATATTCATGCGGATATAATACCTGGTAACAATTTCGGACATAGGTTTGATTTTCGTGCCCGGTTTTATCTTCCAGTAGTTATGTGAAGTATCACCACAGGCGATTTTCCTGGCTGCCTGTATCACATTGGCAACCACCGCACTGGATGTCGGCTTGGCGCCGGCGCCCTCTCCCCAGAAGGTAACCTTACCAACGAGGTCCCCTTCTACCAGGACGGCATTATAGACGCCATCCACCTTGGCCAGAAAACTCTCCACAGGCACGAACGCCGGATATACATGAACCTCAACGGAGCCGTCGCTGTGCCTCGCAATAGCCAGCAGCTTTATAGCATAGCCCAGTTCACTGGCATAGCGGAAATCACGGCTCTCCAGTTTGGAAATCCCCTCACAGAAGATATCTTCGGGGAGAACACGGGTTTCCATCGTCAGCGATGCCATAATCGCCAGCTTATATACCGCATCGATACCCTCGATGTCGTTCTTAGGATTCGCTTCGGCATATCCCAGCTTCTGCGCTTCGGCCAGAACAGGAGCAAAATCTATATCCTCACGGGACATCCGTGTAAGAATATAGTTCGTGGTTCCGTTGATAATGGCATAGATACCATCTATGTTATTGGCTACCAGGTCTTTCTGCAAAGGAGCGATGAGCGGTATGCCTCCGCCGACAGCCGCCTCATAGTTAAGGCTCACATTATGCTGTTTCGCCAGTTCCATGAGTTCGGAACCGTACTTGGCAATCAATTCCTTGTTGGCGGTAACTATGTGTTTGCCGGCCCTGATAGCACGTTCCTGATACGAGTGCGCCGGTTTTTCCCCGCCGATTACCTCGATGACGATATTCATATCCGGCGTGTTGAAGAACTCGTTATCATCAGTGGTAAACAGTTTTGCATCTATTGCCTTTGCCTTGGGATTGTTTAAATCCGGGTTAATGACCTTGATTTTACGCAGGATAACCGGGCAGCCGGCCTGCTCCGATATATGGTCTGCCCTGTCCAGTAAAACACGGGCCACCTGGCTGCCGATTACACCGAATCCCATCAAGCCAACCCCGATACTTTTTTTCTCCATAATCAATACCCCTGTTCGTTAACCTTAAACACCTATGAACCGGCAACCTGCTCTGCTGCAAAGGTCTTCATATCGTCGGTTATATATTCAGTTACCGTATTATCATAATCGAATGAATCCACCCATTCATCCAGTGCATCTTCGACCAGGTAATTCATATTATCATCGGATATGTCCTGAACGCCGGTTTCCGTAACTTCATACAGCCAGTAACCGCCTGTAGTGCTTTTATCAGTATCACGAATGATTCCGCTGATGTCATCTACCACCGTATCTTCGCCGAAAACATAGGCATCGAAAACATCGGAATAATCTTCTTTCTCGACTTCCAGAACACAACCGTCATCCTCATCCCATATCTGAGAATACTCTTCGGCAACCTCGTCGAAATCCCCTCCGGCATCCAGCAAAGCCATAACCTCTTCAGCCTCGGACAGGCTGCCGACATAAATGGCTTTGACTGTGGCAGTCGTCGTTTCGGTCACCGTATCCGTAGTCGTGGTGGTAGTCGCCGTAACAGTCGAAGTCGTGGTTACCGGCTCTTCTGTAAGCTTCAATATCCAGTAGCCTACGCTTTTAGTTTTATCGGCATCCTCTACGGAATTCAATACGCCAATCCCGGCTGATGAAATAAGCTCATCAGTTAAAGCGGAGTCAGACAGAATATTATCTATGACACCCTGCGGCAGCCAGCCAAGGTCTCCGGCTGCCTTCTGGGTGGTCGTATCCAGTGAAAGTTCGGTGGCGATATCGCCGAACGACTCCCCGCTAGCAATCCTGTTCTTGACCTCTTCAACCTGTGCTTCGCTCTCAAGGAACATCGCCAGAACATAACTCTGCTCTGCGGGGGTAACTATTTGTGAACCGAAGTACTCTTCCAGTTTAGGAATAAGCAGGGTTACTCTCACCATATCCCTCGAAGCCTGTGTATTATCATACTCATTCTCTTCTATTTCAGCAGTAATTTCAGCTTCGGTTACAGTAATGCCCAACTCTTCCGCCCCCTGCTTGACAAGTTCGTAATACTCGATATACTGCAAGGCATAAGGAGTAAAATAGGAAGCATATTGATAATAATCGCCCGATACGTAAGTAAGCATATCGATATAGTATTCCATATCGAACTCGGTGCCGTTTACATCGACCACGATTTCATGCATCGGCTGATAGTCGTCCTTATACCATTCATACATCCCGGCTCCCACCAGCCCGACCACAACGGCAATAACCGTAAAACCGGCAAATTTCACTGTATCCAGTAATCTTTTCCTTCTCTTTTCCTTCGTAACATGTGTCAGCTTCACTTTATTTGGCGTTTTATTCAAAGTCGCATTTACTCCCTCTTATTATGTATTTAATAAGCTTCATATGCCAGCGATTATCATCACTAAATTCGATATTTCCAGCATGATAATGCAGTCATTATAAGCCTTAAAGCCGATGCAGTGCAATTAACGTTCTTTCAAAATTACATCTAAATATTATATACTATATTCGTTTAAGTATAGTAAATAATACATACTATTCAAGGAGGGGAATAACAAATAATGAAAGCAGTGATTTTAAGCGGCGGCTTCGGTACCAGGTTGAGACCTTTAACCATCAATACCCCTAAATCCATGGTTCCAGTGCTTAATATTCCATTCCTCGAATACTTTATTAAACGCCTGAAATCGCATAAAGTTAGCGACATCGCCCTGGCTGTCAGTTATTTAGCCCAGCCGATCAAGGATTACTTCGGTGACGGCAGCCGTTTCGATGTCAGTCTTTCTTATACTGTCGAAGATACCCCTCTGGGCACAGCCGGCGCCGTCAAGAACGCCGGGGGCTTCATCGACGAGCCGACACTGGTATTCAACGGTGATATCTTTACAGACCTGGATTTAACGGATATGATGGAACAGCACAAGCGCAATAAAGCCATGCTGACCATTGCTCTCACGCCCGTGGAAGACCCCACCAGCTACGGGCTCGTGGAAACCGACAGCCAGAACAGGACTTTGCGCTTTCTGGAAAAACCGAATCCGGATGAAATAACCACCAACATGATAAACGCCGGAACATATATAATCGAACCGGATGTGATGTCGCTTATTCCGTCACAAACCAATTGCAGTTTCGAAAGAGATATATTCCCGCTGCTGCTGAGAGAAAAGAAAGCCGTTTTCGCCTATTCTGCCAGCTGTTACTGGATAGACATCGGCAGGCCGGAAAACTATTTCCAGCTCCATTATGACCTGCTCAACGGGAAAAGCAACCAGTACCATTTCAACAACGGCAAAAAAGTAGTTACGGGCAATCATTGTATCATACACCCTTCGGCCGAAATTACAGGCCCGGCCATCATAGGAGATAATTGCGTTATCGGGGAAGACGTTAAAATAAACGGCCCCGTAGTTATCGGTTCCAATTGCCAGATATCCAGTTATTCCGTTATCGATGATTCCATAATATGGAACTCCGTCCATATCGAGCCGTTTGCCCGAACCAGACATACCATCATAGCCAATAACAGCCATATCGGCTCGGGAAGCTTTATCGAAAGGGCAGTTCTGGGGAACAATACAATCATAGGCTACGGGAAGCATGTCGAAACAGGAAGACTTGTCGCCCCCAATACCATAGTCAATTAAATTACTTTTATGTTATAGCAGCCATTACTTAAAACCGACGAAGCATTACGCAATGCCCCAAACAGGCATTGCGTTTGTCATGTTATAATATTTTACAGAATCGCTTAGAGGAAAAATATAATATATGTTAGAACGTCTCGCTAAAATAGAACAGCAATACATCGAACTCGAAGAAGAAATGGCCTCCGATGGGGTTGTTTTGAACCCTAAAAAATTGCAGGAACTGGCACAGGAACGTGCCGGCCTGGAAGAACTGGTTACTCTCTACAGGCAATACAAGAAAACCGTTCAAGCCCTCGATGACACCAGAGCCATGCTCAATGACAAACTGGACGAAGATATGATGTCCATGGTGAAACAGGAAATCGAAAATCTCGAATCCAGAGTCGAAGAGCAGTATCAGGGATTAAAATTGGCTCTACTTCCGAAGGACGCCAACGATGAAAAAGACATCATCATGGAAATAAGAGCAGGTACCGGCGGGGAGGAAGCCGGACTTTTTGCCGCAGACCTTTTCCGCATGTACACGCGTTATGCCCAGCTAAAGGGATGGGCTACCGATATCATTGATATCAACGAAATCGGCGGCGGTATACGCGAAGTCGTATTCGAAATCAGGGGGAGGGGTGCCTTCAGCCGCCTGAAATACGAAAGGGGCGTCCACCGTGTACAGAGAGTGCCTGCAACAGAGGCATCAGGCAGGATACACACATCAACCGCCACGGTGGCAGTTCTGCCGGTAGCCGATGAGGTAGAAGTCGATATCAATCAGAACGACCTGCGCATAGATATCTTTCACAGCGGCGGCGCCGGCGGACAGAATGTGAATAAAGTAGCGACTGCCGTGCGTATTACCCATATACCGACCGGCATCGTGGTTACCTGCCAGGACGAACGCTCGCAGCTTAAAAACAAGACAAAGGCGATGTCTGTGCTCAGAGCCAGGCTCCTCGATATAGAACAGCGCAAGCAGGAAGGCGATATCGTGGAAGAACGCCGTTCACAGGTAGGCACAGCCGAACGGGTGGAAAAAATCAGGACTTACAACTACCCGCAGGACAGGATAACCGACCATCGCGGAGGAATCACGCTACGCAACCTTCCGCATGTCATGGAGGGGAATCTCGACGAACTGCTCGATTCCCTTGCCGCAGATGAACAGGCAAAGCTTTTAGAGTCTCAACTGGAATGATTCTCAAAGATTATTTATACAATACACGACAGATTCTTTCGGACAACAATATAGATGATGCTTCGCTGGAAAGCGAACTGCTGATAAGGCAGGCAATGGATTTCAGCCGTGTTCAGCTATATCAAAATATGCAGCAGGAACTACCACCAGGCAGGCAGGACATCCTGCAATCACTCATTAAGCGGCGGCTTAACGGTGAACCGGCAGCCTATATTACAGGAAGCAAAGAGTTTTTCGGGCTGGATATTTATGTAAATAAGCATGTTCTCATCCCCAGACCTGAAACGGAACATCTGGTTGAAAAAGCTATCTCCCTTGCAAGCAGATACGAACATACCGTTATCGCCGATATCGGAACCGGCAGCGGAGCCATCGCTGTCAGTTTGGCAGTCAGCCTTGCCAACACTGATATTTTTGCTATAGACGTTTCTTTCGAAGCGTTGAAGGTAGCCGATATCAACTGCCACCGGCACAACGTAAATAACAGGATAAAACTGCTCTGCGGTAATTTACTGGAGCCGCTGCCGGAGAAAGCGGATATCATAGCCGCCAACCTTCCATACGTTAAAAAAGAGGATATTCCGGTTGACTCCTGCGAGCCGAGGCTGGCTCTCGACGGGGGAGACGACGGGCTGGATATAATAAGGCTCCTGTGCAATCAAGTGCCGGATAAAATAAACACGGGAGGACACCTCCTGCTGGAAATAGGCATGGGGCAAAAAGATGCCGTTGTTGACCTTCTTGAAGGGATTGCCTTCGTTAAAGATATAGAGGTCATCCCCGATTTAAGGGGCATAGACCGCGTAGTTTGCGCTTCTTTCGAATAGACACGGTTTGACTTTACCTTAACCTTTGGGGATAACTCCAGAAATAGCAGAACGATATCAAATCATTCATCTATTGCGGCATGATATATGGATAAATCGTCTGTTGCGAAACTTAAAAAACTGTTCGTGGTGAGCTTGTCGAACCATAACGGTTTTGATTATTTATATGCGAGGGCGAGGTAATTATATTGTATTGTAGGGGCTGCTTCGTCCGCCTGCGGTGTCCTCGCAACGACTGTTTATGTAATATCATTCTAAAATCATGAGGGCTGCTTGAAAGGGATTTAGGTTCATTAATAGCCATTCAATGGTTCCCCTTTCCCCTGTAAAACTACTATAAAAACAAAACCGGCAGAATGATTTCTCGCTCTGCCGGTCATTATCCGAATTCAAAATTGTTTTCCTAAGCTTTTCCCTCTGCCAGTTTTTGCTTTTCCGCCTCGTGATCGGCGACAATCTTCTGCGTAATATGGGAGGGAACCTCTTCATAATGGTCGAATTCGATACTGAATGTCCCCCTGCCCTGCGTCATCGATTTCAAATCGATAGCATAACGCAGAACCTCCGCCAGAGGCACCTGAGCATCGACCACGTTATAGTTGCCTTCTGGATTCATACCCTGTACGCGTGCACGCTTGGTATTCAAATCACCGATAATTTCACCGGTATAATCACCGGGAATCCTTATCTTGATATTGACGATCGGCTCCAGTAAAATCGGATGCCCGTCCGCCAAGGCTTTCTTGAAAGCGCCCGCTCCGGCAATCTTGAAACATATTTCAGAGGAATCCACAGGGTGGAAGCTTCCATCGAGTACATTGGTTTTTATATTCACAATCGGAAATCCGGCTAAAACACCCTCTTTTATAGCTTCGCTTACGCCCTTTTCCACAGCCGGTATATAGTTTCTGGGGATGGTACCGCCGACCACTTTATTTTCAAATGTATTCTCACCGCCACCGGGTATCGGCTCTACTTCAAGTATAACATGCCCGTATTGACCATGCCCGCCGGTCTGCTTCTTGTGTTTGTATTCGCCTTTAGCAGATGAAGTTATCGTCTCTTTGTAAGGAACTCTGGGGGCTTTAAGTTCCACTCCGACGCCGAACTTCCTCATCATCTTTTCTGCGGCTACTTCTACCTGTGTTTCGCCGAGACCGGAAAGAATGGTTTCTCCCGTATCCGGGTCGCGATGCACGTTAAGCGTCGGGTCTTCTTCCGCCAGCCTTGCCAGTGAAGAACCCAGTTTATCCACATCGGCCTTGGTCTTAGGCAATACGGCCACGCTGAAAAGCGTTTTAGGGTATGTCGCCTGAGCGATTTTAACCTGTTTATCCTGCATTCCCAGCGTATCCCCTGTAACGGTAATGCTTAATTTCGCTACAGCCCCCATATCGCCGGCGCTGATTTTAGGAATAGGCTCCTGGTTCTTACCCCTTGCAACAAAAAGCTGCCCGAGTCTTTCGGCATTGTTCTGATTAACATTCCAGACCTGCGAGTTACTTTCCAGTTCCCCCGAAAACACTTTAAAATAGGTTAGTTTTCCGACATACGGGTCGGCGCTCGTTTTGAATACCAGTGCAGCCAAAGGCCCTGCGGTACCTATTTTTATATCTTTAACAGTGGACTCTTCGGAAGTTTCCACCTTCTTATCATTAGGTGACGGCAGATATTCATTGATAACCCCCATCAGTCGCTTTATGCCTATATTCTGCAGAGCCGAACCTGAAAGTATAGGGAATATCTTGACATCCGATATCGCTTTCTTTAAAGTCGATAGTAATTCATCCTGAGCCAGTTCCTCACCATTAAGGTATTTTTCCATCAGATTATCGTCTGTTTCGGCAATCGCTTCTACCATTTTCTCTCGCAACGAAGTAACCTGATCTTTTATTTCTGCGGGCATATCGGATTCCTCGCCTTTTTCTCCCGCATAATATTTCATGGTAAGAAGGCTAACGACACCTTTAAAATCAGTATGTGCACCGACAGGCATCTGAACAGGTATACATTTAGTGCCGAATTTCGCCTGTATTTCACCCGTTATCTTACCGAAGTTGGCATTTTCCCTGTCCATTTTATTAATAAAAAACAGACGGGCAAGTTTGGCATTTTCACAATAAGCCCATGCCTGCTCGGTTCCTACCTCCAACCCTGAGGAAGCCGCAGCGACAATTACTGCCCCTTCACAAACCCTGACAGCCGCGTCCACTTCTCCGGCAAAATCCGAGTAACCCGGGGTATCAAGAAGGTTGACTTTTATATCATGCCACTCGTAGGGAAGCACCGACATATTTATACTGATTTTTCGTTTTACCTCATCCTGGTCATAATCGGACACGGTAGTACCGGCATCGACTTTCCCCAGGCGGTTTATTACCCCGGCATCAAATAATATTGCCTCCGACAGCGACGTCTTGCCGGCGCCGCTATGCGATAGCAAAACTACATTACGAATATTTTCCGGCTGATACTGTTTCATCTGTCCACCTGCTCTCTTTATTTTATTTTCAAGAATATTATAATGCCATTAACATAGCACTTCTTGCATAATAATTAGTCAAAAAGCCCCAGGGCCAGCGGAGTAATAAATGCTTCGATTATTGCTGCAACTACCAGTAATAATATAACTATTCCAAGGTATTTTAAATTTCCTCTCAGGTTGGCGAACAACGCCTCCCTCTTTTCTTTGCTAAATATTGCTGCTATTGTCATGGTTCCCAGGCTCAGGGCAGCCGCCTGACCGATTATCAAGGCAGGAATTTCAACAATTCCATGAGGCAATATCCCCACCAGATAATATGCCAGAGATTCTTCCTGTGAAATAATATTCCCGACAAAAGATATTAACCAGCCGTTTATAAAAAGAGAAAACACAGGGAGAATACATAAGAACGGACTGAATATGAAGCAAAGGAGCAAAGCAAAGATATTCTTAATAAGAATTACAATGAATAAACCAAAAGATGAGAGCGGCCCCAGAGTTTCAGAGAGGTCTTCCAGATAATCAGTGCTCGCAAATAATTCATAGCCTGGAGTAAATATACCAACCAGCAAACCGATTACGAATATAATAGCGGCAATTATAATCCACTTTTTAATTCCGATTTCAGGGAAATTATGCCAGAAGGATACGTGGGGATTGTATGTTCCTGTGATTTCCTGATTACTCTTCATCCCAGGCATCTTCCCCGATAAGAGACACAAAACGGCATCCGCCCAGATTACGGATTTCGTTTTTATCTGCATGTTTGATGACTTTATATAAGTCCTGTTCATAACGAGAACCCACCGGTATTACCATCCTTCCTCCAACCGCCAGTTGAGACAGAAGTTTCTCTGGAATAAACGGGGCGGCAGCCGTAACTATTATCGCATCATATGGCGCATCAGCCTGCCAGCCTATGTCCGGTTCAGCTATCTGAACAATAATATTCTTATATCCAAGTGCATCCAGCCTTTCTTTTGCGGCTGCAGCCAGCTCCGGTATACGTTCGACAGTTATCACCAAACTGGATAACTCAGCCAGTATGGCCGTTTGATAACCGCTTCCCGTACCGATTTCAAGAACCTTCTCTATGCCTGTAAGCTCCAGTGCTTCAGTCATAAGAGCCACTATATAAGGCTGCGAGATCGTTTGCCCCATACCGATAGACAACGGTCTGTCTTCATAAGCCAGGTGCTTCATTTCCGGGGGAACAAATAACTCCCGAGGTATGCGCAATATGGCTTTAAGAACTTGCTCATCTTCGATATGCGCTTTAAGACCTCTAAAAAGTGCGGCTCTCGCTGCCTCATAATTCATGATGAGCAACCTTCAATTATCGACTTATTTTAGCATAATAGACAATATAACCAGTAATACCAGCATGCAGGCAGACAGAATGCCAATGTGTTTCATTTCGTACATCAGATCAATCTTACCAATATTGGCAGGCATAACCGCAGTTGCACTCTTTGTCCGTACGACATCGATACCGGTTTTAACGGCTTCTGTTTTTACCGCATCATCCGGTACGGCATTCAAATTAACAGCATGTTGCTGCTCACCGTTTTTCCCGGATTTTTTTGCCTGATAGGCATATTTCCCTTTGCCATGCTTTTGTTTCACCGACATCTCAGACCTCCCTGAACTATATTAAGTTAAGATTGCTTAGCCCTGGGATGGGCCTTTTCATATGTTTTACGGACATGCTCCGATGTAAGGTGCGTATATATCTGTGTGGTGGAAATATTGGCATGCCCCAATAACTCCTGTACCGACCTGAGATCCGCTCCACCACTCAACATGTGAGTTGCAAAGCTATGTCTCAGCGTATGCGGAGTAACCTGTTTATCGAGTCCTGCTTCCCTGGCATAATTCTTCAGTATCTGCCACAATCCCTGCCTGGTCAGCCGTTCACCGCGCTGATTCAGGAACAGGGCTTTCTCGCTATCCCTGTGCACCCATAGCGGCCGCACTTCCTTTACATATTCGTCCACGACTTTCGCCGCCTGAGGATATATGGGCACCATTCTTTCCTTACTCCCCTTCCCAAAGCAACGCACAAAACAATTATTTATATCCACATCCCCCAAATTCAGGGAAACCAGCTCGCTAACTCTCATACCGCTGGCATAGAGAAGTTCGAGCATCGCTCTATCCCGTTTGGCTTCAGGTGTTTTAATTTTGGCAGGCTGTTCGATTAATTGTCTTACCTGGCTGACGGAAAGAGCATCCGGCAACGGTTTCCCGACTTTCGGAGAGCTTATATTATTCGTCGGGTCTTCTTTTAATTTTCCTTCAGCCACCATAAAGTTGAAAAACGACTTGGCTGCTGCAATTTTACGGGCAACAGTCGTAACCGCATAGTTTCTTTCCTTCAGGTTCAACATGTAGCTCAACATGCTCTGCCTGCTGAAATCATCCCAGGACGGCATTATGTTTTTCTTCGCTGTTTCCTCTTCCGCAAAATTCAATAACTGTGTCAGATCGTTACGGTAGGCCTCGATGGTGTTCCCCGAAAAGCCTTTTTCTACAGTAAGGTAATTTAAAAAGCTTTCTATGTCTTCTTTCACTTTGCCTCCTCACTGCTCTTGATTTTCTCTTATTTTAACATAACTCTATAAATAAATTAAGTATCTGTCAAGTTATATTGACAAGTAAAATAATTTAAATAATACTATTTATAGTGCCATAGAAATACTGTCAGAAGATAGTTTACATTACTTTGGCATGGAGGAAAAAATGTCCGGAAAGAACGACAAGAATAAAAATGAAAAAGTAGAAGATTCCACTCCCGAAGAAGAGGCTCAGTATAAGCGGGCAAAGATACTTACCAAACCTTTACCGCAGATACTCGACGAAATGGACGCCAATATAGAAGCCGCAGCCGAAGCAGCCAGAAGGGCTGAAGCAGCTGCCAGAGCATCCAACGACGCCGCCATTTCGGCAACCAATGCATCCAACGAAGCCAGCAAAAGAGCTGAAGAAGCCAAGCAGGCAGGGCAACAGGCGGCGGCACAGGCAACCAAAGCGGCCACCGATGCCGCCAATAAAGCTGCAACTATAGCCAACGGGGCCATCGCTGCATCGGAAAAAGCTTCCCAGAAAGCTGACGAAGCCGATAAGGCCGCCAAGAACGCTATCGATATATTCAAGCAACTGTCCGACGATGCGGTACGCAAGGCCGAAGAAATGCGCAAAGCCAGTGAACTGGCGGCAGACAGGGCAACAAAGGCCGCCGCCGATGCTGTAAGCAAAGCCGAAATGGTAGCCAACAATGCTATCGCCGCCTCCGAAAAAGCCTCTGCCAAGGCAGACGAGGCCGATAAAGCCGCCAAGAACGCCATACAGGTATTCAAACAGTTATCGGATGATGCCACCAGAAAAGCGGATGAATTACGCAAAGCCGGAGAACTGGCGGCGGATAAGGCTGCAAAAGCAGCTGCCGAAATTGCAGCACTGGCGACTTTTTCAGTGAAATCAACAATAGATGCGGCAGGGACACTGACCAGGCTTTCGGAACAACTTTTAAGTAAAGCGGAAGAAACGACAAAGCATATAGACGCTTTGAATAAAGTCTCCAAGTCCTGACAGCTGATCAGGGTACTCTTTACAGAATCCAGCGGTTCCTCCGGTTATTTAATGAATTGCCGGAGGAACCGGGTCTTATTTTATCTTTCCGGCAATCACTAATACCGGACGCTTTGTTGTTGTTTTTTACATGACTACCGCCTGATTGCTCCCTTCATATACTGTGATACAATAAAACTGCAACCGTAGAGGAATTAAGTGAACGACAAAACCGATAATCCAATACTGGAAAAGGTCAGGAGATTGCCATCCGCCCCCGGAGTTTATTTGATGCGCGATTCCGGCGGGACGATTATCTACGTCGGCAAAGCCGTCAATCTTAAAAACCGCGTCAGGTCGTACTTTAATACGAGGCAGGAACAGACTTTCAAAATTAAACACATGATACCGCGCATCAACGACATCGATTACTTTATAACGGCTTCGGAGGAAGAAGCGCTGATACTGGAACTGAACCTTATCAAAAGACATAAGCCTTATTACAATGTCAGGCTTAAAGACGACAAGACCTTCCCCTATCTCAAGATATCTCTCGATGAAGATTATCCGCGCGTACAAATTACCCGCAGGCTCGAGGAGGATAAAGCACGTTACTTCGGACCATTTTCCAGCGCCTATTCCATCCGGCAGACCTTAAAAGTGATAAAAGAAATCTTCCCCTTCCGTTCTTGTCCCAAAGACCTCAGCAAAAAGCTCCCGCGTCCCTGCCTCGAATACGATATCCACAAATGCTCAGGCCCCTGCATCAATGCCATCTCCAAAGAGGAATATGCCGAGGTAATCAATCAACTCATCCTGTTTCTCGAAGGCAAACAGGAAAAAGTTGTCGTACAGCTTGAAAATAACATGAAACAGGCTGTTTCGAAACTGGAATACGAAAAAGCAGCCTTACTGAGAGACCAGATACGAGCCATAAAAGAGATTATCAACTGGCAAAAGCTGGCGACTGCCGTCAAGGGAGAACAGGACGTTATCGCCTTTGCCGAAGACAGGGATACGGCTTATGCCCAGGTATTTTTTATCCGCGGCGGCAGGATAATCGGGAGAGAGGGATTTACACTGCAGGGGACTCAATCGGAAAATCCCCAACAGGTAATGACCGATTTCGTCAAGCAGTTTTACTCCTCGTCGGCTTATGTTCCATCCCTGATACTGCTGCAACACCCGATAACGGATAAAGCCGTCATCGAAAGCTGGCTCGGCAGGAAAAAGGGCAGCGCCGTACGTATTCAGACTCCGCTTAAAGGAGATAAAAAACAACTGGTAGACACGGTAGCCGTCAATGCCAGGCGCGGTCTGGAGGAACTTAAAATAAAACAGATATCGGCGCCGTCCACGCTCAATACGGCCATGGAAGAATTGCAGAAAGTTCTCGAACTGCCTCATCCGCCTTTGCGTATAGAAGGCTACGATATATCCAACATACAGGGGAAGGACGCCGTCGGCAGCATGGTGGTCTTTGAGAAAGGACGCCCTAAAACAGCCCATTACCGCCGTTTCAAAATCAAGACACTGCAACAGCCGAACGACTTCGCCATGATGCAGGAGGTTATCAAGCGGCGCTTCGGCAGGTACAAAAACAGCAGCCAGGAGGCTGCGGACACGTGGAAAATAATGCCCGACCTGATGCTCATCGACGGTGGAAAGGGACAACTAAGTTCCGTGATGGAAATCCTGCGGCAGACCGGCATCGATTCATTACATGTTATCGGGCTGGCGAAAGAAAACGAGGAGATATTCACTCCCGGCAGTTCCAAACCTGTAATCCTCCCCCAAAGCTCCCCGGCATTGCAACTGCTCCAGCGCGTAAGGGACGAGGCACACCGCTTCGCAGTCAGCTACCATCATAACCTTCATAAAAAGAAGACGTTTGTCTCTGCCCTGGATGCAGTTCCCGGAATCGGCCCCGGCCGCAAGAAAGCGCTCTTGAAAGCATTCGGCTCTGTCGCTGCCATAAAAGAGGCTTCCATCGAAGAACTTTCGGTTGTTAAAGGTATGAATTCATCACTGTCACAAAAGATAAAAGACTATTTATAAAACAGGATAAATTATTCCCCGGGCTGCTCCGGTGATAATTCGTCTAAAATAATTGTCCGGAAACCCCTTGACAACATCGGGGAGGTAATACTAAATTAAATATAATAAACGTCGAATTTCCCGATAATATCAGTAATATTCGCTCTGCCAGTCAATGGGAGAGTTATTTTTATTGTAATGAACACCAGAACCAGTATTAACCTTCTCCGGCAAACCGGCATCGTTTTAATCGCCCTGCCCGAACCGGTTACAACCGGGCTAGGAATTGCCTGCGTAGCCGCAGCGCAATATCTTTCCAGTGTTCAAAGAAAAGCTCAACGTGCATTGGTTTACAGGAAAAAACATAACCGCTTCCCTGAAGATTTCATCTATCCCAACGAAGTCGATAACAACAGCTATACCACTAAAAAGGTAAATTTCTATTCGTATGACAGGAGTAGAAGGCACCGGATACCGGCGAGATATCAGTATAGTTACAAAGCGATAGAGGAGCAGGCAGCCACATATATAAAACCGGAAACAAGCCGCCCTGAGCAGAATCATATTACACCCGATATGGAACAACTTGCCCGCGCCAAAGCGGAGGAGGTATTAAGAACCAGAGAGAGTTCCAGTCAGCGCACCGGGCAAAAAATGATTCCCCGCAAGGTAAACCTCGAAGCGCTCTCAAAACAATATCAGGATTTAAACAAAGGCAATAATAAAACAGATACGGACATCGTACCATGCAAAGTAAACATGAGATTGCTTCAGCAGCACAGGGATTCCGAAAAAAGACAAAACGAAAACGCCAAAATAAAAGCGCCTAAATTAGAGATAAGGTCACGCGATATAGATGCTGAAACCCTCATCACCCGCTACCGGAAATTGCCCTTTTCCGGCGCATTGCCCGCATAATCGACAGCTTTCAATCATAATACGAATTTTTCGACAGCCTGCGCCACCCCGCCGCTCTCCACATCCAGTGTTATGTAATCTGCAATTTTTTTTAACTCATCGAAAGCGTTCCCCATGGCAACAGTGGTTCCGGCTGCCTCGAATAACGGGATATCGTTCAATCCATCCCCGATGGCGATAACCTCTTCCCTGCCTATACCATAATGCGAAGCCAGAAACTTCAGGGCTTCGCCCTTGGAAACACCCGGGTCTATTATATTGATGAATTCGATATCCGGATGCGCCGGCGAATGAGCAATCGAAAAACGCAGTATTCCGTCGAACTCTTTCCTGAACATGGATACCTGTCTATCCTCCGCGGCACTATGAGAGATGAGCTCCGCTTTGACGACAGGTTCGCACATACAGAGTTTATGCAAATCGGTAATAACCGGTTCGACCCCGAAGTAATTGCGGTGAACATCGTCCGACCAGTTCGTTTTCCCGGCATAGAACTTATCGGTCGTATAAAGCTCGAGATAGATACCGTTTGTTTCGGCAAACCCGATAGCTCGCTGCAGCACTCCTCGCTTTATCGGTTTGCTGTATATGATGTCTTGCTTTTGCGGATGGCTTATCACCGCTCCATCGAAAAATATATGATAACCGCCGAGCGAAAGCTCATCTATTATGTGAAGGCATGCCTTTATCACCCTGCCCGTCGAAAGCGCCACCAAAATCCCTGCGGCTCCCGCCTTTTTAATGGCTTCGATATCTACATGAGACATGCTGCCGTCTTTCCCCACCAGTGTCCCGTCTACATCCACCACCAGTAACTTGTATTTCATTTCCATTCCTCAAATAAAAACCTGTGTCTAATTCTAGCATAAAAGGCTGATTTTATTCCTGTATATGCGGACGACCAATGGTTGCCCTCCTGTATAACAAATAACAATCAGGCTATTCGAGAAAGATTGCCGCGCCCCGATTATATCGGGCCTCGCAATGGCAATTTAATAATTTGTTATTCTGAAAGTCACAGGGCGTGACTGAAGAATCCGGGGGGGGTGGGGAGAGACAGGTATAAGGCGCATCAGGCGAGAACACTTTATTAACCACCCCACCCAAGATGCTTCATACCGATAAATCGGGATTCCAGCATGACAATGCCTTTTCTGTCATTCCCGGAGGAAAGGGATAAATAACTGCCATTGCGAGTGCATTCCCGAAAGAAAGGTGAAGCATCTATCTCTTTAATTGTATTTAATAAATACGGACGGGAGATAGCCTGTCCTGCATAGCCTGTATTTCATTCACAAAACTTTAATTTATCCGCCGATTAAAGTAGAATATGTCCATCATGAAGGATAATCCGACGCCGATTCGGCAGCAGTATCTCAAGATAAAGCAGCAATACCCTCACGCCATCCTGTTCTTCAGGCTGGGAGATTTCTACGAGACCTTCGATGAAGACGCCAAGATAACCTCGCGCGAGCTGGAAATCGTGCTGACTTCCCGCAGCATGGGAAAAGACTACAAGGTACCGATGGCAGGCATCCCCTATCATGCGGTGGATGATTACCTGGCAAAGCTGATAAGGCGCGGATACAAGGTCGCCATCTGCGAACAGATGACCAAACCCGGGGAGACAAAAGGTATCGTTGAACGCGATGTTGTCAGGCTGGTAACGCCGGGAACGGTCGTCGAGCCGGAGCTTCTGGAAGGCAAGGCCAATAACTACCTGGCAGCCGTAATTATCAATGAAGACACGGCGGGAATCGCTTATGTGGATATCACCACCAGCGAATTTACAGCCACCCAACTACCCCTTACCCGCCTTGGCGTTGAGCTTGAAAGGTTGAAACCGGCTGAAATTGTCGCTCCGCAGGATACACAGTTGCCCGATATAAATATCAAACCATCCGTCAGCCATGTAGAAAACTACTGGTTCGAACTCGAAATAGCCCGGAAAACGCTGCTCGACCACTTCGAAGCAAGTACCTTAGACGGCTATGGCTGTTCCAAACTGCCGCTGGCAACCCGCGCTGCCGGAGCCGTACTCTACTATTTAAAACAGACGCAAAAGGGTGTTCTTAACCAGATAACACATCTTTCCACGTACGCCGCCGGTTCGTTTATGGCGCTGGACGCCACCACACAGGCGAACCTGGAGCTATTCCGCAGCGCGCTTTCGGGAACTACAGAAGGCTCGCTGCTATCGGTTATCGACCTGACGAAGACATCGATGGGCGGGCGCATGCTCAAGCGCTGGTTGGGGCAGCCCCTGCTCGATTTGAAAGCATTGACCATAAGGCAGGATGCCGTCGGCTGGTTCCTTCACGACAATATCACAAGAAGACAGCTAATCGATAAGCTCGACGATATTTCCGACCTCGAACGCCTGACCAACCGCATACGCAGCAACATCGCCCTGCCGCAGGAGCTTATCTCTTTAAAGCACAGCCTCGAAATAATACCCGAGCTTGTAAAGACATTCGAAAGTATCGATTGTACATCTATCGACTGGCTCAAAATTAAGCTTAGACCACAACCGGAGCTTATCGCTCTTATCACCCAATCCATAGAAGAATCACCGACTTCCAGCCTGGGTGAAGGCGAAGTTATAAAACAGGGTTTTTCCGAAGAACTGGATAAACTGCGTCTGGCTTCCAAAAGCGCCAGGCAGTACCTCGCCAGCCTCGAGAAACAGGAACGCGAAAAGACCGGCATCAAATCGCTGAAGGTAGGTTACAACCGCGTCTTCGGGTATTACATCGAAGTCTCGCAGGCTAACCTTTCACAGGTGCCGGAGACATACATTCGCAAGCAGACACTGGTTAACGGGGAAAGGTTCTTCACGCCCGAATTGAAGGAATACGAATCGGTCATTCTGAATGCCAAAGACCGCATTTACGAACTGGAAAACGAAATCTTCCGCCGCATCTGCCAGCAGGCAGCTTCATACGGAGAGAGTCTGCTGGCGCTTGCCGACACCCTCGCCCGGATAGATGTTTTTTCGAGTCTGGCGGAAGCTGCCAGCCGCTATAATTACGTCCGCCCCGAACTGACGGACGGCAATGAGATAATCATCAAGCAGGGACGGCACCCTGTTGTTGAAACAAACCTGAGGCAGGGAGAGTTCATTCCCAACGACATCACGCTTTCCAATGACAACGCCCAGTTAATAATCCTCACCGGCCCTAACATGGCAGGCAAATCGACCTATTTGAAGCAGGTCGCCGTGATAGTCTTGATGGCACAGATCGGCAGCTATGTTCCGGCTGAAAAAGCCGTTATCGGGCTGGTAGACCGCATCTTCACCCGTATCGGAGCAAGGGAAGACCTGGCTTCGGGGCAATCGACCTTCATGGTGGAGATGGTGGAAACCGCCAATATCCTGAACAACGCCACCCCCAAATCCCTGCTGATTTTAGATGAAATCGGGCGCGGCACCAGCACCTATGACGGCATGGCGATTGCGCGCGCCGTAGTGGAATACATACATAATTACAAGGGACTGGGAGCCAAGACGCTCTTTGCCACCCACTACCACGAACTGGTACAGCTTGCCGATTACCTGCCGAGGGTAAGAAACTTCAATGTCGCCGTTACCGAAGAAGCCGGAAACGTCATCTTCCTGCACAGGATTATCCCCGGAGGCGTCGATAAGAGCTACGGCATCCATGTCGCCAAGCTGGCGGGAATGCCGAAACCGGTGATTCACCGCGCCGATGAGGTACTGGAAGAACTGGAATCCAACGGCGGTACGAATCCATCGAAGCCGGCAAAGAAGCAGCACAGGGAAGAAGCCGTTCCCCAGCTTTCGCTGTTCGGGCAGAAACCGGAGGTTGTGGAGGAACTGGAAAAACTGGATATAAACTCCTTAACCCCCATCGAAGCCCTTAACAAGCTGTACGAATTGCAGAAGAAGGCGAGGAGGTAGTGGGCTTATCCCACTTGACAATACTTCCCACCATTAATATAATAATGCTATGAAAACTGATTTTATAAAAGATGACGACTTTCAAGTAATAGCCGACAGCATAAAACCTGATGCAAAAAAACGCGTGGTTCTGCCTAAAGTTTTAAATGAACCGGGGGTTACCTATCGAGTTTACAGCAACAGCATCGGGCAAATCATCCTCGACCCGCAGGTATCTATCCCCGCTTCCGAATTATGGCTATACCAAAACCCTGAGGCCTTGGCCTCGTTTAACCGTGGGCTTGAAGATGTCGCACAAGGAAGAGTTTCTGAAATCAACATGGATGATTTATAGGTATCGATATTGTGTTTAAGCTGATATGGTCTGCAGAAGCTAAAGAAACTTATAACATACTGAAAAATGATCCATCACAAAAGAAGCATTATAATGCGGTTAAGAAGACGCTGAAATTCTCGGAAACAAATCCTCGCCACAACTCCCTGCAAACACATGAATTCACAAGCCGAAAAGGTCCTAACGGTGAAAAGATATTCGAAGCATACGCAGAGCAAAATGCTCCGGCAGCCTACAGAGTCTTTTGGTTTTATGGACCGGATAAAAATGTTATTACGATTTTAGCGATTACACAGCACCCGTAAATTATGAGTTGCAGAATAAGGCGAGAGGGTAAAGGATTAATTTACTAGCTTACAATAATAACATTAATAAATAATTTTAAATTTTATCTATATAATTAAACGAAAATATAATCTTATATTACAGTTAATGGACATTTTTGTATGTTATTATCAGTTGTAATAGATTGTGTATTACAACCCTGTTTCTGAGAAAATAGTAATCCTTTACAATATTCTGGAGTACTAACAGTTATTTGCATATACTTTTCCAAATATTTACATACGCAACCATTTCGTTTTTCAATAATTTTTCGTTGATTTGTATTATCTAACCTTTTAGCCTTTGGATCGTAAAAGTATAAATCTTCTGCAATAATATATCTCGGTATTACTGTTGTATTTGCACACTCAATTGCAGCTCTAACAAACGGATCAGTAGGGATAGAGAATTTGGCTTGAATGCTCGCCCATAACTTGCCATTTATTTTTTTTGACTCGATAAAATGTATACGATTTTGTAAACAATTTGTTGTATACCATTCCCAAAATTCAAGTGCTCTCTCTTTTTTCCCGCAATGTGTTTCCCAATGGTTCTCTATTACTTGATTAATTGCAATACCACATTTAGCAACTATGAAATTAATAATATCAAAAATACAACCTTTTTCTTCTACAAGCTCATTTTTAAACTGTTTAATTACATGTCCATCAATTATTATACCATCACACATTTTCTCATTCCCTTTTATTAAAAGCACTATACTATTTTCTTAGCAATTTTTTTTGCTTCAATAAGTCTCTCAGGAAAGAAACCTTCAGGCCAATCCTCTTGAAAATATCCATCCGCTCCTAACGGCAGTCTTTTACATACTTTTTTACTATCGTTAGCATATATATAAAATACATTAATATCTTCAGGGGCTATTAATCCTGCAGCAACATAGCATTGAAGGCGTAATAATAGATGCTCGCTATGAGTTTCTATAAATAATTGAACGTCTTTATTATACATTTCATAGAGGAAGGTCCCTATTTCTGCTTGTGCTTTAGGATGCAAATGTAATTCTGGTTGTTCGATAAGCATCTTATAACCTTTTAATATATTATAACCAGCAGCTAATATAGGAAGTATTTGACTACATCCATAGCCAACATCTGCTAAATTTTCAATTTCACCTGTATTATAATTTTTGATAAGAAAAGTAAAACTCCGTTCATTGATAGTTTTTATTTGGATAGATTCAGCGATTTGA
Organism: Dehalococcoidales bacterium; assembly: GCA_034429935.1. Taxonomy (GTDB): domain Bacteria; phylum Chloroflexota; class Dehalococcoidia; order Dehalococcoidales; family UBA5627; genus UBA5627. The sequence goes on from DAOUFJ010000016.1 coordinate 62,657, forward strand.
GCTTTCGACAACCAAGAGGAAATTGATTTAAGAATCCCTTTCCTTTTACCTCTTCTCCGACTTTCATCTGAAGCTAAAATATTTATAGTATTTTCACCTTGAGGACCTACAGAAGAAGGAGCTTCCCCAGAAAAAGGATATATTCTTAATGGGCTTTGCCTAAAAGGACCAATGAATTCTAATTTTGTTAATTCACTATGAAGTACTCCTTGGAAAATATTCAAGAGAAAATTAAAATCCCCATATCTTTCAATGTTTTTCCTACTTCGTTTTGATAAATAACTTCTACTATCATAAGATAAATTTGGATAGAAATGATTTAAACGAATTAAACCCGATGATGATTTACCTACTGGAATATTAGTAAAAGCAGAATTTATTTTATTAATTAATTGATTTTCACTAGATTTGGTTACTTGTGTTTGCATGATTAAATTATCAGATGGAGAACTAATAATTGTCGACTCTAATACAGTACGACGTTGTTGTTTACGATAATGAAAATTTAAGTCAATTTTTGCCACATCACCAAAAGAAAAATTATTGAATAATTTGTATTTTTCATTTTTAAATTGTTCTGGAAAACTAGTTGTAAATTCTAAAGACAATCTAAGATCTTTATTAATGTCATTGCTATAAATAATATCTTGATATGTCCCAAGGTCTTCATATTTTCCTTTAAACAATAGGGGAACTGCTAAATCTGTACTTTGAAAAGTCTGTGATATTAAATTAATAGCACTTAATACAGATGATTTCCCAGAATTATTCGGGCCTAAAAATACATTAATTTTAGTTAATGGTATTGATAACTCTTCGAATGCTCGAAAATTGTTTAATGATAAATTTGTAAACATATCTTCTCCTTATTACATTATTATCAGATATTATATTGTCCATTACATCAATCTCAGTTTTATAATTTCAATAAATATAATATCGTAATATCCATGGGATTTTCTACCCCTCACCCCATCGCCCGTTTCTTGAGCTTCTCGTCCAATGCATCCCGGTTCATCTGGACAAGCAGTTCGGATATGGCAATCAGCTTCGAGGAGCAATCGGCTTCGGCGATATGTCTGTCCTTCATCATCTCAACCCATACTTTCGGCATTTTCTCTTTCAAATGCACCATGCCGCCCTCGATATCATCCGCAGCGTAGTAGACTTCGGGGATTCCGACGGTCAGGATTCTGGCAAGGCACATCGGACACGGTTCGAGAGAGGTGAACAGTTTATATCCGCCGACTGTCTCAGGCCTGACAACGCTCTCGAAGTGATTTAAAGCAACCATTTCCGCATGGTAATCGCTTCTGAACACAGGGGAAAATACCTGGTTGTTGCCGTAACTTACCAGGTCGTTATTATTATCCGTAATGATACATCCGACGCCGTAGTTGCCTTCAACGACACTCTTGAAAGCCAGTATGCAGGTCAGCCAGATTTCCTTTTCATTACTGAAAGACTCATTTAAAACATGATGCTTTAGTTCTTGATATATGGATTCCGATAACGGTTGGACCTCCATATACTCCAAAAGCCTGAAACCGACGGACAAGATATTCAAACTATTGTCACAATTCATTTTTATTCCTCTGTACACAAGTCGTTAACAACAAGCTCCTGCTATAAAATCACCGATAGCATCGATGCGATAACATTTTACCGACTATTCTAATTATATAATATGCAGTCAATCCTGCTTCCCAGCTATGCAAAAGTTCAGAAACATATTGGACTCTGATGGAAGGAAAAGAGAGGAGTCCGGGTGAAACAGATATACATAGATAGTTACTATGGAAAACGCTA
>DAOUFJ010000017.1:0-54929 GCA_034429935.1 Dehalococcoidales bacterium
ATGGTGATAACAGGGACGGAATTATCCGACATGTCCGGTTTCGAACTTATCGAGAATATCCGCGATTATTCTGATGTTCCTGTTGTTTTTCTCTCCGGCAGCAATGATATACAAACACTGGTGAGTGCATTCGATAAGGGCGCCAATGATTTCGTAGTCGTACCGTTTAATAAAGCTATATTTATAGCTCGTATAAAAGCTTTGGTCAGGAGAAGTAGCTGGGATAAACAGAATAAGGAGTACAGTTTAACTGCAAAAAGGTAGGGTCTAGTTATATTCATAAATTAATTTTTACACCAACCAGTAGAATAGATTTTTATTATGAAAGGGGAAACAAAATGAATAAATTATATGCTATGCCATGTATTGCACTCATGGTGACTCTTATTGGGCTCACAGGATGCAATCAGGAGACTGTGACATCCACTGTAATGACCACAGTTGCAGGCCCCACACAAACAATGACAGCTACAAGTACAGTCAGTGCTGCAGCTCAAACTGTCACAGTTACTGAAATACAATCGGTAACAATAATTAGAACGATAACTTCGACAGCTACATCTCAAACTATGCCAAAGACTACGTCTACATCTAAGACTACATCATTTACAACACAGATCGGTACTATCGATCTATCGGGTATTGTTATAGAAATAGATAATAGTGCCGACGATTCTTTAACACCTAGCAAATGCCAAATAACGTTATCGGATGATAATACGCTAATTATTACAGGATGGCTATATGCCCCAAAGTTTACACCGGTTATTGCAATTATTCAATGTACTTTCTTTGATTCAGATGGAATAGAAATCGGTACTTCCGAAGAAGTTAGAATTAATTGTGCCGGCGTTGGATCATCAGATAAATTTTCCATTGAGTATTCGTCTACAAATATCGCACAAATTGCTAAGTGTTTGATTACGATTGCTGTATAACTTATCGCATGGAGGTAAATGCCTATTGAACATTTTGTTGATGTTTAATCCAAATCTATGAAAGGAGAAAGAATTTGAAAAAGGAACAAAACAAATTACCTGAAGAAAAAGAAGAAAAGAAACAATCAGGTGAAGTTTCAAGAAGAGACTTTCTGGTCGGTGCCGGAACTGTAGTTGTCGGTGGAGCAATCGGTGCTGGTGTGCTTTCTGGTTGTGATGGCAGAGAGGAAAAGACTGTTACCACAACCATCGAGAAAACCAAGACGGTTACAACCACAGTTGGTGATGGTGTTCCAGTTACTGTAACTGAAACCAGAGAAGTAGGTGCCGGTGAGACAGTTACCAGGACTACCACGATTACAGGCACGGGAGAAGCTGTTGAGCCGTGGCAGGAGCCGGAAGAAACATTTATTAAAGGGATTGGTTTCAGCGGTTCAGATACATCGGTATGTGACGTAAAAAACGGGAAAGTGATAAGGATTAGACCACTTCATTATACATGGAAATATACTGAAGAAGAGTTGGCTTCTGCTCACTGGCAGTTTACATCACGAGGAAAAACTTTCAAATCTTCCAGTAAAACCATGCCCAGTTATTTCAACTTTGGGTACAAAAAAAGAATATATTCTCCAAATAGAGTCAGGTACCCTTTGCAAAGAATTGATTGGGATCCTGATGCAGATCCTGCTACCGGTAGAAACACACAGAACCGTGGTATCAGTAAATATAAGAGGATATCGTGGGATGACGCATTTGATATTATAGCTAATGAAATAAAAAGGGTACAAGAAACTTACGGGGCATATGCCGTTTGTGCGATAGGCCAAGATGGGCACCATGAGAATAAGAACTTGCATGCATGCGGGGGTTGTCAATCACTTGTTTTAGAAAATGCAGGTGGTTTTACTCAAGAGATTAGGAATCCTGATAGCTGGGAAGGTTGGTACTGGGGTGCAAAATTTGTCTGGGGAGAAGGGCGATTGGGTTTGGCAATGCCAAATAACAACATATTGACTGATATCTCAGACAATTGTGATTATATCATGTGGTGGGCCGGCGATTGGGAAACCACTCCTACCGGAGCCTATGGTTTCTTCAATGGGAAATTGTTACTGTGGTTCCAGGAGCTTGGCATAAAATCGGTTTATATTGATCCGGTTATGACCTATGCCGCTGCAGTTAGAGCTGACAAGTGGATACCGATTCTCCCCAATACTGATTCGGCTATGATGTTAGCCATCATGTATACATGGGTAGATGAAGATATATACGACAAAGATTATGTGGCTACTCATGTTATTGGTTGGGAAGCGGACAAAATGCCTGAGGGAGCTGATCCAAAGGATAACTTCAAAGATTACCTTCTTGGGACTTATGATGGTGTTCCTAAGACACCGGCATGGGCTTCTGCAAAGTGCGGAGTGCCAGTATGTACAATTAAAGCTGTTGCCAGGGTTTGGATGAAATACAGAACATCCATAGGCCATGCAAATGGTGGTTCTACTATAAGAGGCCCCTATAGCCATGAACCGGCCAGATTGTTAGCTTGTTTGATGGGGTTATCCGGTCATGGTAAACCGGGGCGTCAACAAACCATGACTTCTATGGGTTCTACTGGTGCTCCTCCTCAGTCAGTTACAGTTAGAGCTCCAATAGGGAGAGCTTTGACTGCGACTATAACGCCTCAAATAATTCCTAGGACTATGGTACAACATGCAATTCTCAATCCACCAATATACCATTACGGTAGTACGGCACTGATGGCTGTAGCTGCAGACCAGTTTATAAAATATACGTATCCTATACCGGCAGATCAGGGTGGAACTGAAATACATATGTTATGGAGTGAGAAACCCAATAATACTGTTAACTGGAATGATGGATTCAATTTTATAAAAGCAATAAGGAGCTCGAAAATAGAATTCTTTATATCCCAGGAGCAGTGGCTGGAAGATGATTGTCTATTTTCTGATATTGTACTACCAGTTACTACCAATTTTGAGGATGAAGACATGGTAAGCACCGGGAGGGAACTGGCATTGCTCGGTTATCAAAAACAGGCTATTAAACCTATAGGTGAATCCAAGAGTGACTATGAGATTGCCTGTGGAGTGGCTGAGAAACTAGGGTCCGAGGTATTAAAAGGAGTTTCGCAAGACAGGACCATTCATGAGTGGATGGAGTATGGCTTTACTAATTCCGGTATTCCTGATATGGCTTGGGAACAATTCCAGGAAAAATTGTATTATATTCCACCTGTTCAGTCAGGTTGGCATGAAGTGACACCCGGATTAAGAGGCTTTGCAGATGATCCAAAAACAACTCCATTGACTACACCAAGTGGTCTATTTGAGTTCTATTCTGACCGTTTAGCTAATGGTTTCCCTGAAGAAGAAGAATTGATGCACAAGGAGAGACCTGCTTATCCGCAATGGGTCGTAGGTGGTCCTGGTTGGACTCATGATGAAAGCCTTGAAGGGGAAAGATGCAAAAGCTATCCTCTGTTAATTGTTTCAAATCATCCGAGATGGCGATTCCACTCAGAGTGTGATGATATTCCGTGGATAAGGGAAATTCCAACCTGTAAGACTAAAGGGCCAGATGGCTATATGTATGAACCTCTCTGGATACATCCAACAACTGCAGAAGAGAGAGGGATAAAAAATGGTGATCTTGTGAAAATATTTAACGAACGTGGAATTGTTCTTGGGGCGGCATATGTAACTGAAAGAATGAAGCCCGGAACAGTATCAATGGATCACGGTCCGAAAATAGACTTGATAACAGATGGAATAGACAGAGGCGGATCAGACAACTTAATTAGTCCAAGCATGGGAATTTCCAAAAATGTATGGGGGATGGCCAGCAGCGGCTTCTTGGTAGAGGTGGAGAAATTAGACCCTGCTGAAATGGAAAACTGGAGAAAAGAATACCCCGAAGCATTTGCAAAACCATATGATCCAAGTTATGGTCTCAAACTTAATTCTTGGGTCGAAGGAGTTGTATAAAAATGAAAGCTTTTGTTATCGATGTGGAAAAATGTAGTGGCTGTTATTGTTGTCAAATAGCGTGCAAGGATGAAAACTGCGGGAATGACTGGACACCATATTCTAAACCCCAACCGGATGTTGGACAATTTTGGGGGAAATTAAATGAATATGAAAGGGGGCAGATCCCTCAAGTCAAAGTAAGTTATATTTTTGTGCCCTGCCAGCACTGTGTTAACGCCCCTTGTGTATCATCATGTGCCGTAGACGCTATTTATACAAGAGATGATGGCCTGGTAATTATCAATCCCACGAAATGTACAGGATGTCAAAATTGTATGGCTGCTTGTCCCTATGGTGCTATTTATTACAATGTAGACCTTCAAATAGCACAAAAATGCACCGGCTGCGCTCACCTGGTAGACAGAAATGAGGTTTTTGCACCCAGATGTGCTGATGCCTGCCCGTTTGAAATACTGCAGTTTGGAGATGAATCGGAATTTGATCTCAGTAACACCGAGACTCTGTATACTGAATATGGTTTAACCACCAGAGCACATTATCTTAATCTGCCCAAGAGATTTATAGCAGGTACTGTATGCGACCCAGGCACAGATGAGGTTGTTATCGGTGCTACCTGTACACTCACCGGCACAGGCGGCCCATTTACAGTAGAAACAGACGACTTCGGTGATTTCTGGTTTAAAGGATTGGGAGAAGATGATTATTCACTGACTATCGAAAAGAGCGGCAAGATTAAAACAGTTAGCGTGAGTACCAGGGAAAAAGATATAGGTCTTGGTTATATAGAGCTTTCTTAGTTATCTAGTATTACCCTTATAGTTATATAGTGGGCAAGAATATTCTATTAAAAACCTTGCCCACTATATAACAGATTATAAAATTTGAAAGGGAGAATATTGATTTGAAAAACACCAGAGTCTGGTTATTCCGGTTTTTTATTTTAGTCATTATTGCGTTGATGTTCGTCTCATGGTTTTTACCCTGGTGGTTATGCGATATTCCGGCTGCACAATTATGGGTTGAAGTGCACCCTTGGGGTCTTGAACACAATTTGGGAATTTATTCTTCTTATATAGAAGGATCTGATATGCCGGCTTTCTTCGCCCCACTTATGTGGGCTTACCTGAGTCTGGCGGTATTAGCATTATTACTCAGTCTGGTAATTAAAGATAAACAAATAAAGCTATGGAAGATAAAGGCAAATTTGTCTAGTTTCATTATCGGATTGGTTGGTTTTTCATATATTGTGGTCGCTATTACAGCCGCCGTTGTTATATCAATTCGAACTGCAGATTTTTACGGTACTAAACTCATAGGTCATACCGTAGTTGACTTAACATACCCATTAATAAGCGATGCATATTCAAGCCTTCAATTGGGATATTGGTTGGTCTGCGGCACCGGCCTATTATGTATGGTACTGGCATTATTCCGTAAGAAAATCATTGGGGAATCTTGATAATATAAAGAAGTAGTCCGGTGATTGGATTCATCACCGGACTACTATTCGTGTATAGTACCTTGTTATTTCCATTTATATACTCAAGAATTAATGTTGTTTTATTAGGATCAGGCTCTATTCCATATAGTCATTACTCTATATAAACAAAAAGAGGTAGTCATTATCAATGCTTAAGTATGACGTATTATTAATACATCCGCCTGCAATATATGATTTCCGGGAAACCCCAATATTCCCCGGAGCTATGGGTTCTACAGTTGAACAAATACAGTTTATTAAAGTTCCGATAGGGATGCTAAGCATAGCTGAATACCTTGATAGATATCAATATAAGGTTTTGATTGATAATATAGGCGAACGAATGGTAACTAGTGAAGCTTTCAATGTCGAGAATCATATTAGGGAGACTTCGGCCAGGGTATATGCTATTGGCCTGCATTGGCAGCAACACTCACAGGGGGCGATTGAAATAGCCAGGATATGTAAGAAACTACACCCGGATTCCTTGGTAGTTCTTGGTGGGCTTACCGCTACTTGTTTCCATACGGAGATAATGCAGAAATATGAATTTATTGATGCTGTAATAAGAGGGGAAGCCGAGAAACCTTTTTTAGAGTTTATTAAAGCAATTAATCAATATGGAAAGATTACTGATACCCCTAATTTGACTTATCGTACAGGCACAGGCGAAATTCGTGTGATACAACTGATGAAACCAAGTGAAAATTTGGATGAATTTGAGTTTACACGTTTTGATTTAGTTGAACCTAAAACTTCTATATTCTCTTTGAATGGTGATCCGCCTCGTGGGTTTTTAATTATTTGCCGGGGTTGTGTAAATAGATGTATCACATGTGGAGGTTCGTCATATACATATAAAAAATATCTGGGTATGGGGAAACCGGCTTTTAGAAGCCCCGGTAAAATTATTGATGATATCAAAAAGCTTAACAAGCAGGGTATTCGAATAATAAATCTCTTTCAAGATCCACGTATGGGAGGCAAAAGATACTATCAAGAATTATTTTCATTACTTAGTGATGAAAAGATTTACATAGACTGGTTGACTTTTGATATATTTAGCCCAGTTAATGAAGAATTTGCTAAAGAACTGGCTTCTATTGGTAAACAAATAACCCTCTATTTTTGTCCTGAATCCGGCTCATGCGCTGTAAGAAAAGCTCAAGGACGCTGTTATACGAATGAGGAGATAGTTAATACTGTTAAACTCTGCCACCGATACCATATCTCGGTACAGACATTTTTTACGGCTGGATTGGCTGGAGAATCACATGACACAATGAAAGATACATGGGAATTGTGGGAGAAGCTCAGTTCATTAGATAGGATTGCAATCAGTAAAGGTATTTTAGGAAATCCTAATCATAATTCCCCCGTAGCAGGACCTATAATAGGGCCTGAAATTATTGATCCGGGATCACTTGCTTATGACTTTTCCGAAAGGTATGGATATAAACTAGCATTTAAAAATATTGAGGGATATATTGATGCCTTATCCAAACCATCTTGGCACCAATGGCTTAATTTTGAAACAGATCAATTAGATACTGATTCTCTTGTAGAATTGATGTTTGAGTCTATTGAGTATGCCATTAATGAGAGAGAAAAATATGGGCTGTATAACAATTATGAAGCTGCCGTTAGAAGATTACGCCTGAAAGCTGACAGAGTGATACTTAATGAAGCAAAGAACATTATGATTATTGAAGATGTGTTGGAGAGAGAATCCAGATTGAAAAATTTGAGGATTAATCTAAATTCTTTTCTTGTTTCTTCCATCCAGATTGATTCAAGCAATTATGTCGAAATGGTTAAGAAATATTGCCTGATCAATCAAACAGTTAATACCTAGTTCATTCCTGAAATTTATATAGCTATCAATCTACAAAAAACCTACGGAATATATACTATCTTTTTATTCTTACTCCAAGAAAGGGGGCTAAGTTGTATAGCCAAGAGAATGGTAGAGAAATAGAAGAAGAGTTTAAAATGCGTTATCAGAAAGAACAAAAAATTCAAATCACTAATGAAACGGGTAAAAATAAACACATAGAACCAAGCGTTACTGGGGATGAAAAAATTTGCATTATCAAACATAATATTTATAGACATATCCAGAATGATGAACCAGAGATAGCAGGTGTCTATCTTAATGTCAAGAATGTTTCTACTTCAATCATTGGTAGCGTTACATTTGGGGTAATCTTCTATGACATAGAAGATAATATTGTAGAAGAAACCGAGTATAAAAAATTCGAACTGTTACCTGATAAGGATACAATAGTTCATATTCCCTCTAAAGCCGGGCATATAGTAGAAAGTTACAGCGTTAAAACAACTCAAATAATAATTGCCCCGATGCCTGTAGTTATTGATAATGATAAGGTAACGATAACCAAGCATGGACTTGTATTAACTAATAATTTTCCACATTCTAGAGAATGGAAAGAAATAGATATTGCTGTTCATAATATTTCAGAATCTAATATCGCAAAAATAATTTTGGAAGCCATATTCTATGATATTGAGGGTAATGTTCTGGATATAACAAAGCGCGAGGAATACGATCTTACAGTTGGTACGAGTAGATCGATATGTATTATCCCATCCGTATCCATGAATAATTCAGAAAAATTTCATTATCGTAATATATGGAGTTATGCCGTTAGAATAATAAAAACAGTAACTGCAGATGTGGAGAAAGTACGGTTATGCCGGCATGAAGCAATAACTTTAGATAATGGTTGGGAAGAAGTTCGCGGTATTGTAAAAAATATAAGTGACGGTGAAGCAGATACTGTACTGGTGGCAACTTTTAAGAATTATGCGGACGAAAAAATTGCTACTAAAATTATACCAATAAAAAGTATTAAACCCAGGTCCTACCATAATTTTCATTTTGTATTTCAACCTTCTGAAGGGGAAAAAGTAAAAACTTATTCTCTCGATATCGGGGAAATTGCAGAAGGTGTAACGTAATGAAAAATATGCTGCAAAAACCAACTTCGGTCTGATACTATTTGAATTCTTGCCTTTTATGCAACCAAGAATACCTATGCAAAATAAGATGAACCTAAAACTTACAATTATAGACTATTATTCCAGTAATCTATAAAGTGCAAAAGTTAAATTAACCCCACATCACCACTTACCCCAACCCACCTCAACCCATTTTACAAACGAAAAGAATACTCTTGAGGGTTTTCTTCGAGATTGGTAGAAGCTCAAAGAGCTTCTACCAATCTCCAGCGGATAAATATATTCGAAGGCAATCAGAGGGCGGCTTCGCCTTTATCCCCTGTTCTTACCCTGATTGCATCCTCCATAGAGGAAATGAAGATTTTACCGTCGCCGGCTTCGCCGGTTCTGGCCTTGGATATTATTGCATCTACTATACCATCCACATCCTTGTCGGGAACCACTATTTCCAGTTTTATCTTGGCGGGAAATTCGACTTCATAGGTTGTGCCGCGAAACTGCTGTTTAAGCCCTTTTTGCTTACCATGACCCTCGACATCGATTTTTGTCATGCCCGGGTACCCCAGTTCCTTCAAAGCCTCTTTCACATCCTCAAATTTTTCCACCCTGATTATGGCTTCTATTTTTTTCATTTTATTTATGCTCCCTTACTTCAAATTTCAACCGACCTAGCTCTTCCTGGTAATAAAATCAGGATAAGCCGGTGTTCCATGCTCCAATACATCGAGCCCCTGCAATTCCTCTTCGGGAGATACACGAATGCCCATAGTCTTATCCATTATCTTAAACATTATATACCCTACACCAAAGGCCCAAACGAAGACAACCGCCACACTGATAAGCTGAGCAATCAACTGGTCGGCACCTCCGCCGTAAAACAGGCCGGTAACATAAGGAGCGTCGATAGAATAGTTGCCGTAGGTTCCATCCGCAAAGAAACCTATACTGAGCAACCCCCACAACCCACAGGTACCGTGGACGCTCACCGCACCGACGGGGTCATCGATGCCTCTGCCTTCAATGAATTTGACACTGGCATACATTAAAACTCCGGCGATAAGGCCGATTACGATTGCAGCCCAACCTTCTACCCAGGCACAGGGAGCAGTGATGGCCACCAGCCCGGCTATAGCACCGTTCAACGCCATACCGGTATCCCATTTCTTGGTTCTCCATTTAGCTACCAGCAGTGCCACCAATGCAGCTGCAGCAGCTGCCAGGTTGGTATTTACCGCAATAACAGCTATCCTCGTTTGATGCGCGCTGAGAGTGCTTCCCGGGTTGAAACCGAACCAGCCGAACCACAGTATGAAAACGCCCAGAGCAGCCAGTACCATGCTGTGACCGGGAATCGCCCTGGGCTTGCCGTTTTTATCATATTTACCGAATCTGGGGCCTAACACGATTGCACCTGCCAGACCGACGAAACCACCTATAGCATGTACTGCGCCCGAACCGGCGAAGTCCACAGCTCCGACTCCGAACGGCAAGCTGGACAGCCAGCCTCCACCCCAAATCCAGTGACCGTATATAGGATAAATAATAGCGCTCACGATTATACTGCATATAATGTATGCTTTGAATTTCATGCGTTCGGCAACAGCTCCGGAGACGATGGTAGCGGCAGTTGCACAAAAGACCAGCATCCAGAACATATTGAGATATTTATCTACATCGTAATAGTCGCCCAGCATGAGCCAACCCGATGTCCCCACCACGCTATTCCAGTCGTTACCCATCATGATGGCATAACCCACCAGGAAAAACGTCAGCGAACCGACAACGAGGTCTAAAAGGTTTTTGGTCATTAAGTTCGTAGCGTTTTTGGCACGGCAGAAGCCTGCCTCCAGCATGGCAAAACCGGGCTGCATGAACATAACCAGGAAGGCGCAGACCAGTATCCATACATAGTCTACCGCCACATCCGTTGTCCCCCCCACCCCGGTAGGGTCGGCAGCCAGTACCGTATTGCCGGTCAGCGACCAGCCCAGAAATATGAGAAAAACAAGACTCAAAGTCAAGCCCATTCTCATTATCACTTTCATCATCTTGTCTCTTAAATTCACATCTATCCTCCTTACTTAATTTGATGCTTCTATTCTCAAGATTCTAATTTGTAGTTTTTATATAGGCCGTATAACCTCCTGTCTTTTATCTGATTGGTCTGTTTAAAGAGTTACACTTTAACGCTTTTCTGTTATCGAAGAAGTACCAATTTCCCCCAGAATGTCGACCGATACAATTCAGATAGTAAACTTCATCGCAAAACATGCTCCGCCTGCAATCATGCCTATTACCTCCTGTCGCTATTTCCATAATACAAAGATTAGGAGTTTTAGTTTTCGTAAATATTAATAGCAGGTTAATTTCATGTTACATGAGTGCCTTCCCTTGAATTAAATATAAAACCCCACGAACTTGAGTTCGTGAGGTCATGTGGATTATATCGGCTAACACCATTTAAGAGACTTATCTCACGGCAAGCTCACCGCTTAAGTCGTTATCCAGCAAACCGACCGCATCCGCCCGGCATTGACGGCAGTGGTAAATCTGAGGGATATATACTGCGCACTCACGGCGGATTTCTTTTTGTATTTCCGGTGAAACCGGGGTAAGGTCGGCGAATTTTGCCTGCGGAATCAGCGGCATGATATTCATTACCGCCACGCCCATATCGCGAAAAGCGCGCGCCAGCGAAACCATTTCGTTTTCATTGATGCCCGGAATCAATACGGAATTTACTTTAATGTTCATTCCCTTATTTGCAGCTTCGGAAATACCTTTTACCTGATTATCGAGCAGGGTGGCGGCCGCTTCGACTCCTCTAAGCACCTGTCCCTGATAGGCTACATGTGAATAAATCCGGGAACCGGTATCCGCATTCAGTGTGTTTACGGTAACGGTCAGGTAATCCAGCCCTGTATCCGCCAGCCTTTCCAGGTTATCAGGTAAAAGCAGGCCGTTGGTGCTGAGACAGAGTGTCAAATGCGGAAACTCCTGCTTTACCAGCGACATGGAGGTAAAGGTTTCTTCGTTGGAAAGAGGGTCTCCCGGGCCGGCAATGCCGACTACTTTTATTCTCGGCTCCAGCCTGACGGCGTTTTTAACCAGTTCAACGGCTTCCTGCGGGGAGATAACCCTGCTGGTAACTCCGGGGCGGCTCTCATTGGCACAATCGTATTTACGCGAGCAATAGTTGCATTGTATATCGCAGCGCGGTGCCACAGGCAGGTGAATACGTCCTGTCGAACCGCAGCTTTTGGCATCGAAACACGGGTGGTCGAAGGTGCTGTCCAAACCATAACTATCTTCCATTTTATTAACTCCTTCCGGTTCTTCATATCCAGTATAAAGCGGCAATGTTACCATGAGGTTGAGAAAATATTGCAGACAGGTTAATTATTTAGAAAAGCTGTCAATTGTTGACTGGAATAATATTTTTTGCAGGCAGACCATTTTTGTTTTCTGCCAGCCCTGTGAAGTATAAAAACTGAGGGCTGATTCGTTGCGGCAATCGGTTAAAAGTTGCAGACGGCTCAAACCATGTCCGCCTGCCCATTTTTCGGCGGCAGCCAGAAGCATTTCCCCGACACCCATTCTCCTGAAACCGCTGCAGACTATCATGTCTTCCAATAGTCCGGCAGGGCCTCCCTCCGCCGTGGAAATGACCGTTTGTACGCTGCACATACCGATGACTGAATGATTATATTCCGCCACCAGTACGATGGAATCAGGCTGATTCAGAAGGAGTTCCAGTCCGGCTTGCTGCCTTTCATGGTCGATAGCGTAGTCGGTTTCTATATTGAACAGCTCTTTTAAAAGAGACACCATCGCTTCTATATCCTCATGTACGGCGGGTCGTATAACGCATACAATATCCGTCATCGAAATTCCTTATCAGGCGAGCAGTAAGTCACTTGCCGGGCGGCCTTCTTCCAGCGCATCCAGAATCTCGTCGACCTTACCGCTATCGACTTCGCCGTACCACCAGCCGGCAGGGTAAACTACCATTACCGGCCCGTGTTCGCAGGCTTTCAAACAACCGGTACTGGAAAGAAGAACGTTCAATCCGCGGTCGATAATCTCGTTTTCCAGATAGCCGAGCAGGTCGGCAGCCCCTTTTTTGTTACAGATGCCCTGCGGCTCTCCGTTGAGACGGAAGCTGTTGCATACCAGGATATGATATTCGGGTTTTTTCATCTTCAATAATCCTTTCGTTTTACATTCGTGACAGCGGTTATCCGCATCCCGTTCCGCCTTCCCCTGATTCGGCACGGCGGCAGCCGACGCGGGTTCTGCGCGGCATGCGCAGTTTTTCACCGCGCCCGATAGCGCTGAGGGCATCTTCGATCAGCCCCTCTATTTCATATACGGTCAGTCCGTTCGCGGATAGTATTTCGTACGGAGTCTCGCCGATGCCGTTTACTAAAAGAGTATGGCAGTCACAAAGAACAGCGCTTACCTGCCTCCAGCGTTCCTCTCCTCCCCCCTGTGGGGGAATGGTTCTTTTAGCGATCAGATGATGTCCCGTTTCGTCGCTACGGTATATTAATAAAGAATCGGCCATCCCCAGATGCTGGTTGACCAGAACTCCTTCGTAGCTGGCAACAGCTACCTTGTCGCGTAATTGCTGATTCATTATTTATTTCTCCTTTGAACTACATATAGCTGTAGCCGACTTCGGATTCCTCCTGCCGGTTTTCCAGCAGGGCATTGACGATCCGGTCGAATAGTTCCTGTGTCCCTCCGTAACCGATACACCTGAGCCTGACGGCGCCGATACGGTCATGCACCGGGAAGCCGAGGCGCACCAGCGGAATCCCCAGCAAACGGGACAGGCGATAGCCCTTGCTGCTGCCTATGAGCATGTCGGGATGCAGTTCTCGGGAGATGTTTTCGATATCGACAAAATCCACATGTTCGTAGATAGACGAATCAATGGCTCTTTCAAGCGATTTTCCGGCTGTTTCCGCCAGGTTGCGTTCCTTGCCGGCGGCGCAGAGAACCGGAATCATGCCGATTTCAGCTAAAAAGCTGCCGATGCCCATGATGAAATCGGCATCGCCGTAAACCAGCGCTTTCTTCCCGAAGAGGTATTTATGTGCGTCCGCATATGAATCCAGCAGCCTGCCGTGTTCTTTTACATAACGTTCGGGGATATCCCTGCCGCTATATTCGCAAAGTATTTTCATAAACTCATCCGTGGCGGATATTCCCACCGGCATGCCGGTTCGATAAGCGGGCACCCCGAAACTATCGTACAGATACGCCGCCGCCGAGAGTTCCTTTTCTATGAAACGGGTAAATTCGATGGTAGCCTGCGCTCCCCCCATCCCCCTTATTTTCGGGAGGGGAGTTCCTCCTTGCGGGAGCCGCTGGTATTCGGCCCAGCTGCCGCCGTCCAGCGTTTCCGAGTAATCCGGCAGCACTGTAGCCGACAGCCCGAAATCGGCGCAGATATCCTTTAAATAGCGTATATCGGCTGCCGATATCATGTTCGGCAGCAGGTTTATCCCGTCATGTTTCCCTTCGTCGTTAGCTAAGGTCTTTGCCGTTGCGTAAACCGCCCGGTGATAACCGTCGTAGTGTGAGCCGACATAACTGGGCGTGGAGGCAAATACCAGAGCCGTATTCAAATTATCCTCTGTCTGTGAAAACTCCTTTATAAGCGCCGGAACGTCCTCGCCGATAGTTTCCGAGAGGCAGGTGCTGGCAATGCCAATCACCTGCGGGTTATACTGGGCTATCACGTTTTTCAGCCCCTTGAACAGGTTGGCTTTGCCGCCGAAAACGGTAGCCTCTTCGCCGAAGCTGGAGGAAGCGATATCCATCGGCTCGCGGAAATGGCTTATCATATATCTGCGTATATAAGTGGCGCATCCCTGTCCGCCGTGCAGGTAGGGCAGGCACCCTTCGATGCCGGCAAAAGCGACGCTGGCGCCCAGCGGGGCGCAGAGACGGCAGGCATTGCGGGTTGCTTCGTGGGGAGCGGCTTTATAATCCGTCATAGTCATATCAAGCACCTCCCATAAACTTACGCCGGTGCGGCATTAGAGACCAGACCGGGCTGCAGACCGATTTATAAACCTCTCTGGAGAAGTTGAGCATGCCGCTGTATCCGGCAAGACAGATTTTACGTTCGTGGTTATGGTCGCAAAAGCCGACGCCCAGCTTGAAGGCAACCGGCCTCTCTTTTACTCCGCCGACCACCAGGTCGACCTCTTTCTCCTGTATATACTTGGCAAGTTCCATCGGATTGGAATCGTCTAAAAGTACGGTATCTTCATCGCAAAGTTCACGCAACTGGCGGTAGTCTTCCTTGTCGCCCGTTTGGGAACCGGCCACGACGGTTTTCATTCCCAACGTGCGTAGCGAACGCACCATCGAGAATACCTTGAAAGCGCCGCCGGTATATACTAAGGCGCGGGCGCCTTCCAGTTTTTTCCGATAGCCGCGAATCTCCGGCATTATAGCCGATACTTCATCCCGTACCATTTCCTGCGCTTTCCGCATCATCGCATCATCTCCGACACGCCCCACCACATCGTACAGCGCTTTTGACATGTCCTCGATACCGAAGTAGGAAACGCGGATATAGGGAATGCCGTATTTTTCTTCCATGAGCTTAGCCAGTGTCATGATCGAGCCGGAACACTGCACTACGTTCAGTTTGGCGCCGTGGGCGCGGCGTATTTCATCTACTCTCCCGTCCCCGGTAATTGCCGATACCACTTCGATGCCGAGCCGTTTATAGTAATCCTTTATCTGCCAGGTTTCCCCGGCGATATTAAAATCCCCGAGGATATTGATACTGGCGTCCGGGATATTCGATATATCTCCGGTGCCGATTATCCTGTCCAGTGCCCGGCAGGCAGCCTGATAGCCGTTTTTCTTGGTTCCCTTGAAGCCTTCCGAATGTACCGGGATGATATCGATTCCCTTTTCGGCGCTTACTTTGCGGCAGACGGCATCCATATCGTCGCCGATGACACCCACGATACAGGTGCCGTAAACGAATGCCGCTTTCGGATGATAGGTGTCTATCAATTCCACCAGTACGTTATAGAGTTTCTTTTCTCCACCGAAGACAACGTCTTTTTCCCCGAGGTCGGTGGAAAAGCTCATGCGGTACAGATCTTCCCCTGAAGAAAGCGAGCCGCGTATATCCCATGTGTAGGCGGCGCAGCCTACCGGCCCGTGTACAAGGTGCAGGGCGTCGGCAATAGGGTAGAGCACCACGCGCGAGCCGCAAAAGACACAGGCACGCTGGCTGACCGAACCGGCAGCGCTGGCTTTATCGCAGGAAATATCGAATTTTTCGCCTTTCCCGCCTTCATAAACCTGATTTTTACGGTCTTTAAGTATCTCTATCATAAAAGCACCTCCTACATGACCAGCTCGAAGCTTTCTTCCGCACACTCCCGGTCTTTCTTATCCAGGAAAGCATTCAATATCATTTCCAGTATTCTCAACGCTCCGTGGTAGCCGACAAGCGGGAAATACTGGTGCCCGACACGGTCGAAAACAGGAAATCCGAATCTTATCAGGGGGATATCTTCATCCCTGGCGATGTATTTGCCGTAGGTATTCCCGATCAGCAGGTCGACGCCCTCCTGTTTTATCCACTGGTGCAGGCGATACATATCGGCGCCGAATCCCTGGAGAACCCTGGCTTCCGGCACCTTCCCGCCGAGAACTGCGGAAATACGCTCTTCGAATCTCTTACCGGGCGTCCCGGTAACGATATAAACGGGCTTCATATTGAGCAGCACCAGGAATTCGGCCATGGATACCAGTTGGTCGGGGTCTCCCCAGAGAGCCACCCGTTTGCCGTAGGTGTACTGGTGCATATTGGATATCATATTCAGTACCCGTCCGCGTTCGAAGGTAATCTCCTCCGGGACATCCGTATGAAAACGTCGCCGCAAGGTATCTATGAACCTGTCCGTCGCCTGTAAACCGATAGGCAGGTCGATAATATCGCAATGTACCTTGCATTTGGTATCGAGTAATTTGGCAGCCGGCCCCGAAGCCTCTTCTCCTAAAGCAATGGTAATCCTGCTGCTTCCGGTCTTTCTTAAATCTTCAATAGTGGCGCCGCCTTCGGGGAAGGTAACGGCATCGCCGGTGAGCGGAATATCCAGCACACCGGAGGTATCGGGAAACATGATATAATTGATCCCCATTGTTTCTACCAGGCGTTTTATTTCGCGCATATCCGCCGGTTCCACCCATCCGGGAATGATATTGGCCCTGTCTGCCTGTCTTCCCTTGGCCGGTTCTGCCAGGTACTGAACCATCGATTTCGTCATGTTGGCAAAACCGGTAACATGGGAACCGACGTAACTGGGGGTATTGGTATGGATAACCAGTTTCCCGTCCGGTATTTTCCCCTCGTCTTTAGCCTTGCTGATTATCTGCGGGATGTCATCGCCAATGGTTTCCGAAAGACAGGTGGTATGCACAGCAATGATATCCGGCTTGTAAACGGTAAAAATATTATCGATAGCCTGCAACAAATTGGCCTGCCCCCCGAAGACGCTGGCTCCCTCGGTAAACGAACTGGTACCGCTGAGTACCGGCTCCTTGTAATGCCTTGTCAGCGCGCTGCGGTGATAAGCGCAGCAGCCCTGCGAACCGTGGCTGTGCGGCAGGCAGTTATGAATCCCGAGAGCGGCATACATCGCTCCGATAGGCTGGCACGTTTTGGCCGGATTGATGGTCAGCGCTTCACGTTGTATTGTTTCAGGCTGGGTATGTCTAAGTAGCATGTTTCTTCTCCTATTTTCTATATCCCGTATGTGGCGGCTATCTGTGTCTGCTGCTGCCAGGGCGCTTTTAAATATGCCCACACGTTGTTATTAACGAGACGGTCTATTTCCTTGTAAAAATTAATTGCCCCTTTGAAGCCGGCAAACGGGCCTCCGTAATCGTAGCTGTGAAGTTGTAGACACGGCACTCCGGTTTGCTGGATGGAGTATTTTTCCTTGATACCGGCGCAATAGATGTCCGGCTTATAAATCTCGAGCAGCCTGGACATTTCGTGGTGGCTCGGTTCGTCGATGGTAAGCGTACCGGGAGCCATATCGGGTATCATTCCGTTATATTCTTCCATATCCACGCTGCATTCGGCCAGCTCTTTTTTCTTCTCTTCGGTCAGGCGCAGGCGGTAACGCTCCGCATCCTGCTCGACGGTAATTTCTTCGATATTGCGTGAGTCGGCATCGACCACGATGGAAGGAAGCACTTTCCTGCCCTCATAGTCGTCGCGATGGGCAAACTCATAACCGGCGGCAACCACCTCCATTCCCAGTTCCCTGAACAGTTCCTGGTAGTGATGAGCGCGCGAGCCTCCCACGAAAAGCATGGCTTTCTTTCCTTCGCAGCGGCGGCGGTATACTTCACGGGATTCTTCTACAACCACCATTTCCTCGGCAATTACCTTCTCCGTGCGTTCGATCAAATCGGCGTTCCCGAAGTAACGGGCGATTTTCCGGAGCGACTTGGCAGTGGCTTCGGCACCGATGAAGTTAACCTTTATCCAGGGGATGCCGTACCTGGTTTCCATCATATCTGCCATATAATTGATGGAACGGTGGCACATCACCAGGTTAAGCTCTGCGGTGTGGGCGCGGCACATGCCGTCATGGTCGGAGTTTCCGCAAAAAGTGGAGACCAGTTCGAATCCGCAGCGTTCGAATAAATCTTCGATGACAAAGGCATCGCCGCCGATGTTATATTCGCCCAGCAGGTTGATGCGGTAGGGCGATGCGGACGTGGTATCGTCGGTACCGACCATATGCTTGAATATCTGGTTGTTGGCAATATGATGCCCGGCAGACTGGCTGACTCCCTTGTATCCCTCGCAGCTGAAGCCGAATACCTTGATGCCCAGCTTTTCCTGGGCTTCAGCGGTTACGCGGTGTATGTCGTCACCTATCAACCCGACCGGGCAGGTGGCGTGAACCACGATAGTTTTCGGTTTGAATAATTCATAGGCTTCTTCGATTGCCTTCGCCAGTTTTTTCTCGCCGCCGAAAACAATTTCCGATTCCTGCATATCCGTAGATAAACAGTAGGTCATAAAGTTATCATCCTCAGGTGTCGGCGGACGCGTCTGGTTGCGCCGTGTCAGCCATGAATAAAAACCGCACCCGATAGGTCCGTGGGTAATGCTAAGCACATCCCTGGTCGGCCCCAGGATAACGCCTTTGCATCCGGCATAGGCACAGCCGCGCATTGTTATAATCCCCGGCACCGTACGGGCATTGGCGGCAATTTCCGGTATCTCGCTTTCGCCGGTATTGATGACGATTGCCTTGGAGCGTTTGCGCGCTACCTTTACCGGGAAGTCTTTTATCAATTGCTCTTTAGCTTGTTCGGGATTAATCACAGATTCCTGTGCCATTTCGGTTTCTCCTTAATATTTATACTTATTTATATTAGCGTATCGATGGCTTTCTCTCCGGTCTCCCCGGTGCGTACCCTTACCGCATCGAGAATCGGCAGTACGAATATCTTGCCGTCGCCGTGATTCTCCGTCCGGTTTACCTCGATTATCGAATCCACTATGGTTTTCACCAGGGCATCCGGAACGACGATTGAAATAAGACGCTTGGGAACCAGCTTGAGTGAAGAACCCAGTTGGGATATCGCTTCCTCATGACCCTGTTCCGCTCCCTCTAAAAGCATGTAATCCACTTTGCCTTTACCGCGTCCCATTACCTTGGTGCTGGTCATCGAGTAAAAACCGGTATCGGCAAGGGCGCGCTTGGTAATATTCATTTTGTTTTGTCTGACGATTGCTATAATTTCTTTCATAGGGATGCTCCTTAAAGAACGGCACTGGCGGTACTGATGGTATAGGCTTCTTCCACGGGCGTGACGAATATCTTGCCGTCGCCGAAACTGCCCTTTTCGCCGGTACGGGCAGCCTTGATAATAGTTTCGATCACAAAATCCTTGTCTTTATCCTCTATTACGGTAAAAAGCAATACCTTGGGTAATTCGTCATAGGAAACGTTTCCGGCCTTGATACCGCGCTGTTTGCCCCGTCCGAAGACATCGACCTTGGTTACCGACGGGAAACCGGCATACATCAATTCTTCCATAACCTGGTCGACTTTCTCGGGGCGTACAATGGCTTTTACCATGATCATAGTT
Organism: Dehalococcoidales bacterium; assembly: GCA_034429935.1. Classification (GTDB taxonomy): domain Bacteria; phylum Chloroflexota; class Dehalococcoidia; order Dehalococcoidales; family UBA5627; genus UBA5627. The sequence goes on from DAOUFJ010000017.1 coordinate 19,575, forward strand.
ATTCTCCTCTATTTTTTTATTATTTACTGCGTTAAGAAACCACGCCGAATTCTATCAGCAGAGATTCCAGTTCTTCGATCGGGATAGGCTGGGGAACGACAAACATCCGGTTCGCGTCGATAGCTTTGGCAAGAGCGCGGTATTCATCTGCCTGTTTTGCCTGCGGATTCCATTCGATAACCGTTTTCTTCTTTATTTCGGCACGCTGTACGTCGTTGTCACGGGGAACGAAATGAATCATCTGCGTTCCCAATCGTTTGGCAAATTCGGCAATCATATCCTTTTCGTTATCCACCATGCGGCTGTTGCAGATAAGCCCGCCGAGTTTTACATGCCCGGCGTCGGCAAATTTCCGGATACCCTTGCAGATATTGTTGGCAGCGTACATTGCCATCATTTCGCCCGAGCAGACGATGTAGATTTCCTCGGCTTTGCCTTCCCTCATCGGCATGGCGAAACCACCACAGACTACGTCTCCCAGAACATCGTAGAACACATAGTCCAAAGGGGATTCGGATTCGTACCCGCCCAGTTGTTCCAGCAGATTTATGGCGGTAATGATACCCCTGCCTGCACAGCCGACGCCCGGTTCCGGGCCGCCGGACTCCACGCACAGGGTATTGCCGAAACCGGCTTTGCGTACCAAATCGAGTTCAACGTCCTCGCCCTCTTCGCGCAGTGTATCCAGCACCGTTTTTTGGGCCAGCCCGCCCAGCAGTAATCTCGTAGAGTCTGCTTTAGGGTCGCATCCGACTACCAGTACCCGGTTTCCCATTTCGGCCAGCGCCGCTACGGTATTCTGGGTCGTAGTCGATTTCCCGATGCCTCCCTTTCCGTAGATAGCTATCTTTCTCATGAACATCCTCCCTGTATAAACTGATTTTGATTAACGATTTTACGGTTTCCATTGTAGCAACCGAATATTATCTGTGGATTGCAGGGAGGTAAATTATTGATTTCCTGGTTGTTTCGAAAATGTTAAATACGAGGAGGATAGTGAAAAGGGATAACGGATTTTATATCTTGGAGCGGAATGTATAACCTACGCCTCTTACCGTCCGGATGTAAGTTTCATCGACGTCACCGAGCTTGTAACGAAGCCGCCGTATATGTACGTCTACGGTACGGGTTCCGCCGTAGTAATCGAAACCCCAGATAGAGCTGAGCAGCGAATCACGGGTGCATACACGCCCGCGGTTGATGATAAGATGCCTGAGCAATTCATACTCCTTAAAAGTAAGTGCGACAGGTTCTCCTTTGAACCTGACTTCATAACCCTCCAGCGATATGGAAATATCGTCTATGGTAATGATATCGCTACCGGCTTTCCTTCGATACTGGTAAATCTTGCTATTCAAACGGAATTTGAACTCATTCAACTGGTAAGGATAGATAATGGTATCGGCAAAAACGAATTCCAGAGGAACTTTACGCATGGTATTTTCCGTAAATAACGCTATTACAGGAATGTTCTCCGATAATACCCCCTGCTGTAGCAGCATTTCACAGGCACTCAGCCTGTTATCGTCCCATTCGGTCAATCCGAGTATTACGGCTTCCGGCATCAGGTTGGTTATATCCGGTACTCTCATCACCGGGAATTGGGCGCGCACGAAATGATATCCGAGAGAGGAAAGATCTGTTTCCAGACTCCGGATTACGTCCGGGTTTTCTTCCAGGATTACAACTGTCCTGTTTTGCCCCGCATACCTTTCGATATCCCTTAATTCACTCATGACCTTTACTTAACAAGAATATGATAGCCCCTTAATATTTCATTTAGATTTCATTTGTGTTAACTTGATGTACACAGGTAGCAAACCGGGATTCAATTTGTTTTACGTAATTTAAGGGCTGAGAACAGAATGCCCGGCAATATTACCAATACGTCCGGCACAATACAGTGACAGACACCCGGGTTTTAATACCTGCAAAATTATATAAGAAAATAGTACTATTATATTGTGGCTGCCAATACATTCAAGGCAACTACTGACCATATAGTCAAATAGAAAATAAGAACACGCTACTTACCTTGTTCGTTATCACTCCGTTTACAAAAATAACTTCGATTCTGCCATAAAAATCCAAACACCCCTCAAACTGCAATTACCCCCAATAAACAATTGCAACATTATTCACACAATTAATTGACTGTCATCAAAGTATGCGCTAATATGGCACTAAGGAGCTTTAGTGGACGAAGCATTCTACATCTTCTATCAGGTAGCAATGATACTGTCATTACTGGCAGCCTCTTTCCTCGCCGTACTGGCATGGCAGCGCCGCAGGGTTCCCGGAGCAGCAGCAATGATAGCCATGGCTATCGCTATATTCATCTGGACGCTGGGTTATTTCTGCGAAGCTCACAGCGATACTCTCGAACAGCAGTTGTTTTTTACAGGCATCGGCTACATCGGCGCGATGAGCGTGCCGGTGGCATGGTTTCTCTTCGCTATGCACTACACCACCGACAACCGGCGGATAACCGGCTGGAGAATAATCCCTTTTTGCATTATCCCGCTGGTTACCCTGATACTGATATGGAGTAACGGCTCACATCATCTCATGTGGTCTAACGAACACCTGGCCGAATCCGGCCTTTTCACGATAACAGTCAAGACTTACGGGACATTCTTCTGGATAGCTCTTGCATACGATTACCTGCTTATCGCTGCCGGGGCTGTGATACTGATACGCCGGCTCTTTGTAGGTACACGCCTGTATACTGGACAGGCCATTTCACTGATAATAGCGGTAAGTTTGCCCCTGATATGGAATTTCATTTACGTATTCGACCTGCTGTCTTTGCCGCGCAAGGACCTGACGCCGGTGATGTTTGCCATTTCGGGAATAGTTACCATACTGGGACTGATGCGCTTTCAATTACTTGCGGCAGTTCCCTTTGCCCGCAAATTCCTTTTCCAGCATTTGCAAGACGGAGTCCTGGCTTTCGATATGAATTATCGCCTTCTGGAAGCCAATCCGGCAGCATTGACAATATTCGGGCTGGAGAAAAACGCCATCGGGAAGATAATAGATAATTCTTCATTATTGTCACCGGCTATGAGCCGGATATCACCGACCGAACACGGCAGTATCGAATTACCTCTTACCGTCTCTAAAGAAGAACGCTTCTACGAACTTGAAACGGTGCCCATGCATGACAATCAGAAGCAGCAAGTAGGATGGCTGGCTATACTGCACGATATTACCGAGCGCAAGCGGCAGGAACTGGAGTACAGAACCATAATTCAGACCACCGCAGACGGCTTCTGGCTCGTGGACATGCAGGGGCGTTTTTTAGACGTAAATAACGCTTATTGCCAGATGATAGGCTACAGCCGCGCCGAACTGCTAGAGATGAGCATTTCAGACATCGAAGCGGCAGAGACGCCGGAAGAAACAGCGACGCACATCGCCAAAGTAGTAAACAGCGGGAATGACCGCTTCGAAACCTGCCACCGGCATCAAGACGGCAGAATCATCGACGTCGAGGTCAGTGTCAACTACCTTAAAGACGGCGGCGGGAGAATGATTTCATTCATAAGGGATATAACAGAGCGTAAAAAAATGCACGAACAACTCATTGCACAGGACAGGCTGGCTTCCATAGGAGAGCTCACTGCAGGAATTGCCCACGAACTCAACAATCCCCTCACCAGCGTCGTCGGCTTCTCGGAGCTCCTTTTGGAACAGAACCTCTCAGCTGAGATAAAAGATGACTTAGATATCGTCCACAGCGAGGCGCAACGTGCCGCCAGAATTGTCGACAACCTGCTTACATTTGCCAGGAAGCAACACGAAGGCAAATCGCTGACCGATATTAACGAGGTCATCAGGAAGACCATGGAATTACGCATCAACGAGCAAAAAAACAACAATATAAAGGCAATCATCCGGCTGGCACCCGACCTGCCTGAAATCATGGGAAGCGCCTTTCAGTTACAGCAGGTTTTCCTCAATATCATCATCAATGCCGAATTCTTTATGCTGGAAGCTCACGGGAAAGGCACACTGACCATCGTGACCGAGCAGGCGGGTAATTCCATTCGAGCTACCATTGCCGACGACGGTGCAGGGATTTCCCGAGAGAATATGAAACACATTTTCAGCCCTTTTTTCACCACCAAGGAAGTAGGGAAAGGCACCGGCCTCGGCTTGAGCATCTGCCACGGAATCATAACCGAACATGGAGGCAGAATCTGGGCTGAAAGCAAACTTGGGAAAGGCGCCACTTTTATTATAGAACTTCCCGTTTATAAGAAACCGGTTAAAGAGAGAATGCGGAAAACAAAAGATTCTGACGATCCGAATTAATCATCACATCCGGCCCGTTATCCGCCAACCAGATATAAAACACCTGAGAGAAATTATCTCAACAACTGCCTATCGGTAGTGCATTTTATTTAACTGCACATTATCCGTGTTCAGAATTCGAACCGGGGACAATCAAATACGAGCAATGCAATCAGCTCCTTGAAGACTGCTGACGCAGTCAAAAATCTTCTCTATAAATTTTCCTACCCGGGGGAGACTATAAACACATTACCAGGCAATTTCTGTATATGGCACCAGTCCTTCGGCCACTTCGACTTTCTCCGGTTTGATGCGGTAAAGGCGGAACAGATGCTCCATACCCGGTGGCAGCATCTGGGTAGCCTTGGGGTTATCATTCTTGAACCGCTGCTGAACGGCCTCGTCTTCAACCAGATACGCCCGTCCCCTGATGCGCACCTGTGACAGGTCGTTCATATTTGTCCATACCGCTTCGACCTGTGGATTAGCCCTAATTTCGGCGACTTTCCGTGTATTACTGAACGTAAAGAAGTACAGGTTCCCGTCATAGACGGTATTGATGCTTACCGGTCTAACACGGGGGCTGTTGTCCGAATCCACCGTCGCCAAATACCCGATGTGCACCTGTTTGATAAATTCGATTACCTGGGCACGTGTCATCTTGAGCCTCCTTATTTTTTCTCTGGATGAGCTTTAAAATACACGTTATTTTATATAACCTGGGCTTTCCCCGTATGACGCCGGTTAGATTATACCAACTGACACAATGCCGGTAAACCCTTCATAATATAAAATTGATAATTCAGAGCTGATCCTCCCCGTGTTGATAACCCGTTTCTATCGTGTTATGCTCATAAAAAGAAGAAGCAAAGTGGCGCTGCCCCGAATGCGGCGATATTATACGCTGTCATAATGGATTGTGCCTGAACTGCGGGATCGATAAGTTGTGCCGCAATAAAAAGTACCGCTGTGGGGAAGAATAGTTTCGCCATTGTGTTTTCCATTTTCCAGAGTTATTCGATAAAATCAATACAATATGCTATAATTCTACTTATCTTGGCTGTAGCTGGGGCGGAAGAGTATCACAGGGAGAAGGTTGAATCATCCCAGTTCCATCAGGGGTTTCAACAGCTAGAACCAGAGTATTGATGTAATTTTTCCTGCCATCCGATATCAAACTCGGGGAAAATATAAAATTCCTTTCCATGTTGAGGATGCGGGAATAATCATGTTAAAAGCCGATTTGCATGTTCACAGCAATTACTCCCACGATTGCATAAACAAGCCCGAAGATATCATCAGGCGCTGCCTGGATACGGGAATCAACTGTATAGCCATAGCCGACCATGGCACCGCCGAAGGCGCACTGATATTACAGAAATCGGCGCCGTTTAAGGTAATTGCAGCCGAAGAAGTCATGACCCAGTACGGCGAAGTGATGGGTATGTTTCTTAAAGAGACCATTCCCAACAAAATTCCCTTCGCCGAAGCCGTATCCCGCATACGCGAACAGGACGGACTGGTCTGTATCCCGCATCCGTTCGATAAACCCAACCGGCACGGACTGGGCGGAAAGATGCTGGAGAAATATATCGAGGACATCGATATTATTGAGGTTTTCAATGCCCGCAGCCCCTTGCCATGGTTCTCACAGACATCGCTTGCATTCGCCGATAAACACAGAAAAGCAAAAAGTGCCGGAAGCGATGCGCACACGATAATAGAAATCGGCTCGACTTACGTGGAGATGCCTGAATTTAAAGATAAAAAAGACTTTTTGAATGCCTTGAACAAGGGGGAAATCCACGGGCGGATGACCAACCCTTTCATCCTTCTCGGCAGCTCCTGGGCCAGAATAAGAAAATCTGTTTAACACACGGATAACAATTTATGCACTGAAACGTCCTGTTGATTCGGCTTATCCGGTAAAATATTTAATTATGAGAAAGGTTTAAAATTTGAAAAGGGCAGTAAGCATCAGCATCGGTTCATCCAAACGCGATAAAAAGGTTATTATCAATTTGCTCGGAGAAGATATCAGCATCGAGCGCATCGGCACCGACGGTGACATGAAAGCCGCCGCCCTGAAATTTGCGGAGCTGGACGGGAAGGCGGATGCCTTCGGCGTCGGCGGAGCCGACCTGGGGATACTGGTCGACGGAAAATGGTATCCCCTTTACTCGGTTATGTCCCTGATACGCTACATAAAAAAGACCCCGGTGGTAGACGGAACCGGCCTTAAGAACACGCTGGAAGACAGGGTAGGGACATTTCTGGAAGCTGAACTGGGTAAATATATCGCAGAATCGGGCGGGAAAAAGGTTTTCATTATGACCGGCTCCGACCGCTGGGGGTTGACTCAGAGCTTTACAAGAGAAGGCTACGATTGTGTTTTCGGCGACATGATGTTCTCCCTGGGCATTCCCATCCCTCTCCGTACGAAAAAACAGCTTAAAGCACTTTCTTCCCTGCTTATGCCGCTGGCCGGACGGCTGCCGTTCAAGTGGATTTATCCGACCGGAGAGAAACAGGACGAACGCAAGCCGAAACAAGTTAACTACTTTAAATGGGCTACCGTAACCGCCGGAGATTGCCATTATATCAAACGCTACATGCCCGATGATATGAAAGGAAAGGTGATAGTGACCAACACCACCACGCCGCAGGACGTGGAATTTTTCCGCCGTTGCGGAGTCAGTTATCTGGTTACCACCATGCCGGTACTGGACGGGCGCGCTTTCGGCACCAACGTTATCGAAGCAGCGCTTATCGCCGTTTCGGGTAAAGGCCGCAAACTGGAGATGCAAGAATACAACGAGCTGCTCGATAAAATAGGCTTCAAATCGACCGTGCAGAAATTGAATTGAAGTTAAAGGTCAAAGGGAATGTAAAATGGATGCAATCGTTTTAGCCGGAGGGATACCTCAACCGCATGAGCCGCTGCATGTTTTTACCAAGGGCTCTCCCAAAGCCATGCTGGAAATCTGCGGGAAACCGATGATACAGTGGGTACTGGATGCCTTATCGAATTCCGTATCCGTCGATAACGTAGTCATTGTGGGATTACCTCAGGACAGCCGTATTCACTGCTCGAAAAAAATGCACTTCGTTCCCAATCAATCCGGACTCGTTGATAACATACATGCCGGGGCTCAAAAAGTGGCTGAAATACACAAAGATGCCTTATATGCATTGCTTGTAGCAGTCGATATTCCGGCCGTTACGGGAGAGATAATTGATTGGATAGTAAAAACGGCAAACGGAGAAGACGGGGATATCTTCTATAACATAATTCCGTTCGAAACGATGGAAAAGAGATACCCTCAATCGCGCCGGACATATTTTCATTTTAAAGACCTCGATGTCTGCGGCGGCGATTTACACGTATTCAGCCTGCGGCTGCTGCTCGAAGAAGATTCGGGAATAAAGAAGAAGCTGGCGGATGCCAGAAAAAGCCCCGTAAAACAGGCTGCCCTGATAGGCTTCGATACGGTCTTGCTGTATCTGCTGCGGCAATTGTCGCTCAGGAGAGCGGAAATCAATATTTCCAGGCAATTGAAGGTTACCGGAAGGGCAATAGTATGCCCTTATGCCGAAGCGGGGATGGATGTGGACAAACCACATCATCTGGAAATTATAAGTGCCGACCTGCAAAACAGACAACCGGCACAGCTATAAACTACAGGTTCACGAGATAACTGTTATATTTCAGCCATTCGATAGATTGATACATTCTTTCTCCACCCGATTCGATTGACCAGATTGCATCCGGGGCATGGCAGAGCAAAGAGTCCAGCGTTTCGGGAAGTTTGATATTCCCCTTCCCCAGTGCCAGGTGCTCGTCCTCCAACCCATTATTATCGTGCAGATGAACATAGTCGATTTGCCCCTGCAGGAATTCTATCCAAACCGCAAGCGGCACCTCAGAATAAGCGTTTACATGGCCGATATCCAGCGCAATATCCAGATTCGGGCTGCCTATCCGGCATACCAGTTCCGATATCAGTTCGGGGGTTCTATCCATAATGTTTTCGAGATGGAGTTTTATACCATATGGTTTCCCTTCCAGATACTCCCGCCAGAATTCACATGAATTCTCCAGCCAGCCGGACTCTGCACAGGCAGAAGGGTCATAATTGTGATGAAAGATTAGATGCCCGGCGCCAAGAGATAACGCCGCTTTATAAACACGCTCGAAACAAGCGAATGCTTCCTCTCTGATATCCGTATCGGGACTGCCGGGATACAATCCCAGGTAAGGGGCGTGAACGGCCCGTCCATGAATACCAGATAAAGCCGAATTGTGTAAAGGCACCTGTTCATCGTCATTTAAAACGGCAATATCCGAGAAGGCAGCCATTTCTATGCCGAAGCCGTACAAGCGGCAGAGGGAAACGATTTCGGATAACGGGGAAAACTGCGGATTGTGGCTGAGAAAAATATCGGGCATTTTTTAATATCCTTTAATATAATCGTTTTACTGCGGCGAAGATGAGCATAGCATAAAAAACGGGGAAGGGACAATTGAAGTACGTTTAAAAAGCGCTACGCAATATTGACATGAATATAATGCGTGTGTTATAAGTTACGTGGCTTTGCCATGAATAATATTACGAGGTATCGAATTATATGGACGATTCAATCAGAAGCAGGATAATAGCCCGTTTAAAACCGGCAGCGGAGGGAATAAACGTAGCCGATGTCCGTATCGGGCTCGGATACACCTGCGTTCGCCTTGATAACGGGAACGCAGGGCTGGCATGGACCGCCCACGGCGATTCCGGCAGTTGTACTCACGAAACTAAAGCCGGGAAACTGGCAGGAAGTCCCGCCGCTGAACTGCTGGAAATGCTTGCAAACGATTTAAAGCCGCTTTCACGAACTATCGGGCTGGCGACGGCAAACGCACTGGTCGCCGGTTTGCCACGTCTGCAGGCAGCGGAAAAAGAGGCATTGGATATAGTCGATGTGCAATCATCAGACCGCGTAGTCATGGTCGGTTTCTTCGGCCCGGTAGTCCCCAAACTGAAGCAGACCGGCTGTAAACTGGATATACTGGAACTCAATGAATCAAGACCGGGAACTATATCTCCGGAGAACGGAAGAGAAGCGCTGGCGGCATGCAGCGTGGCTATAATTACCGCCACATCCATAGTAACCGGAACATTCGACGATCTAATAGCCGGACTTGGAAAACCGCGAGCCGTGATTATCCTTGGGCCGTCGACTATTATGTATCCTCCCGTTTTTAGCGGAATGCCGGTTACCCATTTAGCCGGGGCATGGGTAAAGGATGCGGCTGCCGTGGGAAAAATCGTTTCCGAAGGCGGCGGAACCATGATACTGAAACAGTACACCGATTTTAAAACCGTTTGCCTGTAATAATAAAAGGCATGAAATCAGGAACCGAAGGAGGAAATGCGACAATGGTTATTGCGGGGAATAAAAAGGTAATCGAGTCGTACTATTCATCCTTTAATAAGGGTGGAGACGTGCCGTTCGAAAAATACTTCGCTGCGGATTTCATCGACCACAACGGATATCCCGGTCAGATTCCGGGAGCGGACGGCGTCAGGCAGGGCTACGGTATCTGGATCAAAGCCTTCCCAGATAATCATGTAGAACTGGCCGATATGATAGCCGAAGGCGATAAAATAGTCGTTCGCACCATTGCAACGGGAACCCACCTCGGCCAGTTTCAAGGTATCTCCCCCACCAACAAAAAGGTCAGGATAGAAGCGATCAGCATCTTCCGTTTGTCGGATGGCAAAATAGCTGAAAGATGGGGCTTGACCGAAAGTCTGAAGCTTTAGTCCTTTAGTTCCCCTTGCTGGAAAGCACGATGTTCTGGCGTGTTAACATGCGTGTCGGAAATCAGGCTATTATCTCATTCAGGCCGTCGATAATCTGAACAAGTTCTTCTTCCGGTAGCCGTCCTATAAGAGAGCCTATTCTTTCGGTAGAGAACGTCCTTATCTGGCTTATTTTTACCCATGATTGCTTTGGCAATCCTCCGTTTTTTAGCTCGAAGGTTAAGGGGAAACCCGCTTTTTGCGGTTGACTGGTAATTGCAACGACTATTGCTGTTCCCGAATGCTCATTGAAAATATCACGGCTGAGTATCAGTACCGGGCGTAACCCGGATTGCTCATGCCCTATCGCAGAACTGAAATCAGCCCAGCGAATCTCGCCTCTCAATATGCGGGCCACTGTTCGGCATCCTCTGTAAATCCCTCTTCGGAAAGCGCTCTTTCAAAGCTGGAATCGAGTTTACTGCATTCCTTTACCAGGCGGGTTTTCTTCATCCTTAAAAGTTTTTCATTAACTGCCTGCTGTATTGCCTGGCTGCGGTTTTGGAAAACTTTATTATCCACCAGCCTGTCCAACTCCTCGACAGACCCTTCCTCTAAGGTTATCGCTATCTTTTCTTTAGGCATTTTTTACTCCGCTAGTATGATATATTATCATACTTTTATTAAAAAGAGAACTGCTAGAGTCATTTTTTGTTTAAACTAATCAGCTTCCCTTACTGGAAAGAACAATATTCTGGCGTGTCAGCATATGCATCATCAGCATGACGATTATCGAGATGACGACAGCTCCCGCCGTGTACCATAAAACGAAAGACCAGGAGGTAATATCTATTACGCCGGCAGCCAGACCGGCCGGTATGCCTATCATCAGACCGAATCCGATCAAAAACGACGGGGCGATGGCGACATCGGGATTACCTACAAGAGAAACGAGCATAATGAAGCACAGAACGGCAAAAAACAGGAGAGGATTGCCTATCAGCCCGACTACGAGCGACGCTCCCGGCAGGATAAATACGCCCCACCCAGGCAAAACCGCAGCAAGATTGACTGTTAAGAGGACGATGACTACAGAAGCAATCGAAATTATGAAACCCGGAGCAAAAACCGCCAGGCATTTACCGATCCACAGCGTTCTTGGCCCCAGCGGCGTTGCCATCAGGCTTTCGATATTTCCGTCCACCTTTTCCCTGGTAATCTGCAGGCTGGAGAATCCCCAGGTAAACGCCAGAAGTATTGCCAGGGTAATAAAATACACCGTCAGTCCGCAAATGAACTCCACGACGGGAAGGGCTTCAGAAACTCCATACCAATCTTGAAGATGCAATGCTATGGAAATACCGGCTGCGGCGCCGATAGTAATAATAACGGCAATAATCAGCATAATGCGGAAAGCGGTAGTGGCTACCATTTCACGATAGTCACGCCTGCTGACCAGCAATAGTTTGTTCAATCTTAACCTCTAAATCGAAAGTATTATGGTCTCGCTTTTTAGATTGCGATATATGGGAAGTGTTCCTATGGCAACAGCAGCCGTTGCGCCCAACAGTATAACTGCAAACAACCATGATTCTGCCCCCAGCGAAGTGCGAACGGCCAGCTGAATCATAACATTTGCCATAAGAGGCAGAAAGATTTGCCCGATTACGTTTGCCGTTACCGGCTTGCCGACCAGTCCTACTATATGAACGAACATGGTTACTGCCAGATACAAGAGAGGCACCGCTAAAAGATTGCTGATAAACATCCATGCAGTGAAAACGAATCCGGTATCGCCGGTAAAATATATGAGATTCAATGTCAGGAATGCCGCTATCGTCAAAATAACCGTGAAAATCAACCCGGGTATGAATACTGCCAGGCTTTTACCCAGCCACATTTCCTGCGGTGATACCGGGGTTGCCAGCAAAGCCTGAATATTGCCCCTGGCCTTCTCTCTCACCAGGGATTGATATGAAAACACGCTCGAATAGATGCCGATCGTGAGAAAACTGGCACAAAACAGGGTAATCCCCATGGCGTTCTCCAGAACGGACATATCGGGATTTGCTTTCTCCATTTCCGGATTAAGAATCAGCGCTGCCAGGATTGCTATGGTTCCGGCTGCACAGACCAGTATTATCATCAGGGTGATAACGGTAGTAGCCGTCATTCTCAACTGGTTTTTCAGGGCAAATTTCATCACCAGCGCGACATTACTCATTATCCTTTTCCGCCTCTTTCAGGATAGTGGAGTAGAGGTCTTCCAGCGAGGCTTCGCGCCTGCCGACCTTTTCAATCTTCACACCCTGCCCGGCAAGGTGATTGATAATGTCGGATACCTCGGCAGCCCCTTCGCTGCTTTCAAAGAAAAGACTATTCGAGTTGGAATCGAAGAAGCCAAGTTCAGGCTTTTGTTTCAGATTATCGATGAGAGACTCCGAAATACTGCTGCTGACTTCAACGACAATGCTGCTGCGTCCCATTTTCTGCCGCAGGTCTTTCAGTTCTCCGTACATTTTTATCTCCCCGCGGTCGATAAGGGCAATGCGGTTGCAGATACGCTGCACCTCGTCGAGATTATGTGAGCTTAAAAGCACGGTTTTCTTCTCAATTCGGGCGATATCCAGAAGTATTTTTCTGATTTCGATCTGCCCGGTAGGGTCGACGCCGGCAGTCGGTTCATCGAGGATAAGAACCTCGGGATTATGCACCATAGCACGCGCCAGCGCCAGCCTCTGCCGCATTCCCTTGGAATAAGTCCCGGCACGGTCGTCGGCGCGGTCGGCAAGCCCCACCAGTTCAAGGACTTTTCCGATTCGCTCACTGCTATTTGAAACGTCATATATATCGGCATAGTATTGCAGATTTTCCACGGCAGTCATGGTACCGTAAAGGCCATCGGGGTCGAGCGAGAAACCGATTTTCATGCGCGTAGAGGCAAGACGGATATCCTGTCCCAGAATATTGAGTTCTCCTGAATCCGCCTCTAAAAGACCAAGGAGTATCCTGATGGTGGTCGTCTTGCCGGCGCCGTTGGGTCCGAGGTATCCGAAAATATCCCCTGTCTGAACATCGAAAGTAACACCCTTGAGCACCTGGCGCTTGCCGAGCTTCTTGCTGACGTTGTCGATATGTATTGCCGTATCCATATTAACATCCCCTGAGTGTATTTTTTTAATTCCAGTTATTTTTTATCAGGTTGTCCATGATTGCCGAATTCCGACTGCATCATTTGTATAAAATAAGCCGAATTGGACATCATTTTCTGGACGCTTTCCAGCGTCACGATAGCGATGCCCTGTTCCAAATCGCCAAGCACCAGCAGCTTATCGCCGGCCTTTATATTGAAGTCCTTTCTGGCTTCGGCGGGTATTACCATCTGGCCTCTTTCGCTGACGGTAACCGAACCGTAGAATTTCTTGCCTTCAGGAGCATGCTTATTGATATCTTTCATCGAATATCTTCCTTGTTTTATTTATATGATTTACACAATATATTTTACAGGAAGCCCCCGTTTTGTCAAGGCCTTTTCATTGTATTTTCCTGGTTTGGATGATATCGAATCGTCATAAGAAGAGAAAAAACTGTTACCGGAGACACACCAGGGATTATTTCCCCGTATCGTCGAACAACACGACAATTGAATTGTCAGACAATGCTGGTTGGCGGGGAGTATCGCCTCCCCGCCGATAAAATTCTTGAATGTTGCTGATTCCGATTTACTGATATTGCGGATATTGTGCCATGAGTTCTGACAACGATATCAAAACACCCGGATTTTCACTGTCGTACCAGATGGTCTCTACCCAGGTGTTGGTTTCTCCCGCCCGCGGCCCGGCATAATATGAATCGGTTCTCCACATCTGGTATGCACCCCTTACCTCTCCACCATCGATATAAGGTGATACCACCCATTCCAGCCTGTAAGTAGTACGGCAGTATCCGTCATCATATGAACGGTTCGCACTGGCAGTAAAATCTGCCATCCAGGCTGCCATCGCCGCTTCGTAATCGTAGCTCTCGGTCGTAGTGGTCTGGACAACCTCGGTAGTGGTATAGGTGGTTAGCGGTTCGGTAGTCGTCGTTGTAGTGGATGTTTTTATAGAAGATGTGGTAACAGTGGTCTCAGGAGTAGTGGTCGTACTGGTAGACGTAGTTGTTGTCGTAGTCTGAACAGGCGCATACGGTATATTCAGGTTCACCGAAGTGCTGTCCAGCTTATAGCTGGTTTGATAGGAATATGCGGGAGTCTGCCCCTGTGCCGGAACATGAACTTCCACTCTTACCGGTCTATTCATCTTTAAGAAGCTGAAAAGGGTCATATTCAGAGACACCCTGCCGCTGGAATCGAAACTCTGTGAGTGCACAATCTGCCCGGCACTGTTAATAAAGCTTACCGTCGTCCCCGTGAGATTCCCGGCTGCCCGGTAGTTTTGCAGATTAACGGTTACGGTATATTTTTTATTCATCTCGTTCTTGAAAAGCACATAGTTGTCAATATACCTGTTATACTCATCCGACCAGAGATTCTTGGTAAGGGTAGTCAAGACCGATTTCATTGTTGTATGGTACAAAAACTCTTTATAACGGGCGCTCAGTTCGCTCACACCCTTGCCCCATTCCCCGCCGGCGCTAAATCCCACAATACCGGGAGTGCTTTCGGCAACATAGGCAAGATATTCATCGTCATTCCAGAACTTTGCACAGTACTCGGTTAGCGAGGCATCCAGCTTGGCCTGAAAATCAGCCGTACTTGTAGATTCCGAATGCATTTTTTTAACCAGCAGATACCAGTCCCATGCCGAACGCTTCAAATCGGGATTCTTACTGTCTTTATAATAATTGCGATAGGCGCTCTCCCATTTCTGCAGGTTGGCATCCAGTGCCGCTTCGGCGAAACTGGTAAGGCTGTAATCTATAAACGTCGCCCCGGCCGAGGCCAGGTTAATCGCTCTGCCGCCCCATGCCGTGGCAAGACTGAAAGCCGTATTCTTTACCAGGTTGTTCACGGCAGAATTCGTATCGCCCTGATAGATATTGTAAGCAATCTGGGCAAATGCCAGACCCGTTCCCACATTGTTCATAAGGTCATCGAGACCGGATAAAACACCGGTTCCTATAGCTTCATCCAATACGGTGTAAGATGCATCGGTAAGGTTATAGTTGCTGCAAAACTGGGTCCAGCCTTTTTCAAGCGCAGTAGAACTTTTATCCGCCCCGCCGGCGATATCGTTAACTACTTTATTTAGCTCATCGACACTTAAGGACATGGTATACATAGAGTCGAAATAAGGAATCGTCTCAGTCAGACTCTTTCGCCCGTCCTTGAAATAAAGCACCCCGTAGCTTGAAAAGTGATTTGTGTAAATAATGACCTCGTTGTTGCCGCTGTCAATTAAATAGGGTATCGGTTTCCATGTGTTCGTGGTGTTGTCGAAATAGCCTGCCGCCAGCGCATCTTCCGTCTCAAGCCCGCTCTTAATGAGTGACTTATCGATAGGGATGCGAATCTCGGCAACCGCTTCCATATCCGCTCCGGCAGGCAGGGTAATATCATAGGAAACGGCGGTTACATCTTCGGAAGTAACTGACTGCGTACCATTTTTTTGAACGCTGATTGTTTCACCGTCAGCCAGCATACCCTCAAGCAGGGAAACGCTGACGCCGTTCTGTGTCTGTGTATCCAGCAATTCGGCTGTGTCGGCAGGGGTCGGTTCTTCGCTTCCGCTTACCGCCACCACAATAAAAAAGACTACAAATACGATTGCCCATGAAATAAAAGATTGAGGGATTTTCCTGAAGAGCGCTTTTCCGGCTGCGAACGGGATGATTAACAGAACCGCCATCAGGATGAATCGCGGCACCGAGAAATCCGCTATCACCATAATAGCGCTCAAAACAGCCAGTAATCCCCACAACCCCCAGAACAGAAGGGATTTCATTCCCGGAGGCGACCCGCCGGCAGCTTCAAACTGCGGCTGTGGATAAAGCGGCGACTGTGGATTGTTAACAGGTACGGAAGGGGCAACGGGTATATCAATTGATTCGACTTTTGCGCCGCATTTCCCGCAGAAAAGACCGACTACCGGCTGACCGCAAGCCGTACAAAAAACGGGGGCGGAAGCTGCTTGAGATGCTGTAAAGGATGGGCTTCCATTGTTCCCGTATGAAGCCTTTCCACGGCTGACGACGGTATCGAACTTATAGCCGTAGTGTCTGGCAACTTCATCCACCATCCGGGTAACCGCTCCCAGGTCGAGTTCATATTCATAAGCCTTTCCATCGGGAGCATACTGTAGCGCTTTTACCTTACGGTAAAGGTTTTTCCCGTTTTGATAATAACTCTCCCCCGAAACGCCGAACGAGAAACCCCGGCTTAATTCGCCGGTTTTTTGCCACATGAATACGGTGGAACGTGCCTCGTCTATCAATACCGAGGCTTCGAATCTAACCTGCTTCTTACCGGTGCTCCACTTTGCATCTACGAAAGTGGCATCGATAACAATATCCGCCCCGCTGCCGTACGCCGCCTGTATACCAAGTTGTGCCAATTGAGCCGAGATATCTGAGATTATCAGCCTCTTGAAATCCTGCATCCGATATACCTCCTGTATGCCCGCCCGGCAACATCGATAAGCTATTAAATAAACTTCCCACGACCTTACGGCCGTGGTTTAAATTCGGCAAGATAAATTAAAGGGACTAATTTTATATTAAAACGCATTAGTCCCCGTTCAATAATTAAGTTAATGTAAATATTAGCACAACAGTCAGGACTTTGGTACTGGTTTTTTTAAAAAATACGCCCCGTTTGATAAAAAATGTTAAATATAACAAAGATTATCTAAAAAATAAAGGCTTGATGTTTCCCCAGCCTTTTATAAAACCTGGCATCCCTCGCAGTAGTAGATGCTGCCGCCCATGTAGGCTTCTTTTTTGATTAGCGTACCGCAGACAGGACAGGGTTTACCCGCCGTATTTTTACACAGGATGGTTTTATAACCGCCCGCATCGCCGAAAATATCGGTCTCTGTGTCTCTGCCTCCCTGCGATGCCATCGCAGAAAGGGTATTTTTTACCGAATCGAAAAGCTTTCCCCTGTCTTCAGGCGACAGCGTCCCCGCTTTCTTTTTGGGGTGCATTCCGGCATTGAAGAGGATATCCTGCAGCACCCCGTTTCCCAGTCCGGGGATTCTCTGTTCGGTAGCCAGCAGGGCCTTCAAACTCAATTTCTCAAGCGCGGGAAGCGAAATCAATGCATCGAAATAATTCTCATCGAATGCGGCAGATAAGGGAGAGGGTTTTTCCATTGCCGCTTTGTAATATGCGTTATCCAGTTCGCCGTTAATAAAGGCTCCCATGCCACCGTACATCTGAACAGAAAGGCTGAGGGCGGAGCCGTCTTCGAATTCGATCAGCATCTGGTGTTTGGGGGGGCGGGATTTACCTTTAGCGTGCATTCTGATTAACACCCCGTCGTTAAACATAATGTTGACGTTCCCGGCTGCGATTTCGACAAAACCGCCGTAAGCCTGCGCTTTTTCAACGGTTTTTCCTACAAGCAGAGAAGAATAACCGTCCTTATTCCCATAGAACCATGCCAGCTTGTGAGGAGTGAATCCGGCGGTTACGCCGCTAATCGTTTTACCGGAGATGTTTTTGTCGATTTGCCCTGATATAGTCGCTGCTTCGGGTAATTCAATCATATAAACCTCTCCTTTAACTTTCAGGATGTTCCGATTAAATCACACGGATTGCGCGTTCGTCAATATGATATCTCAATCAATTTATCTAATACCTGTTCAGGAAATTATTTGCCCGGTTGGCTGCGTTCACCTGTATATTATAAAAATAGAAAGGATAATCGAAGCTGTGAAAAATTCCCCTGCCAAAGACGGCGTTTCCCGGAGACCATTTATCGACATCGACAGTGCTGCATATCAAGGAACCTCTGTCCAAATCGATGCGGGCATCGGCAAAATTCTGCATTATCTTGTAGCAGCCCTGCTCGTCCAGGACAACCGACCCGTCGGAGTTCAATAATATAGAGCCCAGATTTTCCTCCGCAGCAGCCGGTGTTTCATCCCTTTTCCAGTTTATCGGATTGATTGCCAGGGCGCCGGGCAGTAAAACCGGGTTGTTGCCTGTAACCGTCGGAGCCTCCGTGTTATAGGATATAACAACCCCTGTATCACCGGCTCCTTCCGCAAATTTAAGATGGGGGTTCTCCGACAGATAATCGTCCGTAACCGAATACCCGATTACATAAGCGGCTACCATTCTCTCGTAAACATCCGGATTTTCCTGCATGTATTCGGATAACAGGTACAGCAGCATATTGGAACCCTGCGAATGCCCGGCCAGGATGAACGGGCGTCCGTTATTGTAATGTTTGATAAAATATTCGAAGGATGCAAACACATCCGATTTTGTTACGCCCTGCAGAAGCTCATCCTGCTCCTCCAGCGGCAAAGACAAACATGTCATAGCATCGGCCTGCCTGTAATACGGGGCATAGACATTGCCGGCAGCTTCAAAAGCCCTGGCCTGTCTTTGAAACGCCGATTGTGCATTAGCCCTCATCGCAGCATCATTAATTTCACAGACATCGGGGTCGGTGTCGGCGGATTTATAATAGGCTGTAGGATACAGATAAAAAATATCGACCTCTCCATCATTCGAAGCAGGAAGCGACAACCAGTTTTCCCTCTCAGAATAATCGGAAGCATCATTTTTCCCCGAACAGGATGCAAGAAACAATCCCGTCAAAATCGCCACAGACGATACTACACCCGACTTTTGCACACCGCCTCCTGAAGACTAAATTATTTTAATTCCATGTCAGTACAAATAATTTATCATAAAGCGCCATGGAAAGTTAATACCCAAAAATTCTCAACTTAATAATATCTTCCTCATTTTTGTTTATCCATCGTTATCTGTGCTAAATGATAATAATATATTTCTGCTGCGATATCACTAATTTTCGGCATACTCTCGGGGCAATGAGCGGAAAGGCTTGATGACGAACCCAAATATTCGATGCGAAGGAAAGGAAAATATCAGCATTAAGAACGGAATTTAATGCTGTTTTCTGAGGCTCTCTATTTCGGCGGCGACGTCCTCGCCGAGGTAGTACCTGATTTCATTCATAACGGAATCGACTATAAGGTCGCCATGCTGTTTACAGGGTAATTCCTCAAGGAATTCGGCAACGTGCAGATAGTCGCCGTCCCATGTAATTGGGAAGAAAAAGCATACCATCGGTTTGATAAGATGCGGGTCGATGCTTTTTTCGATTGCCATACGATGTAAAAGACATCCGCGTGTATTCCAATCATGGAAAATGCAGTTCCCGTTGAAGACACTGGTGCGCCTGACATACTTGGAGGGATAATCTGAATTGGTTTCCACGCCGCCGATAAACCACTTGGAAGCACCGATGCCGAGACGCTTTTCCAGTTCGTCTTTATACGCCATTATGCGTTCCACTTCGACGACATCGACAGGACAGCCATAACTGCAGCAACCGTCCATGCAGCCGCATTCCATGCAGTGTGAGTCATAGCGTACCGTGAATATGTTATCGTCTATATTATGTATAGACAGCGTTTTTGCCTGTGTTTTAAGAGACAGCGTATGATTACCACCTCTGGAAGTTATTATAGCACTGTCTTAGGAAAGAGTGTTAGTAAATTTCGGGAGTGTATCATTTTGAAATTATCATGTGTCTCAACAAGGCAAATAAAAAGTTGTTTGATAACAGGGAGAAGGAGCTTTCGAATCTTGCAGAATTCAGGCTAAATGCAAGCAGGCCGTTCACATATGTTTTCAAACACTTATTAATCCGGATTAAGGATAGCGCTCGCTTTTTCTATAAATTCTTCCGCCGATTTTATAACTGCTTCCGCCCCCTCACAAGAGAAATCGGACTCATAATCGGCAGATTCGCGTAAGTTCATTGCATTCAGCAGATTCCGTACATATCTGATATCCAGTTTGCCTTCTTCAACAAAAAGAGCTTTCAATGCTACGGAAACAGCATAATGGCTCTTTTCCCGGTAATTTTCAGAGTAAAGCAAAGCTCTTGCGGCATGGAACATGGAATAATAACCCTGAATAGTAGACCACTTATATCGCTGGTTTTCGAAACCGGCCTTAGCATCATCAAGGTCGCTCTGAGCCACTGACAACTCTTTCCTGGCTAAATCCCTGCCCGAAGGAAATGGAACTATTTTACCGCTTTCAAGGAATTTGTCGAATTCATGATTCATGAGCATCACTATCCCATAAAACTATTCCTTTTTCAACCTCGCTCAAAAAAACCCGGGTGGATTCCCCTGCGTCTAACATAGCAACAGGAGTTTTAATTATCGCCTGGATACAGATTTCTTCATACCCCATTGGAAAATGGAATCCTTCGATTATACGATTTACGTTATCCCTGCTGCCGGCTACGATAAAAATATCCATATCGCTCTTGGAGTTATCAGTTCCTTGAGCGCAGCTGCCAAACAGGACTATTCGACTGGAGACATTTTTAAGCTTGTTCACCAGCGGCTCCAGCAACAATATATTGACCAGCTTCTTGAATTCGATAATCGCCGGATTAGAAGAATCGATAGCGTAAAATAACATTTTACCTGCCTGCCGCCGCCTGAGAACTCCGGACGTAAAAAGTTCATTCGATGCACGATTTGCCGAGCCGCAAGATATACCGGTTCTCCTGGCAATTTCTCTCTCATGAAATTCCATATCGGAGTATTTTGACAGGAATTGCAGTATTTTTTGATTCACCGTAGATATCAGACTATCCCCAAGCATTATTGCTCCATATATTGAACATATACTCATTATATTGAACATCATAATCGATGTCAACAGGGGTTAATGAAGATTGAATGATATCCGATGGCGATTCAGGAAAGATAGAAAATAGGTTCCGTTAACTCAATTCAACCTTGATAACACTAAAAAGCGGCTACGGTTTTCTCCCCATAGCCCTGAAAAGGGTGTAACAGAATACCCCGGTCGGTTCGGTGGAACGGTAGAGGGACGATTAAAAATCTTATTTATATCTCGCTAGCTTCTGTGCCTGTATTTGTTACAAGCTGTAGCAGTATCATTTACGGGAGAAAGAGGCAGAGCTTCGATAACACCGATAACACTATTCTTTAACGATTTACCGTTGAGACTGAGGATTGCAGCTTCACCCTGGTCTTTTCCTTCCATCTTGACATAGGCATATCTCCGTGATTGTCCGCTGCCTATATATTCGTCGTTCATTATGCTTACGTCAATCACCGGCCCAAAAGCCGAAAATATGCGCTTCAAATCTGCTTCGGTAACAGTTGTTTCCAGATTGCTCACATATAAATTAATCTTGCTTGATCTTTGATGGCAATCCATTAATTGACGTCTCATCATCGGGCTCCTTTTCATTACCTTTAAGCTGATGCCAGTTGCTGTTGCTATAAAACAAAAATGGGCTGGAACCCAGCCCATTTTTAATCTTTTTCCTAAACCGATGGGTTTAGCGGCTTACTTTTCTATAGCAATCGCTGCAATAGACAGGTTTGTCGCCGCGAGGTTGAAACGGAACCTCAGTGGATTTACCGCAACTACCACAAGTAGCAGGGTACATCTGGCGAGATGACGAGTAGCTGTTGCTGCTTCCATTACGTTCTGTTTTTCTTGCCTGACGGCATGAAGTACAGCGCTTGGGTTCATTTGTATAACCCTTGGACTGGAAAAATTCCTGATCTTCAGCACTGAAAGTAAAAGTAGCACCGCAATCGGAACACTGGATTGACTTATCCTGAAAACTCATTTGAATGACCTCCTCTCTTAATATTTTTAGTTCAGAGTCTGAGTCATTCAAAAGTATGGAGAACATGTTGTATTCTGGAAACCTGCAATAACCTAAACTTAAACTTACCTTCAGTATACATCAAACCGGTTAATAATACAAAGACAAGACGGCAGAAGGTATGAAATAGCAGACAAGGGGCGCCCCGTAAAAACCGTTAAAATCATCCCATCAGCCGACATAGCAATAAACCTTAAAAAAATGTAAACTAATATACTGAATATGGAGACTAAAAAATACAGGGGATTAAATTCTTCTACCAGACCAGATATAACAAAATGGGATAGTGATTACTGGAACTGCCTCGAAGAATTAACAGACAAACACGAGATTATAATCGAACGTTCCAAAGGGAAGACACACCCCGGATATCCAGATTTTGTCTATCCGCTGGATTATGGATACTTAAAAGATACAACAGCAATAGATGGTGGAGGAATAGATATATTTGTCGGCAGTAAAAAACATAAGAGAATTGAAGGAGTAATACTCACAATAGACACATTAAAAAGTGATGCCGAAGTAAAACTTATGTACGGTTGTAACAGAGAAGAGATTAAAGAAGTTTTGAAAACATTGAATAGTAAGTACATGAGAGCAATTTCTTTAATAAGACCCGGAAAGTAAATTTACCAGAAGATTATTTATAAACTCATATTATATTATGGATAACAATCAAGTCATCGTTATAGGCGCCGGAGCCGGCGGCATGCTGGCAGCCGGCAGGGCGGCGGAAGCGGGGGCAAAAGTGTTGCTGCTCGAAAAGAACGACTCCCCCGGCAACAAGATTCTCATCAGCGGCAAGACACGCTGCAACATTACCAATTCAAAAGACCTGGAAGAGTTTATACCCATGTTCGGCTCCAACGGCAAGTTCCTCTACAGCGCATTCAGCCGCTATTTCAGGGAAGACCTGCTAGCAATGTTAAAACGCTACGGCGTCGAGACCAAGACCGAACGCGGTGGCAGGATATTTCCCGTATCCGACAATGCCGAGGACATCGTTAAAGCGCTGATAAAATACATCAACGATAATAAGGTCTGCCTGCAAACAGGCGTTAAAGTAACCGGTATAATCATTGCAGACGGGCACGTAACCGGCGTGAAAACAGAGACGAAAACCTGTCCGGCAAAAGCTGTGATAATAGCCACAGGCGGGGCATCCTTTCCTGCAACCGGTTCCGGCGGAGACGGCTACCGGCTGGCAGCGGCAGTCAACCATACCATCGTGCCGTTGCATCCGGCGCTGGTGCCGCTGGTAGTGGAAGAGGTCGGGCTGGCAAAGAGCATGCAGGGGGTAACGCTGCAAAATGTACGCCTCACTGCATATCAATGCACGGCAGATGAAATAGACCCGTCGATTGCGCCGGCAAGAGATTCGGGGCGGGGGATTCCGGGCAAAAGCCCCAGGTTCCCGGTTATCGAAAGCCGCATGGGGGATATGATGATGACCCACTTCGGCATCGGAGGCCCTATAACACTGCAGATGAGCCTGTCTGTCGCCGAAGCACTGGAAAAAGGCCCCGTCAGCGTGGCGATAGACCTGAAACCGGCACTCGGGTTTAAAGAACTGGGAGAAAGACTGCAAAGGGATTTCGATGACTATAGCAAGCGCAGTTACAGAAATATTCTCAGAGAACTGCTGCCCCAAAAGCTGATCGAGCCGTTTATACAGATGTCGCGCATTCAGCCTGATAAATGCGGGAATCAAATCAATTCCGCCGAAAGAGACAGGCTGACAATGCTTTTAAAATCCCTGCGCTTCAATATCAAATCAACCCTGCCTCTCTCTTCCGCAATGGTAACCGCAGGAGGAGTATCTCTCAAGGAGATCGACCCGCGCACCATGGCATCGAAACTGGTGAAGGGATTATATTTCTGCGGCGAGGTTATGGATATCGACGCCGAAACCGGCGGCTATAATTTACAGGCGGCCTTTTCGACGGGGTATGTGGCAGGGGAAAACGCCGCAAGTTTTGTTAGCGAAGCTTCCGGGATTATCAATCGACAAGAAATTCAGGGGAAGGGATAAAACGCCAAAGCCGCTCGAAAGAAGCTTGCAGAACCAGTCGGCGGCGATTCGTTAAAAAGATTTCCGTTAAAATCCTTCGATACACTCAGGAAGAGCGGAAATATTTATACTACCCACCATTGGGGAAAGCCACTCAACCGCTTGCGGCAAACCTGTCGAAGTGTAAGCCGGCAAAATATACACCCAGACACAGGATACTCCACCCGCCAGGTCTGGACTTCGGTATGATAATTTGATTTAAAATTGAAAGAGTACGGATAGATATCAAGAGGGGATTTTTAAAGGATACTTATACCGAATTCTTTCAGGGTTTCCGTCAAAGCACACAGGGGAAGCCCGATGACATTGTAATAATCCCCCTCTATGCCTTCCACGATAACCGAACCCAAACCCTGAATGGCATAGGCTCCGGCTTTATCCAGCGGCTCTCCTGTCTTTACATAAGCATCGATTTCTTCAGGGGTCAATGGTTTGATATGCACTTTCGTTTCCACCGACCTGGAAACCGCCTTATTACTGCCGGTATCGATAATACTGAAACCACTGATTACGGAATGCGACCTGCCGCTGAGGTTGCCCAGCATTTCACGAGCCTCGTCCTCGTTATCCGGCTTCCCCATTATTACATTCCCGACGATAACAAAGGTGTCCGCCCCGATTACTATGGCATCCGGATACTTGCCGGCAACCGACTGTGCTTTCCCCAGGGATATCTTTTGCGCCAGGATATGCGAATCCAGCCCGGAGCAGGTACTTTCATCAAAAGTACCCGCATCGACCTTAAACCTAAGCCCGATTTTTTCGAGCAGCTCACGCCTGCGGGGTGACGATGATGCTAAAATAATTCGTTTCATATCCCCTTATATTAATTATAACTTAAAAAATTACTATTGCAATAATCGCATGAGTTTTTATCGATCACACAGATATAACCGACGCCTTTTTCTAAATGCCTTGAAAACCGGCAAGAGAAATGCAAACAAACTGGCGATGATGAGTCGAATTGTCGAAGCACTGCATACAATGCTTCGATTGAACAGCTAAAATTATTAAAGAGAACGCAGGGCTTCGGACAGCTCCTGCTTCATGTTTTCATCCTGCAGGCTCAGTTTCTCCCAGCGGCTCTCCAGCGCCTTAATCCGCTCCAGCACCTGCTGGTGTCTCTTCGAGGTCTCTACAATGGCTGCTCCGTCACTACATTTCGTCTCATCGGTATACAGAGCCTCGATGGCAACCTTCTCTTCTTCCAGTTGAGATATTTCGTTCTCGACCCTCTCTATCTCGTCCTTTACGGATTTAGACCTGCGGAAATAATCGTTGCGCAGCCTGGCTTCCTCGTTCTTGCGCCGCTTTATATCATCGGAAGAGGGCTTCGTTTTGCTACTGGAGGACAAAGATATAAAGCCTTCAGTCATTTCTTCCCTCTTCTGCAGATAATAATCGTAATCCCCGGGGTAGATGCTGAGATTGCCGTCCTTCACCTCGATTATCCTGTTCGCCACCTGGTTGATAAGCATGCGGTCATGGGTGATAAAACACAGTGTGCCGCCATATTCCTCCAGCGCATCGGTCAGCACCTCGCGCGAGGCAATATCGAGATGATTGGTAGGCTCGTCCATCAGGATAAAATTAGCCGGCTTGAGCAGCATTTTTGCTATGGCAAGACGGGCTTTTTCACCACCGGAGAGTACGAACACCGTCTTGAAGACATCGTCACCGCTGAAAAGAAAAGCCCCCAGCAGGGAGCGCAGTTCCTGGTCGGATGATTCGGGAGATACCCTCCTGAGTTCCGCCAGCAAATCGTTTGCCGGATTCAAGAGCTCCAGCTGGTGCTGTGCATAATAGGCTGTCTCAACCTTATAACCCAACAGCCTTTCGCCTTTATCGAAAGGCAGCACTCCGGCAAGTATTTTAAGAAGAGTGGTCTTTCCGGCGCCGTTCGGTCCCACCAGCGCCACTTTATCGCCGCGCTCGATTGCCAGGTCAATACCGGAATATATGTGCTTTTCCGCGTATGATTTATAAAGATTTTTGATTAAAATAACTTCACGCCCGCTTTGCTGCGGCTCGGCAAAGCCGAAATTCACTTTTCTGGTAATTCGGGGAGCTTCGATTCTTTCTATTTTGTCCAGCATCTTGAGGCGGCTCTGAACCTGCCGCGCCTTGGTTGCCTTGTAACGGAACCTGTCCACGAACTCCATCTCTCTGGCGATTTTCTTCTCCTGACGTTCGGCAGCCGCTTCCAGTTTTTCCGATTCTCTCTGTTTCATCTCGATATAGCTGTTATAGTTGCCGTTAAAACGAACCGGTTTCCCGTTTTCGATTGCCAGAATTTTATTTGTAACCTTGTTCAGGAAAGACCTGTCATGCGAGGTCAAAAGCACCGCCCCTTCATAGCGCATCAGGTAATTCTCGAACCAGATGCAGGACTCCAGGTCGAGATGATTCGTAGGTTCGTCTAAAATGAGCAGGTCGGGATTGACGGCAAGCAGCTTTGCTAACGATGCACGCATCAGCCAGCCGCCGCTGAATTGATTCAACGGACGGGAAAAATCCGTTTCCGCAAAACCCAGTCCGCACAATATCACTTCGGCGTGATGTTCGATATCGTTTCCGCCGAGAATCTCGAACCTGTGTTGAAGCTCCCCCAGTTCATCAAGCAGGGCAGGCTTTATCCCGTCGTCGAGCGCACTTTCAAGCTGTATGATTATTGCGTCGATGCGTTCTTTGACAGCCTTCGTCTTTTCGCAGGAATTAATCACCTCTTCGAGCAGCAATCTGTCTGAAAAAGGCTCCACATCCTGCTTCAGATAGCCTGTGGTGATCCCTCTCCGGCGTGTTATAACACCGTCATCGGGGGTTATATTACCTGCTATCATCTCGAAGAGCGTTGTTTTTCCCGAGCCGTTAGGCCCCAGGACGGCGATGCGGTCACGCTCACCGATGGTCAATGACAAACCGGAAAACAGTGTGCGCAGACCGAACGACTTGGAAAGGTTACTTATATTAAGCATATTTACCCGAAACGATTAAAATGGAAAATTTGATAAATTATAGCGTGTCTTACCTTATAAGGGGAAATTTTTACCTGTCGATTGTTAAAATACTTTGGGATGTTACCGGCGTCGCTGCATCCCGAAGAATCATAAATACCGTCGTTCCAGGGAAGCCACGCTTCATCTCCAGAAAGCCGGGCTTCGCAACAACATTCTGAAAGATTCCTTCAATAATCAGGAATTAACAACACCCGGAGCTATAAACTTTTCTACCCGCAGGAACGCTTCAACCACATCGGGGGCAAACTGGGTGCCCGAACCCTTTTTTATCTCTTCGATTGCCACCGACACACCCAGCGACTTGCGGTAAGGGCGGTCGCTGGTCATGGCATCATAGGCGTCCGCCAGTGCCATAATACTGGCACCGAGGGGAATCTGGTCTCCCGATAACCCGTCGGGATATCCCTTGCCGTCGAAACGTTCATGGTGCATGCGCACCATATCGAGGATTTCCTTCTCCTCTACAATAGGTTTCAAAATGCGCTCGCCGATTACCGGATGTGTCTTGATATGCTCAAACTCTTCCGCAGTAAGCGCACCCGGCTTGTTAAGCACCGCTTCCTTTACTCCGATTTTGCCTATATCGTGTATAAGACCGGCAAGTTTTACATCCTCCAAGGCATTGTCCTGCATACCCAATTCCCTGGCAATGATGACAGAAATCTCGGAAACACGTCCCGAGTGACCGCTGGTATATTCGTCCTTGGCATCCAGAGCCAGCGCCAGCGCCGTAACCGCATTCATAAAAGAATCGCGGATTTTCCCGGCCTGTACCTTTACTTTCTCCTCGAGATTATGCTGATAATCGATTACTTCCAGTTCCAGCCGGCGCATATTAAGCGCTCTGGCTATACTTATTGCCACTTCGTCCAGGTTATACGGCTTCGTAAAATAGTCGTAGGCACCCAGCCTGACGCACTTGATAGCGGTATCGGCATCACCGACAGCGGTTGCCATGATTACCACAGTATCGGGATATGCTTTTTTAAGTTCGGGGAGCAATTCGACACCGGAACCTCCCGGCATCATGATATCCAGGATCACCAGGTCCGCCGGTTTTTCACGCATCTTTTCCATAGCCTGATGCGCATTCCCCGCCTCTGTACAACCGTAGCCTTCCGATTTTAACTTCTGGCACAGCAACCGCCTGATGACCTCTTCATCGTCGACTACCAGTATCTTCCAGAATTTTCTATCGATTTCCATTATATACCTCTTCGACTTGTTCAGGCGGATTTACAGGGAGTTCTATCACAAACGTAGCGCCTTTCCCGAATTCGCTCTCCGCATAGATGTTACCACCATGTTGTAAAATTATACCATGACATATGCTAAGTCCCAAACCGGTGCCTTTCCCCACTTCCTTCGTGGTAAAAAACGGGTCGAAGACGTGAGGCAGATTCTCTTTGGTAATACCCGGACCATTGTCTTCAAATGACATCCTGACCATGTCACCAACCTGATTTGCTCTAATGGTAAGCATTCCCTCTTTATGCGCCTCCGTCATGGCGAACTCGGCATTGATAATGATATTGAGAAAAACCTGTTGTATCTGGAAGTAATCGATTACTATCCGGGGTAAATCGGGGGCAAAATCCTTGATTACCCGTATATTATTGACCTTTTGTTCATACGCCCGTAACTCCAGCACTTTCTCGACAGCCTGAGTGATGCTCGACAATTGCGCTTCATGCGGATGCTTGCGGGCAAAAACAAGCAGGTTTTTAACCACCCTGGCGGCCCTTTGCGCTTCGCCGTTTACCATCTGCAGGTCATTCAACACATCATCGGCAATATCTTCCCTCGCCAACAGCAGCTGCGTCATCCCCAAAACCCCGGTCAGCGGATTATTCAGCTCATGAGCAATACCCGACGAAAGCTCACCGATGGACGCCAACCGGTCGGTCATCATAAGCCTTTCCTCCATCTTCTTGCGCTCAGTGATATTCTCCATGATGTGCACGGAACCGGCTACTTCCCCTTTCCCGTTGAATATAGGGTCTGCGACAATGTGATACCACCTGTCACCAACGACAACCTCGAAAGCTTCCCTGTGGCCGCTATGTATCATTTTTAAATGCGGGCATTTATCGACGGTGCCCACCGTTCCGTGCACCAGCTTATGACAATTCTCCCCCACGATGTCCTTCCCCCCTCTGCCGACGATATCGTTCATGGCTTTATTACAACGGATTATGGTGCCATCCAGGGACAGCAAACAAATCGCATCGTTGATGGAATTGAAAGTGGTCTCCCAGTTATCCAGTGATGCCCGAAGCTTTTTCTCCGATTGATATAATGCCTCTTCGATATGTTTTATTCTGGTAATATCGGTGAAAGTCGTATATACCTGATGTGTTTCCTTTGCCCCTTCTTTAAACTGGGGCATCGCATTGGACACAACCCAACGGTATTCTTTTTCCCGTGGATTGAAGATTCCTATAACAACATCCCTCACCGGTTTGCCGGTTTTTAATGCCAGTATCGAAGGACGCATATCTTCCGGGAATAAAGACCCGTCTTCATGAATAGCGTCACGTTTGATATCAACCGATGTTTTGCCCTGCATCTGTTCAAGTGTTAAACCGAATATATGCTCGGCAGCACGGTTGGCGGAAATCAGCTTGCCGTTTCTATCCCAGAATATTAATCCCTGTTCCATCGTCTCGAATAACGTGCGGTATTTCTCTTCGCTTCTCTGCATCCGCTCTTCCGCTTCCATGCGTTCTGTTACATCCTGCCCAACAGCCAGCAAACCTGTAATCTTTCCATAGTTATCCTTAATGGTCGTGTCGTACCACTCAATCAATCTTTCCTGACCACTCTTGGTAACAATTACATCGATATTCCCCTTTGTATTTCTGTCACTTATAGCACCAGAGAATAATTCTCTGGTTTTCTGGCGGGTTCTCTCAGGCAGAAATGTCTCTATCCAGTTCTTACCCTTGACCTCTGCTACAGTGTATCCGGAAATTTTTTCCATATACTGGTTGAAATTGACAATCAGCCCTTCCGCATCCAGTGTTAAAATAATCGCCTGCGCGGTGTTGACGATACTCTGGGCATAATCCTTCTCCTGCCTGAGTGCTTCCTCTGCCTTCTTGCGCTCTGTTACATCGGTATAGAATCCCTGTGTGGCGATAACCCTGTTCCCCAGAAAGCGCGGTGCGGCACTGCCTTCGACATATATCGTATGACCGTCTCTGGCCTTGAATTTCGCTTCCACGTATGGAACCAACTTGCCTGACATAACTTCATGGAAGATACTGAAGCAATGCTCTATCGAATCGGGATGGATAATATCCTCAAGCGTAATTTCCTTCAGGTCTTCCTCTGAATAACCGAGAATATCGTGCCATGCTTTATTTACAAACTGAATATCACCATCCGCATCGATACTCTGTATAAGCTCATGGGTACTTTGAGCAAAATTACGGAAGCGTTCCTCGCTCTCTTTCAATGATTCTTCCGCCTTCTTTCTCTCTGTTATATCGCGGATTATCGCCATAACCGCCGGAAGTCCCTCATGTTCTATAGCGCTGGCGTTTATCTCGACAGGTATATCGCTTCCATCTTTACCGGTTATCTTTATTTCATATCTGCCGGGGACATCCTCCCCCGAAATCCTCCTCGTATATCTGTCCGCTACCAGCCCTTTATATTCAAATGAAACAAAATCAGCTATGGTTTTCCCGATTGTTTCCTCCATGGAGAAACCGGTCATTTTTAATACCTGTTGATTGGCGAACTCGATTTCTCCACCCTGGATAACAATTATGCCGTCGTTACTCTGTTCCACCAGAGTGGAGTACTTTTTCTCAGAGCGCATGAGATTTTGTGTAGCAATATCCAGCTCACGGCGCCTGCGTAATACAGCTATACCATAAGCCAGGTCGTCCGCCAGTTCAATAAGCAAGCCCAACTGTTCTTCATTAAAAGTATCCTCTTCGGTTGAATAGATGTTAAGCGACCCATAAGTATTCCCGTTATTAATCAAAGGAAGAGCAACCGATGACTTGAATCCATGCTTCGCTGCCGAATCAACCCATCGACTGTAGTCCGGCTCCGCCATCGAAATACGGGCGATGCAGGGTTTCCCAGTTCTGATTGCTTTTCCGGTCGGCCCCCTTCCGAACTCATTGTTACCCCATGAAATCTTAAGGGTTTTTAAATAGCCGGATATATCGCCCGCCTGAGCGGCAGGATATACCGTCTTCCCTTCATCGCCGCTGGAAAAACCTACCCATGCCAGCGGATAACCTTCGGATTTGACGATTATATTGCATATCCTGGCCAGTAAATCGGCCTCGCTATCCGTGCGGACAAGAACCTGATTACACTCACTGATGGTCCTCAGCATTCGGTTGATTTTCTCGATTTCGGATTCCGCATTCTTACGTTCGCTGATATCCACCGAGAGGACAAGCACTCCTTCCGGGACAGGCTCGAAACGGAAAGCGAACCAGCTTTTGGTCCCGTCGGGATAGGGAAATTCATGCTCTATTCTATCCGGCCTGTGTTCCCGCATGCATTTTTGAACCATCTGGAACATCTCCGTCTTTTCGATGCCGGGATACAGCTCCATCATAGATTTCCCGATATACTCATCTTTCTCGTAACGCCCCTGCAAGGCAGCGGCTGGATTGATATACAGATAACAAAAGTCGAATCCTATAAGCTGGTAGCCTTCAAGCATGGAATCAAGAGTGCTGCGCAAACGCCTTTCGGATGATTCAAGGGCATCTACCCCCACTTTAATCTCCCGCGTTTTTTTCCTGACGAGAGAATTTAAAAGAAGATTACCCCCAGCAAGTACAAGCACCAGCGCTATGCCCCCTCCCAAAACCCACCACACCCAATCGGGAATAACATTTTTTTCTATGGATTCTGCGGACAGCCAATTTTCCAGCGCCTGATAATAGATAGAGTCGCCTTCCTGTTTAAGCTCTACCATATTATCATCGATTCTTTCAGCTAGGTATGCCGTCAAATCCGACTCTTTCGGAAAGGCAAAATATATCAGGGCGGGCTGAAAAATAATAGGGGTATCCATAAGAGCAAACTCTGCCTCGTGCAGATAGCCGAAATCCTTACTGGTGACGCCCGCATCGGCTTCTCCGCCTGCCACCATCTCAAAAACCCTATGATAACTATCCACTTCTATAAAAGTACAATTGATGCCAAAAGCGCTAACAAGATTTTTTATTCCGCTTGTTCCCTCAACATTGATGCTGCCTTTCAGCACCGCTATATTCTTCCCTTCAAGGTCCAGAATAGATTGTATGCCGGCACCTTCCCTTGTATAGACCATTGACCAGCTCGTGTATACGGTTTCGCCCGAAAAAGCATACAGAGCGCCTCTTTCCTCCGTATAGGCGACATCAGGCATAATATCTATCTCACCGTTCTCCAGCATATCGAGGCACTGCTCCCATGTGCCGTGAACCCACTCTATATTCCAGTTCTCTTCTTCAGCGATATATTCGATGATATCAACCCAGAAGCCCGATGCCTTCCCCTCGCTATCGGTGAATATCTTGGGTTCATTTTCATAAATACCGACCCTGATGACCGTTGAAGGCGATGAGGAACCGACGGAAAGGGAGTCGTTCGCCAGCACACAGATGCCGGAAATCGGCATAAAAAATACCGCCAGAAGTGACAAAAGTACTATAAACCTCTTTTTAATAAACATCTTTCCTGCCCCCTTTACAATCGTCGTTCTACAGGAAAAAAGCCGCAGAATCAAAGGGTGTTTATCTGAAAGTACTACTGTTGAAGCTCGATGTCAATACTTTTTTAAACAAAAATAGTACTATTGTCATAGTTAACGGTTCGGACGGAGGGACTACGCCCCGTGGAAAGATTAACCGGATATTTTAAGGCTTTGGAGTAATTTACATATTAAGATGGGGGGCGCTTTTCAGTTGCCAAACACGACCTTTATTGATACAATTTCTGTTGGTAACTGTTTAAACAACTCTTTTATAATTCATAAACATGCCCCTGTAGCTCAGTGGATAGAGCAGCGGTTTCCTAAACCGCGTGTCGTGAGTTCGACTCTCACCAGGGGTACCACTTTATAAAATCGAAAAGCCCCTTAAGAATTAAGAACTTAAGAGGCTTTTTATATTTTTGCTAATACCTGGATGAAATTATCACACTTATACTGATAAAGAATCTGCTTAAATATTCACCACTCAGTCCAAAGACAAAAACCTATCCACATTCTCCTGTGTGATTATATCTATATTCGTATCAATCTTCCTCGGCATCTGAACACCCAGAGAAGCCTGCCACAACATCAAAATCGACATGGAACCCTGCATCCTGGGAATAGTGGCAACCGACGATTCTATAATGCCTTCCTTTATCGCTTCAAGTATGGGTTTTATCCCGTCCATGCTGACAACTCTTACTTTTCCAACTTTATTTGCTTCCTTTATAGCCGCTGCGATTCCTATCGGACCGGAAGCATCGCAACACAGGTAACCACTGAGGTCAGGATTCGACTCAAGAACAAGCGTAGCCTGCTGTTTAGCTACGGCAATGTCATCGTTATCAATGCCCCCATCGACAATTATAATGTCTTTATGCTTTTTCAAGACCGCTATTTGCGCTTCAAAACGCTCGTTATGATTCGGAGCGCTCGGAAAACCCTGCATGACAGCAACTTTTCCCTTTTCTCTGATCAATTTAACGAGACGTTCAGCAGCAACTATTCCCTGCTGTATAAAGTTATTCCCCACACTTAAAATCCCGGCTACCGGTGCGGGAGAATCAAAAACGATGACAGGAATGCCTTTATTTTTAATATCTGTTATAGACTTCATATCGAACAATTTATCAAGAGGGTCAATCGCAATACCGTCATAATCAGCGGCTATTGCTTTATCAAAAATAGATTGTTGAATATTTAAATCCGCCGTTTCCGGCGCAAGATAGTCAATTGTTATTTTTATACCCAGTTGATTTCCCAGTAATTCAGCTTGAGCCATAGCGCCTTTGTTGACTTCCTCGAACCACGGATGAACAACCTTTGGGATAACAGCAAAACGAAGGTCTCTTTTCATTTAATCTCCTCTAAACAATATTATTTTATCGTATTATACGCTTACAGCAAATTCGATTCGAGTAGCCTGCTCTTTAAACGATGTTAATAATCTGTTCCAAACTTCCTCAGGAGCATTATTCCTTGACAAAGCAGTGGAATATAGTATAATTATTACTGACCGAACGGTCAGTCAGGAGAGATGTTTTTGGAGAATAAAGAGAATATCGAAGCCAGGGAGAGAATATTAAATGCCTCGATAGAGCTGTTTTCGAAAAAAGGGTTCGATGCCGCCAGCGTCAATGAAATAGCGGAACAGGCAAACGTAACCAAGGCACTGATTTATTATTACTTCAAGAGCAAGGAAGAGATTCTGGACTCACTGGTTCATTCGCTCATGGATAATATCACCTCTATTGCAATGGACTTCATCCATGCCAATATCGTACAGACGATTAAAGACGGAAAACTGGACATCGAGCCGGACAGGTTACGCTTTGTCGACGAGGAAGCAAGGAAAAGATTCTCGCAAAATATGACCGTTTATTTCGAAGATATATTGAATTATTCCATTGAACACAGGGCGGTTATTCGCATCCTGATGCTCGAGTCCCTTAAAAGCAGCAAGCACCACAACGACCTTTTCAAAATTGTTGACCTGACAAGCAGCGACAACATTATCTTTAAAACGATTTCGGAGGCGGACAAGGATTTCAACTATTCGGACGACATGATTCTGTTCAAATTTTTCTTTACAACCGTCCCACTGTTTAACTTTGCCGCCTATTACGATGATTATAAAGACATCAGTGGTTTAAGCGACGAAAAATTACTCAGCTCTTTCTTGCAATCTGTCTCAATCATTTTTTCTTCGCTGATATCCGGCAGCAATATATTATTGCGTAATAAGTATTCAAACGCATGACATAAATTGTATATCAGACACGCAGATTGTATCCCCCAAATTCCAGCCGAGGGGCTTACGATGTGAATAAAGGTCAAAAGACACTGAACTAAATCGAATAATAAAAGGAATATAATCAATCCCGAAAAATAATTTTATAGAATACTTGTAAGGCAGGTATTAAATGGCAGAAACAATATTGACACTACTCGGAACCATGGTTATAGTTTTCATAGCAGCATTGATATTCACCAATGCCATCGAATGGATAGCCAGCCAGTTACGGCTCGGCTGCTCTTTCGTCGGCTCTATCGTCGCCCCGCTTTTCACTTCCATACCGGAAATGGTG
>DAOUFJ010000018.1:0-92265 GCA_034429935.1 Dehalococcoidales bacterium
ATGGTGATAACAGGGACGGAATTATCCGACATGTCCGGTTTCGAACTTATCGAGAATATCCGCGATTATTCTGATGTTCCTGTTGTTTTTCTCTCCGGCGGCAATGATATACAAACACTGGTCATGGCATTCGATGCAGGAGCTAGTGATTTTGTAGTCATGCCTTTTAATAAAGCGATATTCATAGCACGGATAAAAGCACGTGTCAGAAGAAGTGATTGGGATATTCAGGCTATAGAGAGAAAGCTGGCAAATAAAATCTAAACAAAACATGTGCAGTTCTTCATAACTGGAGGTGATGCCTATTCAACATTTTAGTATTGCTTAACTGTAATCTATGAAAGGAGAAAGAATTGAAAAAGGAACAAGAAAAATTACCCGTAAATGAAGAAAAGAAACAATACGGTGAAGTAACAAGAAGAGACTTCCTTGTTGGCGCTGGTACAGTAGTAGTTGGTGGCGCCATTGGCGCAGGAGTGCTTTCAGGTTGTGGCGGAGAAGATGTCACTAAAACCGTTGTTCAAACTACTACCAAAACAGTTCCAACGACAGTCACAACTACTGTAGGTGGCACTGGTGCAGTTACGGTAACTGAGACAGTTAGTACGGGTGGAGCAACAGTAACCAAGACGGTAACAGAACCTAGTGGTGGAGAGCCTGCATTTGAACCGGAAACAACCATTCTAAGAGCTATGCGCCTTGGTGGTGGCGGTGGCGAGCTCACTTGTAGTGAAATCAAGAACGGCAAGATAATCAGAATCAGGCCGTTACACTATGACTCAAAATATACCAAGGAAGAAATCGCTCCCTGGAGTATGGAAGCACGTGGGGTAACTTTTGAACCGCTTATGAAAGGATTACCCAGCTACTTTTCTATATCCTACAAGAAGCGTGTCTACTCTCCCAACAGGGTTATGTATCCATTACAGAGAATTGACTGGGAGCCCGGTGGCGATCCAGCGAAGATTAACCCACAAAACCGTGGCAAGAGCAAGTTCAAAAGAATTACATGGGATGAAGCTACCACTACTATAGCCAATGAGATTAAGAGGGTACATGACACATACGGACCTTATGCGGTGCTTTGCATAGGGGAAGACGGACATCATGAATCCAAAGTCGTGCATGTAGGTCAAGGTACTCATATGAAACTTATGAGTATAGCAGGAGGTTATACCCGCGAGTGCAGGAATCCGGATAGCTGGGAAGGGTGGTGGTGGGGAGCAAAGCATGTATGGGGAAATGGTCAAAACGGTCAATCCCTCATTAATGGCGCTGAAATACTAGATATTGCAAATAACACAGAAATGATTGTGTGGCAGGGGAGCGACTGGGAAACCACCCCTCAGGGGTTTGGTGGGCAATTTTTCCCCCGATTGGCAAATTGGCTCAGAAAACTGGGGATAAAGAATGTATATATCGCTCCCGACGTGAACTACCAAAACGCCGCTCGCGGTGATAAATGGATTCCTGTAATACCTGACAGGGATGATTGTTTGCAACTAGCTATCATTTATACCTGGTTAACAGAAGATACATGGGATAAGGAATATGTAGATACACACGCAGTTGGCATGGATAAGATTCAGGCGTATGTTATGGGAGATGAAGATGGTATTCCTAAAACCCCAACATGGGCTTCTCCTAAATGTGGTGTTCCGACATGGACAATCAAAGCTCTGGCAAGGGAATGGGCTAGCAAGGTGACGTCAACAGGACATTTCGAAGGGGGTTCCTTTATCAGAGGTCCTTACTCGACTGAACCAGCAAGACTGGAATGTGTACTATTGGGTATGCAGGGATTGGGGAAACCAGGAAGGTTTGAACTTCACAGCAGTGGTGTGCCTAGTTATGCGGTAACACCAAGTGTGCGTATCGCAGGAACTGGTGATGGGTTTGGAAATTCACCCCAAATGCTTCCCAGGACAATGATACATCATGCCATTCTCGAGCACGACATGGAAAATACTATCAGTTGGTATAGTACCACTGCATTCACTGCTCCGCTTGAAGACCAATTCGTAAAATACACATATCCTATACCGGCAGATGAAGGCGGATGCGAGATTCACATGATGTGGAGTGAAAAGACCTGCAACACCGTTTGTTGGAATGATGGCTTTAAGTTTATTGAAGCTTGCAGAAGTCCAAAGGTGGAATGCTTTGTAGCACAACAGCAATGGCTCGAGAATGATTGTCTATTTGCTGATATAGTCCTGCCAGTATCTACCCTGTATGAGGAAGATGATATAGCGGCAAACACAGGATGGAAGGTAGAGCAAAATTCCATTAATATACACAAAAAAGCTATTGAGCCTGTCGGGGAGTCCATGAGTGACTACTTGATAGCCTGTGAGATAGCCAAGAAGCTGGGTGTATACGATCAATTCACAGGAGGCAAGACCGTTGAGGAGAAGATAAGACTTGCTTTCGATACATCAGGTGTACAGGACTTGATCACTTGGGAAGAATTTAATGAAAAGGGATACTATATTCCTAAGGCCACGGAGAATTGGAAGACCGAAGCAATACCAATGTCAGAATTCTACAAAGACCCTGTGAAAAGTCCGCTGGCTTTACCTTCCGGTAAGCTAGAGTTTTATTCCGAGAGATTAGCCGAGAAATTCCCTGACGACAACGAGAGGGGACCTATGCCGAAACACGTTCCGGGCGGACCAGCATCTGAAGGTTGGACTCATGATGAAAGCCGGGATGGCGAGAGGGCGAAAAAATATCCCCTGCTCATCGTCTCTAACCATCCGAGGTGGAGACATCATGCCCAAAATGATGATAATCCGTGGGTAAGAGAAATCCCAACCTGCAAGGTAAAGGGCCCCGATGGATATATGTACGAGTGTACTTGGATCCATCCGGTAGATGCTGCCGCGAGAGGAATAAACCATGGAGATATCATCAAGGTATACAACGAAAGAGGCATTGTTCTCGGTGGGGCATATGTAACCGAAAGGATAGTACCCGGGGCAGTATTACAGGACCACGGAGCCCATGTTGACCTCATAACCGATGGCATTGACAGAGGAGGTTCCAATAATCTTATATCACCATACGCTCCACTATCTAAAAATTGTTGGGGCCAGTCCACCAGCGGCTTCCTGGTTGAGGTTGAGAAGCTAAGCGGAAACGAATACGAGCAATGGAGAAGGGATTACCCCGAAGCATTCGCTAGGGATTACGAACCGTCTTGTGGTTTAAAAGCTAGTGCCTACGTTGAAGGAGGTATATAAGCATGAAGGCTTTTGTTATTGATATTAATGAGTGTAGCGGTTGTTACTGCTGCCAGATGGCGTGCAAGGATGAGCATTGCGGTAATGATTGGACGCCATATGCCAAGCCTCAACCGGACTGGGGACAGTTCTGGGGCAAGATGAACACATATGAGAGAGGGCAAACGCCACAGGTTAGGGTATCTTATATATTTGTACCCTGTCAGCACTGTGAAAATGCTTCGTGTATTTCTGCATGTCCTATAGAGGCTATATACCGAAGAGATGACGGGCTGATTGTAATCGACCCAAAGAAATGCACGGGCTGCCGTAATTGTCTTGATGATAATGCCTGCCCTTATGGAGCCATCTACTTCAATGAAGGGATTAACATCGCCCAGAAATGCACCGGCTGTGCCCATCTAATAGATAGAGATTGGAAAGAGCCCAGGTGTGCCGATGTTTGTCCACATTTGGCGATCAAATTCGGCGAAGAATCCGAGCTTGACATCAGCGGGACTGAAACCTTTCATCCAGAGTATGGATTGACTACCAGGGTACACTACAACAACCTGCCAAAGAGGTTCATCGCCGGTACAGTATATGATCCGGGAACTGAAGAAGTGGTAATCGGTGCTACCTGCACTCTTACAGGTGACGGCGGCCCTTATACTCAAACCACAGATAACTTCGGGGACTTCTGGTTTGATGGCTTGGCAGCTACCGACTTTTCGCTGACAATAAATGGCGGAGGCAAGACTGCGACTAAGACAGTAAGCACCAAAGATAAGGATATAGGATTAGGGGATATAGCGCTATCTTAGCAAGCATAATACTAGGTTAAAATAGTCGTTATTATATGTGTGGGGGTGAAGGTTGTCTATTTGAAACTCTCACCCCCATGTAAATAGCAAATAAACAAAGAAAGGAGTATTAAAACTTGGGTAACGCTAGGGCTTGGTTTTATCGTATTTTAGTTGTTGCCAGCACTGCTTTTATGGCAGTAACTTGGTTGATGCCATGGTGGCGTTGTGAGATCAAAGATATATCTTCCTGGGTTCAAATCCGCCCTTGGGGTTTGGAGGATAATTTGGGGGCTAATTCCTTTTATGTAATCGGATCTTCAATGCCTGACTTTTTTGCGCCGCTTATGTGGATTTATTTTGGGCTATGCATTGCAGCGTTATTATTCAGTTTGTTCGCTAGAAATAAGGAAATCAAGATTTGGAAGATTAAAACTACTTTATCCAGTTTTATTATAGGGTTCGTCGGGTGTTCATATATAGTTGTTGTCATAACGGCTGTCATTATGGCTGCTGTACGGACCGGGGACTTCTACGGCACCCATCTCATTGGTAAGACCCATATCGATCTGGGGGAACCTATGGTGACTGATGTATATGCGAACTTACTACGCGGCTACTGGTTGGCTTGTTGTGTTGGGCCGTTATTAGTCATTTTAGCCTTACTTCGTAACAAAATCATAGGCAGATCATAAGAAAACTAATTGATTACGAGGTAAGAAATTGGTCGTAACAATTAGAATCATAAATATAAATAGGGGGATGGTAATTCAAGCCACCATCCCCCTACTAAATTTGGATCTAGCTCATCGGCTATTATCAAATATAATCAAATACAGAGAGAATTATGAACTATGATGTCATATTAATACACCCACCAGCTATATATGATTTCAGAAAGAAAACTATATTCCCGGGAGCCCTGAGTTCATCGGTAGAGCGCCTGCAATTCATAAAAGTTTCAATAGGTATACTTAGTATAGCCGATTACCTCGACAGACATGGCTACAAAGTCATTATCGATAATTTGGCTGACCGGATGGTAAGTAATAAGAATTTCAATGTCGAGGAGCATATAAGGAATAGCACGGCAAGAATATATGCCATCGGTTTACACTGGCATCATCACTCTCAGGGAGCTATAGAAATAGCCAAATTGTGTAAGAGATTACACCCTGACTCTCTGGTGATTCTGGGTGGACTTACGGCCACATATTTCCATGAAGAAATTATCAGTAAATACGATTTCGTAGATGCAGTCATTAGAGGCGAGGCTGAAAAACCTTTCCTGGAATTTCTACAGGCATATGAAAAAACAGGAGAACTTACTCCAACCCCAAATTTGACCTATCGGACAAATACAGGAG
Organism: Dehalococcoidales bacterium; assembly: GCA_034429935.1. GTDB lineage: Bacteria > Chloroflexota > Dehalococcoidia > Dehalococcoidales > UBA5627 > UBA5627. The sequence continues at coordinate 5,395 of DAOUFJ010000018.1, forward strand.
ATATCTGTGTAACACCTCTTATGAAACCGAGTGAAAATCTGGATGAATTCGAGTTCACACGATTCGATTTGCTGGAGCCTAAGACATCGGTTTTTCCTGTAGATGATGAAACCCGTGGAAGCCTGGTGGTATGCCGAGGATGTATATATAACTGCACTGTTTGTGGAGGTTCTGCTTACTGCTATAAAACCTATCTTGGGATGCAGAAACCTGCTTTCAGAAGTCCTGAGAAACTCGTTGAAGATATAAAACGGCTTAGTAAGCAAGGTATCAAATTCGTAGCTCTCTATCAAGACCCGCGAATGGGCGGAGAGAAGTATTGGAAGGAATTAATGGCGGCGCTTCGCAGTGAGAAACTTGATATAGAGCGGTTATCCATGGATATATTTACCCCAATTGATGAGGAATTCGCAAGAGAAGTAGCAACCACCGGCAAAGAAGTAATATTCTACATTTGTCTGGGTTCAGGTTCCTGCGATGTACGAAAAGCACAGGGTCAGGCTTATTCGAATGAAGATTGGCTCAAAACTGTTAAGCTTTGCCACAAATATCATATCCCCGTCCTGATATTTTTCTCAGTCGGATTGGCTGAAGAGACACCTGAAACAATCAAGGATACATGGGATATGTGGGATAAGCTCTGCTTGTTGGACCAGGCAGCGCTTACAAATGGCAGCTTTGGCGGGATAGGTCGCAGGGATCCATTGGGCGGGCCTATTATAGGGCCTATATTCCTCGACCCGGGGTCTCTTGCTTATGACTCACCGGAGAAATATGGATATAAACTAAATTTCAGCAATCTCGAAGAATATATCGAAGCACTGTCAGAGTCTTCCTGGCATCAGTGGCTTAACCATGAGACCGAACAACTGGATAAAGACGCATTCATAGAACTTATCTTTGAATCCATTGAGTATTCCATCAATCAGAGAGAGAAATATGGGGTTTATGGTGAATCTATGGCAGCTACCGAGCGATTAAAAACAAAGATTAACAGAATAGCCGTTGGTGAGGTTGATAAAATAATGAATCTGGATGATAGGGTGGAAAGAAAGTCAGAATTGAAGTCTCTGAAAAGTGAGCTTGATATTCTTCTCAGTTCTTATACCGCAAAATGTATGAACGAAAAATACAGGTTAAATACGGAGCAACGGAATTATGGATTATAGGAAATATTATCCGGTAATCTTTATTACTGTGGTAGTTCTTATAGCAGTTTTTCTGCTTGCTCTTACTGAAAATGCCACTTGGTATAAACTTGAAGTTCAACAGGATCAGTCTACGCTAGATACAATCAAGAAAATATTTCCGGAAGCGAACCGTTACAGCCTTGATAACGATATATACACAATATACGATAACAGCAGATCTGAGATAGGCTATGCCTTTTATGCAACAGGACAAGGCTTTGGCGGCAAGATAGTCATTCTGGTTGGGCTTGAAGATAAGGATACGATAATGGGGATAAATATAATTTCACATGAAGAATCGGAAGATGGATGGATGAATAACGGATGGGGGAATAGAATTACTGAAAGTTATTTTATTAACCAATTTATTGGTTTGAATGTATATGATTGTGAATTAAACGCAGATAATGGGAAAATAAATGCATTAACTGGTGCAACAATAAGTTCTAAATCGGTAGTGGATATTGTTCAAAAGGCAGCTATAAAGAAGATTGAATCAATAAGGTGAAAAAATCGGTGTTAAAGTTCTACAGATTAAAGATATGGACCCCGGGGAATTAAGAAAGTTCCATTTTATTTTTACCCCTCCTGAGGGAGTAAAGGTAAAAACTTATTCTCTCGATATCGGGGAAATTATAGAACAACCGGATATAGAGTAAAAATATATTCCTCCTCTCCAGTTTTAAAGCAGGGGGAATATATGGTTAATTGTAGAGAAAAAACTTACCCCCTGTACTCTTCCAGATTCTTCAGCACCCAGCCGGTCCATTCCTTGATGCCGTCTCCGGTTGCTCCGCTTATGCGGAACATTTCTATATCGGGGTTCATGCCGGTGACGGTGCGGGTGAAGTTTTCAATGTTGAAATTGACATGGGGTATAAGGTCTATCTTGTTGACGATACAGGTATGGGCGATGGTGAACATCAGTGGATACTTATGCGGTTTATCCTCGCCTTCGGGGGTGCTGGCAACGATAATCCTTTTGTATTCGCCGAGGTCGAAACTGCCCGGGCAGATAAGATTGCCGACGTTCTCGATGAAGATTACATCCAGTTCGTCCAGCGGCAGGTTTTGAAGGGCGGAGCTTACCATGCCTGCATCCAGGTGGCAGCCGCCGTCGGTGTTTATCTGGATTGCGGTAACTCCGGCTTCCATCAGTTTTTCGGTATCGATGCTGGATGCGACGTCGCCCTCGATAACTGCCATGCGCGCTTTACCTTTAAGGGCTTCCGCAGTCCTTAACATCAGCGTGGTTTTTCCGGCGCCCGGCGATGCCCAGACGTTTATCATCATGATCTTTTTATCTTTTAGTAACTTGCGGTTCTGCTCCGCTACCTGGTCGTTAACGTCCAGTATATTCTTTAAAACCTTGATTTCCATTTAATCCACCTCTATGCTTTCTATGTATAGTTCTTTTCCGGATATCATCTCGATATCCATCGAATGACATTTGTCGCACTCCCAGAAGATGTCTTTGGGGCTGACGATGTTGCCGCATTTGCAGCACTTGGCCTGCATCGGCACCTTGCGGAAATTGATTTTTGCCCCTTCGCCGATGGTATCCTTGGTCATCAATTCGAAGTAAAAGGCAACCGAATCGTCTACTGCTCCGCACATTTCGCCAAGCACCACGTTCACGGTGGTTAATTTTTTGGCTTTGGCTTTTTCAGCTTCATCCAGAGCCAGTTTTACCAGGCTGCGCGTGATTTCCAGTTCATGCATGGCTAACAAATCCTCGGCAGCGGTTCGCCTACCAGCATATCGACAATCCTCGAGGTTCCCAGCACAGTCTTCAAGGTCACTTTAGCGGAATGCTTTTCGGTTACCTCGCCGATGATGGCGGCGTTCTGCCCGTATTTATTCTTTTTCATCTTTTCCAATATCCTGTCCGCATCCTCAGCTTCGACAACCGCTACTACCTTGCCTTCATTGGCGATATAGAGCGGGTCGAGCCCCAGCATCTCGCAGGCGGCGGCTACCTCGCATTTAACCGGTATCTTTTCTTCGTCGATTCTGATACTGACACCGGATTGTTCGGCGATTTCGTTTAGCGTGCTGGAGAGGCCGCCGCGGGTAGGGTCTCGCATGCAGTTTATCTTGTCACTTACCTGCATCATCTCGGCTATCATTTTGTTAAGCGGCGCGCTGTCGCTTTCCAGTTTTGTTTCGAAACCGATTCCCTCGCGTTTGCTGAGGACGGCGATACCGTGGTCGCCTATGGTTCCGCTCAGTATAACCTTGTTGCCGGGTCTGGCATTATGCCCGGAAATATTTATGCCTTCGGGAATAATCCCGATGCCTGCTGTATTGATAAATAACTTATCGGCATTGCCGCGGTTGACCACCTTGGTATCTCCGGTAATAATCTTGACACCGGCTTCGTCAGCCGCTTTTTTAATGGAGTTTACAACTGTCTCAAGGTCTTTAACGGGCAGTCCCTCTTCGATAATCAGGGCGAGGCTAAGATAAAGGGGAGTGGCTCCCATCACCGAGAGGTCATTTACCGTACCGCAGACGGAAAGCCTGCCGATATCGCCTCCCGGGAAGAACATCGGCTGCACCACGTGGCTGTCCGTTGTAAAGGCGATTTTTCCATAAGCCTCGAAAACGGCCGAATCGTCCAGCCTGTTCAGAATCGGGTTCCCCAGTATCGAAAGGATACTGTTGTTGACGATGTCGTGCGATAAACTTCCGCCGCTTCCGTGAGCCAGCAGTATTCTATCGGTCATTGCTTTCTCCATATTGATAATAAGCTGAGCAGCTGCCTTCCGACGATACCATGCAGGGGCCGACCGGATTCAAAGGCGTGCATACCTTCCTGAACAGTTTGCATTCAGGGGGAATTTTAACACCCCTCAGCACATCACCGCAAATGCATCCTTTCTGGATTTTGGTGGGGACAGGGTCGAAGTCGAATTTAAGTTCGGCGTCGAACGATGCGAATTCGGGGCTTAGTTTCAAACCGCTACCGAGAACCTCTCCCATGCCGCGCCAGTTTGCCGTAGAGGGCTGGAAAACCTGTTCCAGAATCTTCTGAGCTGTCGTGTTGCCTTTGTATGTTACGCTGCGGCGGTAGGCTATTTCCACTCTTGCTTCTCCTTTTGCGGTCTGCTGCGCCAGCATATCGATGCACTGGAGGATATCCAGCGGCTCGAATCCGGCGACGACGCAGGGTATGCCATAATCCCTTGCAATAAAATCCCAGGCCCTGGCGCCGATTACAGCGCTGACGTGACCCGGGCAAATCAACCCCTGCAGGTTGACCTCTCCCGAATCCAGCAGTGCTTTAATAACTGGTGGACAGACCTTGTGCAGGGAAAGAATATAGTAGTTTTTTAACCCCTCCTGTTTTGCCTGTAGTATCGAGGCGGCAACGGTAGGGGCGGTAGTTTCAAATCCCACCGCTATAAAAATCACCGGTTTATCCGGATTTGCCCTGGCAATTTGCAGAGCATCCAGCGGCGAGTAGACGATTCTAACGTCGCAGCCATTGGCCTTGGCTTCCTGTAAACTGGAGGAACTGCCGGGTACCCGTATCATATCTCCGAACGAGGTTATGATTACACCGGGAATTTTTGCCAGGGCGATGGCTTTATCCAACTCGGCATTGGATGTTACACAAACAGGGCATCCCGGCCCCGAGGTCAACGTCAGTGTCTGCGGTAAGAGCTGCCTTAATCCGTGTCTCATTATGGCCACGGTGTGGCTGCCGCAGAATTCCATGTAGCGGGCTTCTTTTACGGCATGGCGCTTGATGTTTTCCACCAGCCCCTTTGCCATGTCGGATTGCCGGAAAGAGCCAGATTCTTTCATCAGGAATTATACTCCTCTGCATCAGTATCGTCGGCCAGTTCCCTGAAGAGTTCCAGGGTGGCTTCGGCCTCTTCCCGGTCTACTATGGAGATGGCATATCCGGCATGAATGAGCACATAATCCCCGATTCTGGCATCTGGTGTCAGCATCAGGCTGGCCCTGCGGGATATTCCTCCCACATCTACATCGGCTTCATTGCCGTCTATCGCAGTAATAAGCGAAGGAACTGCAACACACATTTTCTTATCTCCTTATCTATTCTTTATAGTGAGCGATTACCGCCTGTCCCAGGGCAAGTCCGCCGTCGTTGCAGGGTACGGTTTTATGGCTGAGCGCCGTAAAGCCCTCTTTTTCAAGCCCGTCGATTGCCAGATTTAAAAGCAAGCGGTTTTGAAAAACCCCGCCGCTTAAAGCAACCGTTTTTAGCCCTGTTGTTCTGGCGACCGATTTGCAGGTCTCGATTATTATATCTGCCATTGTCCTGTGAAATCTGGCGGCGATAACCGGTGTCTGGGTTTTGTTTAAAACATCCTTAATTACCGATGTTATCAGGTCTCCCAGTCTGATAATGGAAATACCGCTGTCGTTGTCGATGACGAACGGGTAAGCGTCCTGTTTTATTATATCATTTATATCGCCCGGAGCCGACATTTCCAGCTCGATGGCTGCCTGTGCTTCGTATGCGGCTTCTCCGCAGATTCCGGCGATGGCGGAAACGGCATCGAACAGGCGTCCGGCGCTGGAAGTCAGCGGGCAGTTGAGTTTTAAATCGAGCTGTTTTTTAATTGTATTGACATCGGTTTCAGGTATATTTCCGAGAATCGGCAGGTTATCGAGCGATGCCTGTTTACCTGTAAGGGTGTAAATATAGCCCAGCGCCATTCTGTAAGGCTTATGGATGGCCGCTGCTCCCCCCGGCATCGGGATATATTCAAGGCGAGCCATTCTTTCGAATCCGTTGAAATCGCACACCATGAACTCGCCGCCCCACAGGTTTCCATCCGCTCCGTATCCGGTTCCGTCGAAAGCGACACCGATGACGGGCGTCTGAACGTTATTTTCAGCCATGCAACTGGCGATATGTGCATGGTGATGTTGTACCGCGACTGCCTGCAAATTATTTTCGGAGGCGTATCGGAGCGCATACTTTGTCGCCCTGTATTCGGGGTGCAGGTCATAGGCGACGACCTCAGGCTTTATTCTGAATAGATGTTCGTACAATGCGATGGTGTTTTCGAAGTGCTCCAGGGTTTCGGCATTGTCCATGTCTCCGATATGCTGGCTTAAAAAAGCATGGTTGTCGCGGGTGAGGCAGAAGGTGTTTTTTTCTTCCGCCCCGCAGGCGAGTATCTGCTTTGTATCGAACGGCAGCATGATGGGCGACGGGGCATATCCCCGGGCGCGCCTTACGGCACGCGCTTCGCCTTTTTCCACCAGATAGACGCTGTCATCGTATCTGGAATGGATTCCCCTGTTGTGCAGTATAAAATAGTCAGCGATTCCCTTCAGTCTTGCCAATGCCTCGTCGTTATCTTTGCAGATGGGTTCCTCGCTCAGATTGCCGCTGGTCATGACAAGCGGTCTTTTCACATAGCTCATCAGTATGTGGTGGAGTGGGGTAGGGGGTAGCATCACCCCCAGGTATTTATTATTTTCGGCGATGTTTAAAGCAATTTCCGCATTGTCAGACCGTCTTTTTAACAGTACGATGGGAGCCTGTGCGGAAGAGAGCAGTTCTGCTTCTTTAGCGGATACCATGCAATGCCTTTTTATTTCATCAATGGATGACATCATCAGTGCAAAGGGTTTGCCGGGGCGTTTCTTCCTCTTTCTCAAAAGTCTCACGGGGTCGTCGTTGGTGGCATCGCAGGCGAGCTGAAAACCTCCCAGCCCCTTCACCGCAATTATTTTTCCTTCGGCAAGCAGGCGGGCGGCATATTGCAATACATCATCTCTTTCGATTATCAGTCCGTTATTGTCGATTAGCTGCAGTCTCGGGCCGCATACGGGGCAGGCATTGGGCTGCGCATGAAAACGCCTGTTTAACGGGGTGTCATATTCGGACTGACATTTTTCACACATTTTAAACGATTTCATGGTGGTCAGCGGCCTGTCATAGGGAATATCCTCGATGATGGTAAAACGAGGCCCGCAGTTGGTGCAGTTGGTAAACGGATAAAGGTATCTCCTGTCGGCAGGGTCGAAAATTTCCCGAAGACATTGATGACAGGTGGCTATGTCCGCCGAAACCGGCTGATACTCTCCCTTCCTGGCTTTGCTTTCGAGTATTCTGAAATCAATATCATTGTTAACCGGGATGGTCGATATACTGATTTTCTGAATACGGGATACGGGCGGGGCTTCGTTTTTCAGCGAAGAGGTAAATCCATCGATTGCTGTTTTTTGCCCCTGTACTTCAATGGACACGTTCCCAGAGGTATTGCAGACCCATCCGGCAAGATTATATTTATGAGCCAGCCGGTAAACAAAGGGACGGAATCCCACTCCCTGCACCACGCCGCTTACTTCTATTCTGGTACGGGTTATTAAATTATCTTTTCTTGAAGAACTTTTCATAACGGTCTTTAATAATATAATAAACCTTTAAATAATGTAGACGAAGCATCATATACTGGGTGGGGTAGAGTGTCATCCTGAGCAAAGCGAAGGATCTAAGACCATTCGATAACTCTTAGTTCTTCGGTCATTTCACTTCCTCAGAATGACAAATACGATTAATATTTTTTTACTCTCTCTTTGAAAGTGAAGAAGTGATTATATTGCTTTGTCTTTCTTTTACTTTCTACATGTTATTCTATTTAAAAACCGATGCCGACTATACGATTACATAGCCGGCATCGATAATTATATAACTTTGATAAATGTTAAATTCTTTATCAGGCGAAAAGATATATCATGGCAGCTACGAATATACCCAGAAGGCCGATGTTATAACCCCATGACATAACACTGACACCGCCGCGTGCATCCTGCCCGGTCTTGCGTACGCCTATATAAAATGTGATTATCGATATCAATAATATCGGTGCAGCAACCAAAAAAGCCAGATGATACATAATTTTTACTCCTTCTAATTGTAATCCGCACAGAGATTCTTTATCATATTCGCTGCCTTTTCGACAGCCGGTTTTAAAGGTTCGGATAATTCTGTGCCCCAGTCTATATTATGCGGGCAGGTAACTATAAAGGTAACCTCGGGTTCTTTGTTCCCCATCATGCCCCATATATTTACCAGTTCCAGTACTCCTATCTGGTGAAACGAGACAATAGCTTTTCCGGGTTCGGTCGGAGGGTCTCCCGGTTCGAATACTTTCAATTCCCCGGGCGGCAGCGGCAGCATCATGATATCTACCACTACCAGCTTCTCTATTCCCTGTAAACTGCCTAACAGTTCGAATCCTCCGACTCCGCCTTCCTCAAGTATTATATTGTCGGGCATTCCGATTTCCTTAAGGCGGCGGATAACATGCAGGCCGAAGCCTTCGTCACCCATGATTATGTTGCCGATTCCCAGCACCATAGTCTTCTTTTCCGCCTTAAGGTTGTCATTCATTCTTTAATTTCTACCTGCCTGACTACTCTATCTCATCTGCAGTTTTTACGGAATGCATCTGCTGAATATCTTCTGCCTTGTTACCCCGTCCCTGACGGATAGCCAGGTAAAGGTGAATCATCAGTATGAAGACAAATATCCAGGTGATGATGTAGTGCCAGAGACGTGAATTGACTTCATTGTCAAGCAATGTGTAGTTGAACCATGCCATGAAGCTGTCAGGGAATAGCATTGCCAATCCTGAAAGAATCTGGAAGATAATAAAGAGAAACACCATAAAGTAGGCGGACATCTGTAGCGGATTATATTTCTTGGACAGCTTGGGTTCTTTGCACAGATGCAGGTAATGAGCTATAAACTTGGGCATCAGTACAAAGTCTTTCAAGGTAGGTATAAATGATTTCCAGTCCTTGTTTTTCCCGACAAACATCATTATAAAACGCGTCAGTCCGGCAACGATCAAAATGGCGGCAAACAGGAAGTGAACGCCGCGCGCCAGCGACATCAGGAATCCCTGACCATCCACAAACGGGTAGTGAATGTAGAAACCGGTCACTACCAGCAAAAGGATAGACCACATTATTAAACTGTGTAATTTACGGAACACCGGAGGGTGTCGCATTACCTGAGATTCAGTATTCGTCATTTTCACTACCCCCTAAACTACCTTGTGTACTTTAATATTATTGCTTTCCGGGTCGATAACATGGATGGCGCAGGCCAGGCACGGGTCAAAGGAGCGGATGATGCGTACGATGTTAATCGGATTATCGACATCGGGTACCGGACAGCCTATCAAGGATGATTCATACGGGCCCATGACACCATTTTCATCACGAGGCGAAGCATTCCATGTGCTGGGCACTACGATTTGATAATTCTTGGTGCGTCCGTTTTCAATCTTTATCCAGTGGCCGAGCGCTCCTCTGGGAGCGTCCCAGACGCCGAAACCCTGGGCAGAATCGGGAACAGGCACGTCTTTCATGCCGACCACTGTTCCGCCTAAGGCCATTTCGGTTAATTTTTCGACCCATTCCAATCCGGCTTCGGCTATCGACTGCGATTCGACGGCGCGGCAATAATGCCTGGCGACTGCGCCCGGTTTAACGCCGGCTTCGATTAACGACATCAGTCCGGGATACTGGTTAACCAGCCCTCTTGCCAGAGGCCCGACTTCCATCGGCTGCCCCTTGTAGCGCGGAGCCTTTACGAAGGAATAAGCGTCTTCCTTCTTTGCATTGAGCTGGGTTATTCCATCGTACGGGTGAAGCCCTTTATTGTCATCGGGATAGTCGTACCATGAATATTTAGCGGACTCGGTGATTTCGTCGTAATCGACATCTTCGGCAGTATTCAGTGCGCTGCCGATAATTGCGCCGCCCTTGAACATGTGGTTTCTGCCGCCGAATGAACGGTCGGCGCTGCTGGCGGGGTCATCTTTCGGGAACATCGGGTAACACAGGTAATTCTGGGTTCCGCCGCCAAGTCCCATGGTAGCCAGGTCAATCAGCGGGCCGGTGCCGACATCGACCACATCCTTTATATAAACATTTTTTACAAAGTCGAGTTCCTGTTGCCATATCTGCTTGATTTCTCTTAACTGTTCGACTGTTGGAGTTGCCGTACAGCCTCCGACCATGGTCGAATTGAAGTGCGGCTGAACGCCGGTTATCATGGCGCGCAATTTGCTTGACCTGGCTTTGGCTTCTATTGCCTGAATATAGTGCGATACCAGTGTGGTTACCGTTTCCGGGTCATTGATGCAGTATTCATCCGGTTCATAGCGCGGGGTGAACGGCGATAAATCGTTTTTAGAATACAGGTATTTGATTTTATCCCTGATAGCCAGTAATCCTTCGTCATTTCCCGCGTAATCTGCTACCGCCATAATATCCAGGTAATCCAGTGCCGAGAGCACGTAGAAGTGGATATAGTGGTCTGTTATATACTGCGAGGAACAGTAGATGTTGCGCATAATCCTGCCGGCTTCCGGTACTTGTACATCGAAAGCATTGTCAAGGCAGAAGGACGAAGCGATGGCATGAACGCCTTCGCAAACGCCGCAGATACGGCTGGTGATATAAGGGGCATCTCTGGGGTCTTTATCCTGCAGCAATACTTCTATACCGCGTGCCATATTGCCGGAAGACCAGGCATTTGTGACTACCCCGTTTTCCACCTCAACTTCTATTTTGAGGTGCCCTTCGATACGGGTAATCGGGTCGATAACAATTCGTTGTGCCATTTAACTCTCCTCCCCTTTCACTTTGGTTATGATAGTATCGATACCGATGCCTGCGGCAGCAATAGCAGCTACGGTAGCCATAACTTTGTCTATATCGACTTTACCGATTCCGGGCAATGTTACGTCGAATTGCCTGTCGTATAACGGGCTGAATCTCGAGTAGAACTCGGGTTCGCTGCAACCTATGCAGGGAGCATTGACATTTATGCAATAAGTGTCTGTTCCGTTCCAACCCCGTTTCCAGCAATCGTGTTTTGCCCAGGGGCCTTTACATCCCTTGAGATATAAACAGTAGCCGTTCTGGCTCGGGTCTCCCCAGTCGGTCAGGAAATGACCGGCCTCGAATTGTCCGCGGCGCGGGCAATTATCATGCATTAATTCGCCGTAGAAAGCAATCGGGCGTTCGAAATTGTCCAGAGGGGGTATCTCGTTGAATGTCAGGTAATGTACGATTACAGCTACCAGCCTTTCGGGGTGCATCGGGCAGCAGGGGAGATTGACAACCGGTTTGTCACCGGTAACATCATCGAACTCGTGATGTTTATTGGTGTTCTGGTATAGATAACCGACGGCATCCGTCGGACCGGCGGCAGGAAAACCGCCGTAGGCGGCGCAGGAACCTACACATATAATTGCCGCTGCATTTTTTGCGGATTCCCTGACAATATCCTTGAAGGTTTTACCACCGATGGTGCAGTACAGCCCGTCCTCAGCCAGAGGAATGGCTCCTTCGATTACCAGCAGATATCCTTTTTCGGATATCGCATCTTCCAGCGCTTGTTCGGCATTGTAACCGGAAGCCGCCATCAGGGTTTCATGGTAACGCAGGGAAAGGGTATCCAGCACCAGGGCGGCTGCAGTCGGGTCCAGGCTGTTAACAAATGATTCGCTGCATCCGGTGCATTCCTGTCCGTGGAGCCACACGACAGCGGGTTTGCCGCTGGTTTCTTCAAGGGCTTTGACTACTCTGGGTGATAGAGCCTGACTCAGCCCGAGAAGTGCCAGCGAAGCCGTGGCAACTTGCAGGAATTCTCGTCTTGTCGGTTTGGGTCTTAGAAAGAGTGTATCCATTCTTACTCCTTTATGTGGATATTATTGATAACACAATCATTTAAGATAAAATATGTTTTAATTATGTCTCGACGCTTAAGTTGTTATACTTATCGTCTACTCTCCATACTCTCTCCTTTCCTCAAGAGGAGATACTACTACATATAACAAAGCCCCTTAAGTAGTATTTATAAGTTAAAGGCTTTTTTGCCTGAAATTGCTAAAAAATATTCTATATAGCCTTAATTGCAAAACACAACAATTAATGTTCTGATATAAAAAGAGTGTATTATATTTACCAATCGCCTGTCAATGTAACATAAACATGTAAAATTGTCAACATACGACCTACAATGATGTAGTCCTTTTTATACAATTTTGTAGTCTTAATTGTGAGGAGGCGTATTTTGGTTTGAGTTTATCTATCTTCTTTTGAATGAGTTGGTGTCTTTCGTGGTTTTATTCTTGTTTCTGCCCAGTTTATTATCGGCGAAGTATATGAGCATACCGAAAACGAATCCGAAGGCAGCGAATATAAGGATGATTATTGCATAATCCATCTAAAAAGACATCCCCGAAAAACCGTTGAAAGCTATGGCGAGCAATGCGGCGGTTATGAATATTATCGGCAGTCCTTTCATGGCTTTCGGGCAGTCGGCAAGCTCCAGCTTTTCGCGTATGCCGGACATCAAAGCCATGACCAGTGTAAAGCCGGCTCCGGCGCCCAGTGCCGCAAACATGCTTTCAAGGAAGTTGTATGATTCATCGGCGTTCAATAAGAGAACACCGATAACGGCGCAATTGGTGGCGATAAGCGCCAGGTAGATACCGAACGATTTATAGAGTTTCTCGTTCGTTCTTTTTAAAAAGATTTCTATAACTTGCACCATCGAACCGATTATCAGCAGGTACATTATCAAATGCAGGTACTCGGCGTTCAACGGTATCAGTATGTAGTTATTAACGAGCCACGCAAGCGCTGAGGATACGAATATCACCAGCGTTACAGCCAATCCCATATTGGTAGCCGTCCCGAGCTTCTTGGAAACGCCGAAAAGCGGGCAGAGCCCGAGGAATTGAACCAGGACGATGTTGTTTATCAGCGCCATTCCGATGAATATGGAGAATAATTCAGACATCTTTGACTACTCCTACCCATTTTAAGAATGCCATCAGAAGCCCCATGACAAGGAAGGCTCCGACGGAAAGGCTGAATATGTATACGGGGTGGTCTCCCAGAACCGGCAGTGTGAAGAGTTCGTTCCCGAACAAGGTAATGCCACCTGTGCCCAGAAGTTCCCTGAAAAATGAAATCAGGATGAGCGCCAGAAAGAAACCGATGCTCATGCCGAGGGCATCGGCAAGCGAGTCGGAAACGCTGTTTTTGGAGGCGAACGCCTCGGCCCTGCCGAGAATCAGGCAATTTACGGCAAGCAGGGAGAGATAAATCCCCAGAGCTGAATATACAGCCGGTATATAAGCCTGGAAAAGCATCTCGACAATGGAAACGAAAGTGGCGATTATGATTACAAAAACGGGAATCCTGACTATATCGGGAATCATTTTGCGCATCAGGGAGATGATAAGGTTGGACGCCAGTATTACAAGAGCGAAGGCGGCGCTCATTCCTATGGCATTGTCCAGCGTGTCGGTAACAGCCAGCACCGGGCACAGGCTGAGCGCCAGTACGAAGACAGGGTTGGAAATCACTATCCCTTTTTTGAGCTCTTTACCGAATCCCGGCACTTCTTATCTCCTACCGACAGATTTTAGTCCAAATACTGGATTTTTTCCAGTATTGCGTCCCTTACGGCTTCGACTACTCCTCTTGAGCTGTATGTTGAGCCTGATACCGCATCGATACCTCCGGTTTGTTTATACCCGTTGAGGTAGCAATTTTCGATATTTAATCCGATGAAGCGGTCTAAAAAGTTTCTTCTCATCAAACTATTCCAGTAGCTGTCGGTTTCGTATTGCGAGATTACTATGACGCTTTTAATAGTTTCTGCATCCTCTAACCCAACCAGCACGACAATATCCATGTAACTGAACCCCTGTCCTTCTCCATAGGCGGCGTAACCGACTTTCTGGCGGCTAATATCATAGAGAGTATATATCTCCGTATCGGTGCTGTAGGTATATAAGACAGCTTCCGGGAATATCTGCTGCAGCAAGGCCAGCGTTTCAGGGTCCTGCCGTGATTCAAGTACCACCCTGCTTATTTCTTCGGTCGTAACCGTAAAAGCAGATGCTATAACAACTACTATTGTCAATAAAAATACGGGGTAATATTTTTTAAAACTCTTAATAGACATTTATTTTTTGGCAAGCCCATAAGGTCTGGGTTGAGTGTATCTGTCGATAAGCGGAGTGACGGCATTCATTAAAAGTATAGCATAGCAGACGCCTTCCGGCATGCCGCCCCAGAACCTGATGACTATCGTTAATATACCGGCTCCGGCTCCGAAGATTATTCTGCCTGTTCTGGTCAACGGTGTGGTAACATAATCGGTAGCCATAAAGAAGGCTCCTATCATCAACCCTCCGCTCAGTATCTGGTATATCGCATCTTGGCCGCAAGCCAGGCTCAGAATTGCCACTGTTCCTATAAAAGCCAGTGGAGTTCTCCAGTCTACTATACGCAGTATTATCAACAGGATGCCTCCTGCCAGCAGCAACAGGGCGGATGTTTCTCCCAGCGAACCGCTGGTATTGCCTATCAACATGTTCCAGTACAGTTCCAGATTGCTGCCTATTTGCGTAAAGGCGTCGCTCAAGGGGCTGGCTGATGTGACGGCATCCGGTTCAAAACCGGAGGGGGCAATCCATGTAGACATCTCTCCCGTAAAACTGAGCTGCATAAAGGCGCGTCCGGCAAGAGCGGGATTGAAGATATTATGCCCCAATCCTCCGAAGGCTTCCTTTACGATGGCAATGGCGAAGATGCTGCCCAGAGCTGCCATCCATAACGGAATCGTCGGCGGCAGAGTGAGCGCCAGCAGCAGTCCGGTGATGACTGCGCTGCCGTCCATGACGAATTTCTTCTTTCTCAAGAGCTTTATCAGATATTCGGTGGCGACGGCGGCAAGCACGCTGGTCAGAATGACTAAAAGCGCATTAAACCCAAAGAAGTAAATACTGGCTCCGCTAGGCAGCATGAGGGCAAGAATAACCAGGTACATCGTCCGTTTTACGGACGCTTTCCGGTGGATATGCGGAGCGGGAGAGGTTAATAAATCCCCTTTTAATGTGCCGTATTTGTTATTATCTGTCATCATCGTCGATTATTCAATAAAGGAGAGTTGTTGTTTTGCGGTTTTAATATACTGTGTTATCGGTATGTCAGCCGGGCAAACGTAAGTGCAAACACCGCACTCGATGCATGCATCGATATAAGCCTCTCCGCAATCCTCGTATCTGCCGGCTTTCGAATATCTGGCCAGCAGCGACGGATTGAGCCGCATGGAACAGGCGGTGAGGCATTGTCCGCAGCTGATGCAGTCGTGTTCGACCCTTTCCGGTGTGTTATTGAGTAACAGGCATCTTATTCCTCTGGTAACCGGCGTGTCCAGGTCGGTTACGGATGTGCCCATCATAGGCCCGCCGAGTATGATATCATTGACCTTGCCGGTTATACCGCCGCAGTATTCGATAAGATTTTTAATCGGCGTCCCCACTCGTATCAACAGGTTTTGAGGGTTTTTTAATCCTCCGGTAACGGTTATAACTTCTTCAATGAAAGGTTTGCCATCGATAACAGCGTCGTGTATGGCCTTGGCGGTACTGACATTGTGAACGACCACGCCGATGTCGCGGCACCTGCCGTTGAAGGGAACTTCCTTGTCGATTATCGCCTTAACGAGCAACTCGCGGGCGCCGATGGGATATCTTAATTGTATCGGAACCATCTTTACTTGCTCGTCAAGCCCTGATTTCTCTAAGATTTCTGTCAGATGCTCTATTGCATCCGGTTTATTGTCTTCAATTGCAATGAATATATCGTCAGGAGAGATGAGCTTCATCATTATTTTCAGCCCGGAGATAACTTTCTCCCCGTATTCGAGCATCACCCTGTGGTCTGCTGTCAGGTAGGGCTCGCATTCGCATCCGTTGAGAATGAGTGTTCCCAGCTTACCTGTTTTCGGCGGCGTTAACTTGAGGTGGGCGGGGTATATGGCTCCTCCCATGCCGACTACACCGGCTTCCCTTATCCTGGAGATTATATCGTCGTTCGATAACGATTCAATATCATCTGTTGCTTTCAGGTTTACCCATTTATCCGTTCCGTCCGAATCGATGACAATAGCTTGCTGTTCTTTATTATGTACTGTATCCGTAAAGGCAATGATATCGGTTACTTTCCCTGATAACGTGGCGTGTACGGGCACTGATCTGAATTCATCGCTGTCACCGATTTTCTGCCCTGTTAAAACCGTGTCTCCGGTTTTAACGAGCGGATGCGAAGGGGGGCCTATTTGTTGATGCAGGGGAATGACAACCCTGTCAGGTAGAGGCAGTGTTTGAATGGCATTTGCCGCAGTCAGTTTATTCTCCGGCATTTTAAACCACTGCGGAATCCCTTTGTACTTAGGCTTTATCACATTGCTGTTCATTCAATATATAGTTAAAGGAATTTCGTATAGCTTATCACAACTTTTGCTTTTAGACAATTATAATGGTCGCTGAAAGAACGGTGAAGGCAGGTTATCCTTGTCTGTCAGTCCAGGTAAAGGGCTGGAGGCGATATTTCCTCAGGTATATATTACAGGGTATTTTTCCCGGTGGACAGAACCATATCGATGTTGTTTTTCAGTTTTTGGGTGTCTATCGGTTTAGGAACGCAAAAAATCTTATTTCTTTTTATAAAAATTTCCGTATCCTTTCCTGCAGCGTCACCGGTAATGAAGATGATCCTGTCTGCGAGTTCCGGTTTTATTTCTTTTATGCGGGTGTATAATTCCAGTCCGTTCATACCGGGCATCCTGACGTCCAGCAATATGAAGTCATAGTTTTTATTTTGAATAATTTTTATGACGTCATGCGGGTTGTTTGCGGTATCCGTATTGAATTGCCATTTGTTTAACAGACGGCTCAGAAAAACGAGGATGATATTTTCATCATCAACAACCAATCCGGTTTTCTTTGGCGGTTCAGGATTTATCTTATTCATTTTATCTACCTCTCCGATGTTGTAATTGCATCAGTAACAGGTAGTTCGATTATGAATTTAGTCCCGTGTCCTAATTCGCTCTCAGCAAAGATTTTGCCGTGATGCTGGGTGATTATATTGTGTGTCATGCTCAATCCCAATCCCATTCCATCACAGTCGTTTTTAATACTGAAGAACGGAGTGAATATTCTTTCCAGGTTATCCTTGCTTATGCCTGGCCCGTCATCGATAAATGATATACGGATGGTATTGTTAATATACTCGGTTTTAACAGTGAAAACACCTTTCTTTTTAGAATTCTTGATAGCCTGCTCGGCATTGAGAATTATATTCAAGAATGCCTGTTGCAACTGCACTTCGTCGACAGTAGCTTTTGGCAGATTATCGGCCAGATCGGTGACAATGTCGATGCCGTTCATTTCCATCTCGTATGAACGCAGGTCGATAGTGTCCAGTATTATCCTGTTGATATCGGATACGGTTAACCCCGGCTCATCCTGATGTGCGAATGTCAAAAGGCCGGATACTATTTTAGCTGCGCGCTGGGCTTCGTAATTAATCACCTCTATATCTTCCTTGATGTCTTCCGGGAGGTCTTTGTCGATAAGTAATTGTGAAAATCCGATGACTCCTGTCAGGGGGTTGTTTATTTCGTGAACCAGTCCTGAAGTTACTTCTCCGATGGATGCCAGACGGCTGGCAGTGTTGAGTTCCTGCTGAATCCGTTTTTCTCTCTCTTCCGCTTCTTTGATATCCGAAATATCCTGTATGGAGCCGAATTCCTTGGTTACCTTTCCCGAATTATTAAAAACCGAGCATGCTTTGGAATTGCCGTACCAGGCATCTCCGTTTTTACGGTACAGGCGGATGATGATATTACTGGATTCTTCGTGAAATTCTCCGCTTTCATGCGCATATATTGTGCTGTGTGCCAGCGACAGGTCTTCGGGGTGAACATGGTTCATAAACAGTTCTTTTGTAGGTGTTACTTCTCCGGGCTGGTATCCGAATAACCGGTACATCTCGTCACTCCAGATGAGCTCATCATTTTCTATATCGAGATACCAGCTGCCTAATTTGGCTATTCTCTGCGCTTCGGCCAGGCTGGCTTCGCTCTTGCGCAGTTTCTCTTCCATTTTCTTGCGTTCTGTAATGTCCGAAACTATTGCCAGATTGGCAATATGTTTATTGCTTTCGTCTTTGATTTTCTGTACGAAGGCTTCAATCCATATTTGCTCTCTGCCTGTTTGAATGCGATGTTCCCAGAGGGCTTCTCCCCGACTGTCAAAATCCTCAAATTGCTTTCTTATATTGGAGGCTGTGGGTTCTATTATTTTAAGGGCATCGAGTATTTTTTTACCGATGGCTTCGGATGAGCTGATTTTGAATATATTTTCAGCGGTGCTGTTGAACTGGATTATCTTCATACTGGTGTCGGTAATGACCATGCCCTTGCGAATAGCCCGGAAGGCGTAGGTAGAGAATTTACCCTGTTCCTGAATTAATTTGATTTCGGATTTGTCGGTGATATTGACGATAAAGCCGATAGCGTTTCCTGTTCCCTTCTCTTCTATTGGAATTATGGTTAACTCTACCCATTTGTGTTTGCCCTTTTTCCCCACGAGGTCAAATTCGTAAAGGAAAGGCTGGTCGTTCGGTTTGTTTGACAAATAGTCGATAGCAATATTACGTACGTCATCGGACGTGTAGAATGATAATTCGGTTATTTTTTTACCGGCGATTTCATTTTGTGTATAGCCTGTAATTCTCTCGAAAGCTTTGTTGATATATACGATTACAGCGCCAGAATCGATAAGGCAGAATCCTGAAACCGATTTATTGAGGTATGTATCAAATATTCTGGTGAAATTACTTATTTCTTCATTATTATTTTGGTGCGAATTGTTTTTATTACTTTCCACAGTATTATCTCTTAATACTTTTTATTTACAATTGCAATTATACTTATACCTCTTAGTCAGTAATGTTTAAAGGTATTTTTGGCTCATTTTTTTAATTATTCCAATTATTATCTATACACGCCGTGACTTTTGTTACATCTATAAAACTTTGATGGAATTTCGGAATAACTATTCGTATAGATTTGAATGTGCGTAAAAACTTTAACAGTTATGCAGGGTATACAAACAAGATACCTATTAAATATCCAAGCTCTCCTGTAAATAGTTTTATACTCTGATTAATTTAGAATTGAGAGTTTTATTTTTGTGGCAGTAAATTGGGTATGGTATCGATGATAGGATAGGTAGTATTACAGTTCCGGCAGAACAGGGAACCGTCTGTAATTTCACTGTCGTTTTTTTTGCCCGCCTCGAGCTTTAGCTCTTTTTTACACAATGGGCACACAAGTATTTCTAATAAATCAGGCTTCATGATTAAATTATATATGCTAGGATGTCGCCTAACAAGGGGTATAGGGGCATAAATTTTTCATTTATTGGTTAAAATGTTTATAAATGTCCATTAAAGTCTATATTGTTAAAAAAATATATAAAATTTGGAAGAAAATTCTTTGATTTTTTCTCTTTGTCAAAAGATGTCATGGTTTGTTAAATATTTTGACTTAAAAGCACAGAGGGGGTATTTATGAGAAGATTTTAATCGTATCTTTTGAGTTGCTAGCAGTTTTTGTATCATAATCCCATCGGTCAATACATGTCGCAGAAAAGTGAGAATAGTTCCTTCATCAACTGTTTCCGTAAACCTTACATTTCCCATTGCATGTAAATCATTGCTTTTCCCGCTTTGCATTTCCTTTGCTAGCGACGGTTTTCTTTTTAACCGGAAGTTCTATGATTATCGATGCGCCATGCCCGCTTTTACTTCTGGCGTAAATCTTGCCGCCGTGCTGGCTTATAATCCCATGACATATGCTTAAACCGAGACCTGTTCCCATTCCCACTTCTTTGGTTGTAAAGAACGGTTCGAATATTTTACCCAGGTTTTCCTTGCTGATGCCTGGTCCGTTGTCGGTAAAAGATATTTTGATAATTCCGTCGATATGTTCTGTTTTCACAAGAAATGTTCTGTTTTTTACCTGCTCCAGGGCATATTCGGCATTTAAAATTATGTTCATAAATACCTGCTGCATTTGCCCCCTGTCACCGACGGTATTTGGCAGCGATGGCGATAGTTCGGTTTTAACTTTGATATTATTCATTTTCATCGTATACAAACGCAATTCCAATGTATCCGAAATAATCTCGTTAATATCGATAATAGACCACCCTTGCTTCTGCTGGCGGGCAAATGTAAGCAGTCCGGAGACTATTTTGGCAACACGTTGTGCTTCCTGATTGATAGTTTTCAGGTCTTTTTTTATCGAATCATGTGTGACTTTTATTTTATCTTCGGGGAGTTTTATTGTTTCAGGAGGTATTGTATTCATAAGTAGTTGAGAAAAGCCGATAATGCTGGTAAGCGGGTTATTGATTTCGTGAGCTATCCCTGAAGCCATCTCTCCGATGGATGCCAGACGGCTGGTGATATCGATCTCCTGCTGCATCTGTTTTTCTTTTTCCTCGGCATTTTTCTGTTCTGTGATATCCTGTATTGAACCGAACAGCTCAATAGGCTTGCCGGTTTCACCTAATATTGCCCTGGATTTAGAGTTGGCAAACCAGATTTCCCCGTCTTTGCGGTAAAAACGGGAAACTATATCAAAGGGCGTACCTTTATCAATGTTTGCATTCATTGCTTTATTTAATAATTCTCTGTCATCTGCATGAGCCAGGCTCAAATATAGTTCTTTTGATGGGGGTACCTCACCGGGTTGATATCCAAAAAGACGATACATTTCATTACTCCAGAACAGCTCCCCGGTTTTAATATCACGATGCCAGTTCCCCAATTTGGCAATTTCCTGGGCTTCAGCTAAACGGGTTTCGCTCTCGCGTAACTTCCTTTCAGCTTGTTTACTATCGGTAATATCCTGCCAAACACATTGATAAACTTTCCCACTTGCGGTATTTACCAACTGTGCGATTACATGTATATTGCGAATTTTTCCGTGTTTAGTGCGATGTAGTGTTTCAAAATCTGCGCTGCCCTCTTTCTGAACCTTTAAAATAGAAGCCTTGGTTTCAGCAGCGGTTTCCTTGGCCTCAATATCCATTATAGTTAGAGTTGCGAATTCTTCACGGGAATAACCAAGCTGCCGGCAGGCAATTTCATTAAATTCCATTATATGTGCTGTTGTTGGGTCAATAATTACGATACCAACAGGAGTCTGCTCAAACAGTGTGTTCCGTCTGAATATTTCTTCAGCTAATGCTTCTTCCATTTTCTTGCGTTCATCGATGTTTGTAACGATCGACAATATCGCTATGTTTTCCTCATTTTCGTTTTTTATAGTTTGAGACGCGGCATCAATCCATAATTTTCTATTCCTGGTTTTTATCAGGTGTTCGGAATGTATATAACCAATAGTCTTTAGTTTCTTGAAATTTTTTTTGATTTCCGCTTGTGAAGGTTTTATTATATCCATTATATCGAATATCTTCTCGCCTATAGCTTCGGATGCGTTGACGCCGTAAATCATCTCGCTTGCTTCGTTCCAGTATGTTATATTGAATTCCGTATCGGTGATAATGACGCCCTCTTTGATAGCTTTGAAAGCAGCATCCGAAAAGTGTAAAGCTTCTTCTATTTTTTTGCGTTTAGTAATGTCTGTAACAATTGCCAGAATGGCTACTTCATTGCCATTGTCATCTTTTACTTTTTGTAAAACCACATCAGTCCACAGTTGAGTTGCTGGAGTCTTTACGAGATGTTCAAAATGGGCATATCCTTCTATCTCAAAATTTTGAAATTGTAGCTTGACCTCAGGTTCCAGCGGTTCTATTATCTTGATAACGTCAAATAAATTTTTACCGATCACTTCCGGGGCATTTACTCCGAAAATACGTTCGACGGCATCGTTCAATTGTATTATTTCCCTGCTATTATTCAGAATAAGAGTTCCTTCTTGAATTGATTTAAAAGCGATGTCGGAAAGTTTCTGTTCTTCTTGAGTTTTCTTGAATTCGGAGCGATCGAAAACAAAAATAATATTACCGATAAGTGTGTGTGTGCCCTTTTGTTCGATCGGGATAATGGTTATAGATATATATCCGTTTGACCCGTCTTTTTTTATCAGCTCGACATCACACATTAAAGTGGCTTCGCTGGATGCGCTTTTTTTATGAGGGAAATCGGTGAGTTTCTTCCTTTCTTCGGCAGGGATGAACTCCAGTTCGGATATATGTTTGCCAATAATTTCATTCTCTTTGTAGCCGGTAATTTCTTCTATTCTATTGTTGAGATAAACAGTTACCCCGTTAAAATCTACAAAACAAAACCCGTATGTCGACTCACCCAGGTAGGTTTTCATGATATCGATAAAACTGCCGATTTCCTTGTATTTATCTTTTGACGATAATGTTTCAATAAAACTTTTCATTGTTTTCTTCTTTTTACTGTTCAGTTTTTCAATTGTATTATATAGATTGTAAAATGCTATAAGTCAAGGGTTTTTTATCAATATATGAGAATTAATATTAAAATAGTCCGCAGGATTCTTATGCGGTCTGAATAATAAGGCTGGAATCGGTAAATTGTGTATTTGTGATATTGCCCGGGGAGATGCCTGTTTTTAGAAACTCGGTTGCCAGATAAGTACGTTACATTGAATACATAATTACGGCGTTATTTATCATGCTTATCGCATGATTTTTTCCACTCGTTTCCGATATCGAACCAAAGGTCATTGAAGATATAAGCCTGAACGGAATCCACATCGACCAGGTAACTTATAAAATTACCGAGATTATCTCTTTTGACCTGTTTGCAATATTCGTTGAGCAGGGGGATTATGCGTGACGGGAAGATGTAACAGGCGGTCGATACGAGGCTGGACTGGGGATTACGTGGTTTTTCTGTCAGTTCGACAACCCTTGTATTATCCATCCTGACGACTCCGAACTGGCGCGCTTCGTTCCTGTCTCCGATGTCATATACAGCTATCAGTGTATTGAGTTTGTCAAAGGCGGACAGGAAGTCGGCAAGATTCATTTCGAAATAGTTATCGCCGGCAATAACCAGCAGGTCATCATCGATGTTGTTGCCTTTGACCCAGTAATCCAGCGAGCCGACGGCTCCCAGCATTTGCTCCTCGTTATCCACCGGTTCCACCCATATTTCGGCATGTCTGCCGAGCCTTTTTTGCCAATCATGATATTGCGAGGCAAATTTACGATTGGTGGTGACAAAAATATCGATACCATCCGGTATTTTTTCAACGATGTAGCTGACGACCGGTTTACCCTTATAAGGAAGTAACCCCTTGGCGGTCTTTTGCGTTACGGGATACAACCTGGTGCCGAACCCGCTGGCCAGAATTAAACACTTCATATTTCTGATATTCGATGGTTCCTGTACTGGTTTAATGTAGCATAGTATATTTGCGGCTGCAAATATTGCATTAATTCTTACTTAAAGCTGCTAAGATGTTGAATTTACGGGTTGTTTTGAATAATATAAATGTCTGCCGGAAAAATGGGTGACAGACATGAAGGTTGTTTTTTATTAGGAAGTAAGCACATTGGGTTCGGGGGTGAATATCTTCTCTTCTTGCGGTTTCCTTGCTACAAAAATCAATATGAATACTATTATCATCAGCAAGTTGCGGCGTGCCATTATAAAGACCGGGAAATTCTCGAAATACTCGAATTCAATATAGTTGAACGGGTATATATATATTGTAAAAGCTCCGGCTATGAGCAGAAGCACGCTGACAAGATTTTTATAGCGGATGTTAAGTATCGGTATCAGGGGGCAAATCCAGACCATATACTGGGCCGAAAATACCTTGTTAAAGAGCAGGAAGGCCAGTACGGCAATGGCAACATAACGTATGAGCAGCGTTTCCGTCTCTACCTGTAAAGGGGCTGCCCCGATAGCCTTTTTCCCGTTTCTGTGCAGCTGATAGGCGAACAGCCCGTATGTCGCCAGCAATACGGCAGCCATAATATAGAAAGAGATGTTCGCAAGGTTATCTGCCAGGGCGGAAGTAATATTAAAGGAGCCGTAGTTAAAATCGTAATCCACCTGCGTCCATCCGAAAAGCTGCCCCATTATGACAAATGAGCCGTAGGTGCTTTCGGCATGGAGCCCCCTTTCCAGATGGTAGGAAAACATCGACCATAATGACTGTGGTTCTATAATCAGCCATGGGATAATCGTGGCGAGAATCACGCCTCCGAAAACAGCGACGCCTTTTGCCAGTTGGGAATACTGTTTTTTGATTAGCAGCCAGATTGCAAAGAGCGGGGCTATAACAATCGGGAAAATCTTTGCCATTACTCCGAGGGCAAGAACCCCCCAGGCCGTCTTGTTTTTACCGCCGATGAAGGCGGCTACGGCTGCCAGCGCCATTACTGCAGGCGCCAGGTCGTAACGCTGGGTTACAATAGGGCCGGCGGTTATTGCTATAAGCAGAGTATAGATGGCAAGTGCCTTGACCTTTGATATGTTGATGCGCTTGGATATATAGGCAATAAGAAATATCGCCAGTATATCGAAAAGCAGCATTTCTACGGTGAAGGCGATGTAGTAGGGCGGGAGTGTCCGGAACAGCAATCCCGGTATGAGGAAAAGGAGCAACGCTACAGGCGGATATTCGCAATCGAAATCGACATAGGGTATTTGCCCGCTTAGAATATTCTGGGCGATGATATTTTCTATAGCTCCCGGGGTGGGGGCATAATAATCGTAGAATCCATAAGTCCAGCCCAGGAAAACCCCCAGAAAGAGTATGGCGTGTATAATAATCCAGAAAGGCATTTTTTGAGACAGCCTTTCCAGTCCGCTGCATGCTTTTCCGTATATGTTGCAGGAGCTTTTCAGTATCAGGGTACCTGTTTCCTTTCTCGTGCTGCTCATTTTCTTTTTAATATCATATCACATATGACAGGGTGTTCTAATATAGAAACGAAAAAGTAATCATTTGGTTAGGTTAAAAATCGAATTATTTTTAACACTCCTTTTTACCGCGTTCGCATCTTGAACTTGAGGGACAGATATCTGCCCTTTGAAGATATTTAATTTTAAGAACCTGTTTTTATGAATACCCCCTTTATAGTATAACGCAGATTCGGTTATTTGGTTGCATCCTTTATGTCGCAGTGCATGGCGGATGTAATTATTTACCGGGATGCTGCGCGAGTAAAATTCGCGGTTGAATATTGCTGCGTGATAACGACGCGGAATTTTATACCAGTTTTTTCTGGTAAAGAATTTTCCCGTCTCCGGGGGCATAGAAATCGGGGATATTGCAGATTTCCACGTAATTATTGGCGATATAAAAACGGCGAGTCTTATCATACTGTTCTTTTCCCGAGGTTTCGATAAACGCCATCTTGCCGCCGGCTTTAGCTATCTGCTCTTCGGCGGCCTTTAATAGAGTACCGCCTATCCCTTTTCCCTGTAGCCTGTGGTCGACTGCCAGCCAGTAAAGATCCCATGAACTCTGTGTCAGGGGAATTTGCCCGTAACTGATAAAGCCGATAAGTTCTCCTGTTTCGGATTCCGCTGCCATGGAGAAATATCCGGAGGCTTGCGGATTATCCAGCGAGCCGTCGACAACCTCTTCGGCGATGACGACTTCCTCCGGTGTAAACTCAGGTGTGTTTTTGAGGATTATCATCAATGAAGGCTTATCCTCTTTTTTCAGAGGGCGTATTTTAACAGCCATATTTTCTCTCCCATCCCAGTTGCACTATTTTTTCTATAAAATCATTATATGTCATTCCGTAGGCTTTTGCCTGGCGGCTGGCACCTGCATCGGGGGAAATATCCGGATTGGGATTGACTTCTATAACATATACATGTCCGCCTTCATCCATCCTCATATCCACTCTGGCATAACCGCTGCACCCTGTGATTGCATACGCTTGCAGTGCTGCCTCGGTTATATCCCTCTTCGTAACCAGATCTAAATCAGCCGGGCATTGCGGCTGCGTTCCCCTGTAATAGATGCTGCCGGTTTCCCATTTGGCTTCATAATTCAATATTTTGGGCATACCTGCAGGCAAGGAAAAACATATCTCCGAAACCGGCAGGGGAGTCAAAATGTTATTACCCATTATCGTCATATTGAACTCACGCCCGTCGATATATTCTTCTACCAGCGCTTTTTCTTTGTAAATCCGGTTGATGCCGGAAACCATTTCTTTCAGCGAATCATAATCATTGACGACGCTTTTTGTTGTCAGACTGTGGCTGGCATCTTCCGCATTCGGTTTGACGATGCAGGGGAACTCGAGGTTGAAATCGGGCAGTGTGGCTTCGTCCAGCAATTGAAAAGGCGGGGTACTGATGCCTTCTTTTTGTAAAACGGTTTTGGTGGCGGCTTTATCCAGCGCCAGCCTCAATGCCGGTGCCGGAGAGCCGGTATAGCGTAATTTCAGAGATTCCAGTTTATCTGCCATCTCGGCTTCCGTTTCGGAGAAGCCGCTGAACCCCTCGAACAGGTTAAACACGAGGTCATCTTTTATATTGGATAAACTGTTGAAGGCCTGTTCTTTCGGCAGCGCAAGCGGGATTTTAGATGTCAGGTACCCCAGCGACTGCAATGCCTTTTCCACTGCGGCTACCTCTACCAGAACGCCCTCTTCGGCAGCCTGTTCGTTCCTGGCGGAATACAAACTCCCATCAGGCTGATTATATATTATTGCAATACTGACAGGCATGGCGAATACCTTTTTACCGCTGTGTCAAGTATCCTTTTTATCAGTTCTTTGTGGGGAATTCCGATCATTCCGGCCATAATTACCAGGTCGCTGTGGTTCCCCAGTCCCGGCAGCGGATTTATCTCCAGAAAGTAAGGAGTTCCATTGCTATCAATTCTGAAATCGATGCGGGCAAAATCGCGGCAGCCCAGTATTCCGAATATTTTGAGGCTGGCATCTTTCAGCCTTTTTATAACCGATACATCCAGTTTCGGGGGGCATTCGTAATCCACCAGCTTTAAATAATCCCTTTTTACCTCGATGGAATACACGAAGTGTTCCGTCTTTTTCCGGGGGAGGATGCGCATCATTGCCAATACCTGTGCCGGTTCATTTCCTGTAATGCCTATGGTAACCTCGTCCCCGCTGATAAATTCCTCTACCATGACTTCCTGATGATAACCCTCGAATTGCCTTTTAGCTTCGGTTTCCAGTTCCTTCATGTTCATCACCACTGATGACAGCCTGACCCCCTTGCTGGAACCTTCGTGCGCCGGTTTTATCATCAACGGAAATTTGAAAACGTTCCAGTCTATCGATTGCAGTTCTTTGAAATCCGTTAACATCTGCCATCTGGGAGTAATCACTCCCTCCATGGCAACTATCTTTTTGGTCAGTTCCTTATCCAGGCATATTCCAAGGCAAAGCGGGTCTGACCCCGAGTAGGGTATATCCAGCATCTCCAGGATGGAGGGAACCTGCGATTCACGGCTGCGGTAGTTGCCCTGTCCCTCGGCGATATTGAATACGAAATCCACTTTCTCCCTGCGTATATTGTCGAGGAAAGCTCTCCCTCCGCCGAATAACGTTACCTGATGCCCGTTGGCTTCGATGGAGGATTTTATCAGTTCAACGGTCTCCATGGAGTCGTATTCCTCCATGGAGTCGTCTATATATTCATTTACCGGAGGTTTATCCGGTTTGAGGTCAAACGATAACCCTATCCGCATCCCTTACCTCTGAAAGATTAAAATCGAGATTCTTCACTGTTATTTCAGGTTCCGGGCGCGGTTTGACCTGTTTTTCTGCCGTCGGGTTGTGACAGGTGATGACACGGCCCTGATAGTTACTGAACAGAACTTCTTTTTCCGTCTTGGCTAACAGGTAGTTGGGTTGCAGAGTGACTTTACCTCCGCCCTGAGGCAGGTCTACCACGAAGTTGGGTATTGCCAGCCCTGAAGTAAAGCCGCGCATCCCTTCGATAATTTTAACCCCGACATCTATATTGGTACGCAAGTGGTCGGTTCCCTGTACCTCGTCGCACTGGAAGAGGTAATAGGGGCGGACTTTTATCTTTAACAATCCCTGGCATAACCTGGTCTGTTTTTCGACGGTATCGTTAATACCGCGCATCAGGACGCTCTGGTTATTTACAGGGACACCGGCGCGGACAATGCGGTCGATAGCCGCTGCCGAATCCGGGGTTATCTCGTTAACAGTGTTAAAATGGGTATTCATCCATATCGGCCCGTACTCCGATAACATATCACAGAATTCGCTGTCGATACGCTGCGGCAGAACTACCGGGAAACGGGTGCCGATACGTATAATCTCGACATGATTTATCTGCCTCAGCCTCGAGATGACGCTTTCAAGATGTTTGGTCGAGAGCGTCAGGCAGTCTCCGCCGGAGATAATAACGTCTCTGACGTTTTTGTTATGGCGTATGTAGTTCAACATCGCCTCTATTTCTTCGGGGGTGCGTACCCAGTCACCGTTTTTCCACTCACGTTTGCGTGTACAGTGACGGCACAGCATCGGACAGATATCTGTGAGCACCATGAGCACCCTGTCCGGATATCTGTGTACCAGCCCGGGAACGACCGAATCCCTTTCCTCTTCAAGCGGGTCCTCGACGCCGGAAGTTCTGACGGTTATTTCCTCGATGGAAGGAATAGCCTGCCTGGCAACCGGGTCTTTGGGATTGTTTAAGTCCATAAGTGAAAGATAATAAGGAGTAATTGCTAACGGATAAGTTTGGGTTACCGCGCTTATTTCAGCATATCTTTTGATAGATAAAGGGGCATACTTTGCCAGTTGCTCAACTGAGGTTATGCGGTTGCGGAACTGCCATTTCCAATCGTTCCAATCCGTGTCGGAGACTGCTCCGAAGAGTCTGAATCTATTAGATGCGGGGGTGCGTTGGGGGGGCTCTGATTCACTACAGCTACTGGGGGGTTCGTCATCACCTTCGCTGCTGTAGCTGTCTAAGAGGGTGTCCATGGAATTACTACTGCACCTTGTTTTTAATTTTGTCTTCACCTGTTTAATTATTTCTCCTTTATTATCCTGAAAGTATCTTCGACTTATTTTATATTTTCTGTTTGTACTTAGTTCTTTTAATACTCTATATATTCTATTATAAATATTTTTTTGTAAATGTAAATATACCTGTCCGCAAGCAGCATATGATTTAAATGGATGATATTCTAATCTTTCGGTAATAAGATTGCAAGTGGTATTTGTATTTGAGACTGTTATAGAATATAAAAATATTTTTAAAGGGATTTAGGAGGTGCGAAGATGAAAGACATTCGAGTAGAAAAACTGGCTGACCTTCTGGTCAGGTATTCCGTATCCGTACAGAAAGGCGATAAGGTCAAGATACGGGGGGATTATGCCGCCGCTCCCATGGTAAAAGCTGTTTATGCCGAGGTATTGAAAGCGGGGGGGCATCCCATCGTATTCATGGAACCGGAAGGCCTGACCGAAGTATTCTA
Source organism: Dehalococcoidales bacterium (assembly GCA_034429935.1). GTDB lineage: Bacteria > Chloroflexota > Dehalococcoidia > Dehalococcoidales > UBA5627 > UBA5627. The sequence continues at coordinate 34,945 of DAOUFJ010000018.1, forward strand.
TAAATACGCATCCGAAGAACAGCTTAAATTCATCCATCCGCCCGAGAAGCTAATGATGGATACATATGATGTTACGATAAGCCTGGGCGGTGAAAGTAATACCAAGGCATTGAGCAAAATCGATCCTTTACGCATGGTCACACGCCATCAGGCAAGGACTGAACTGATGAATACCCAGATGCGGCGTTCCGCCGATGGGGAATTCCGCTGGACTTACGCCATCTTCCCGACCAATGCCTATGCGCAGGATGCCGAGATGAGCCTTTCGGAATACGAGGATTTTGTTTACAGTGCCTGTCTGCCGGATATGGACGACCCTGTGGGTTACTGGCAGCGTTTTTCAAAACGGCAGGAGAATATCATCCAGTGGCTGGAGGGAAAGAAAACGGTCTATATAAGAGGAGAGGAGACTGAAATTACTCTCAGCATCGAAGGCCGCCCCTTTATAAACTGCGACGGGCGTTACAACATGCCTGACGGAGAGGTATTTACCAGCCCGGTTGAGAATAGTGTTAACGGTCACGTTTATTTCTCCTATCCGGCTATCGAGGATGGCAAAGAGGTGACCGGTATCAGGTTGTGGTTCGAAAACGGCAAAGTGGTGAAAGCCAGCGCCGAGAAGAACGAGGATTTTCTGCTTAAAATGCTGGATACGGATGCCGGTTCACGCACGCTCGGCGAATTCGCCATCGGCACCAGCCCCAATATTAACAAGTTTACCCGTGAAATACTCTTCGACGAGAAAATCAACGGCAGTTTTCACATGGCGCTGGGGGCCGGTTACCCGGAAAGCGGCAGCAAGAACGAATCGGCGATTCATTGGGATATGATATGCGACCTGAGAAACGGCGGAGAAATCCGCGTCGACGGGGACGTGCTGCACAAGAACGGCAGGTTCGTTATCGATTTTTAGCTGAATAGTAATATAAATCCATCTGGTTTCCCCCCCCTGATCCTTCGTCCACCCGTTGTGGTCTCAGGATGACAGGCGTTGGGAATTGTCATGCTGAATTCGTGAGGGACGAATGAAGCATCCTGGGCAGAGTGGAAAAACGGCTTCCCTTGGGGGGAAAGTCCCGACTAGTCGTGACTGGGCATCTTATGTATGGCTTGTTAATACGTTTTTGTTAAAAATCAGAATTGATTAAAACGGATGCATGAAATAATGCGCCTGTTAAAAATTGACTGCGGCTAAAAACTCTGTGCTAAAAAGGCGAAATTATTGCTTCATCAATGATATAATTATTCATCATAAATTTTAGAGGGTATAGAAATGTATAACGGTCTCGAGGTTAAATTACTGGCGATTACTCCCGACAGCGAGAATCTGGTGGAGAAAGCCGGCAGGCTGTGCTATTCCAGCGGCGATAAACAGGGAACCAACGAGAACTGGATATCGGCACGCATAAAACAGGGACATGAAAGCCTGGTGGAGCACGCTTCGGCGACGTTTTATATAAAGGCTTCCCGCGCCCTGACGCATGAACTGGTAAGGCACCGTATCGCCAGCTATTCACAGCGCAGCCAGCGATATGTCCGAGAGCTTCAGGCCGATTATATAACGCCTCCCGAATTCGAAGATAAGGATTCGGAGATAGCAAAAGTATTCCACGAGGCGATGAAGGCGGCATGGGACAGCTATAAGAAGCTGCTGGATGCCGGCATGAAACCGGAAATTGCCCGTTACGTTCTGCCGAATGCCTGCATGACGGAAATCATCTGCACATGGAATTTCCGTGAAATCCGCCATATTTTAAAGCTGCGCACCAGCCCGGCGGCTCTGCCGGAAATCCGCGAGGTCGCCCAAAAAATTGCCGATATAATGAAAGTTCAGGCTCCGAAGGTCTTCGGGGATTTGTAGATATAGAACTCATACTTTTGTAAAAATCTGTTGAAAGCACCTTTGCTGAAAACCTTGGCAGTAGATTCGAAAATGAATGCTTGAACACTAACTGGTTTAATAATCTGGGATGTGCTCGTGATTTAATTAGAGAATGGCTAAGGAATTATCATGGGGTGCTGTGTAACGCATTGAAAGGGATGCCCTTTAAGGATATACTGAAATGAAAGGTAGATCCTAAGCAGTGGTTGCATCGATTCCGGGATAAACCTACATTTATCTCGTATGTATTCTTGTGAAAAGCTCCCAATCTGGAATGATAGAATGAACAGTATTGAAATTATAAAAATAGGTGCTTATTTTTAAGAAAGATGAGGTTTTCTTTCTACAATATGACCAACTCAAATACCAAAGGGAATGGTTATCTAATTAAAGATAAATGGTATAAGACTATTGTTCAAACTGCCACGGAAGGCTTTTCCTTGCTGGATAATATCGGGAAAATTGTAGACGTCAATGATTCCTATTGTAATATGATTGGCTACCATCGAGACGAGCTTCTCTCAATGAGTATACAGGAAATTGATATTAGATTCCTTGATCAAATCGAGGTATTTGAGGAAGAAATCCGGAAAGTCAAAAAACTCGGCGGTATTGCGAGTGAAGTACAACATAAGACCAAGAATGGTCAAATTGTTGATCTTTGGGTTAGTCTTAGATATCTGAATACAAATCCTGGCTTTCTATTCTGCTTTCATAGAGATATTACAGAAAAGAAGAGATTGCAGCAACAAATTATTGAATCCGAAGAAAGATATCGTGCTCTGATAGAAGTAGGCGACAGAATCGGAGAAGCTATTGTCATGTTGCAGAATATTAAAAACATGGAGGGAATGCAGACTTTTGTTAGTGATGAATGGTGTTGTATTACTGGTTATACAAGGGAAGAATTGTTAAAGATGTCTTTTTTTGAAATTCTGCACCCCAGCTACTGTAAAGATACTCTGGATTGTCACCTTGGTAAAATAAATGGAGAAGATATTCCACGAAAAATCGAAGCGTCTATTATTAGGAAAGATGGAAAAGAAATTCCCATAGAATTTACCAGTGCCTTTACCAGTTTTCATGGAAAGAGAGCTATTGTTGCCTATATCAGGGAAATCACTGAACGTAAGAAGATGGAAACTGAGCTTAAGAAATATCAAGAGAACCTTGAATATCTTGTAAAAGAGCGCACCAACAAGCTGGAAGGGATTATCAAGCAGCGGGTTGAATTTAATAGAGCTCTGGTACATGAGTTAAAAACGCCTCTCACAGCCATTATAAATTCCAGCGAATTATTGACTCAGCAACGCCGGGAGGAAACGACTCAAAGATTAGCCCAAAATATATTTAAGGGGGGCATTTTTCTTAATAATAGAATCGATGAACTTCTCGATGTGATAAGAAGTGAGGTCGGGTCACTATGTGTTAATTGTAAATCTATTGACCCGATTAAACAAATTCGCGAGGCAGTCGAGGAAATGTCTTCATTAGCCGCGAGAAAAGGGCAATCCATTATTTTGAACATTCCAGATGAACTGCCCGAAATCTGGGCTGATAAACAGAGGATGCAGCAGGTTCTATTGAATCTGATTTCCAACGCTATAAAATTTAATTCCGATGAAGGCAGGGTAATTATAAGAGCAAGAGAAAAAGATAATTATGTGATTTTCGAGATTGTGGATGAGGGTAAAGGAATAAGTAGCGCAGAAGCGCTGAGGTTGTTTGAACCTTATTACCGGAAAGAGAGTGACCGTGATCATCTCAGTGGTTTAGGTCTAGGCTTGTCCCTGTCCAAGAAATTGGTAGAACTCCATAATGGAAAAATATGGTATAAAAAACGAGATGGAATTAATGGAAGTATATTTGGTTTTTCGATACCTGTATCAAGTACGGTGGGAGTACAAACGGAGGCAGAAAATGAATGATTTGAGCAAAGTCATCATTATCGAAGATAGCGATGAAATTGTTGAGACCACCTCGCTTACTCTGCAAATACGCTGGCCGAATGTTGAGATCCATACTTCCGATAGCGGGAAGAAAGGATTGACCATGATAGAGAAACATCATCCATCTATTGTTATCCTTGATTTGGGGCTACCTGATATGAGCGGGTTTGATGTTTTAAAGGATATTCGTAGCTTCTCTGATATTCCGGTTTTAATACTGACGGTAAGAGGGGACGAAGCGGACGTAGTGAAGGGGCTGGAGCTGGGTGCCGATGGATATGTTATTAAGCCCTTCCGGCAGATGGAACTGCTGTCAAGAATAAGAGCTATTCTGCGCAGGCAGGGTGCTATTTATGAGGATAATATAATTGCCGTTGACAACTTTAGGTTCAATCCCTCCGAGCAGATGGTAACAATTGATGGGAGGCAAATAACACTTACCCGCAGCGAAAATCTTATTCTTTTTAAATTGATTAAAAATCCCAATATGGTGATGAGCTACTCACGATTAGCGGAAGCTGTATGGGGTAGCGATTATCCGTGTGCATCTGCCAGTTTAAAAGTACATATACGTCGTCTGCGTCAAAAAATTGAACGGAATCCGGCTCATCCAACATTCATCCTGACTAAAAGAGGGCTGGGTTACCTGTTTTCTAAAACGAGCTAGCTTCAATATTGATTCACTATACACTGCTGCGGCTGTAAATAGTTTGAGCAGTCGTTTCTATTCTCCACTGAAAAATATCCCTGTATTTTTAACCTCCGTTCGGCGTTTTGTTATCAAACTGTAACCAAACTGTAATCAACAATTTACTCTATCACGTTCAAAATTAACCGACTCGTAACTATAGCATTATATTATTGTCCCCGACATCAGATGATATGGGCTCTGTAGTTAGAACCATCACAATTAAGTATACCCTCAAGAGAGCTACTGGTGGCAAAAATCAGATGAAGATATTTATTGCCGATTCCAATAATGAAGCTATGGAAGGTATGGTATCGATTTTAAACCGACGCCAACCCGATTGGACGGTGGTTATCATGAATTCCGGCAAGCAATGTCTCGATACATTAAGAAACGGCAGTTGCCCGGATGCATTTATTTTGGGCATACAACTTACCGATATGTCCGGTTTAGAACTGGTCATTAAGATTCGCGATGATTCCGATATGCCTATCATCGTCTTATCCAGTGATGAAGATATTCATACGCTGGTAGAAACCTTTGATGCGGGGGCCAATGATTATATAGTCAAACCTTTCAATGAGGTTATATTCGTTGCCCGTTTAAAGGCACTGGTCAGGCGAAGAATATGGAATAGTCAGGCAATTTATAATCAATTGAAGTAAGTGTATCCCTGATATAGCCAGTATTAACGGCAGGAACTATGGGTTTAAAAAGTGGAGGTGATGCCTATTCAACAATTTATTATTAGTATCTATAACCAATGAAAGGAGAAAGAATTGAAAGAAGAAAAAAGAAAACACACAGAGAATGAAGGGAAAAAGCAATCTAATGAAGTTTCGAGAAGAGACTTTCTGGTTGGTGCCAGCACTGTAGTCGTTGGTGGCGCTATCGGCGCTGGAATGTTTTCAAGCTGCGATGGAGAAACTGTTACCAAGACGATTGAGACCACTAAGACAGTTGAAAAGACAACGACGTTGGTTGGTAGTGGGGCGGTTACCGTAACTGAGACCAAACAGGTGGGAGCTGATGAGACGATAACTTCAACAGTTACTTCCACTAAAATAGAAGGTGGCGTTGAGCCGGCATTTGAGGAAGAGACAACTGTAATAAAACAAATTAGTCCCGGTGGTATAACCGGAGAGCCTTGCTGCGTTGATGTCAAGAACGGCAAAATAGTCAGGATCAGACCGTTGCATTATGACTGGAAGTATACTAAAGATGAACTTGCTGATGCCCTGTGGGCTTATGAGGCCAAAGGCAAGACTTTTGAAGCAGGCATAAAATCACTACCCAGTTACTTTGCCTTAGCCTATAAAAAGAGGATTTATTCCCCTATTAGAACCAAATATCCGCTACAGAGAGTCGATTGGGAGCCCGGTGGCGGCGACAATGTGAATCCGCAGAATCGTGGTAAAAGCAAGTTCAAGAGAATTACTTGGGATGAGGCTACCAGTATAGTCGCCAGCGAAATAAAGAGGGTAAGAGAGACATATGGTAATTATGCCATATTATGTATAGGAGCAGACGGGCATCACGAGACCAAGAATGTTCATTCCGGCCAGGGTGCTCATATGATGCTTATGAATTTGTGTGGAGGTTATACCCTCGAGTTCAGGAATGCCGACAGCTGGGAAGGATGGTACTGGGGGGCGATGCATGTATGGGGAACCGGAGAAAACGGGCTTGCGGCTGGGAATGCATCAGCAACCGTTACCGGAGACACCATAGAGGTAAACTCTATGCAGACTTCACTTTTCGATACTTCAGAGAACACTGAGATGATTGTGTATACGGGCTGTGATTATGAGACTACACCCCAGGGATTTGCCGGCCAGTATATGAGCAGAGTGGCGTCTTGGCTGGGAGAATTGGGAATAAAACAGGTATATGTATCGCCCGAACTGAATTATCAGGGCGCCGCACATCCGGACAAATGGATACCGGTACTGCCCAACACGGATATGTGCTGGCAAATGGCTGTGATATATATCTGGATAGTGGAGGATACCTACGACAAAGATTTTGTTGAGACTCATACAATAGGTTTTGATAAGATAAGGGCCTATATCTTGGGAGAAGATGATGGTATTCCCAAGACGCCAGCGTGGGCGGCACCGAGGTGTGGCATGAAAGAGTGGACGATTAAGGCTCTGGCTAGGCAATGGGCGGCCAAAAAAACGTCAACAGGCCATTACTTTGGAAGTCCTATGGCCAGGGGCCCGTATTCGACTGAACCGGCCAGGTGGGAAGCAGTACAGCTAGGAATGCAGGGGATAGGTAAACCGGGTGTCATGCAACTCTACGGCTCGACGCTGGCTGCACCTCCCCATGTCGGGCCGGCGGTCGGGATGACAATGGCGTTAGGCAGGTATCTGCCATTCTCGGCTACGCCACAGGTTATCGCCAGGACTCTGGTTCACCGGGCTATTATAGACGGACATTCCGAGCAATGGGGTCTTACCGGATTCATGCCGGTTGACGACCAGTTTATTAAATATATCTACCCAATAGCCTCCGATGAGGGAGGTACCGAGATCCATATGGCATGGAGTGAAAAGCCCTGTAATACTGCTTGTTGGAACCATAGTAACAAGTTCATAGATGCCTTCAGAACCTCTAAGATAGAATGCTATGTCGTTAATCATCAATGGCTTCAGAACGATGCTATATTTGCCGATATAGTATTTCCTGTTAGCTGCCAGTGTGAGGAAGACGATATATATTCTATCTCGACCCCTTGCTCTGTAGAACTGGCGGGCGTTTGCGTATCGAAAAAGGCTGTAAAACCCATAGGGGAGTCTAAGAGCGACTACGAGATAGCTGCTGCGGTGTCCAAAAAGTTGGAGGAGTATGGTGGCCAGTATGAAGGTCTGTACGACGCATATACCGAAGACATGACTATTGAAGAGAGGATAGAATCGGGCTTTGCGCAGTTTGAACTGGATGACATAATCAGTTGGGAGGATATGCAGGAAAAGCAGTACTGTTTAACTCCGCTGGTGCCCGGTTGGGAACAAATAAAGCCTACTATGAAATCGTTTTATGACGACCCCGAGTCAAACCCGCTGGATCTGCCATCAGGCAAAATGGAGTTTTATTCTGATAGATTGGCTACAAGCTTCCCTGATGACAAAGAAAGAGGGCCAATGCCTAAATATGTAATAGGCGGCCCTGAATCTGAAGGTTGGATACATGATGAAAGTCTATATGGTGAGAGGGTAAAAAAGTATCCTCTGCTTCTGGAAGCGAACCATCCAAGGTGGAGACATCATCCGCAATGTGATGATATAGCCTGGTTCAGGGAAATCCCGACTATGAAGATCAAAGGTTACGATGGCTATATGTACGAGCCGGTCTGGATACATCCCACAACTGCTGCAGAGAGGGGCATAGAGCATGGTGATATCGTTAAAGTATATAACGATAGAGGAATCGAGCTCGGTGGAGCCTATGTAACTGAAAGGATGATCCCCGGAGCAGCACATATGGATCACGGCGCTGCAGTTGACATGATAACGGATAGAATTAATAGAGGAGGAACTGTCAATCCAATAACACCTGAGATGGGAAGTTCTAAATATTGTTGGGGAATGGCTGTATCCGGTTTTCTGGTTCAAGTTGAAAAGCTTGATCCGGCGCAGATGGAGGAATGGCGAAAGACTTATCCTGAAGCATTTGCCAGAGATTATGATCCGGCCTATGGAATTAAATATGATGGTTGGGTTGAAAAGGAGGTATAGATTAAATGAAGGCTTTTGTCATAAATGTCAATAAGTGTACAGGGTGTTATTGCTGCCAGATTGGATGTAAGGATGAGCATTGTGGTAACGATTGGACGCCTTATGCTAAGCCTCAACCGGAGTGGGGGCAGTTCTGGATCAAGTTAAATGAGATTGAGAGAGGACAAATACCGCAAGTCAAGGTAAGCTATATCCCAATCCTTTGTCAGCACTGTGTAGACGCGCCGTGTATTCAGGCATGTCCTATAGAAGGGGCTTTGTACACTAGGGATGATGGACTGGTTATTATCGATCCCAAGAAATGCACCGGGTGCCGGAACTGTATTGATGTTTGTCCTTACGATGCTATCTTCTATAATGATGCTCTTGCTCTTGCGCAGAAGTGCACTGGCTGTGCGCATATTCTGGACAGGGGATGGCCAATTACGGAACCCAGATGTGTTGATAATTGCCCGCATGGAGCCATTGTTATAGGTGAAGAGTCTGCTCTGTCCAATTCAATGGTCGGGTCGGAAACACTGCATTCTGAATACGATCTTACCACCAAGGTCCATTATATAGGGCTGCCCAAGAGGTTTGTTGCCGGTACTGTTTATGATTCGACTAACAATGAAGTAGTTATCGGTGCTACCTGTACCCTGACTGGAATTGCAGGATCTGCGGAAACTACAACAGATGTTTTTGGTGATTTTTGGATTGAAGATTTGAAAGAGGGTGACTTTACGTTAACGATAGCCAGTGGGAGTACGAGTAAAACGATAACCGGGAGCACTGTTGATGGAGATATAGGCTTGGGTGATGTAGATATCAACGGGTAGTTAAGTTATATAAAGGGGGGGAGCGTTTAGGCCCTTCCCCCCCTTTATAGTTAAGAAAATAAGAAAGGATTAAGGTAGCTATGAGCAGTTTTAGAGAATGGATATTTCGAGGCTTGGTTATAATAGCTATTGGTTTACTGTTTTTATCGTGGTTTACACCGTGGTGGAATGCTGATGTCCTGTCGATAGGTGGCTCTATTACAATACATCCATGGGGGCTCGAAAGTAACTTGGGGTACTTCGCCACGTATATGACCGGTGCCGATATGCCGGTCTGGTTTGCTCCAATGATGTGGATTTATCTGGGATTATGTGTCGCCATGTTATTAGCCAGCTTCTTTGTAAAAGAAAGAGTGTTTAGCCTTGGCAGGTTCAAGCTTCCATGGAATCGATTACTTATTGGAGTTGCCGGTTTTTCATATATAATCGTTGTTGTTACGGCTTTTATTTATGCCTCGATAAGCACTGGTAAGTATGGTATTCAGTTCGTAGGACGCTCGTTTGTCAAGGTCGGGCCAGAGGGGACATATGTGGAGTCGGGTCTGTTGTGGGGATATTGGCTGGCTTGTGCAGTGGGGCTTTTTCTTGTCCTTCTCGCTTTGGCACGTAACAAGATAGTGGGTAAGCCCAAATAGACTGATTTGTGAAAATATTCTAGCCAGTAAAAGTCACGAAAATAAGCAGGAGGTTTTTCCAATCCAGTGAATGAAGTGTATTGTATAGTCACACATGTTTAAGAGGAAGATTAAGTGATGGTTGCCCTGTTGAGAAAATTTCACGCGGTGTTTTTCATCACTATACTTATTTTTATAACAGCCTTCCTGCTTGTTATTACGGATGATGTTACAAGGGAAAAGTTGAAAGCCAAGCAGGATAAACAAATAGTGGAGATGCTCGAGGGAATATTCCCAGAAGCTAGTTTTTATACAGTTGAGAATGATATATATACAATATACAACGACGGTAGGAATGAGATAGGCTATGCCTTTTATGCAGCAGGGAAGGGATGTGGTGGGGAGATTGTTGTTTTTGTCGGTCTCAAGAACATGGAGACGATACAGGGGATAGTTGTTATCTCACACAAAGAGAGACGATTAAGCGGTTTGGAATCTACTGTAGGACTGGATTTCACTCCGCTTGTCGCTCAATTTGTTGGTTTAAGAATTGATGATTGTTATCTGGTAAAAAAAGGGGGGCAGGTGGATGGAGTAAGCGGAGCGACTATAAGCTCTACAGCTCTGGTTGATATTGTTCGTAATGCAGCACTGGAAAAGGTCGCATTGATAGGTTAGATTGTAAAACTGTGCAAGGTCGCCCAGAAAATCTGGGATATAATGAAAGAACAGGCTCCCAAGGTTTTCGGGGATTTGTAAATTTGAAAGGCAGTATTAAATAACATTCATCATCCTTCATCCAATTGCAACTGGATGACATCCCGACTAGTCGAGACTTATGATAAAGCTTCCTTCGGGGGAGGCCTTTAAACGTTGTAATTGCGAGATGTTATAATTTCCGTTCGTCCTGAGTCCCGATTCATCGGGAAAGGATTTTAGCTGAAATCTGCCCAACGTTACCGCCGCTATGGTTCGACAGGCTCACCACGAACGGCTCTCGTTGTGTCATTTCCGTAAAGAAAAAAATGTCATTGTCATGCTGAGTTCGTGAGGGACGAACTCAACATCTGGGGTGGGGGATATTTATAATAATACTTTTTCCACCCCCAAGATTCTTCGGTCGTTACACTCCCTCCAGAATGACAGTAAGTTTGGATTTTTTTAAAAACAGTATAAATCCCTTACTCGTACCCCGTCATCTCTAAATATCCTGTGCCGATAACTTCATCGGGATTTTGTTCATCGTAGATATTCACCGCACCCTCCCAGTAGCGCGTGCTCAGGTCTAATTCCTGTCCGTTGAAAGCGGCTTCGATTATGAATGTCTTTCCGAGGGGCATCACCTGCGCCTGCCATTTTACCGAATAAACTACTCCCGTGGTGCTCTTCCACGTTTCTAGAACCGTCAGTACAATGTCTCCGGTTTCCAGTTTTTCGGTAGTGCCGTCGCCGTTGACTATCAGGCCTTCGTTATAAGGGTAAACGCTGCCGTCCTTGTATCTCAACTGGAAGTAGACGATTTCGGTATTATCGTTCAACTGCATTGAGAACCAGTCCCAGCCGCCCTGGTCTTCACTGAGGGTGCTGGTGCTCCATTCACGGTCGAGCCAGCTGTTGCCGCTGACTTCATATCTCGTGCCATCTATCTCGATATAACCGTCGGTCGCCAGCCTGGTAATCGAGTAGTAGTATGAGGCGCTGGCTTTATCGACGCTCTTGTAGCTGAGGCCGTTATCCCCCTCGAAGACGATATTCTTCAAGGGCGTTACGTCTAATGACAGCGTTACGCCGTCTTTCGAGGCGTAAAGCTGCCAGGGGAAGTCTCCGTCACCCGTGCCCAGTATATACCAGTCCTCCACATTGATTTTGAATGGTTCTTCCTGATAACCGGCAAGCCCCAGCGCATCGCGGTTGAACTTTTCGAAACAGTAGAATTCCTCATTCTCTATGTCCGATATCGTGAAGTGAGCCATGTAGATCTGGCTGGTTCCCCAGTCAGAAACCCTGGTTATGTCCATCGGGCTTAAAGAAATTCGGAAGAAGGTCAACTGGTAACCGAAACGGTTGCCTTCCTCATCGTAAAGATTCCCTGTAAAATACCACCACTCATTGCGGAAATCCTCGTGGGGCGCGTGATCGGCAGGAAAGCTGAAGTCTATTACCTTATCTGCGATGCTGTATCCCTCCGTATCGCTGTTGCTCAACGCTTCGATGATATTGATTTTTGCTCCGCCTGTGCTGGCTTTTTCGCAGCTACAGCCGCTGAAAGTAGCGGATGCCGTTATCAGGATTAAAACCAGCAGGGGGCAGATTAATTTCAGGCTCGAACTTTTCAGCATTCTATTCCTCCCTCAGGGCTTCGGCAGGTGAGGTTTTCGACATTTTCCATGCCGGGTAAACGCTGGCGAGCAAAGACGCTCCTATAGCAATTGCCAGTGCTTCCAGTATTGTTCCGGCCCCGATGGTCATCTGGATGCTCCACCCGAAAGAGCGGATATTGATTGTCTGGATAAGAATGACAGACATGGCTATTCCCAGCGGAATCGCCAGCAACCCGGAAATCGTTCCCATTGTTCCTGTTTGCAGGCTGGTCATGCCCCATATCTGCCTGGGGGTAACCCCGGCAGCCCGCAGGATGCCGATTTCCTTGATTTTTTCGAGCTGGTAAGCCATCAGTGCGCTCAGTATGCCGATGAAGGCTACGATAATCGCCAGAAACTCCAGCACCCTGGTAATCAGGAAGGTGCGGTCGAAAAGGTCTAACACGTCAGCCCTGATGGTATAGCTGTCGGTTACCGTAATCCCGGTTTTTCCCGAGACGATGGCTTTTACTTCGGTCATAATAGCGTCTTTGTCGCCTATATTTTCGAGATATAACCCGAGAGAAGCGATAGTGTCATCGTGCCAGTAAGCCGTATATATTTTTTGCGCCATGATAATCTTGCCGGAATCCGTGCTGTAGTCATAATAGATGCCGCTGATTTCGTACTCACGTTGCCCTTCACCGGTAGTAAAAACGACGGTATCCCCGACGGCCAGGTCGTGCTTGTAGGCATAGGGTTCCGATATATAGATAGCTTCTCCGTCAGTTAAACTCTCCCAGGCTGCCAGGTCGTTCCCCGATTTCAACTGGTATTCGGTGCGGCACTGTTCAACAGGTGTAATGATATCTACTTCCGCCCGTCCGTAATCGGTTTCCAGGAATACCGTTTTCAGTCCCTTGGTAGCCTCGATGCCGTCCAGCGCCGTTATCTGTGCCACAACATCTTCGGGTAAGGGCGTTTCGGCAGTGCTGGAGACGTTTTCCATAGTGTTGACATAAATATCTCCCTGTATCGCCTGCTGCATCCAGAGCTCCACCGTCGTGCGGAAGCTCTCTATCATGATTCCCATGCCGATAACCACCGAAATTGCCACCACCATGGCGGCTATGGCCGTTCCGGTGCGGCTGATGGAACCGGCGATGCCGGTAACCGCCATCTTGTAGAGAACACTGGTTTTACTGCCCACCCTGTTCATAAAAATACCGAGATATTTAGATATAAATTCGGCGATGACAGGCACGCACAATGCAAATCCGATTACCAGCAGGAATAACGAGGCGAATCCGGCAATCAGGCTGCTCTCCGACAGATACAGGATAATCACCGATAAGGCTATCATACCCAATCCTGTGAGTGTAATTTTAGGTAAAAGCTTCTGTGCAAGGCTTTCGATTACCGAGCGGAACCTGACGATTTGCGGTCTGGATGCGGCGGCTTCAAAAGCCGGGATAAAAGCGGCAACCAGGGAAGTGATGATACCGAGCAGCACTCCCTTTACGAATATCCCCGAGGAGAGTTCGAAAGTGGTTACCGTCAGCGTAAAATAGAGGCTGTCTATGGTGCCGGCGACCAGTTTTACCATTCCCTGTCCGAGTGCGATTCCCAGAAGCACGCCGATTCCGGTGCCGATTATCGATATGACGGCTGCCTCGATTAAAACCTCGGTAAATATTTCCCTGCGGGTGGCGCCCAGCACGCGCAACGAACCCAGCAGCCCCCGGCGCTGCAGTACCGAGAATGTCATGGTGTTGTATATCAGGAACATGCCGACAAGTAATGCCAGCATGCTCATGGCCGTCAGATTTGTCCTGAAGGCATCTGTCATATTGAGAGTGGACTCGTTGCTGGCGGTTGTGGAAGAAAGCGTCATTCCTTCCGGCAGCCACGCTTCGATTTCTGCAATTGTGTCCTTATCGTCTTCGGGAATTACCAGGCTGATGTTGTCGATAGAGCCGGTTTTCCCTAAAAGTTCCTGCCCTGTCGAGATATCGGCAACAAGTATTCCGTCGAGTTTTGAATCTTCTTCGGTTCCCGCATAGCCGATGACTTTTATCTCAGTTTCTACTCCGCCGACCGAAATGGTTACCGTATCGCCGGTAGCGATATTCATCCTTTGCGCCATGACGTATGGAATGAGAACGGTGTCCGGTTCTACAAGTAAAGCGAGTGCCGATGTATCGAATGTGCCGCTCATTTCATCGGTCATGTATGAACTGGAGAAGATATCCAGCCCCATAAGTTGAACAGCTTCTCCCTTTAGTTTTACATACCCTTCGACGACCGGGGAGGCTTCTATCCGGGGGAATTCCATTGTCAGTTCCACATAGAAATTTTCATCCATCCCCAGCGGACCGCCGGTGATCTGGTGAGTGGCCGTCCCGGTAACGTTCTCAACCGAGAGTTCGAAGGCTTTTTGTGCACTGGTATTGGCGATATCTATGGATACGACGACGGCGACGCCGATGGAGACGCCGATAATGGAAAGCAGAATCACCCAGGGGTGCTTGAAAAAATACTTCCAGATGGAACGTGAAAGTATCGGGGTTACCATGCGATTTCCTTGCTGTGCTTTTTGAGCGTGCCTTCCTCCAGCAGCAACAGCCTGTCGGCGAATTTGGCTACCTCCTTACTGTGGGTAACCATTATCAGGTTTTTATTCCTCTGCCGTATCAATCTGTCCATTATATTCAGAATGTTATGCCCCGTATCTTTATCGACGTTCCCGGTAGGTTCGTCCGCCAGAATGATGAGCGGGTCGTGTACCAGAGCACGGATGATGGCGATGCGCTGCTGTTCGCCGCCGGAGAGTTTATCCGGATAATCGTTCTTCCGGTCGAAAAGGCCGACCTCGTTCAGCAATTCCATCGCGGATTCTTTATTATTCAAACCGTTGAGTTCGAGGGGCAGCAGGATGTTCTCCATCACCGTCAGCGTCGGAATCAGGTTGAAAAACTGGAAGACGAAACCGATATTCTTGCGGCGGAACAGGGTTCTTTTCTGCTCGCTGAGGTTGGTGATATCCACCCCGTTGATGATTATCTGCCCGCTATCGAGCTTGTCGATTCCGCTGATGACATTCAGCATGGTCGATTTTCCCGAACCGCTGCGTCCCAGCAGGGCAACGCATTCGCCCCTTGCAAAATCGGCATCTATATCTTTGAGTACCGTATGTATTACACTGCCTTCGACATAGCTTTTAGTAGCTTTTTGCAGGGAAATCAGGGGCGAGTTTTCATTTTCTTTATTCATATTCTTTTCCTGTGTTGTCTGTTTGGAAGCAGGTATCGATATGACTATTGTAATTTGTATAGGTTTTTCTTTCAACAATGAAGACAGATAATGTATAATCAAAGCCAACGATATATCTCATCGGCATTTCTTGTGGAGAGTGAATTTTGCTGCTAGAGTTGAGAGTAAAAGATTTCGGTATCATCGAAGATATAAACTGGAATCTGAGTGAAGGGCTTAACGTCATCACCGGCGAAACCGGCGCCGGTAAATCGCTGGTTATCGATGCGGTGGAGGTCTTGCTCTCCGGGAAAATCGAAGAGGAGAATATCCGCTATGGCTCCGATGGCACTTATATCGAGGGTTTATTCGCTCTTCCCGATAGGAAAAGTTCTCTGGACGGGCTTAAGTCGTTGATGGACGAAAACGGCTTATCAGCCGATGACGGAACGCTGGTGATAAGCTGTGAACTAAAGAGGCAGGGGCGCAGCGTGATTCGCATCAACCGGCGGGCGGTTCCCCGCAGTCTTCTGTCGCAGGTCGGGGCATATCTAATCGATATTCATGGGCAGAGCGACCATTTGTCTTTGCTCAATACGGATTATCATATAGATTTCCTCGATTCCTATGCGCATACGCTCGATTTACGTCAGAAGTTCGCTTCACTTTACTCGGAGCTTTCGAAGGCGGAGTCCGAGCTGGAATCACTGGCTAAAGCAGATAAAGATACATCCGCACAGGAAGAGTTGCTGCGTTTTCAGGCAGATGAGATAAAAAAGGCAAAGCTGGTGGATGGCGAAGATACTGAACTGGAGCGGGAACTCAAGATAATATCGTCCAGCGAGCAGTTGAAGTCATCTTCATTCGAAGTTTACAGCATGTTAAACGGAGAAGATTCATCCTCGTCCTCGATATCTGCCCTGGAGGCACTGAACCGCGCAGTCCGCATTATTGCAAGATTGTCCGAACTTGACCCTGCTTTGAAGCCGGAACTGGCGATGCTGGAAGGGGTTGTTCCCGATGTCGAAGAAACAGCGCGCAGTATCCGCAACTATTCGGAGAACATGGAATTCGATGCGGGGCGTCTGGCGGAAATCGAAGACCGCCTCGAGCTTATCAGGAATCTCAAGAGAAAATACGGGCAGTCCATTCCGGATATCATCTCTTATCTGGAAGGAATTGAAAGCAAGCTGGGTAAATTCTCCAATTCCGTTGAACGCATCGAAGAACTCAAGAAACAGTCGGCTTTACTCAGACAGGAACTGGGGAAACTGGCCTGCGAACTGTCATCTTTACGCAATCAGGCGGCCAAAAAACTGATATCGCAAGTGAACAGCGAGCTTGCCGATTTGAAGATGGAGCAGGTGAAGTTCGGTGTCTCTATGGTCCAAAAAAAATCCGTTAGCGGGATACCCTCTCCAGATGGTGAGAATTACGAGTTTGCGAAGCGGGGTATAGATACCGTGGAGTTCATGGCTTCCACCAATCCCGGGGAACCCTTCAAGCCGCTGGCAAAAATAGCCTCGACCGGCGAAATCTCACGCTTCATGCTGGCTCTCAAGGGAGCATTTTCGAAGACGGATAACATTCCCATACTGGTTTTCGATGAAATCGATATCGGGGTGGGGGGCAGGTGTGGGGAGGTTATCGGTGAAAAGCTGTGGGCGCTGGCAAAAGACAGGCAGGTTTTGTGTATAACGCACCTGCCGCAAATAGCTGTTTTTGCCGATGCGCACCACGCCATTCGCAAGAATACGGACGGTTCGCGAGCCTCGACCACTCTTGAAAGTCTCAAGGGAGAGGCTTTAATCGAGGAACTTACCATGATGCTGGTAGGTTCGCAGTGTACGGAAGCCTCCGTTAAAAGCGTCAAGGAACTGATGCAGAAGGCACAGGACTGGAAGAAGGGGAATAAGACGAATTAATAACCCCTCCCCGGATGCTTTGTTCGACCACCACGAACTCAGCATGACAGTTATTTTTACCCTCTTTTCCAGTGGAAGGATACCTCCCTTTTAAAAGGGTACCCTGTCGCTCTGAGCGAAGCGAAGAGCCTGGATGCCATTCGACAACTGTATAATTCTTCGGTCTGATTTATCAGGCCTCAAGGATGGCAGAAATATTACTTATGTCTTTTATCGGGGCGGGTATCTAAATTACACAAAATATGCAACGAAAAAGTGTTGCTGCAATACACTTTTTACGACGAAAAAATGTATTGAAATCGCCCTTTTTGCAATGAACTTTGCTTAATTAGCCATAAAAAATTTTGCATGAGGTGGCTTTGAAAAACACTGGAAACTATAAAATTATTCCGGCAGGAATTGTTTTGCTTCTCCTTTGGTAAAGCTCAGAATACCGGGATTTCCCTTCTGTTGAAAATTACTCATAAAGAAAAACCCCCTCGTTATTTCGAGGGGGTTGCAGTCAGTTCGTTATCTATTTATCGTCTGCCGGGTACGAGCCGTCTTCGTCGTGCACTTCATCGCCTCTCAAGGCCGGATAGAAAGTACATACCATGTGCATATCCTCGGTTCCTCCGCGCAGGATATGCCTGTCATGGTTGTTGAGAGCATACAAAGTCCCGGCAGTAATGCTATGGGTAATCCCGGTAGCCAGGTCCTCGATACTGCCGTTGCCGGATACGCAGTACACTGCCTCGAGGTGGTTTTTATACCATATCTTCGATTCGGTGCCGGCTTTTATGATGGTATCGTTTACCGAAAAACCCATGCCGTCTTTTTTGTTTATCAGCCTGCGGCTTTTCCAGTTGCCGTGCGGGTCTGCGACATCGTTGTCCGTATTTATAATCTCGTCAAGCTTGCGAATTATCAATTATTCCCAGTCCTCCGTCATCGTTATTTTTAGCTTCCATCAAAGCAACTATGGATTCCTCTATAATATCCAGTCCTTTTACGAGTAGATTCTCTTCGATTATCAGCGGCGGCAGGAATTTCAGTACGCTGTGTTCGGCTCCGGCCAGCTCTATCATAAGTCCCCTGCAGAAACTTTCCCTGGATACCTGGCGCGCCATTCCCTTGGGCGCTATATCAAGACCGTATATCATGCCGCGTCCGCGCACCTTGCAATTGAGTTCGGGATATTTATCGGCGATAATTTTCAACCTGTCCCGCATAATCTTTTCCTTGGTTTTTATCAGTTCGGCGAGTTCGTCGGTCTTCCAGTATTCGAAGAGCTTTGTGGCGGCTATAAAAGCAAGGTTGTTGCCGCGGAAGGTGCCGGTATGCTCGCCCGGCTTCCACTGGTCGAGTTCGGGGCGTACCAGTACCAGGGCGAGGGGCAGCCCGCCGCCGATTGATTTAGACATGGTGATGATATCAGGTGATATACCTGCTTCTTCGAAGCTGAAAAAGGTTCCGGTGCGCCCGTTTCCTACCTGTATATCGTCGACGATAAGCAGAATATCGAATTCGCGGCAGATATGTTCTATTTCAACCAGCCATTCCTTGCTGGCTACGTTGACTCCGCCTTCGGCCTGTACCGTTTCCAGGATAATGGCGGCCGGCAGGTCGATGCCGCTGCTTCCGTCTTCTAAGAACCGGCGCAGGTATTGAGCGGTGTCGACTCCTTCGCCGAAATAGCCGTCGAACGGCATGAATGAAACGTTGGAGCGGTTGATGAACGATTCGTCGCGGTAGAAGGCGTTGCCGGTTACCGCCATCGACCCCATGGTCAGCCCGTGAAAACCGTTGGTGAAAGAGATAACATTGGAACGGCCTTTTACCATGCGCGCCAGTTTGAGCGCCGTTTCAACCGCATTGGTTCCCGTCGGTCCTGTAAACTGCACTTTGTAATCCATGTGCCTCGGCTGCAGAATATCGTAGTAAAATCTTTCCAGGAAGTGTTTCTTGGCAGTGGTAGCCTGGTCTAAACTGTGTACTATTCCGTCCTGTTGCAGGTATTCTATGAGTGCCTGGTTTACGGTCGGGTTGTTATGCCCGTAGTTAAGCACGCCTGCCCCGGCGAAGAAATCGATGTATTCTTTTTCCTGTTCGTCGTAGAGCAGGGCACCTTTCGCTCTGGTAAAAATGGTCGGGAACGACCTGACATAGCTTCTGACCTGTGATTCCACCTGATCGAAAATTCTCATTTTTATTTATCTCCTTTTAATTTGAATGGTCCGATTCTGAGCAACCTCTCTTCTTCATGCCCATTTCCTAAAAGGTCACTTGAGAAGCATTCGCTCTCTTTACAGTCGGCTTCGTTTTTTTCAATTATCCTTTGAAATAATGCGCGTGACTCCTTGTTTGAGGGGGTAATTGTCGTTTCCAGATAACTGAAGCCGTTTTCAGCAGCCAGCAGTATAAGACTATCGAGTAAGCCGGTACCAACCCCGAGTTTGTGAAAATCTGGGTCAACACCTATCTGCCATATAAAGAGGGTATCGGTGAAATGTGGGTGAGGATATGCCGATACAAAACCGATTGTTTTCTTGTCGGCCTCTGCTACCAGGCAATATTTATTAAAATGTGAACAAAGTAGCAGGTAGCAATAGCGGGAGTTGAGGTCTAGCGGGGGACAGCTTTTAGCAATTTCGTATACTGCCGGGCCGTCTGTTTTTACAGCGTTTCGTATGCTGAAATTTATTTTCTTTTTATTATTCATAATATGGCAATAAAGGACTTATTTTATATTAAATCTGCATACTCGAATTTAAACCGGCATCCGTTTAATGAAACGGGGCAGGGTTATTAATCTTTTACTCTCCGGGCATAATATCTTTTACGATATGATTTAACGGTATATGCCTGGAAATGAGTAAAAGATTCAGCGGTAAGGGATTTACGGGTTGGAGAGTTATGCAGGGAAGGTCAACACATGATATTACTTATCTTGGAATTTCAACAGGAGTCAGATTTATTTCCCCCGGATTATTTTGGGGCTATAGGGTTATCACACATTGATTTTAATATTAAATTTTAAGTCTTTTATCGAACTTATATTAACTCCTTATAATATGGAAAAACCTTGCTTTTCGGGAGCGCCGTACAAATCTGTTTTATTTAGCTTTAATTGATGGTTTTCCGCTTCTTTTACGGGGGCATTGTAGCATGTATCCCCTGAAAAACACAAATATTCAATGTATTTTTACTGCCTGATAATGATATATCGGGTGGAATCAAGTATAATGGACTTGTACAGGAGTTAATACTTTACAGGGTTAACAACAGAAATGTCAGGTATATTATGTATCGGCGGCAGTCCCAGGGCAGGCGGCAATTCGGATATTTTGATGGAGCAGTTCATCAAGGGAGTAACGTGCCGGGATTTTGCCGCAGAAGCCATTCAGCTTCGAGACTATCGGTTCCAATCGTGCAAGGGTTGTGAGAAATGCCGCAAAGACGGGAGTTGCACCGGAATTCAGGATGACATGCAGCTTGTTTATCCTAAAATCATTGCAAGCAGTGGTTTGATACTGGTTTCCCCGGTGCATAACTATAATATTACGGCTATTATGAAATCATTTATAGACAGGCTGTATTGCTTCTATAATTTCGATGGTGAACGTCCCGGCGAATGGTCCAGCCGCCTGGCGAATCAGGGTAGGAAAGCGGTAATCGCTGCAATCGGGGAGCAGGTCAGTTATGAAGATAGCGGGGTATTGCTGGCATTACAGGCGATGAGGCTTCCGCTGGAAGCCCTGGGTTATCAGGTCATCGGGGAATTGCCGGTTACCGGTGTTTTTCATAAGGGAAAGATATTGCAGTATCCGGAAATACTTAATCAAGCAGAGCGTATGGGGAGGCAATTAAAGGATGATATGACCGGCTGATATATCTCTAATCACTGTCAATTTATAATTGATAGGACGCTTGTAATTGTTCACAATATATACACTATTTATCTTCTTTTATATAAAAAAACAGGTTATTAATATTGACTGGTCCTATAGAACTATGTTAAGGTAGGTTAAGATGATTAACACAAATCAATATAAATTCCAATATTATTTCCCGTAACCGGAAATAATAACTGAATAATAAAACCTCTGATTATTTCAATTATCCATTTCATAATTTACTAATACATTAATCTCTTTTTCAATGCCCTTATTATTATTCTATCCCGATTAGTTTTTACCTGTTGTCATATTATGCCTATTCTATTTCTCACTATTTTTATAAAAATTATGAATATTAAAATTAAAGCAGAAAATCTTGTAAAAATTTATGGCGATAAAACCGATAAAGCTCTTGAGCTTTTTAATCAGGGGCTTTCGCGGGCTGAAATCCAAAAAGAAACAGGCCTTACAGTAGGTGTAGCCGGAGTCAATTTCGAGATTACCGAAGGGGAAATCTTCGTCGTTATCGGTCTTTCCGGCAGTGGTAAGTCTACCCTGTTACGCTGTATCAACGGGCTGCTTATGCCCACCAGCGGTTCACTTTTAGTGGATGGTAAGGCTGTAGAAAAGTTAAATGATAAGGAATTACGCAAACTCCGCGGTGAAAAGATCAGTATGGTATTTCAGCATTTTGCTTTGCTGCCTAACCGTTCTATTGTCGATAATGTCGCTTTCGGGCTTGAACTGAGAGGTGCTCCGCTGGAAGAAAGGAGAGAAAAAGCACGGGAAGCGCTGATTAAAGTAGGGCTGGAGGAATGGAACGACAAATTTCCCAATGAACTCAGCGGCGGGATGAAACAGAGGGTGGGGTTGGCACGTGCCCTGGTTATGGATTCGGATATTATGCTGATGGATGAACCCTTCAGCGCGCTCGATGCACTGATACGCGCGGAAATGCAGGAGGAGTTGATAACCCTGCAGCGTGAAATTAAAAAGACGGTGGTTTTTGTGACCCATGACCTCGATGAAGCGCTGCGTCTCGGCGATAGGATTGCTATCATGCGTGACGGCGCTATCGAACAAATCGGCACTGCCGATGAAATCCTTTCGAATCCGGCAAACGAATATGTCGAGAAATTCCTGCAGGGCATCGATGTGTCCAAGATACTGGATGCCAACAGTATTTCAAAGTGGCCGAGGGAAGTCATCCGGGAAACGGAGGGAGTATCCGTTGCATTGCATCGTATGAAAAAGGTGGATACGGATTATCTTTTTGTGTTGGGTGCCAGGAATAAACTGGTTGGAATGATACTGCAAGAAGACGTTTTAAGACTGGCTAAGGATAAACAGACAAGTATCAAAGATATTATAAAAGAAACGAGTACCGTCCAGTCCGGCACAATTATGAGAGACGTATATCCCGAACTGCGTAATGCCGAGAAAGACCTGGCGGTTGTCGATGATAGCGGACGTTTCCTGGGAGTGATAACCCACAGTATCCTGCTGATGACACTGGATGAGAGGAAAGGAGGTGACGGGGTTGCCAAATCTTGAAATACCCAAACTGCCTATAGGCGATGCCATCGAATGGTTTGTCAGGTGGTTGATTGATAATCTTTCGGTGATATTCGATTTCATCAGCGATGTTCTGAAGGCGGTAACAGGGGCATTCGGCGATGCATTGTTGGCGATTCCCATTTTAATTTTCATAGTTATCACCGGTTTATTGATATGGTTAGTGACAAGTAAAACCACGGCTGTTTTAAGCGCTATCGGATTAGCTCTGATATGGAATATCGGTTTATGGCCAGAACTTATAGATACATTCGTTCTTGTCGTTATAGCTGTTGCGATTGCCATTGTAATCGGTATTCCTACCGGTATCTTGATGACCCGCAGTAAAAAATTCGAAGCAATAATGAGGCCGATTCTGGACTTTATGCAGACAATGCCTCCTTTTGTTTATCTTATTCCGGCAATACTGCTCTTCGGCACAGGGGTTGTGCCGGCGCTTTTCGCTACTATTATCTTTGCTGCTCCTCCTCCTATACGTCTTACATATCTTGGTATTACCCAGGTTCCGTTTGAAATGAAGGAGATGGCTGTAGCTTTCGGAGCGAATGACCGGCAAGTTCTCACCAAAGTCG
Organism: Dehalococcoidales bacterium; assembly: GCA_034429935.1. Taxonomy (GTDB): domain Bacteria; phylum Chloroflexota; class Dehalococcoidia; order Dehalococcoidales; family UBA5627; genus UBA5627. The sequence goes on from DAOUFJ010000018.1 coordinate 58,141, forward strand.
AGTTGCCGCTTTCTCTTCCCAGTATAATGGCGGGAGTGAATCAGTGCATTATGCTTGGTATATCGATGGTGGTTATTGCCTCGATGATTGGGTTTGGCGGTCTTGGTTCTGTAGTAGTACGGGCGCTTAATATGGTTAACTTGTCTCTCGGTTTTGAAAGCGGTTTGGCTATAGTTATACTGGCAATGATTTTGGATAGGGTTAGCCGGAATATCGGTTCCGGTAAGGAAATTCCTGCCGGCAGAATAACCAGGTATTTAAGAGTGCGACATGAAAAAAGGTCGCTTGATAAACAAAAAACATGAGAAAGGGGGTGGTGCTTAATAGCACAATTGCCATACAGGCAACAAATACTATTAAACATGGAGGATATAAATGTTAAAGAAAATTCATTATTTTATTTTAGCAATGATAATGATGGTTGTCATGCTTGCCGGTTCGGCAAGCGGTTGTGCCACGGAAGATAAAACTATTAAGCTTGTCTATGTTCAGTGGTCTTGTGCCGAAGCCGAGACGCATCTGGCTGAAGTTATACTGAAAGATATGGGCTACGAAGTGGAGAAAAGCATGGTCGGGGCAGGTGTTATGTGGGCTGCTGTAGCCGATGGTGATGAGGATGCTTTTACTACTGCATGGTTGCCATATACCCATCAATCTTATTGGGAAGAGTATGGCGACGATGTCGTTAAGCTTGGCACTCTTTACGAAGGAGCCAAGATAGGGCTTGTTGTCCCCAGTTATGTGACCATCAATTCCATAGCTGAAATGAAAGATTATGAAGAAGAATTCGATGGCCGTATTGTAGGTATCGATTCAGGTGCAGGTATTATGCAAGCTACACTTGAACAAGCTATGCCTGACTATGGTTTGGAAGATTGGGATCTTGTCGAATCCAGTGAAGCTGCAATGATGGCAGAACTTGAAAGAGCTATCCATGCAGGTGAATGGATTGCTATAACCGGATGGGCTCCGCATTGGATGTTCTTCAATTATGATCTTAAATTCCTTGAAGATCCCGAAGAAAGTTATGGCGGGAGTGAACAGATCGTTATTATAGGCAGAGAGGGTTTCGAGGAGGATTTTCCCGATGCGGCGGAATTCTTCGCAAACTTCAAGCTTACCAGTGCTCAGCTCGGCGAAGTAATGTACATGATAAATGTCGATAAAATGGACCCGTCCGAAGCGGCTCAGAAGTGGATAGATGATAATCCGGATGTCGTTGCTACCTGGAGAACCGTATAACCATATAGCTTACAACGAATAATTTGAAAGAGGGGGGCACATCACTTCGGGTTGCCCCCTCTTTTTGTTGCCGTTATTATCTGGTTTTATGTTGCCTGATATTTGTCATCAATGCCAGTAATCCCTTCATGATTTCCAGCGGGGTGGGGGGATTGCCGGGGATTTTAATATCCACCGGCAGTATCTTATCTGCGCCGCCGAGCACGGCATAACTGTCTCTCAGGATTCCGCCGTTGCAGGCATCATCGCCGACGGCAATCACGAAGCCGGGCTGCGGCATCGCCTCGAAGGTCTTTTTAACAGCCAGAGCCATGTTATGAGTCACGGCTCCGGTAATCACGATAATATCGGCGTGTCTCGGCGACGCTACGAAGGATATCCCGTAGCGTTCGATATCATAATACGGGGTGGATAAATTATTCAGTTCTATTTCGGCGGCGTTATCGCTACCCGAATCCAGCTCGCGTATGGCCAGGCTCCTGCCGAAAACGGAATCGATATTTTGCTTAAGCTCCATCCCCAGCTTCTGGAACTCTGTCTGCTCGGGTTTGAGGTCAGAAGCCAGTTTGTGTCCGAAGAAATTATGCAGCATTTCAGTTATCATATAATCCTCATAAGCTATAAGTCGTTCCCGGCATAGGACAGATTCATGCTCTTGTTGATGACAGGGAAATCGGGGACAATATTTCCCGGTACGGCATGTTCGATTGCCCACCAGTTGCAAAAGGAAGCCGTGCGAATCTTGTAGCGCTCGATAACTCCGTTTTTCACATATACCCAGTGCAGGTTTTGTCCCCTGGGTGCTTCCAGCATTGCCAGTGCATAGCCGTCCTTATTCGGACAGTCAGTGCATACTATACCTTCCTGCATCCTGTCTATCACGGCTCCGATTATTTCGAGCGAACCGTATATTTCTTCAGTCTTGATGCGGAAACGCGCCAGAACGTCGCCCTCGTGTTTTACGGGTACTGAGAACTTCAATTTACTGTATATCCCATAGGGATGGTCATGACGCGTATCTATATTCGCTCCCGATGCGCGGGCGATCGGCCCCGTCAGATTCAGCGGTGCGATAAGTTCGTTTTTTACAATTCCCGTAGTCTCGAAACGGTCTATGACCCAGGAAGAGTTATCGGCTATTTTTACTGCTTCGGCAAGCCTCTTTTTGAAATCGTTCATATATTCTTTCAGTGCTTTCAGTTTGCCGGTCGAAATATCCTGTTTCAAGCCACCCGGTACGATAATCCCTTTTAAAAAGCGTGAGCCTGTAAGCGTGGCGTTGTAACGCAGTATTTCCTCCCTGAGGATGAATAGGGGACTGGCACCCATGGGGAAAGCGACGTCTACCTGCATTCCCGCCAGGTCTCCCAGGTGAGAATAGATGCGCTCCATTTCTAAAAGAACCGTGCGTATCTGCCATGCCCGTTTGGGGATAATGCATTCACTTATCTGTTCGATAGCCATGGCATAGGCGGTGGCGTTGGCAGCGCTTTCGTCTCCGCTGATGCTTTCAGCTATGGCCACACAATCTGCGGTTTTTTTATTCTCGGCCAGTTTTTCCAGTCCGCGGTGCTTGTAGAAGTGGCGGATTTCCAGGTTGAAAATGGTTTCCCCCATCACTCCGAAGCGGAAGTGTCCCGGCTCGATAATTCCGGCATGCACCGGCCCGACCGGTATCTGGTAAACACCTTCTCCATCCACTGCTTTAAATATATATTCCGTACCTTTTTGTTTTTCCGGCCTCAGGTCGAGATGCCTGTTCTTGAACGATTTCAGAAGTGGGTGAAAGTCATCGGGATAGGCTTCATGCAGTAACAACCGGCGCCTGTCGAAAGCTCCTGCGAACTCGATGCCGAAACCGTCCCTTATCTCGCGTTCGAAGTAACAGGCGATTGGGAAGATACGGGCAACCGAAACGGCCTGCCTGTCTTTTAACGACAGGTTGAAAGCCAGCAGCTTTGCCGAGTGTTTTTTCTCGAAGATGTACATCAGGCTGAACCCGCGTTTCCCGAAATCCTCGGCAGCGAACAGGCTTATAAGAATCAGTCCCTTGTTCTTCAAAAAATCGATAATTTCCATAAACGAATCGGCACAATCATCTACATAAAAGACGTTTTCTGAATCTTTTAATCTTTTTATATTGAAATGTTTTTCTAAATCTTTTACTAAAGTTTCCATAGTATTATCTTAAATCATAATCCGAGATTGACGACTATTTCCCCGAGTGTGCTGTCCAGCCAGGAAGGCATGTATACTCCCAGTACGATTATAACTCCCAGTGCCAGCAGGATGGACACTTTCATATTTACGGGGGTAACAAAAGGCTGTATCTCCTCATCAGTTTTCTGGCTGAACGTTTTTACCAGAAAAACGGCAAATCCGGTTGCTACGAGTAAAATGCAGACCAGCAGTATGATAAATGCCGGAATCGATTCTGAAACGAGAACGCTGAGTACGTTCCACTTGGCTAAAAAGACGGGGAATAACGGAACACCTATAGCGGCGGCGCTTCCCAGTATAAAACCCCAGCTGGCCAGCGGTTGCAGATTGAAGGCATTTTTAACCGTAAAGTATTTATTGCTGTGATACTGGCGGTGGAAAATACCGGCACAGAAAAACAGCAGGGATTTTATGAACGAATATGCCATCTGGTGGAAAAGCCCCCAGAACAGGGCAACCGGAGACCCCAATCCTATCGCTAAAATCAAGAATCCCATGTTTTCGACGCCTGAAAACGCCAGCAGCTTCTTCGTATTCGTTCTGGAAAGGATGCTGAAGGCGGCGATTATGATGCTGAGCAGCCCGAAAACCAGAAGAAATGTTTGCAGAAAATCCCCGGCACCTGTTTTATGGCCGATGGCGTAAAGCCGGAGTATGGCATAGATACCCATGTTCAATACCGTCCCGGAAACGACAGCCACCACCGAAGGCGCACGGACATAGGCCGTCGGTACCCACGTGTGGAAGGGGGCGATGCCGGCTTTGGCGGCAAAGCCGATGAACAAAAAGATAAAGGCAAAGTTGAACAGCGTGGGGTCTAACGAGGCGGCGGCATTCATCAGTGTCGTCCAGTTGAGGCTGCCGCCTTCTATGGTTCCCTGGCTCATCGTAAAAAGAATTATGATTCCGATAAACCCGAAAAGCATGGCCGTCGATGCGATAAAGATATACTTCAGGGCGGCAATGATATTTTCCCTGGCGTTCAGCGTTACTATGAGTACGGCCGTCAGGATGGTGCTCAGTTCGAGGAATATCCAGAGCAGGGCGATGTTGTTGGCGGACAGTCCCAGGACTATCAGCATCTCCAGCAGGCAGAAGGCCCCGTAAAAAAACTTGTGAACGGAAGTGTCCAGGTCACCGGTTTTTAAAAGGCTGGAGACATAACCGCGCGCATATATGGAAGCGAGCAGAAATACGGCCGAAGTAATCAGTATCTCGTACATGGAAAGACGGTCGATGTAGAAGTATTCGTTTTCCAGGAAATAGACCGGCAGTTCTACCCAGCCGGCCAGCCAGATGCTTATGCCGATGTAGATAAACGCCTGTATGATAACCAGGTTGTTCAGAAAAAAGTTATCCGGACTCGCAGCGCGTTTGCCGACAATCAGCAGCAGGCAGATTATTATAAACGAAGGAATCGCATATAGAGCTAGAATGCAGTTTTCCATCTAATCCTCGAATTTCAACCCGAATTTCACCAGCCTGCGGTGGAAGGATTCGATGCTCGAATCGATACCGAAAGCCATGACCGTAGATATAAGTATCAATATCAAGAGGTCGATAACTATCAGAACTTCTATGATAAAAGGCATCTCTGCCATAAACAGGCTGAAGAGCAATACACCGTTTTCCATGGTCAGGTATCCGATAATCTTCGTAATAACCTTCTTGCGGCTGAATATGGCCGTCATCCCCATGAGTACCAGCGAAACCCCGATAACCCCTCCCAGCAGGAAAAGCCGGTCTTCGAAAAGAGAACTGGCAAACCTGGTAAAGAAGAAGTAGACGATAAATATCAGTACGGCGCTGATTATAATAGAGCTGACCGGGGACAGGTAATAGAACTGGATATCCCTTTTTACCGGCATATTTTTCAATATTTTATTCAGCAGGAACGGGATAAGCACTACTTTGACGGCTATCGTTAACAGTGCTATCCACAGCAGGTTCAGTGTGCCGTGTCCGATAAAAAGGACGATAGCCATGACTGCCAGTATCAGCGATTGGACGGCATAGATATTGAAAAGGGAAACAAGCGATCGCTGGGTCATAATCAGAGCTGCCGTTCCCAGAATAAGAACGAATAATGCCTGGATGATATCGTTTAAAGCAATCATATTTATCATGACAGTAACTCAAATACTATAGTAACGAAGGATAAAAATAAGGCCATCATAAAGAAATCCGGCAGTCGGAAGAAGCGTATCTTGGCAAAGAAGGATTCGAATATGCCGACTGCTATTGCCAGTATGATGGCTTTAAGCATGAAAGAGCCTATCGATATGAGAATTCCCGTGAGCGTCATTTCGGTTGCCAGTCCCCATGGGAAAAGGATGTTGATAAGCAGCGCCATCAATATTAACTGCTTGACGCCGTAAGATAATTCCATCAAAGCCAGCTTCGGCCCCGTTTGTTCCAGTATCATGGTTTCGTGAATCATGGTAAGCTCGAGATGGGTTTCCGGGTTGTCTACCGGAATCCTTGCAGTTTCCACGATGAGGATAATGAACAGGGAACAGGCGACCATGAAGAGCGTCGGATATTGCAGGACGGAGCCGCCGAGCACTGTCCCGAACATCTCCGGGATACTGGTGGTCTTCAAGATAAAAGCCATGGCGGCGCATGCCATCAGCGTAGTCGGTTCTATAATCGAGGCAATCGTCATCTCACGCGAACTGCCCATGCCGCCGAAGGTGCTGCCGGCATCCAGCCCTGAAAGCGCCATAAAGAAGCGGGCGCATACCATCAGGTAAAGGAACAGGATGATATTGCCGAAGCCGCTTTCAGGCAGCGGAATAAAAACAACCGGAACGAATATAGATGCAGCCAGCAAAAAGGAGATATTCAGATAGGGGCTGATGCGCATTATAAAAGAGGAATTGTCGGAATATACAATCTCTTTTTTGCAGAGTTTATAAAGCTGCAGGTAGCTCTGGAATAACGGTGTTCCGATGCGTCCCTGGCACATTGCCTTCACCTTCTTTATCAGGCTGACGAGCAGCGGCGCAAATAAAAACACGAAAACCGTGTTCAGGATGGTATACAGTATTATATTCCAGTTCATAGCCACCACCCTGCAGTTACCAGCAGAATCACGATGGTAGCGAAGGCATACAGGATAAAGGTTTCCAGGTCCTTGTTGTGCTTTTGTGAAATGAATCCGGCGATTGCCATAAAGAAGTGAGCGATTGGCATATAGATACGTTCCTCGAAAAACCTGAAGGTGGTAATCTTGGCCTCGGTACGCATGGTGATGCTGTTTTCCTTATCGAAGTACTCTTTGCGGTTGTTTTTTTTGGTGCGGAAAATAAACGAGAATATGGTAACAATCGGTTCCGAGAAGCCGGTAGCTGTATATTCCATGTTCCCGGTTTGCCTGCCGATGCCGCAGCCCCATGTTTCACTGATTCTGACAGGCACATGGCTCAATTTCAGCAATCCGGCAAACAGCAGGATTATAAACAGCAAAACAATGCTCAGCGGGAGCATGTTGGGTATCGGCAAATCGAACCCGATGCCTTTTATTATCTGGAATGAGAATACCCCCAGCACAACACACAGAATAGCCAGTACCGACGGCCCTGCCAGCATTCCGAATGGTGCTTCTTTTGCCCTTTCCGCCTCTTCGGAACGCGGTCTGGCCAAAAATACGATGCCGAATGCTTTTACAAAGCAGGCGGCAGCAAGGGCGCTCATGAAGGCGAATGCCGCCAGTCCGATAACCATTATTATTTCAATTAAAGCGTTATTCAATGCGAACGATTGCAGGTATGCCTGGAAAATCATTATTTCGCTGGCAAAGCCGTTCAAAGGCGGCAGGGCAGAGATGGCGCAGGAGCCGATAAGAAACAGGTAAGCCGTTACGGGCATGGTTTTCACCAGACCGCCCATCTCTTCGATATTGCGTGTTCCGGTAGCCTGTACCACCGAACCGGCGGTCATAAACAGCAGGCTCTTGAAGATCGCGTGGTTCAATGTATGGAACAGGGCGCCTACCAGGCTTAAATTTGCCTGTGTTTCCAGCCCGTAATGGGCAAAGATGACGTATAGACCCAGTCCGGTAACGATAATGCCTATATTTTCTATGCTGTGATAGGCCAGCAGTTTCTTGAAATCATGCTCTTTGAGGGCGTATATTACACCCAGGACGGCCGAAACGGTTCCGAAAGCTAAGAGTACGAAACCCCACCATAATTCGGGTTCGAGCACATCGAAAGCGAAACGGCAAAGTCCATATATGGCGACTTTGAGCATTACTCCCGACATCAAAGCAGATACGTTGGACGGCGCTGCCGAGTGGGCATACGGCAGCCATTTATGAAAGGGGATGACACCCGCCTTGGTTCCGAACCCGACAAAAAATGCCAGGAAAACGAAGCTCTTGGCGACTTGCGGCAGAGTGTCCGCAGCCTGCATATCGAAAGTCCCCGTATATTTGTATATCAATAAGAAAGCGATGAAAAGGAATAAAGTGCTGAACTGCGTCATCACGAAGTAAAAGATGCCCGCTTTTTGAGTCTCCGGTTTTTCTCTTTCATACATTACCAGAAGGAATGAAGATATCGACATTATCTCCCAGAAAAACAGGAAACAGAACATATTGGCTGAGGCGACAACCATCAGCATCGACAGGATGAAAAGAGGCAGCAAGGCAGTCGATATCTGGCGTCTTTTCTCGCTGCCGCTGTGTTCGATATAGCTGAAGGAGTAGATGGTGCAACAGAAGCCGACAATGCCGACCAGGGCGATGAAGAAGCTGGATAACCTGTCCATGTAAATGTTGAATACGATGTCAGTGGTAAGTGAATAGATAGTCTGGCTGTAGTCTGCGCCGGTGAAAAAACAGATGAGCGCGGCTGTGGTTATGCAGGCTAATCCCGATAGCAGTATTAATAAAGCGGTACGGCGGCTGGTTTTGCCGGGCTTAACTATGGTAACCAGCGGCATGATAAAAGCCAGCAGCAGGAGCATAGCTCCCGCTTCAAAAAGTGTTTCCATATCAGGATTGGTATATCTTTAAGCCTTAGAAGGGAAAAAAATAAGGAAACCCCTTCTTAAGGTCTCCTTCTAAATTAATATATAAATGTTTTATTTAAACGACTGGGATTAATTCTATTCCAAGTTTGTTTTGTTGTCAAACAGGCTATATATGATTTCTTTAAAAGAGTGTTAAAACCTCTTTACAGAGACTTAACATGCCATCTGTTATATTAGGATATATTGAACGGATTATTCTCGAGAATAAGTCAATAATTAATATTTCGGGTTACCGGTGTATATCAAATGACTAAAATAAGAAGTAATAGAAATATCGTTGTCCATCAAATAGATAACAGCAGGGTGGAAGAGACAAGGCGTATAGAACGCAAGTTCTTCATATCTCCCGATAAAATCGATTATGCCCTGGCTATATTGAAGCAAACCTGTCTCCCCGACAGTGAAAATTCCGATGAATGGATAAACAGCCTCTATTTCGATAGCGATGACCTGGAACAGCATGAAAAGTCTTCTTCCGGGGACAGCCGTAAGGATAAGGTGCGCATCCGCTGGTATTATAAACTTGGCGATTACCAGTATTCCGTTCCCGTATATATCGAGCACAAAACGCGTGAAGGATTCGTCGGAACCAAGCAGCGCAAAAAGGTAGTTGCTCCGCTTGAAAATCTGGAAATGCAGAATCTCGTGAAAGGTATCGTTCCTGAGTCCCAGCTTATAGATACACTATCCGCTTTTGGTTATTTCCCTTCAAGACGCATCAGTCCGGTTATCGTCATATCGTATTACCGCCATCATTTTACGGATTTAATGAGCGGCATGCGGGTCAGCCTGGATTACAATATCGCCTCCACCATGATCGACCGGTCATTCGGCTACGGCGATAAGGATTTGAAGCTGCCGGGCGGCATTATCGAAATCAAGGGAACAAAAATGGAACTGCCGGAGACGCTGTGCCGGTTGAAACAGCTGGATATAGACTGGACGCGTTTTTCCAAGTATTCGTCATGCCTGGAGGCTCACATGGCGGAACCTCATTCGCTTTTGAGGCTCTGGCCCTCGGGAAGAAATCCATTAAGTTAATATTTTAAAAGGAAAGGGATTAATATTATGTTCGACTGGTTATTTTCATCTTCGATAGATATAACCGAAGCGCTTATTTCTATCGGTTTTTCGCTGGCCGCTTCAATTGTTGCCTATCTCATGTATCAGTTATTTTACGGTTCGAAGAACATCGGGGCGGGGGTGCACCGCACTTTCCTTATCGGCGGACCGGCCATCACCACCCTGTTCCTGGGGATTCAGACTTCGATTCCGCTGTCTCTGGGTTTGCTAGGTGCGCTCTCTTTCGTGCGTTTCAGGACGCCCGTCAAGGACCCGGCCGAAATAGGCTTTCTGCTGCTGCTTATCGCATCCTCAATCGGTGCGGCAACCAGCAACTACCTGATTACCATTCTGCTTTTTGTCGTTGTCTTCATCGCTCTGGGTGCGCAGATGCTGCTGCGCAAAAAGTTCTCCGGGTTCGGCAGGGGGCAGTTGATGATATCCCTCGATAAGGCTGCTTATCCCTCCCTGGATAAGAATTTGAATGAGTTTTTAAGCAAGAAGCTGGGGGGCGTCAAGCTGGAGAACATGTCTGCAATAGAAGGTAGGGTCAACCTGCACTATATATACAGGAAGCAGGACGATTATAACTGGGGGGCTTTTACCGGCGAGCTCGACCGTCTGGCCGGTTCCGCAAAGCTGGAGCTATATATCAACTAGAACTTGTTATTTCTTATCCCTCTATTGGGAAGGGGAGAGTGCTGGAAACACCCTCCCCTTCGTTATTTTGTCATGCTGGAGTCCCGACTTGTTGGGACTCCAGCATCTGGGGAGGGGATTAATCATTCCCCCGGTCATTATTTTATTATTTTTGTAATTATGACTGTCCCTATTATTATGAAAATGCCTATCGAAATGGCTATGAGCCATGCCATGCAGATGTCTGTAATACTAAAAAAAAGACTATCCAATGCTAAAAGTGCTATAACTAGACTAAGTATACTTGTTACTCTACTTGATATTATATTTCTTTTATTTGTGCTGTTTTTTAGTGCTACATCAAATCCTTTAGATGTAATTAAAATTAATTGATTATTGTCATACTCTATTAGTTTTTGTTCTTCCAAAAAAGAGGTTATTACCATGAGTTTATTCCCACTTATTTTAAGCTTTTGGGCTAAAGGATTAGAATTATTGTTATCCTTATTATATTTATGAGGGGCATGTTACCAAATCTCATCTAAAACATTAATTCAATTCTTTTTTGAAGAATTATTCCTGTCTAATCCATTTACCATGTTTTTCCCCTGAATTTCCTTTTTCTTCCTAGTTTTATTAAACACATAAATAGTCGCTATAAGTGTAATTATACCCAGTACTGCATACTGTATTACTTGTAATATATGTCCATTTTTAAAATAAAAATATATCGCAATTCCTTCAAATAACAGTGTTAAACAAAACAATAAAGTAGCAATATTGTTTGATATTTTTCCTTCTTTAATCGTATTTGATATTATACTAAATTCAGCAGCCCCTATTAATAGTAAATAAATAATACTAATAATAACTAATTCTATATGTTGCTCTTTATACAAAAATGCAATATTAATTGCTATCTGTGCTATTGAGAATAGATAAAGTGTTCCTAATATATTCGACACAAGCTTTTTTATAAATTTTTTGTAAATATTGTTAGATTTGAAAGCTGCTATTGTAATAATAAAGCCAAGAAATATGAATAAATAACCTAATAAATTAAATATATATTTCGTAAACCCTACATCTATGTTATAAGCTTGTAAATTGAATACTGTAAATATAAAAAATAACCCAGAAATGAAACTTAATACACCTTGATTCAAGATATTTAATGCTTCACTATCTTTACTCATCTATTTCTTACTCCCTTTCCCTTTTGGCTTATTCCAAACGGGAATTTATATTACAGCTACCATTTTATTCCTGTAAGATATATACAAACAAGGCTTTTTACATATATTTTTCTTTTGGATTATAACCGTAGGGACGGGCATTGCCCGTCCGCAATGTGCGTATAAAGGGCGGACGACCACTGGTCGTCCCTACGAGATAATGAATGTTATCGATTGCTGCGTCGGGAAAGCATTACAGTCCTATCATGTCGTTACAAGGACGATTCAGGAAGACGAAGTCTCGATTAATCGGTATTTCGTTCCGGCAAGCCGGAATTCAACATCCGGGGTGGGGGGCTCTGTCACTCTGAGTGTAACGAAGAGTCTAGATACCATTCGATAAGCCTTATCCCGATACATCGGGATTCGGTCACTTTGCTCCATCAGAATGACATTTATTTGTTATCCCCTTCTTTGTTTATAGAGAAGGAGGATGAGGCTTACCCCGTCCTTTATATCTGGGAAATCCTGTTATAGTCTGTAAATAATAAGCGCAATCCTTGTCCACAGTCAAAAAGATAGTGCCTATTGCTGCCGTTATGGATTCGACAGGCTTCCTTCGAGAGACTCAGGACAGGCTCTACGAATGGCATATTATTAAAAACAAAAGAGGAGGCGATGAACCCCCTCTCTTGTTACGCTAGCTTTCAGCTCTGGTGTTATATAGTGTATGTTGTAAATGGTAATTTTTTAATAATCCGTGGCAACGATAAAATCTTATAATAACGGGAATATTTTAATATGAGTTCTCCTGGTTTCTAATCGCCGCCGCTATGGATTTGATCCCGACAAGTCGGGATTTCGTTCCGAACTGCGGAACTCAACATCCTTTGGAACGGCTCTGTTAATATCCGTGCATCCTGAGTTTATCGAAGGACACGAGCGGCTTTTCATAAAACGGTTTTATCAATTGCTTCGGATTAGCATCACCTCCTCTTTTTAAAATTTCAGAATATGTTTAAGCAGCTGCCATTTCTGCAATCAATTCTTCGATAACGGTCATTGCATCGTTGATGTTTATAGCGTAACCCATTCCCTCCACGCCGACATCGGATACCTTGGCGTTGGTGATTCCGATGACTTCCCCGTTCATGTTTATCAGTATGCCGCCGCTATTGCCGGCGTTTATAGCGGCGCTGGTTTCGATTAACCCGCTCAGCGTTTGATTTTCGACATCTATAGAAACGTTCATCTGGCTGATAATCCCTTCCTTGGCGCTTACTCCCATGTCCAGTGAGTTACCCAGGGTTACCACCCAGTCGCCGATTCGCAACTGGGTGGAATCGCCGGTTGCCGCCGCTTGCAGGTTATCGGCATCGATTTTAAAAATGGCTAGATCGGCTTCTTCATCATAATATACAGTGCTGGTATCGACGTCGCAGACCCTGCCGTCGTCTAGCGTGACGCTGATACTGTCGGCACCGTCGACGACATGATAGTTGGTAACGATGATTCCGCTGTCGTCGATAATCCACCCGGAACCGGCGCCTTCTTCCGTATAGTAATATCTGCCCCATAGAGTATATGTATAGGTCGTGTTTATGGCGACTACGGATGATTTGACTTCGGCTACAACATCGGCAATATTTACAGATTCGGTTACGGTCGAAGTCTGCCCACCTAAATTCTGTACGGTAGCTTCCAGAGAAGCCACACTGTTTGCCAGTGAATTAACTTCCGATATCTCGTTTTGCAGAGAAGAAATCTGTTCCACGGCTGTCGATAGTTGAGCTTCGAGAGAACTTATCTGTGCATCGGCTTCTTCGAGCTGTTCGCTTTGCGTCGAGAGCATTGATACCCCGATAAGTGTGATAACTATCAGGATGATAGTGACCGGTAAAAATACCCATTTGGCAATAGAATTATTCATTTTTGTTAAGCCTCCTGTTTGTAGATAAGGTGTGTACAGGTTTCATTTACAATATAAACATACCATATTGATGATAAAGCCTGTGTAAAGAAATAGGTGTTACGTTATGAAAATAAATGGTTTAAATTGAATTATAAAGCGGCAGATGTACTGTAAAAGTACTGCCTGCATCGGGTTTGCTTTTAACGTTTATCGTTCCTTTATGCGACTCAATTATCTCTTTGACGATGGCCAGCCCCAGTCCTGTTCCCCCCTGTGCGCGCGACCTGGATTTATCAACGCGGAAGAAGCGGTCGAAGATATGTTTCTGGTCTTCTTCGGAAATTCCGATGCCGTTATCCTCGACTGTAATAACGGCGTTTTGCCCGTCTTTACATGTGGATATCTTCACGCTGCCGCCCGGGCGGTTGTATTTAATGGCGTTGTCGATAAGGTTGGTGAAAGCCTGTTTAAAGGCAAAATTATCGCCTTCGACCGGCAGTTCTTCCGCTGAGGCATCGAAAGTCAGGGTTATGTTGCTGTTTTGGGCATATGTATTTATTTCTTTCAGGATGTCATCGATGAGAGCGTTCATATCAATTACCGTGTATTCGGCAATCTGCTGCTGATTCTTGGATAATACCAATAATTTTTCGCTTAACTGGCTCATGCGTTCGGTGTTCATTTTCAAAACCTCGACCAGTTTCCGGTAATCTTCGGCGGACGGATTTTCATCCATCTCTATTACTTCTATGTTCGTTTTGGCGATGGCTATAGGGGTTTTCAACTCGTGCGAGGCATCCTGGACAAACTGGTTTTGTGCATTGAAAGATTCCTCCAGCCGGTTTAACATGTTGTCGAAGGTATCGGCCAGCCGTTTCATTTCGTCGTCGGGCCCCTGGTAGTTGATGCGCTCTTTTAAGTTGCTGGTGGATATGCGTGTCGCCAGTGCTGAAACATTATCGATTGGTTTGAGCATTCTTTTGGAAAGGAAATACCCGCCCAGAGCGCAGAGTATAAGCAGTACTCCGAAGCTGACCCACGAGTAGATTGTCAGGTAATCCCCGTATTTCTCTCCTGCCATTTGAGCTATTTCAAACGCTTCCCTAGGGTCGCCCGCAAAGCGCGGCGGAATATCGTTTTGAGCTATTTCCATCGTCAGGTTGTAGCCGACTATCAGCAGGGCGCCGATAAGTAAGAAAAAAATAAGGTACCAGAGTGTGAGCTTGAAGCCGATGGTTCTGGTAAAAACCGGGGCTTTCATATCATGTATCCTCTTCCTTTTACGGTCTTAATCAAATCACCTGCTCCGATGTCGCTCATTTTCTTGCGGATATTGCTGACGTGTACCTTGATAGCCTGTGTAAACATATTCGATTCCTCATCCCAGATATGTTCCAGCAGTTCTTCCTGGCTGACGATTCTGCCGCTGTTCTGCATCAGGTACTCCAGGATGGCAAACTCCTTGACCGTAAAAATAGTTTCCTTATCTTTATTATATCCCTTGATGGTATTCGGGTCGATTACGAAGTCCCCGTTTCTGAGTATGACATTTCGCTGTCCGCCCTTGCGCCTGAGAATGGCGCGTACTCTGGCCAGCAGTTCCGGAAAATGAAATGGTTTTACCAGGTAGTCATCGGCTCCTGTTTCCAGTCCCCTGGTGCGGTCTTCTACTCCCGAACGTGCGGTCAGCATCAGTATGCCGACGGGGGAATCGGCGGCTCTCAGTCTTTTGCAGACTTCCATCCCGTCCACTTTAGGAAGCATGATGTCCAGAATTATCAGGTCGTAGCTGTTCAGCTCCGCTTTGTAGAGGGCTTCCTCCCCGTCGTAAGCGGTGTCGCTGGCATAACCCTGCTTGTTTAAACCCCTGGCTATGGCATCGGCCAGTTCTTTTTCGTCTTCGACTACCAGTATTCTCATAACAGTGAATTTCACTCCATCTTTACTTGGTATTTATATCAATTATATAACTTGTTCAGTAAAGGATGAGTAAAGAATGGGGGGGTAACTTTCAATTCTTTTTATTCGGTAGTTGTCTCCCGAATTGAAAATCAGGGTATGCCGTTAGATTACCAGTAAAAGGCCGACCAGGGATAAAACCGCAATGGGAGGCAGCGCAGGCATCGGTTTGCCTTTCAGTATGTATGATTGAATCAGATATGCGCAAATAAGTCCGGCAAGGGAGAATATGGCAACCAGCACGGCGGAGTTCAATCCCAGTGCAAAATAAACCGCCGAGGTCAGAAGCAGAGGGAATCCGATGTCGCCGCCGCCCAGAATCGAGTGGCTGAAACGTTCGGATTTCTTTCCTGTTTCTGCGGGGGTTGTATTTTGGGTGGCAGGGCTTTTCAGGCTGCCTGTCCATTCATTGATGCTGGATGGGATTACGAAGGCCGGCAGGCTGTCCGATGATTCCATTTTCTTTGCCATCCATGTCATGAACCCGAAGCGCACGGCAAGGAAGTCGTAAACCGCAATTACCAGCAGTAGTATCATGGCCGTCCACGGTGACACCAGTCGTCCGAAGACCGCACCCAGGCTGACCATGGTCAGTATCATGATGATGTTATGCAGCCATATCCTGGGCATGAAGAACCACAGTATGCCCGTAGCCAGCGCAATAACGATGGATGGAATGAACGGCATCCAGAAAACGAGAACGATAAATATTCCCCATGAAAACAGGAAAGCGAACAATGCCCGGAATAACAGTTTCAATGCCGATAGAGGTATGGCAAACAGCACTATTCCCAGCACAATTACGACACCGAAAAAGTAGAGCAGGATGGCTCCCAGCGATGAGAATATCGGCGTTTTCGAGATCAGTTCGGTTACCACTTCCGTAACCTGGGTTTGCGTTTCAGTCGTGGTGATGACCAAGTTGGAGACGGTGGTGGTTCTAATCTCCGTGGTCGTGTTGGTTGTCGTTCCGGTAGTTGTTGCCGTGGTGGTTGTCGGCCACAATATCACTTCTTCCGGCTGGGTGGGAATAACTATCTCATGTTCCTCAAAATAAGCATCTTCACGTATAATGACGCCGAATGTGATTGCCTGAGCAACGATAAATATCAAAATGCCCCAGTATAAGGGCTTGATTTTGAAGTTCTTCCAGTTCATTGTCCGTCCATTCTAAACTACAGATATTTAAATGTCTAATTTTGCTTTTGTTTTTTCTGTATTGTATAGTCCCTTTATGCCGATATTTATGTGGCAGGGTAATTAAAGTGAATCAAGTCTGTCATTCTGGAATCCCGACCTGCCGTGATGAAGAATACGGGGAGTGGTAATAATATTTCTTCTCTCCCCCAAAAATACTAATGATAAAAATAGCCATAATTAATACCTTTGAACTATAAAACCATTGTGTTTTGTAGAAGAACCGCTATAATAAAAACGCACGGTTTGTGAAAAGGATACTTGATATTTGATAAAATTAAGGTAAAATGTGGTGAATTATGATAGAAGTACTGCGCAATAAAAATCAAACCACGAAGTTCCAGATTCTTGTCGAAATCGCCGATAAAGGCCCCGATATACAGCAGCGCGAAATTGCCAGGGAGCTGGATATCACCCCGCAGGCGGTATCCGATTATATCGCACAGCTCATCAATGAGGGCATGCTGGTTGCGCTGGGCCGTTCCAGTTACCGTGTAACCAACGAGGGCGTCAACTGGGTAATCAAGTCTCTCAGGGAATTAAACAGCTACAATAACTTTATCCAGAGGGCTGTAAATAATATATCCGTCTGTGCGGCTTTGGCGGAAGATGATTTGAAGCAGAACCAGCCGGTGTCTCTGGTTATGAAGGACGGATTGCTTTATGCTTCTTCCAAAGTCGATAACGGGGCGACCGGTTTTACCGTCTCGAGTGCCGGAGCAGGGGATGACGTCGGCATCTCGGGAGTCAAAGGCATAGTCGCTCTGAGGACAGGCAACGTCACGATATTGAAAATTCCCGATATTTCGAGGGGCGGTTCCCGCAGGGTCAATTATAATGCGCTTAAAAAATATGCGGCTGCCGGCGATATAATAGTGGGTTTGGGGCTGGAAGCCTATGCCGCACTGCGTAAAGCGGGTGCCGATTTTTACAGGTACGGGGCTGTCGAGGTTACGGTTGAGGCTGCCAGGACAGGGCTCAACCCGTTCGTTGTCTGTGTCGAAGGGGCGCTCAACGAATTGATTATCCGGCTGGAAAAGGAGAAAATCCACTACGAACTCGTTGCGGAGTCGAGCTTACCGGGATGATATTTGAAATCCGTCCATGTCCGTCATTCTTGAGCCCTCAGAGTTTATAATGAGTGAATCTAATATACTTTCCATGGAATGACATTGAGTGATAGTACATTCTGCCCAGCCTCTGGAAAAAATCCATTGTTAACACTGAAAAACTATTGACAATGCCTCTGTTTCTTATTATAATCAAGTAAAATTGATAATTATCAAGAAAAGTTTAGTTAGTGAGGCGTTAATTTGAAGAAATTTACAAGGATTATTTCTATTATAGGTTTAATTGCAATTATGGCTCTGTCGGTTCCGTTCGTTACCGGTTGCGAACCGGAGGTGGAAACGGTAACGGCGACCACCACGAAAACGACAACATCGACATCTGCCACAACTGTAACTTCCACAGCTACCGAAACCATCAATAACACCGTTACTTCTACATCGACTACAACCGAGACTTCGGTATCCACGGTAACCGAAACCGTCCAGTTGATTTCCGTTACCGATGATGCGGGTATAACTTATACCTTCGAAGGGCCGGTCGATTCTATCGTTTCCCTGGCTCCGAGCATTACGGAAATGGTCTATTTCGTAAATGCCGGAGATAAATTAATCGGCAGAACCGATTACTGTAATTATCCGGAAGAAGTAAGCGAAGTCGCCAGTATCGGCGGTTATTACAGCCCCGATGTCGAATTAATCGTATCGCTCGACCCGGATGTGGTGCTGGCGGACAGCATCCAGGTTGACACCGGGGATGTGGAATATTTGCAGTCGCTGGGCATGACGGTTATCGTTATCGACTCCAAGAATATCGATGATATCCTGGATAATATCCTTCTCGTCGGCGAGATAACCGGCAATCTGGATACCGCCACCGAAGGCGTTGCCGGGTTACAGGCAAGAATCGATGCCGTTGTCGAAACGATTGCAGCAGCCAATATAAGTGATGAGGATAAACCGGGTGTTTTGCATGTTACCTGGTATGACCCACTGTGGACTATCGGTCAGGGGTCGTTCTTGAACATAGTTATCGAGATGGCGGGCGGCGTCAATATTTTTAATGATATTACAGACAGCGATTTTCAGGCTGACCTTGAGCAGGCTATCTCTCGTAATCCCGATGTGATTACGGTGGTATCCGACCATGGCTCCGAGACGTCTTATTATTATGTTCTTGACGAAGGTTCGCCGTTTATCGAGACCAATGCCTATATTAACGGCGATGTCTATATCGTAGATTCCGATATCGTTTGCCGCCCCGGACCGCGCATAGTCGATGCCCTGGAGTTGTACGCGAAATTGCTGTATCCTGAGTTGTTCTCTTAGGTAATGATGGATTAATCGAATAAGCTGTCCAGCCTGGAAAAGGCAAAATCCTTTCCGGGCTGGTGCTGTTTACCTATCTTTTTGGGAATTTAATTAGAATTATGGTTGAAGAACAAAAAACAGAATATATAATGCCGGCTGCTCCCCTCAAATGGAAAAGCCGGCTGATTGCCGTTGCCTGCCTGATTATCGTTCTGCTGGCTGTTGTTGTCATAGCGGTCAGCACGGGCAGCAGCCAGGTTCCTTTCTTGACTACCATAAGCGTTATTCTTTCCAGAATTCCCTTTCTGAATATACCGGAAACGTGGCCGGGCACCGTCGAGACGATTGTCATGAACATACGCATGCCGCGGGTTATTCTGGCCGGTGTTTCCGGGGCGGCTCTGGCTGTTGCCGGAGCGACATACCAGGGGCTTTTCCGTAACCCTCTGGCAGACCCTTATCTTGTGGGTGTTTCACAGGGTGCGGCGCTGGGCGCCGTCATCGGCTTCCTTATTCCCGTAAGCAGTGAATTCTGGAGCCTGAACATAGTATCCGTATTTGCCTTTATCGGCGGTCTGGGAGCGGTATTCGTGGTATATTCGCTGGGCAAGGTGGGGAAAAGCCTGCCGATGACCACGCTGATACTTGCCGGAGTTGCCCTGGGCGCTTTCTTATCGGCCATAACGTCTTATTTGTTGATTACCAGCGATGAATCCCTGCACGGCATATCCTCGTGGCTGATGGGCGGATTCTCGGCTCCCGAGTGGAGCCATGTATGGGTTGCAGCCCCGATTATCACTCTGGGGACGCTTTTCATCTGTCTTTTCGGCCGTCCGCTGAATGTGATGCAGCTCGATGAAGACCAGGCGCAGCAGCTCGGCATCAACGTTGAACTGACCAAGCGTATTTTGCTGGTTGTCGCTACTTTGATTACGGCGGCGGCGGTTTGTTTCGGCGGCATCATCGGTTTTGTCGGAATCATCATTCCTCATGCCGTTCGCCTGATATGGGGGCCGGATTTCCGTTTCCTGCTGCCCCTTTCCATCGTGTGTGGCAGCATCTTTCTTATTCTGGCAGACTTATTATCCAGGACGCTGTTATCACCCACCGAGATACCTCTGGGTATAGTTACCGCTTTCTTCGGTGCTCCGTTCTTCCTGTATCTCTTGAGGAGAAAGAAGAGAGCCGTTTTTTAAAAGGGGGTAAAGTACATGCATCGATTATCGTTAAAAAATGTAACGCTGGGATACGACGGCAGGATGGTTTTATCGGGCGTAAGCCTTGAAGTCGTTCCGGGTGAAGTGCTTGGCATCGTTGGCCCCAATGGGTGCGGCAAGTCCACCCTGATAAAGGGCGTCACGAAGGTTATTCCGCTGGCGGACGGTGACATCCTGCTCGATGATAAATCGCTGCTTAAGCTGCCTCAGAATGAAATCGCACGCTATATCGCTGTGGTTCCGCAATCTGCTTCGCTGCCGGAGGCATTTACGGCTTTCGAAATAGTCCTGATGGGGCGTACTCCTCATATGGGGTTTCTTCAGTACGAGGGACAGAACGATGTCGATATTGCCGTTAAAGCAATGAAATTGACGGATACTTTTCACCTGGCGGGGCGTCGTGCCGGAGAACTATCGGGCGGCGAGAAACAGCGTTTGACGATTGCCCGCGCACTGGCGCAGCAGCCGGAAATAATCCTTCTTGACGAACCGACTTCGCATCTTGATATAAACTACCAGATAGAAACGCTGGGGCTCATTTCCGAACTCTGTAAAAGAGATGGTCTGGCGGTGCTGGCAGCCCTGCACGACCTCAATCTGGCTGCCCAGTATTGCGACCGTATCATAATGCTGGATAAAGGCTGCATCTTTGCGGAAGGCAGTCCCTGCGAGGTGGTTACGGCGTTCAACGTAAAGCAGGTTTACGGCGCCGATGTTTGCATATCTTCACATCCGGTCAACAAACTCCCGGTGACGCTGGTCACGGGCAACCGGAATCATAACGGGGACAGCAATTAATTCGGACAAAGTGGAGGCAATATGCCGCAGGACGCGCAGGATTCGATAGGCATGGGATATATTCAAATCTATACCGGGAACTGCAAGGGCAAAACGACGGCTGCCCTCGGATTGGCGTTTCGCGCCATGGGGCACGGTTTTAAAACCTACATCGGGCAGTTTATTAAAAAACATCCGTACGGAGAGATTCAATCGGCACAAATGGTATCTCAATATATTACCATCGAGCAGTACGGCAGGGGCGCCTTCATCCACGTTTCGGAAACAATCTCTCAGGAAGATATCGAGTTTGCCCGAAAGGGTCTTGCGAGGGCAACCGGTGTCATGCTATCCGGGGAGTATAATATAATTGTCCTGGATGAGATTCTCACCGCCTGTCACTTCAACCTCATATCTCAAGCAGATATTTTGAGAATAATGTCAGAGAAACCGTTCGGCGTGGAATTGGTGCTTACCGGAAGGTATGCCACTGCTGATATAATAGAAGCTGCCGACCTGGTGACCGAGATGACGGAGGTTAAGCATTATTATCAAAAAGGAGTCGCTGCCAGGCCGGGTATAGAACGCTGAATAGTCGAGGGTTGGATGTTTGGAGAATCTGCTTGTTTTGCCGCTGGCGCTGCTTATCGACCTTGTTATTGGTGAATATCCCGCCCGCCTGCATCCGGTGGTGTGGATGGGTGGGGTGATTTCCCTGTTTTTGAAAGTAGCTCCGAAAAGGAATAATGCAGCCGGATTTGTTTATGGCATATTGATAGTGCTGTTTACAATCGTATTATTCGGATTGCCCGTTTATTTCCTGCTCGTTTACCTTAAAGAGGTATCGCTGATATTATACGTGCTGGCGGCAGCCGTATTGCTCAAGTCGTCCTTTTCCGCAAAGGCGCTGGATGTTGCCGTCCGCAAGGTAAGAGACTTTCTTTTTAAAGACAGAATCGAAGCGGCGAGGAAAGAAATAAGTTACCTTGTAAGCAGGAATATAAATAGTTTGAACAAGAAGCAGATAACATCGGCGGCGGTGGAGGTTACTGCCGAGAGCGTTACCGATAGTATCGTGGCGCCGCTGTTTTACTGGCTGCTCCTGGGTGTTCCGGGGGCTGTCGCCTATCGCGTGGTGAATACCTTCGACGCCAGGATAGGGTATCACGGCGAATACGAATACCTGGGTAAGTTTGCCGCCCGCCTGGACGATGTTTTGAACTATATACCGGCGCGTCTTGCAGGTTTGTTGCTGGTCGTATCGTCTTGCCTTGCTAAAATGAATGTTCGCAAGTCGTGGTCGGTCATGTTGCGTGACCATGCGAAAACGGAAAGCCCCAATGCCGGCTGGACGATGTCGGCTGCGGCGGGGGCGCTGGGGGTTCGACTGGAAAAGCCGGGATATTATAAATTGGGGGATGATGTCAATCCGCTTTCTTTAACCTCGATATCCGGCGGTTTGAAGTTGATGTGGCTCTCTGTTTCTATCTGGTTCGTGCTCTGCATGGTTGTTACGGGGGTTTGTTATGCCGTTATTGCCTGGAGATAATATTAATCGTATCGGCAGGGTCTGTCACGGAGGCTTGGACTATACGGAACTGGAGAATCTCGGCATAGTTCCCGATGAAGTCATCGATTTCAGTTCCAATCTTAATCCCTTTATTCCTCTCATCGAAATGAGAGATATAGAAGACAGGATTGCCATAAACAGGTATCCCGACCCCGAATCCGTCGCTCTCAGGCAAATGATAGCTGCAAAATTGGGTTTATCGATAGAAAACATAATAGCCGGAAACGGTTCCACCGAGCTCATCCGGCTGGCGGCAACCGCTTATCTGGGGGCAGGTGACAGAGCGCTTATCGTCGAGCCTACCTATGGCGAATACCGTATCGCCTGCGGAATTGCCGGCGCCCGTATTGTCAGTCAAACGCTTTCGGAAACAATCGGATTCGAAATGGATGTGTATAATACTGTCAGGCTGATTAAAGGAAATAAGCCTAAAGTAATATTTCTCTGCAATCCCAATAATCCGACCGGTTATTACCTCGACCGTGAACGGTTTAAGCAGATATTGAAGGCAGCGCCTGATTCCCTGATAGTCCTCGACGAAGCCTATATATCGTTTGTCGATCACGCATGGTCTTCATTTGACTTTATCGGCGCAGGCAATCTGCTGGTGGTACGTTCGATGACAAAGGACTATGCGCTGGCTGGATTGCGTCTGGGATATTCCGTTGCCGGCAGCGAAATTATCGAAGTACTGAGTCGCATCTGCCCGCCCTGGAATGTAAATGCGGCGGCGCAGGCGGCAGGTATCGTGGCACTGGAAAATGAAGAGGCGCTGCAGGGAAGTCTTAAAGTCGTACTGGCAGGCAAATCTTATCTTGTAGAAGAACTGGATAAATCGGGTTTCCGCTGTTTACCTTCCAAAACCAATTTCTTTCTTGTCAGAGTGGGGGATGCGGCGGAATTCAGGAGAAAACTGCTGAAAAAATCCATTCTTATACGGGATTGCACTTCTTTCGGGCTGCCTGGATATATCCGTATCGCTGCGGGGACTATGGAAAATAATCGTAAATTGGTTGCTGTATTGAAAGAAATGGCAGGGGAAAGATAAAGCTATGCAGGGGAAAGTATTGATGGTTCAGGGAACGGCATCTTCGGTGGGCAAGAGCATACTGGTTACCGCTCTCTGCCGCATCCTGAAACAGGACGGTTATAAAGTAGCCCCTTTCAAGGCGCAGAATATGTCGCTTAATTCCTTCGTTACACCTGACGGCGGGGAAATCGGGAGGGCGCAGGCGGTGCAGGCGGAAGCGGCGGGCGTTGCACCCCATGTAGATATGAATCCGGTCTTATTGAAACCGGAAGCCGATAGCTGTTCGCAGGTAATAGTAATGGGAAAAGTGATGGATACTATATCCGCAGCGGATTATTACAATCATACCGGGAAATTACTGGAGGTCGTCTCGGCTTCTCTGGAGAGGCTCAGGTCTGTTTACGATATAGTCGTCATCGAGGGAGCCGGCAGCCCGGTCGAGGTCAACCTGAAAGACAGGGAAATTGTCAATATGCGGATTGCCAAACTGGCGAAATCGCCGGTTCTGCTTGCCGGGGATATCGACCGGGGCGGTGTTTTCGCATCTCTCGTCGGCACTCTCCATCTGCTGGAAGACGACGAAAGAGCTCTGGTAAAGGGGCTTATTGTAAACAAGTTTCGCGGGGATATCGGTCTTTTCAAGTCCGGTATCGATTTTCTGGAAAATAAAACGGGTAAGCCGGTACTGGGCGTAATCCCGTATATGAAAGATATGAGTATTGCCCAGGAGGATTCGGTCTGTCTGGATGAAAGGTGTGATAGGGGAGTGTCAGGCGGTCTCGATGTGGTTGTAATAAGGTTGCCTCATATTTCCAACTTCGATGACTTCGAGCCTCTGGAAAGTGACGGATGCAGCTTGCGCTATGTCGATAATCTTTTAGAATTGGGACACCCGCATCTTATTGTAATCCCGGGTAGCAAGAATACCGTAAACGACCTCGAATTTCTTAAAAATACCGGGCTGGCTTATTCTATTGTCGCTCTTGCAAACGAAGGAGTTCCGGTATTCGCCATCTGCGGCGGCTACCAGATACTTGGACGTACGGTAGACGATACCGAGGGGGTGGAATCCGGCAATTGTGTGGCAAATGGTCTGGGATTGCTGGAAATGACAACCGTCTTCGAGCGCTGCAAGAGAACCGCTCAGGTCAGAGCCAGGGTAACGGCGGATACGGGGATACTGCACGGTTTGAAAGGATGCGAAGTTGCCGGTTATGAAATTCACATGGGGAAGAGTACGGTTATTAATAATAAATCTGCATTTCACGTCTATCAATCTTTACAGGGAGAGCAAGGGTACGATGACGGAGCGATAAACAGGAAAGGTAATGTCGTCGGGACATATATTCACGGTATCTTCAATAACGATGATTTCAGAAACGGTTTTTTGAGGTCTTTACGCAGATATCACAGGTTAGCGGAGTGTAATTATGAAGGCATTATGAACAAAGAAGAGAGCTACGACAGGCTGGCGGAAACGGTGCGGCGCCATTTGGATATGAATAAAATATATGAAATAATAGAGGCGGGTATAAAATGAGCAGTTCGCTATCGCAGATATTAAAAAGAATAGAGTCGCCGGATAAAAGCATGATGGATCTTGCTCGCAAGCGGCAGGATGCACTTACGAAGCCCAGGGGAAGCCTTGGGAAGCTGGAAGATGTATCGGTCAGGGTGGCCGGTATGCGCCGTCGTATTACCTCTGCGTTCGATGACAAAGCCATTATAGTTATGGCAGCCGACCACGGTGTGGTAGCGGAAGGGGTCAGTGCCTATCCGCAGTCAGTTACGCGGCAGATGGTGGCACCGTTCCTGAACGGCTGTGCGGCTGTAAATGTCTTTGCACGGCATATCGGGGCGCGTGTAATCGTTGTCGATATGGGAGTTATCGGCGGATTCGACGGGAATCCTTTGCTTGAAAATCAATCTATAGCTTTTGGCACGGATAATATGGCGAAAGGACCGGCTATGACTCGTAAGCAGGCAAGCGATGCCATCGAGTCCGGCATTGCCGTAATAGAGTCTCAGGTAGAGAAGGGTCTGGATATTGTCGGCACCGGTGAAATGGGTATAGGCAATACTACCGCTGCCAGTGCTATCTGTGCTACGGTTAGCGGCAGGTCTGCAGCGGATGTAACCGGCAGGGGGACGGGTATCGACGATAGCCAGCTTCTTCATAAAATCGAGGTCATAAATCGTGCTCTGGAAGTCAATCGGCCTGATAATAATGACGGCATTGATATCCTTTCGAAGGTGGGCGGTTTCGAAATCGGGGGGCTGGCCGGTGTTATACTGGGAGCAGCAGCCAATCGTATCCCGGTGGTTATAGACGGTTTCATTTCCGGTGCGGCGGCGCTGATTGCGGTTAAGCTATGCCCTCAGGTAAGAGATTACCTGATTGCCTCGCACCTTTCGGTGGAGCAGGGACACCGCATTATGCTGGAATATATGGGATTGCAGCCGCTTTTATCGCTGGATATGCGCCTCGGAGAAGGAACAGGCGCGGCGCTGGGGATCTCACTGGCCGAGGCATCGGTTAAAGTACTGAAAGAAATGAAAACCTTCGACGAAGCCGGGGTTTCCGATAAGGATGCGGAGGGCTAATAAGCTATGGGTTTCTGGATAGCGTTACAATTCCTGACTGTAATACAGGTGCCTTTTAAAAATGACCCTGAAGCGAGGGAGATCGCCTCGTCTTTAGTATTTTTCCCGGTAGTCGGTTTGCTTATCGGCGTAATTCTATTCCTGGTTAATTGGGGACTGGGCGAGGTCTTTCCTGCTGTCGTTACGGCTGCGTTAACATTAATTGTATGGGTACTGGTCAGCGGTGCGCTGCATCTTGACGGGCTTGCCGATACCTGCGACGGGCTGGCGGGCGGTACTCCCGAAAGACGGCTGGAGATTATGAAGGACAGCCATACGGGGGCTTTCGGAGTTGCAGGAATATGCCTGCTGTTACTGGTCAAGTTTGCTGCTATGGTTTCACTGTCAGGCTGGAATTGGGAAACGTTAATGCTGGCTCCGCTACTGGGAAGCTGGGCGATGGTTTTGGCGATTACCGCATTCCCTTATGCCCGCAAGAGCGGGGCGGGACTGGCGTTCAAGCAGGGAGCTAACGTATTGCGCTTGCTTGTCGCATCGATAATCACACTGGCAGCCGCTATCCTGTTAGCGGGGTGGTGGGGAATTGTCATGATGGCGATAACCTGCCTGATAACCCTTTTGCTGGGTATCTTCTTCAAGTCACGGCTGGGTGGTTTAACCGGAGATACATACGGCGCTATAAAGGAAGTAAACGAAGCGGCGGCGCTGCTGGTGATACCTTTGCTTCTTTCTGCTTCGTTTTAATAAGGAGTTTTATTTTGAAGTTATATCTGGTCAGGCACGGGCAAACGGATTTAAATAAGGTCAGGCGATATCAGGGACGCATCGATGTCCCCTTGAATGAGACGGGAATCGGGCAGGCGCAAAAGCTGGCTTTGCGTTTGTCTTCCGAGCCATTCGATAAAATATATGCCAGTCCGCTTGTTAGGGCGCAGGA
This sequence comes from Dehalococcoidales bacterium, assembly GCA_034429935.1. GTDB lineage: Bacteria > Chloroflexota > Dehalococcoidia > Dehalococcoidales > UBA5627 > UBA5627. Next base: position 85,097 of record DAOUFJ010000018.1, read on the forward strand.
AACAGCGAAGACAATTCATAACGGGCGTAATATCGATATTGTATCCCTGCCTGAGCTTGTCGAAATGGATTTCGGGAAGCTGGAAGGCAAGACATATAAAGAGATAATCGAGATTTTCCCGGACTGGGATCCGGCTGTTTTCGATTTCACATTTGCCGGAGGAGAAAACCTGGATAGCCTGGCGATTCGTATTAAATCCTTTGTAGCTATGCTTAAGGAACTGGACGAGGGTTCGAATATACTGGTGGTAACGCATTCCGGGTGTTTAAGAATAATCCTGTGTCTTTTACTGGATATCGATATAAATAAATGGTGGCAATTCAAAATAGACGTTGCCTCGCTTACCATAATGGATAACGTTATGCAGGGGGCGGTCTTAACACTTTTAAATGATACTTCTCACTTGAACGGAGGGAGATAGCAACGTCATTACCAATGAAAAACAAGCCGTTCGTGGTGAGCCTGTCGAATCCATAGCGGTGCCGAATATAAATTATGTAATTTTCCGTTTTTAAAACCCTTCGACAAGCTCTCCTACGCTGTCGCTTCAGGACGAGAGGGCGAACGATCAATAGTCGTCCCTACGGTTATAATGTCATACTGGAGTCCCGATTTATCGGGACGAAGTATCTTGGGTGGTGGGATAAAAGAAAATCCCCTTCCCCCCGGATTCTTCGGTCGTTATCACTCCCTCCAGAATGACAGACTAGTTTTACATATAGGAGAGCAGGGAAATATGAAAAAGACCTTTGTATCATGGAGCGGCGGCAAGGACAGTTGCCTGGCTTATTACCGGGCTGCCAATAACGGTCTCAATGTTTGCTGTTTATTGAATATGGCAACCGAAGACGGCATGCGTTCCCGTTCACACGGGCTTTCCAAAGAGGTTCTCGAGATGCAGTCCGAAGCTATGGGAATTCCTATGGTACAGGGAAAGACTAACTGGGATAACTACGAAGAGGAATTTTGCAGTATCCTTTTATCTTTGAAAGAGCAGGGGATAACGGATGGTGTTTTCGGGGATATCGATTTCGAAGTGCACCGCGAGTGGGTTGAAAGAGTATGTAACAAATGCGGCATTACACCTCATCTACCTCTCTGGATGGAAGACCAGTCGAAATTGTTGCAGGAATTTATCGACAGCGGTTTTAAAGCGGTCATAGTTGCTACCGATGCTAGCGTGATGGGGGAGGAATGGTTGGGCAGTCAGGTCGATTTGAGTTTGTTGTCCGATTTAGCTGGAACCAATAAAATTACCCCTTGCGGCGAAGCGGGGGAATATCATACACTGGTTACCGGCGGGCCTCTTTTTAAAAAGGAACTGGAAATTACCGGTGCTGAAAAGATGTTGAGAGACGAGCACTGGTTTTTGGATATAAAGACCTGTAAATATAAGGATGAAGGGGTTTAAGTTGGGCTGTATCTTGATAACCGGCGGCGCCAGGGCAGGCAAGAGCAGTTATGCCCAGAAGCTGGCTTCCGATATCGGCGGCAGGGTACTGTTTGTGGCAACCGCCGAAGCCAAAGACGAAGATATGCGACTGCGTATCGAAAAGCATAAAAAGTCACGTCCCGTAAACTGGGATACGCTGGAAGCTCCGGTTGAAGTCGGCAGAGCTATCGGCAAGAAAGACGGGGATTATCCGGTTGTTCTTGTAGATTGCATCACTATGCTGGTTTCCAATGTTATGCTTCAAGCAGGAAATGAAAAGTCTGCTGAATCCGAGGTTCTAAAAGAAATCGATTCGCTTGTCAATATCATGAATTCAAAAACTGCTGCATATATACTGGTATCCAACGAGGTGGGGCTGGGAATCGTCCCCGATAACGAACTTTCCAGGAATTACCGGGACTTGCTCGGCAGGGCGAACCAGTTGATTGCACAACATGCCGATGAGGTTTACCTGATGGTGTCCGGTATTCCGGTCAAGATTAAGTAGCTAATTTACGGGTTTTTCAGACACTCATCATGGTTATCCACATTGCGTATGATAAAAGTATCGCCTTTGCGTTCAAAAGTCATGCGGTATTTATCATCCACATAAGCTTCGAAAATGCCGTGTGCTCTTTCTACCGGATGGCTGCGTAAACCGGGATGGCGGAAATCGTTATCCAGTAGTTTCAATGCCTTGTCTACTTTGTTTTGTATAGCCATTGGCAACCTGGTATATTGACTAACGAAGCGTTCGGTGAGTTCGACAGGCATTTATTCACTGCCCGCGTCTTTTTTCTTTTTATCGCTTTGCTTGTGCAGAAAGGCGACGGCATCGTCGGCGTTTTCGAATTTATGTATTCTGCCGCTATGGATATCTTCCTCAGCTTCTCTTTCCCCGTTTTGCCAGCGTTCCGTCCAGAACCATGCCTGCTCTTTGCTTATCATCTTCATAACTTTGAGTACGATATCACCGTCCTTAACCTGTACATCGACGAAATCGCCTTCTTCGATGCCCAGTTTTTGCCTGACCGAGGCGGGCAGGGTTATTTGAGCTTTTTTCCGTATTTGAACCAGTTCCGACATAAGAATATCCTACTTTCTAACATTCCGATTGTCTTAATATATATCGTTATCGGAGTAATGTCAATGCCCGAAAACAAGCTAGCCCGGCTTATCGCCAGGCTAACTGAAAGGAGAAAATTCTAAAAGAAGAAAGAAAACGATTACTTAATTATTTGGCTTTTGCTTCGATGACCTTCGGTTCGCTCTCTACTTTGACCTGAATCTGTTTCTTCTTTTTCTCTTCGGCTTTCGGCATGGTGATTGTCAAAACACCGTTGCTGTAAGAGGAAACGATTTTTTCGCTATCTACGGTATCGGGAAGTCTCAAAGCCCTGAAGAAGGAACCGAACGGTCTCTCCTTGATAAGGTAGGTACCATCCTCTTTGGCTTCGGGTTTTCTTTCAGCCCTGATGGTTAGGACATTGTCCTCGATAGCGACATCGATTTCCTCCGGTTTAATACCCGGGACCGATGCGCTGACGATAATGTCATCCTTTTTCTGCATGACATCGATCGGTATGTTCCAATCCTCTGCCGCCTCGGTATATCCGGAAATACCTCCGAAGCGCCATAGCCTGTCCATCGTATCCTCCACCTGCTTCAATTCCCTGTAAGGACTCCATCTCTGAATTACCATATTTTTAAAACCTCCTTTAATTAAACCATTTATTTATTAGCAATCTCTTTCCTCGATTGCTAAAACTATTATATATCGCTAATTGTGGTTTGTCAATACCTTTAATAAATAATTATTAAGAAATATGTAAAAATTTTTCACAGGGATTTAAGCGCATTGGCATTAATGAAGGTTGAATTAAGTATAATAGTAGATTTTTATGTTGTGCGTGGTGGCTGCGGGTTACGCGGCTTTCCGTAGCCTAATTTCTTAGCTTTATCCGTCCAGCCGCAATCGGTTTTAAATGGGAAGCCCTTTTTCCCTGCTCCGTATGCCCATTCGCAGCGGTACTCCCGGCATACTTTAGGTTTGGTATCCTGGATTGTGCAGATATACCTATCATCATCTATTTTCTTTATAAATGGACAATGGGTGATTTCTTCTCCGTCCTCCGGTTGTTTCCACAGGTCGCCATAGCCTCCCGGTGGAGGAACTGTGGCATACCGGAGTATATCGTCCCGGCCCTGTTGCACCCATCTCCGGTAATCCGACGGTTTTGTAATCATCACAGTCGGCGCACTGCAACACTTGCCGCACATGGAGCATTTCGGTCTCTTTTTAGGTTTATCGGTCATCGATGTTTTAGTTCCTCAGGCTGTGGATAGGGGCAGGGATGCGTCCGCCTCTGGCGATAAATGCCTTGCTTGAGAATCTGTTTACAGCCATTACCGGGCCGCCGCCCAAAAGCCCGCCGAATTCCACCGTCTCTCCCACATTCTTCTCTGGGGCAGGGATGATTCTTACCGCTGTCGTCTTCGAATTTATCATGCCTATGGCTGCTTCATCGGCAATAATAGCGGATATCGTATAATCCGGGGTATCTCCGGGGACGATAATCATATCCAGTCCGACAGAGCAAACGCAGGTCATGGCTTCCAGTTTTTCAAGACTCAAAGCTCCGGCTTTAACGGCTTCCACCATTCCGGCGTCTTCGCTTACGGGGATAAAGGCTCCCGAAAGCCCTCCCACTTGCGAGCTGGCCATGGTGCCGCCTTTTTTAACGGCATCGTTAAGCAACGCCAGGGCGGCGGTAGTGCCCGGCGCACCGCATTTTTCGAGTCCCATATCTTCTATTATATTAGCTATACTGTCGCCGACAGCCGGAGTAGGGGCAAGCGAGAGGTCGACGATACCGAAGGTTACTCCCAGACGTCTCGATGCCTCGGTGGCAACCAGCTGTCCCACGCGGGTTATTTTAAAAGCGGTTTTCTTGATGGTTTCGGCCAGTTCGGTAAAATCGGCATCGGGGCTGATTTTCTTCAGGGCGTTGTGCATTACGCCCGGCCCGCTGACGCCGACATTGATAACGCACTCCGGTTCTCCGATGCCGTGAAAAGCCCCTGCCATGAACGGATTATCTTCCGGCGCATTGCAAAAAACGACCAGCTTGGCACAGGCTATGCCGTTGTCTTTTGCCGAGAGTTCGGCGGCTTTTTTGATTACACGTCCCATCTGTGCCACGGCATCCATGTTGATACCTGATTTGGTGGTGGCGATATTTACCGAGGCGCATACCCGTTTGGTTTCCGATAAGGCTTCGGGGATGGATTCCACGAATCTCCTGTCTCCGTCGGTATAGCCTTTGTGTATAAGCGCGCTGTAGCCGCCGATAAAATCGACGCCGGTCGTTTCGGTGGCCCTATCCATGGCTCTGGCAATCTTCGTATAATCGCCGTTGGCGCCTTCGCCGATAATGGAAACAGGTGTTACCGAAATGCGCTTGTTAGTGATGGGTATTCCGTATTCCTTTTCGATATCCTCTCCGGTTTTTACCAGCTTTTCAGCTTTGCGCGTTATCTTGTCGTAAACGCGTGTTGCCAGCGCATCCATATCGCTATGGGAGCAATCCCTCAGGGAAATCCCCATAGTTATAGTCCTGATGTCCAGGCTTTCGCTGGATATCATTTTTATCGTTTCCAGTATCTCGTAAGTATTTATCATGATTCTTTTCCCCGAAGAGTCGTCATATTATTAATTATCGATGACTGTTAAATTTTGTGCATGGCGTTGAAGATATCTTCACGCTGGACCCTGATGGAAAGCCCCATTTCTTCACCCTTGTCGTTCAGCTTTTTAGAGAGCTGGTCAAATGTAATAGTGGGACTTGTGAGGTCTACCAGCATTATCATCGTGAAGATGTTCTGCAGCGTAGTTTGCGTGATGTCCAGTATGTTGATATTGGCTTCCATAAGTATATTACTGACGGCGGCAATGATGCCTACCCGGTCTTTTCCGATTACTGTAATAATACCGCGCATTTTCTTTCTCCCTGAATTTACTCAATACGATTATACACTAAAATAGAATATTCGGCTGTAGCTGTCAACATTGTTGGCTGCCACTTGGGGAAAAGTGCGTTTGAGGGGCAAATGCCTGATGAGGCTGATTCAGACGGTTACGTAATAAAAATGAGGAAGAAATTGCAATTACTCTTTCGTAACCGACAGGGTAATTTTCCCATCGGCTTTCCGTCGGAAGAGGTGTTTCCCGTATTTCTGGAATAGAACGGACAGCAGAACGATGCTGATGCCTATTATGCCCAGTATCAGGGGAAAGATTGAGGAGCCCTCGAAGATATCGAAAACCAGGTTGAAGATATAAAAATATATCCCGATGATGGCGAATACCATGAACATGGCTTCGTGCAAGTACAGGCTGATTCCGGCTATTATAATATATATGGCAAGGTATAATAATCCGAATAGTATGCTCCCGCTGTCGAAAAAGAGAATCGAGAAGGTAAAGAGCAGCCAGACAAGGCCGTAGAGCTTTAACCAGAAGGCATAATTTTTCATTCCGTACACGGTCATCCAGATGCCAATCAGTATGAAGATGCTGCCTATGATGGCGGTGCTTTCATTGAAAAGAAACGCCTCGCCCCATATCATCTGTACGATGTCGATGAGGGTGAGATGTGTAAATCCGGCTGCCAGAATGGAAATAAGAGGAAAATGCGTATAAAACAGGGCTGCCACTGCTCCGGCAAGGCTGATTAATCCCATTATGAGTATGGCAAATCTTAATTCGTAGAACGATGCTTCTTCAGCCCAGATTCCTGTCAGGCTGGCGATTGTGTAAATCAATAGCGGCAGGATGGCGGTGGCGACGAACAATATCAATCCCCCCGCCACCTCGGACTTCTGGATGAATCGCAGCCATAAACCCAGCCCGCCTGTAACAAGCAGCGCCGCAAGAGCGATTGCAAAGCGTCCCCACTGTGATAAATTATCCCAGTTCATACTTATAAACAGCGTGAATGATAGCAGAGCCAGGAATCCGCCGAAATAGTAAAGTACAGTAATCAGGTTCAACCCGGTTTTTTCCCTGACGGCAGGTTTGTTTTCGAATTGTTCCCGCTTCACAATGGCTTCAAGCTGCTTTTCGGTTATGATACCCTGTTTTTGCCATCGTTCGAGGTCGGTGATGTCGAAAGAACCTTTGTCCGTAGCTTTCCTCCAGCCTGTCTGATACAGGGTAATTATTACACTTGCTCTCTGTAAAATCAATAACCTGTTTATGGGGGGATTGATAATCTAAAGAATTATTTATTTAAAATACTAGTGTTGCAAAAAAAATATAAAAAATAATTAAAAATATGTTAAAAAATAATAATATAAATAAATAAAAATGTGCTATAATCAAATAGTTATAAAAGTAACAATATAGTAACAAAATGGTAATATATCAATATCAGCGATGGTTCATAAACAGTAATTCCAGATGATGTTGAATGCCCTGAAAGAATTTAAACAGGGTTATAGGTCAACTTTGCGGGATTAAAATTGAGGAGAAAGGAGATAAAAAGCGGTGGAGGTGTTTTTTTCTGGAGCTCCCTTGTTTACCTGCGAGGTCGATTCCGTTGAGAAAGCAATTAAAAATTCAGTATGGAGGACGCCGATGAAAATCCTTATTATTGAAGATGATGAGAATATGGTCGACTATATCAAGAATGTATTTAATGTAGGCTGGCCTGAAGCTGATTTTATATCTGCGTAT